>JAQYLT010000001.1 GCA_028719885.1 Bacillota bacterium
AAGAATCAACCTGGAAGCCAGAGCCTACACCCTTAGAAGAGCATACCTTTTGGAGAACGATCCAAGAGCAAATGTGTAAACCATGTTGTTACACAATCTGTAAACCATGTTGCTCTTGACATGAATCCGTTCCCTACGAACATGAGAGGGTTACAGCTGTGGAATATGGCAAAGTGAACAAGGAAAAGCAAGAAAAGGCAAGGCTGTATCGTGACTTATAACCAAGACGATGCTAGAATATAAATAAATCAGAAGCGGATGTTACGCCTCATTTCATCATTTTATCACAGAAAGGATGGGAAGAGATGGCTCGCAATGCGCTGAAAGAAGCGCCCAACCGGCTGACCTCCGGGCATCTGGCAAAGCACAAGAAAACTCTGGTGCTGCTGACCATGGTGGCTCCCGCCGCCATCTGGCTGCTGCTGCTGCGCTATCTGCCCATGGGCGGCATTGTCCTGGCGTTTAAGGACTATAAGATCAACCCCAGGAATCCCTCGTTCATCAGCAACCTGATTAACAGCAAATGGGTGGGCTTTAAGAATTTTGAATACCTCTTCAAAACGGATTCCGCCTGGATCATGTTCCGCAACACCCTGTGCTACAATATCGTTTTTATCATCCTGGGTGTTGTGATTCCCGTGGCCTTTGCCATTATGATGAACGAGTTTACCAGGAAGTATGTCAAGAAAGCTTATCAGACCATGATGTTCTTCCCTTATTTTCTGTCCTGGGTGGTGGTAAGCTACTTCCTGAACGCCTTTCTGGATGCCCAATACGGCATGATTCCGGCCATGCAGGAGGCGGCGGGGAAGGAGGTCACCTCTTGGTATACCACCCCCGGCCCCTGGCCCTACCTTCTGGTGTTTGCGAATCTTTGGAAAAATGTGGGCTATTCCACGGTGCTGTATCTGGCGGCCATCACCGGCATCGATGCCAATCAGTATGAGGCCGCCGCCATCGACGGCGCTTCCAAATGGCAGCAGGTGCTCTACGTGACCCTGCCCCATCTTCGCACCATGATCTGCATTCTCTTCATTATGAATGTGGGCAAGATTTTCGCCTCGGACTTTGGCCTCTTCTACAACGTGCCCATGCAGAATGGCGCCCTGTTCTCCGTGACCCAGACCATCGATACCTATGTCTACCGGGCCTATATCGCCACGGGCAATCCGGGGCAGTCGTCGGCGGCGGGCCTGCTGCAGAATGTGCTGGGCTTTATCTGTATCCTGTCGGCCAATGCGATTGTGAAGAAAATCGATTCCGACAGCGCCATGTTCTAAAGGAGGCACAGTTATGGCCGGCAAAAAGAAAAATCTCCGCCTGAACTCCGTCAGTGCGGGAACGGAAGCGGCCTTTCATGTGATCATCGGCCTGTTTTCCGTCTGCTGCATCATCCCGTTCCTGTTCGTCATCATCATTTCTTTCTCCTCAGAGGCCTCCATCCGGGAAATCGGCTATTCCTTTTTCCCAACGGCGTGGAGCACCGATGCCTACCGCTACGCCTTCGACAAGCTGCCCCAGATCTGGCGGTCCTACTTCAACAGCATCTTCATCACGGTGGTGGGCACGCTCCTGAGCACGGCCATGTGCGCCATGTATTCCTACGCCCTGTACCGTCCGGACTTCAAATTCTGCGGCTTCTTCAATTTCCTCAGCTTCTTCACCATGATCTTCGGCGGCGGCCTGGTGCCCACCTACATCGTCAGCAAGCAACTGCTGGGGCTCAGCGAGAATTACGCCGCGCTGATCGTGCCGCTGCTGGTCAGTCCCTTTAACATCATCGTCATGCGAACCTTTTTCAAAAGCTCCGTGCCCATGGAGCTGATCGAAGCGGCCACCATCGACGGCAGCGGGGAATATTCCACATTGCTTCGCATCGTTGTTCCCATCGCCAAGCCGGGCATTGCCACCATTGCGCTGCTCAATGCCCTGGCCTATTGGAATGACTGGTTCAATTCCCTCTTGTACATCCGTCAGCAAAAGGTGCTGCAGCCCCTGCAGGCGCTGCTGATGGAATTGCAGAACAATGTGGACTATTTAAACCGGATGGCGGGCCAATTGGGCGCGGCGGCCATCAACGAGGCAGCCAAGCTCCCCACCCAGTCATTGCGAATGGTGCTGGTGGTGCTGATCGTGGTGCCCATCGCCTGCGCCTATCCTTTTTTCCAGCGTTACATCGTGTCCGGCCTTGCCATTGGCTCGGTAAAGGGCTGATGCACCTTTGGCTAATCCAGCGCCTGCGCTGATTGGTAAATATTTTAAAATGGAGGATGAATCATGAGAAAGTTTTTCGCACTGCTGCTGGCTCTGGCAATGGTTGGCAGCCTGGTTGGCATCACCCGGTCCGCTTCCGCAGAGGAAGCGCTGGAGCCTGTCACCCTGAAGATCTGGTTCCACGGCAGCACCGTTACCCCTGATGCCTCACAAACCGTCCTGAAAGAGGTCAATGCCTATTTGCAGGAGAAGCTGAATGTGACCCTGGAAGTCATCTGGGGCACCTGGGGCGACTTCGACACCGCTACCGTTACGGCCCTCACCGGCGGCGACGATGTGGATATGTACTTCACCTGCAACTGGTCCGCCAACGAGTACAACAAGTTTGCCCGGGACGGCTACTGGGTGAAGCTGGACGAGATGCTTCCCACCTATGCGCCCGAGCTGCTGGAGACCATTCCCCAGGGCATTTGGGACTGCGCTGTGACGAATGGCTACGACGGCATGGGCATCTACGCCGTCCCCGGCCTGAAGGACACCGCTACCCAGAACTGCTGGGATGTGAACGGCACTTTGCTTGCCGAGCTGGGCTATGATGTGGACGCCGTCTGCGCCGCGGGCTTGGACTACTACTCCGATGCATTCGAGGAAATGCTGCAGAAGGCCAAGGACGCCAAGGGCAAGGATTTCTATCCGCTGCTCATCGAGCCCGTGGTCCTGGAGAGAATGGTGACCCATTCCGCCATCATCACCGGCGATGTGGCTGCCGGCAATGTGCTGTCCTACTACTATGACGCCGAGCACCCCTCCAACGACATTGGCAGCACCATCGTGAACAAGTATGCTACCGAGGAGTTTGCCAAGTTTGCACAGCGCACCTACGAGTATGCCCAGAAGGGCTTTATCTCCCCCAGCTGCCAGTCCACCGCCACCGCCAATGACTACCGGGTGGCCTGCCAGTCCACCGGCGAATACCTGTTCGGCACCCAGTCCTACGCCTTTGGCTATGAGCTGGACGCCTCCGGAGCCCGGGGCATTGATGTCCGCATGGTTCCCGAAACCGCCGCTTACATGGACTGCACCTCCGGCCAGGGCGCCATGGTGGCCATCTCCGCTACCTCCAAGAATCCTGAGCGGGCGCTGATGTTCCTGAACCTGCTGAACACCGACTCCAAGCTGATGACCATGCTGAACTACGGCACAGAGGGCTTCACCTACACCACCAATGAAGACGGCACCATCTCCTTTACCGACGCCCGGGCCACTTACTCCCCCTGGACCAACGGCATGGGCAACGTCCGTATCCTGCCTCCCACCCAGGCTCAGGGCCTGGATTATTGGGACCGTTTCGCTGCCTACTATGATGCAGCCGAGGCTCTGCCCTATGGCGGCTTCATCTTCGACAGCTCCGAGCTGGAAACCGAGAGCGCCGCTCTGGCCAACGTCTACGCTGAGTATGCGTTCAACCTGATGTCCGGTGCGGTGAATCCGGATACCGTCCTGCCTGAGTTCCTGAGCAAGCTGGAAGCAGCCGGCATCAATGAATTCGTTGCCGCCGCCCAGGCTCAGCTGGAAGCTTACATGGGATAATTCTTCATTTCTCTTTTCTCTTCCCCCAGCAGAAATGCCCCGCACGCTCTGTGCGGGGCATTTTCTTACATATATTGGGCGAACACCTTTTTCAGCAGGAGGCTATTGAGATACGCGGCTGAGGAAAAATAGAGGAAAATCCACAAAAAACCCATCTGGAGAAAGAGATATAAATCCAACAGGGCCAGCGCCGTGGGAAAAACATTCACCGCAGCAATCAGCAGGGAGCGGGGCAGATAGCCCAGACTGAGAAAAAGAGCATTTTTCAGCGTGCCGCGGATGCCGTTGGAAAACTGGCTCAACAGCGGAAACGCGTAGCTGTACATCAGCACCGCCAGCACCAAAAGGATGGCGGTAAGAATGCACCCATAGCGCAGCCATCCTGCCAGAGAGGATAACAGCAGCGTGTCGAAAAAGCCCGCCAGGAGAAACAGGGCAAGAATCAAGAAAACCACCGTGCCCTGCTTGAAATTCTCCCGGAAGGCGTGAGCATAGGTGCGGAAAATTCCGCTTTCCTTCTCCGTACCCATCTGAAAGCAAACGGTGTACAGCGCCGCACTGGCAGCGCCAATGGTGAAAAGGGGAAGACAGCTGATGAAAAACAACAGATTTAGGATAACCAAATCCCCAATCCGCCCCATAGCCTGCATCAATTTGGAATCCGATGAGAAGAAAGCTTGCATGAACCCGCCTCCAGATCACTTGAAATTTCGGGTCAATGAAAAAAGTTGTGTGATTTACATTTTGTTTCCAGAGGTATTCTGTAGGCAAGCAGATGGATAATGCCTCCTGCGCCCCGAGAGTATGAATACAAGGGAGTGGGGGTGTTCAGAAACCTATGACTGTTGCGTGATACTGCTTGCCTCAGGATGTCGAACACACAAACTTTTTCATTGAGCCATTTTTCTTTGCGATATAAAATACATAACTGTAATAATCTACTACTAATCTAAAATAAAGCGATTATAAGCTATCCTTTTTCCTGTGTTTGTTTTAAAGTTTTCACCTATACACTTTTTTATCTTTTCCTGTTCTTTTTCTTTATCCATAACCATTAAATTTTCAAGCAAATCAGCTTCCCATTGTATTTGAAAATCAAGTCCATCAATTTTAGATGGAGTATGATGGTTGCCTTCATTTATACCTTATAGGTGTTTTAGTTCTATCTATCCATTTTTTGTTAGCCGATACAATCAGCATCATGGGACGGCGTATTTCATCCTGCATCCCCGGAATATCCATCATGTTTTCCGGCGGCTGCGGCTCCACAATCTGATTTATTATAAAACCATTTGAAAGCAGTGTATTTAGATATGTGGTCAGTGTTCTATGATATTTTGTAACCTTTTCTCCC
>JAQYLT010000002.1 GCA_028719885.1 Bacillota bacterium
AATCTGATTCTGGCTGACAGACCTTGTCTGGCGGCTTGAGTCAGTGCGCCTTTGCGGACAATAATTCAGAGGTTATCCACAGCTTTTATTTGTCACCCACTGTATAATGCGGTTTTTGGCATTTATGCGGTGTTGCCCTAAATTCCAATTTGCCGAATTCTTGCCAAAAGCCCATAAACTCATAAAAACGGAGGCAGGGAGCTTTCCCTGCCTCCTGCTTTTATCTCTGGTAGTCAAACTGCAAATCGTAGATGTCCACGGTGTCGCCGTCCTGAATGCCCATCTCCTCCAGCCGGGCGAAAAGGCCGGATTTGTGCAGCTGCAGGTCGAAATAGTTCCGGGATTCATAATCGTCGAAATTGATGTTCATCACCAGCCGCTCCAGCCAGCTGCCTGTAATCACCCAAGTGCTGCCCAGATGCTCGATGGTCAGCTCGCTGGGGTCACCGGCCTGGGGCACCTGCTCCACGTATTCCGGCTCATAGATGGTAACAGGGGGGAGGGAACGGAGCTTCTCGGCCACCACCCGCATCAGATTCCGGGTGCCCTGGGTGGTACCGGCGGAAATTTCATAGAGCTCACAGCCCGTCGCCTCCACACAGGAGCGAAGCCTCGCTAGATTGTCGCTGCCTGGGGGAAGCAGATCGATTTTGTTGGCGGCTACAATCATGGGCCGGTTGCTCAGGTCCACGCTGTAGCTTGCCAGTTCGTCGCAGATGGCGTTGAAGTCATCCACTGGGTCCCGGCCCTCGCTGCCGGAAACATCCACCACATGAACAAGCAGACGGCAGCGGTCAATGTGCCGCAGGAAATCGTGGCCCAGTCCGGCGCCCTCGGCGGCACCCTCGATGATGCCGGGAATATCGGCCATCACAAAGGAGACGCCCTCATCCACGTAGATCACGCCCAAATTGGGAAACAGCGTAGTAAAATGATAGTTGGCAATCTTGGGCCGGGCGTTGGAGGTGACGGACAGCAGGGTGGATTTGCCCACATTGGGGAAGCCCACCAGGCCCACGTCCGCCAGCAGCTTTAATTCCAGAATGATGTCCCGCTCCTGTCCTTTCAGACCGGCCTTGGCGAACCGGGGCACCTGGCGGGTGGCGGTGGCAAAATGGGCATTGCCCCAGCCGCCCCGGCCTCCCTTGGCGATGACGAAATCTTCTCCTGTGGACATATCCACAATGATCTGGTTGGTCTCCGCGTCCCGGACCACCGTCCCTCTGGGAACATCGATCACCAGGGGTTCCCCCCGCTTGCCGCTCATCTTCCGGCCCAGTCCGTTGGCCCCGGCCTGAGCAGCATATTTCCGCTTATAGCGGAAATCCAGCAGGGTGGACATGTTGTCGTTCACATGGAGCACCACGCTGCCGCCGTGACCGCCGTCGCCGCCGTCGGGACCGCCGGAGGCCACATATTTCTCCCGGTGGAAGGCCACGGCGCCGTCGCCGCCCCGGCCGCCCACCACGGTGATTCGGACTTTATCTACAAACATATAGAATCCTCCTTCTTGGGCGCCGCCGGAGTGTCAGCTTCTGTGCTGCTCAGCCCTCCCGGTATCTGCTCATCATGCGCTTGAACAGCTCCTGGGTGGAAGGCGGCGTATAAGTAATGGCGTTGGCACCGGCGTCAATGGTGGCAAGAATGGTGTCCGGTTTGTTGCCGCCGGTGGCAATAATGGGAATATCGGGAAATTGACTGCGGATTTTTCGCACCAAATCCGGTGTTTTCTCTGCCGCAGCCACATTCAAAATGGAAGCCCCGCATTCGATCCGGGCGGCCACATTGGTTTTCTCGTCGGTGATGGTAATGATGGTGGGAATGTCCACCGACCGGGCAACCGCCAGCAAATTCATATCCGATACCGGCGCGTTGAGCACAACCCCCATGGCGCCCTGACTCTCCACATCCTTGGCCAGGGAGATGGTACGCACCCCCTGGGTGGTACCGCCGCCCACACCGCAGAAAACCGGGATATAGGAGGCTTTGATAATGGCATCGCTGATGGACTGCTGGGGGGTAAAGGGGTAAACCGCGAATACCGCGTCGGCGTCGCAATTTTTGATAATGGCCAGGTCCGTGGTAAACACCAGGCTCTTGATTCTCCGGCCGAAAATCACGATGCCGCTGGCCTTGAGAATCTCCTTGGGCATCTCTAAAATGTGGTGCCGCAGCCGGCTTTCCACCAGGGGAATCTGCTTTTTGCTCTGCTCCATGGGGTTCATCCTTTCCGAAAATGAATAAGATAATTCATTTTAACCGGATGGCATGAACCGAATTGAAAGAAAAAATAAACAGACTGTTACGAACAGAGAAAAAGGGGCTTTAAAAAAGGACTGCTGCAAAAATGCGGCAGTCCTTCTGAGGGCTATACGGAATTACTGCTCAGCGTAAACGGAGCACTTCCGGCGATCCTTACCCATGCGCTCGAACTTCACGGTACCGTCGATCAGAGCGAACAGGGTGTCGTCCTTGCCGATACCAACATTGGTGCCGGGATGGATGTGGGTGCCTCTCTGGCGAACCAGGATATTGCCGGCCAGAACAAACTGACCATCAGCGCGCTTGCAGCCCAGTCTCTTGGACTCGGAATCACGGCCGTTCTTGGTGGAACCGCCGCCCTTGTGGTGAGCGAAGAACTGAATACCAATCTTCAGCATTTTGTTACACCTCCAAAACTTCGATATAATCAGGGTAGTCGTCCCGCAGGCTGCACAGAGTCAGCAGCATTCCGGCGAGAACCGCCTGAACGCTTTCCTCCTCATCGCAGGAAGCGGGGAGAGTCAGGGTAATGCGGGCGTCCGCATCCTTGACCCGAATCTTGGCCTTGGCGCCGCACACATCATTGATGGTGGCCTCAGCCATGGTTACCACAGCGGTGATGGCGGCGCACACAATGTCGCTGCCTGCTTCCGCATAGCCGCTGTGACCCGAAATGGAGAATCCGGTGATTCGGTCCGCTTCGGTGAAAAACTCGCATCTTGTCATAATTACAGAGCGATCTTGGTGATCTCCACCTTGGTGTAGGGCTGACGGTGACCGATCTTCTTCTTCTCGTTCTTCTTAGCCTTGTACTTCAGAACGTGAATCTTCTTGCCCTTGCCGTTCTTCACGACCTTGGCCTCCACCACAGCGCCCTCCACAGTGGGAACGCCGATCTTGGAATTTTCACCATCCAGCACGGCCAGAACCTGATCGAACTTCACGACCTCCTCGGCTTCGACGCCCAGCTTCTCAACGAAGAGGACATCACCCTCGGACACGGTGTACTGCTTGCCTCCGGTTACGATAACTGCCTTCATGTTTGTTTCACCTACTTCATAATGTGTAGTCTCGCTCTTGAGGCGGGGCGGCAGAGCGCACCAACTTGAGCCTCTTCAATGCGGCTTGTCTATTCTAGCATTGCTCTTTTGGAAAGTCAAGGGCTTTTTGAAACTTTTTCTTGCACTTTCTCCAAAAACTTGCTATACTTTTCCTGAAATCCACGCAATTGCACTTTCGCCCGATGAATTGCCGGGCATAGAAAAGGGGAAGAAGACGCTCATGAAGAAACGAAGGCTCTTTTTGGCATTGTTTTTTGTGCTTTTTTGCCTGACCCTCGGGCCTGGCTGGCTGTGTGGCACTGCAAGGGCGGGATCCGACAGTGGTTCGGTTCTGGACTTGAGCGGAATTCCCATTGAGAACACAGCCCTGCTGGAGCGTCTGCTGCCGGAGATTTCCACACCCAAGAAAATTCTTCTTTATGACTGCGGCCTCACCGACCCGCAGATCATGGCCCTGGCGGACCGGTGGCCTGGGTTCCGGTTTACCTGGAATATGCAGCTGGGGGGTGTCAGCTTCTCCACGGATTCGGAGGAAATCGATCTGTCCGGCGTGCAGTTCAAGGATACCCGGGTGCTGGAACGGCGGCTGAAATACCTGCCCAATGTGAAAAAAATCATCATGAGCGACTGCGGTCTGGACAGCCCCACCCTGGACGCACTGGACAGGCGGCATCCGGATATCCGCTTTGTCTGGACGGTGAAGCTGGGCTCTCTGCGGGTCCGCACTGACGAAACTTGGTTTATGCCGGTTAAGTTCAAAGCCACCGTGCAGACCAAGGATCTGGAGGAATTCAAATACTGCCGGGATATGGTCTGCATCGACATCGGTCACATGTGGGTGCATGACTGCGAGTGGGCCGCCTATATGCCCAATTTGGAATATCTGATCATCGGTGAAACCAGAATCTCCGATCTGACCCCGCTGCAGAATCTGAAAAAGCTGAAATATCTGGAGCTTTTTACCATCCCCGTCACGGACTACAGTCCGCTCCTGGGCTGCACCGGCCTGGAGGACCTGAACCTGGGACTGACCTATGGAGACCCGGACATCATCGCCCAGATGACCTGGCTGAAAAACCTCTGGTGGTGCGATGCCAACGGTGTCCACGACCAGCAGCGGCGGGACGCGGTGACCAGGATGTGCGAAGCGCTTCCGGATACCAAAATCGCCATTTACATTGATCATCCCACCGCCAGCGGCTGGCGCAAGCTGCCCAATTACTACGCCATGCGGGATATTTTGGGCATGTTTTATATGGACTGAGCCGGCAGGGGAGACTGCCAGGTCCACCCAAAACGGAAAAATAAGACTTGACAAATTCTGACCCATACTGTATAATCTCCATGTCATCAGGGCCATTCCGGTGTTATGGACGATTAGCTCAGCTGGTAGAGCATGCGCTTGACGTGCGCAGGGTCAGCGGTTCGAGTCCGTTATCGTCCACCATAAGGATAAATCCGAACTTTTTCCCTGGGAAAGAGTTCGGATTTTTGTTTTTGTCACTTGATTTGTTCAGGAATCGGATAAATCGGTGTTTGACGGGTTCGCCCAACGGGATATATGCCAACGTGTGCGTAGGGAACGGATTTATCCGTTCCGAAAGGTTCATGAACCACCTGGGTTCGATGAATCGTAAAACGACGAATTTTGCGTAGGGAATGCATTTATGCATTCCGGCTCGGCAACATTTTTATCGAGGTATGTTGAATGGATAATTGTTGGGAAAAATTGGAACCCATTACCAACCAACGAACCACGGATGTTCACCGACGTTTCGGGACGGATAAACCGTTCCCGATACATTTTGACAAACATCAATTTGGCTGTCAACTGTGTCGAGCTGGGATGCAGATGCTTTTTCATTCGGGAATCAGCATATTGTCCCAGCCCTGGACCTGACATTGCTCCTCCAGATCCCGGCCCACTGCCACGATGGAGCCGTCGGACTTTAACCCCAGAGTGTGCCAGCCACCGGCGGAGATGGCCACGATGTCCGTCCAGTCTTCCACATCACATTGGCCGTAAGCGTTGAAGCCCACAGCCACCACGGTGCCGTCAGCCCGTAGGCCAACGCTGTGATAGTAACCGGCGGCCACGGCGACGATGCCTTTCCAGTCCTTAACGCCGCACTGCCCCTCCTGGTTGGAGCCCGTGGCCACCACCGTGCCGTCCGTTTTCAGTCCCAGGGTGTGTGCCCCGCCTGCGCTGACGGCGGTGAGCTGCTTCCAGCTCTGCACATTGCACTGGCCATCCTGATTGTCGCCCACGGCCAGGGCGGTGCCGTCGGCCTTCAGGCCTACGGTGTGATTCCGCCCGGCGGAGATGTTCTTCATGTCCTGCCAGCCGGTAAAGTCGATTCTCCCGTCGTTTTCGCAGCCCAGGCCGATGACGGTTCCATTGGATTTCAGTCCAACGGTGTGCCATTGACCGGCGGATATGGCAACCATGTCCCGCCAGTCGCCCACATCCCCCCGGCCGTCTCCGTTGTATCCCGCGGCCACCACGGTGCCGTCGGTCCGCAGACCCAGGGTGTGCTCCCAGCCGGCGCTGATGGAGCGGATGTTCATCCAGTCTCCCACCCAGCATTGCTCCGATCGGTTATCCCCAACGGCGGTGGCAATCCGGTCGGATCTTACGGCGGCGGTGAACCAGCCCCCGGCGCTGATGGTCTGGGCGGGTACGATGGTTTCCCAAAGCTGCCGGCTCCGTTCCCGGGCATCCTGGAAGTCTTTCAGGCCTCCGAAAATGGCGGCGGCCCGGCAGGAATCCCCGGCGGACAGCAGCTGCTCCGCCTGGGTATACCAGTCGATTTGGATGCCCAGGGCCCGGTCAGCGGCATCCCGGAATCCATCCAGAGCCTGAAAAGCGGCGATGGCTTCCTCCCGCTTTCCCGCTTCCAGCAGCGCCTGGGCGGCGTTGTATTTCTGCTGGGGGATGACGTATCGGGTCACCGCCAGATAGCCGCCTCCGCTGAGCAGGGCCAGCAGAACCAGGGCGGCAATGATTTTTTTCCACATGGGCACTCCATAGTCTTTTTTTGGCTGGGCCGCTTCCTTGGCTTGGGCCCGACGGCGGCATTCAACTGCCTGGGTGTTGGCATCCCGCCAGCCGGGGATTTTTCCAAAGAGCGCCGCAGCCCGGGCGGCCTGGCCTGCCTCCTTGGCAGAGAGGGCACTGCGGTAGAGGTCCTCTTTTCGGAGGAATTCTCCCCGGCGGAGGCACTCCTTGGCTTTTTCCTTGGCATCCTGATAGTCGCCCAATTGCCCAAAGAGCCGGGCTGCCTGCCGGTATTGCTCGTCGGTTGCGGCAGCGTCCATGGCGGCAAGGGCATGATCATAGGCTTCCTGATTTTTGGCCAGCTGATCTTGCTGTTGGAGCCGCTGGGCGATGGCTTGGAGGTAGGCGGATAGGCGCTGGTCCCCGGCTTCCAGGGCCGCCTGGTAGTGGGGGCTTTGGTGGATTTCCTGGCCGCAGCCGGGCAGCTCCTTGGGATTCCGGCAGTGAAATTGGGCCAGCAGCAGACCCAGATGGGCCATGGCATTCTCCGGTTGGGCATCGGCCGCCTGATGGAAGCAGCCTTCGGCATCCTCCCACCGCTGCTGTTCCAGGCGTCGGAAGCCCCGCTTCACCAGATGCTCCGGCGTTTCATCGGGGCGGGAATTCTCTGTTTCATTGGGCAGGGGCTTCTCCTGCTGACGCTGGCTTCCGGAGATTTTCGCGGCTTCCTTTTCATATTGAAGCTGAACCGCCCCGCCGGAATTGGCCAGAGCGGCCAGATATTCCCCGGACTCCAGGAAATCCTGGTTTCCGGGACGGGTGACCTGGGGCGTGTATGCCTGCTGCTCCTGGTCCCACACATAGTCCACGCCGTACTGGCACAGGGCGCTGCACCAGTGGCTCTCCGCGTCGGTTTCGTCCTCCTGCAGAAGCTTCTGATAAACGGCAAGGGCCTGGTCGAATTTTCCGGCCCGGCGGAGATAGTTGCCGCAGTTGTGGGCGGCGGCGCGGTGGTCGGAGGCGTTGGCGGGCAGGGTCATGAAAGCGCCGCACCGGGAGCAGATGCCCAGGGCGTTGTCCGGGAAAGCGGATACGCTCCCGCCGCAGTATTTGCATTTTAACGCAGCCATGCCGTCACCCCTTTTCAAGGAATCATATGCTGTCATTATATGGGCGGAGCTGTCGAAAGTCAACATGGAAAACGGGAAGCCGAAGCCTCCCGTTAGGTTTTCCATTTTGTCAGAATCCATTCAGGCCGAAGCCGTAGTCATAGCGGTTTCCAAATTCGTCCACATAGGGGTCCAGATCAAAGGCCACATCCTCCCGGTGCCGCTCCACGGTGGCCATGTCCTTTGGCAGCTGCATGGGAAGTCTCCCGGTGGGGCTGTAGTCGCCGAACACCACATCCAGCACCGCCTGGGTGGAAACGCCGAACTCCGCCAGAATGGCATCCGCCTGGGGCTCAAACTCTCCCATGACCATGGGATTGCTGATGGCGGCGGAGCGCTCCATCCGCTGCCGCATGGCTTCCTCGCCGTATTCCCGGCAGCCAATCCGGTAGGCATCCACAATGGGCGCGATGGCGCTGTTGCCGCCGAATTGGTCCACTCCGTTCATGATGGCAATCAGGTGCCGCTCCGCTTCTGCTGATCGGACAGCTCATGGGCCTGGCAGCCGGATTCTTCAAAGGCCTTTCCGCCGTAGCTGCCCACAAAGGGCATCCGGATCTCGGGGACGGACTGGTGGGGGGAATAGAGCATCAGTCCCGCGATTTCTTCCAGGCTCAGCCGGGAGGCCAGGTCCTCCGCCCGGGTCCGGCTGTCCAGCCGCCAGTCCTCGTAGGGAAGCAGCTTTCCAGTCCTGGCCAGGTCCTTGAAGTACAGTCCGTCCTGCTCTATGAGGCTCACGCCGCTTTCCTCGCTCCAGCTGAGGTTTTTGCCGCCCTCCTGCACAAGATAGCGGATGCCGGTGGTTTTGTATTCCATTTGGATTGCCGCCTTTCTCATCGGTTTGTTTTGGATAGGATAACTATACCATTGTTTTCGTCGAAAGCAAAGAGATTTTTGAGATAATTGCATAAAAAACGTTTTGCCTCTTTATTTATGAAAGGTGAATGTGTATAATTATGGAAATGATTTAGACATTCCTGGAGGGAAGAATATGCGTATCGTTGTAAAAATCGGCACATCCACCCTCACCCATGCCACGGGGCACCTGAATATCCGCCGGGTGGCGTCGCTGTGTCAGGTAATCAGCGACATCAAAAACGCGGGGCATGAGGTGATTCTGGTTTCCTCCGGTGCCATCGGCATGGGCGTGGGCAAGTTGGGCCTGCGGCAGCGTCCCAAGGATATTCCCACCAAGCAGGCTGCCGCCGCGGTGGGCCAGTGTGAGCTGATGTACATCTACGACAAGCTGTTCGGTGATTACCATCATACGGTAGCCCAGCTGCTGATCACCGGGGAGGATGTGGCCAGCGAAACCCGCCACCGGAATTTCAGCAACACCCTGAACCGGCTGCTGGAGCTGGGGGCCCTGCCCATCATTAATGAAAACGACACCGTGGCCACCGAGGAAATCGTCATCGGTGACAACGATACCCTGGCTGCCATTGTGGCCAAAAGCGTCAGCGCCCAGCTGCTGGTGCTGCTGTCGGATATCGATGGGCTCTATACCGCCGATCCAAGAAAGGATTCCCAGGCGAAGCTCATCCCCACCGTCACCCATTTGGATGAGCATATCAAATCCCTGGCAGGGGTCAGCGGCAGCGACCAGGGCACCGGCGGCATGATTACCAAGCTCCAGGCGGCCGAAATCTGCATGAGCTGCGGCTGCGATATGGTGATTGCCAACGGAAATGAGCCCAACAATCTCTATACCATTCTGGACGGCGGGGCAGTGGGCACCCGGTTCAAGGCAAAGTGAAAAGGAGGCTATTTCATGCAGCAAATGTTATCCGCCGCCAAAGCGGCAAAGAAGACGGTTTCCCGGCTGAGCACTCAGCAGAAAAACGATGCCCTGGAGGCCATGGCCCAGGCGCTGCTGGACAGGCAGGAGGAAATTCTGGCGGCCAACCAGCTGGATCTCCAGGCGGCTCAGGGACATATCTCCGATGTGATGCTGGACCGGCTTCGACTCACCCCGGAGAGAATTCAAGGCATGGCCCAGGGCATTCGGGATGTGGTGCAGCTTCCCGACCCGGTGGGGCGGGTGATAGAGGAAAACACTCGCTCTGACGGCCTGCTGATTCAAAAGGTGTCCGTCCCCATGGGCGTGATTGCCATTATTTATGAAAGCCGGCCCAACGTCACCAGCGACGCGGCTGCCCTGGCGCTGAAAAGCGGAAACGTGTGCATCCTCCGGGGCGGCAAGGAGGCCTTCCGCTCTGCTAACGCCATTGTGGATGCCCTGAAAGAGGGACTGCGCCGGGCCGGGGTGACGGAGGATGCGGTGAATCTGGTTCAGGATACCTCCCGGGACAGTGCCACCGCCTTGATGACCGCCAACGGCTATGTGGATTTGCTGATTCCCCGGGGCGGCACCGGACTGATCAACGCCTGCCTCCGCAACGCCACCGTGCCCTGCATCGCCACCGGCACCGGCATCTGCCACGTGTATGTGGAAAAAACTGCCGATCAGGACATGGCACTGAACATCATCGAGAACGCCAAAACCAGCCGCCCCAGCGTGTGCAACGCCGAGGAGGTGCTGCTGGTGGATCGATCCATTGCCGAGGAATTCCTGCCCAAGCTCCACAAACGCCTGGTTTTGGACCGGCAGCAGCCGGTGGAGCTGCGGCTGGATGCCTATGCCCAGAGTATCATTCCCGGAACACCTGCCGGAGAAAAGGACTTCGACACGGAATTTTTAGATTATATCCTGGCTGTGAAATGCGTGGATGGGGTGGAGGAGGCCATTTCCCACATCAGCGCCCATTCCACCGGCCACAGCGAGGCCATCGTCACCCGGGACGAGGCCGCTGCCCAGCTGTTCACCTCCTGTGTGGACAGCGCGGCGGTGTATGTAAACGCTTCCACCCGGTTCACCGACGGGGGAGAGTTTGGCCTGGGCTGCGAAATGGGCATCTCCACCCAGAAGCTCCATGCCAGAGGCCCCATGGGTCTGCGGGAGCTGTGCAGCTATCATTACATCGTTCACGGCAACGGACACATCCGTTAAGGAGGCAAATATGAAATATGGATTTTTAGGCTGCGGAAACATGGGCGGCGCCATTGCCAGGGCATTGAGCAAGGTCACCAAGGACATCATGGTCACCGACCGCTCCGGCAGGGCAAGGGCACTGGCCGGGGAGCTGGGCATTCGCTATGGCAGCGGGGAAGAAATCGTATCCTCCTGCGATCGGATTTTCCTGGCGGTGAAGCCTCAGATGATGGCCGGGGTTTTGGAGCCCCTGCAGGGAGCCCTGCAGCAGCGCAAGCCCCTGCTGATCACCATGGCCGCCGGACTGACCATCAGCCAGATTGAGCAGATGGCCGGCGGAAAGCTGCCGGTGATTCGCATTATGCCCAATACACCGGTGGCGGTGGGCAAGGGAATGACCCAGTACTGCCGCAATGACCTGGTGGCGGATGAAACCATTGCCTCTTTCCTGGAGGATATGCGTTTTTCTGGCCAGCTGGACGAGCTGGAGGAAAGGCTTATCGACGCTGCCAGCGCCCTGTCCGGCTGCGGCCCCGCCTATATGTATCTGTTTATCGAGGCATTGGCCGACGGCGCCGTGGCCTGCGGCGTTCCCAGAGCCAAGGCCATGGAGTACGCTGCCGCCACCATGATCGGGGCGGGGGAGATGGTGCTTGCAACCGGAATGCACCCCGGTGCTTTGAAGGACGCGGTGTGCTCCCCCGGCGGCAGTACCATTGCCGGTGTCCGCGCGTTGGAGCAGCATGGCTTCCGGGGTGCCGCTATGGACTGTGTGGCGGCCGCCTTTGAGAAAAACAAAGAATTGGGAAAGAAATGAGGTAGAAAACCATGGAATATCGAATTTTAGGAAAAACCGGTCTGCGGGTCTCCCGGCTGGGCCTGGGCGGCATTCCCATCCAGCGCATCGACGCGGAGGGCACCAAAACCCTGGTTCATAAAATGGCGGAAATGGGCGTCAATTACATCGATACTGCCCGGGGCTACACCGTCAGCGAGGAATATCTGGGTTACGCCTTGGAGGGCATCCGGGATCAGTTCGTTCTGGCCACCAAGGGCAGAGCCACCAGCCGGGAGGATATGAAGGCGGATATTGAAAAGAGCCTCCACAATCTGCGGACGGATTATATCGATTTGTACCAGTTCCATAACCCCTCCGCCCAGGCTTTAGACCAGATTCTTGCCCCCGGCGGCGCGCTGGAGGGTGCTCTGGAAGCCAAGGAAGCGGGGAAGATCGGCCACATCGGCATCACCACCCATTCCGTTGCCATTTTTGCCCGGGCGTTGGAGCTCCCCTGGGTGGAGACCATCATGTTCCCCTATAACATTGTGGAAAATCAGGCCCAGGAGTTGATTGAAAGGTGCGCGGAGAAGAACATCGGTTTTATCTGCATGAAGCCTCTGGCCGGCGGTGCCATTGAGGACGGCCGCCTGGCCCTGCGCTACATTGCCTCCAATGAGCATGTTACCGAAATCATCCCCGGCATGGCGGAGCCTCGGGAGCTGGAACAGAACCTGGCGGGCATCAGCGACACCAGAGCCCTGACCGAAGAGGAAAAGACTGCCATGCAGCGCATCCGGGACAGCCTGGGTACCCAGTTCTGCCGCCGCTGCAACTACTGTGCCCCCTGCACCGTGGGCATCAGCATTCCCAGTGCGTTCTTATTCGAGGGCTACCTGTCCCGCTACGGTCTGGAGGACTGGGCCCGTGACCGATACAAAACCATGGCCCACACCGCCGGAGAATGCATCGGCTGCGGCCAGTGCGAAACCCGCTGCCCCTACCATCTGCCCATCCGGGAGATGCTGAAGCGCACCGCGGAGAAATTCGGCTACTGAGCATTCTTTCCATCAGAAATATCCTCCGGGGCAAACCCGGAGGATACTCCTTGACTGGAAATCAGAAATGTGCTATAATCCATTCGATACGCCGCTATGGTGGAATTGGTAGACACAAGGGACTTAAAATCCCTCGCACTCACCTGCGTACCGGTTCGAGCCCGGTTAGCGGCACCAGAAACGCCCTTTCGGGGCTCAGATAAGAGATAATAGATAATAATGAATAGATAATCGGTATTTTGCCACAGCTCATGGCGTTTCTGTACTATTCTCTATTATCTGTTATCTCTTATCTATTATCTTAAGGGGGGCTTCAGATATGAGTCAGGACAGCGTCATTTTGAATAAGTCCCTAAAATTTGCGGCCCGGATTGTGAAGCTTTATCTTTATCAGTATCTAAGCAAGGAAAAGCATGAAACGGTTATTTCAAAGCAGATTGTACGAAGTGGAACCAGCATAGGGGCCAATGCAAATGAAGCGGTTTATGGAGTCAGTAAAGCGGAATTTATTTCAAAATTGCAAATTTCACTGAAAGAAACCGCCGAAACAGAGTATTGGCTCAAACTATTGGTCATGTCAGATTATTTGACGGAAGCGGAGGGGCAATCCTTGATTGATGATTGTCTTGAAATTAAGAGGATATTGGTTTCGTCCTTGAAAACCGCAAGAGAGAACTTTCGAGTTTCGGAAAAGTCCTGCATCTAAAGTGTACACAACACACATGCCAATATAATCCGAACCTGGTTTTCCCAAGTGGGAGATGGGTTCGGATTTTTTCCTTGTGATAGTAACGCCTGTAGTTTTCCGCGACCAATGAGCACGGGATAAACAATGACAAATGGGCAGATTCGTCTGAAAGAGGAAGCGCTCCGGGGAGATTGGGAAAGAAGCCTGGGACGATACATCTCTTCTGCTTCCGGTTTGGCGTGGAAACAATCTTCGGTGAAATTTATCCAGAACCCCAGAGAGATAAAAAATGATACCTGCGAACAAGCCGAATCGCAGGTATCATTTACATCCATTCAAAGCTCCAATGGCTGCTTTTACATGCTTAACAAACAGGTTTTGGGGCTTCCGGTTTCCCAAGACCGTGCACTTCATATATCGCACAGGCCTCTTTATGGCAACGCTTTTATGCTCAATACGGTATTCTTTCTGTTTTTACCATTTAAATGTTGATGGCCGCGATGGTTTCTTTCAGCTTGTCAGCGCTGCGGCGGAGCTTCTGTATCTCCTCGTCGGTCAGGTCGTTCTGAATTTTTCCACGGACCCCGTTGCTGTCCACGATGCACAGCACACTCAGACAGACATCGGAAATGCCGTATTCTCCGTTCATCATGGTGGAGACCGTCAGCGCCGTGCCGGACCCGTTCAGGATGCACTTGATGATGTGGCAGACGGAAAAGGCCACGGCGTAGAAGGTCGCCCCTTTGGACTGGATGACGACGGCGCCGGATTTCCGAATCCGCTCTTCAAAGGCGTCATAATCCCCGTCGAAGACAATGGAGTCCCGGTGGGGGGCATGGGATTTGTAGCGGCTGATGTGATTGTTGGAGATGGTTGCCAGGGACCAGGGGACAAAGGAACTGTCCCCGTGCTCACCATAGACATGGGCGTGGACGTTTTTCGGGCTGATTCCAAAATCCTTTGCCAGCTCGGTCTGAAGACGCACCGTGTCCAGCACCGTGCCGGAGCCAATGATGCGTTCGGCCGGGATGCCGGAGAGCCGGTGGAATGCGTAGGTCATGATATCCACCGGATTGGAGACGATGATATAGATGGCGTCGGGGGCGTATTCCACAATATTGGGGGTGATCTGCTTGAGAATGTCCACATTGGTCTGGGCCAGCTCCAGCCGGGTCTGACCGGGCTTTCGGGCCAGACCGGAGGTGATGATCACGATGGAGGAGCCCACGGCATCCTCATAATGCCCGGAGCGGACGATGGCGGGGGAGGTGAAGCCAGTGCCCTGATAGATGTCCATGGCTTCCCCGAAGGCTTTCTGCTCGTTGATATCAATCAGCAGAATTTCGGTGGCAATGTTCATGGCCACCAGATCGTTCGCAATGGTGGAGCCCACGCTGCCTGCACCGATGATGGTGATTTTCGTTCCCATAGAGATTCTCCTTTCGGCAATTACATATCGATATTTGCATACTCAAATAAATGTGAAATTGAAGACACAATTTCGTTCCGATATAATTATATTGATAAACAGAGGACTTGTCAATTCATTTTCCTGGGTTCGGGTTACCGGCTTTATGCAGCTTTATTGTCCTTTGTTAAGTAACGTTCCGCAGACCGGGTGGCTTGCCCCCTACCCTACGGGACATCCCATTTATTCATACGACGATCACATCACCAAATTCCCATTTAACCGCTTGCTGAGCCAAGCCGATATGCACAAGAATTTTATTTTCTTCTTGACCAATCTGTGTTCCTGTGTCAAAATAGTCCCATCAAAAACCGGAAAGGATTTGTTTAATGAAGCATTTTTTAATTGTGGTGGATATGCAGAAGGATTTCGTTGACGGTGCGCTGGGCACCCCGGAGGCACAGTCCATTGTCCCCAAGGTGATGGACAAAATCCTGAATTTTGAGGGGAAAATTTTTGCCACGCTGGATACCCACGCCGCCAACTATTTGGAAACCGCCGAGGGCAAAAAGCTCCCGGTGCCCCATTGCATCAAGGGAACACCGGGTTGGATGCTGGACGATGGCGTTGCCGCCGCTTTGGAGCAGAAAGGCTATACCCCTGTGGAAAAGGTCACCTTTGGCTCCGTGCTGTTGCCGCGGATGCTTTATCAGGAGGCGGCAGGGGAGCCCTTTACTGCTGAACTGATTGGACTGTGCACGGATATCTGTGTGGTTTCCAATGCGCTGATTTTGAAGGCCAATTTCCCGGAAATGGACATTTCCGTGGACAGCAGCTGCTGCGCCGGTGTGACACCGGAAACCCATCAGGCGGCCCTGACAACCATGGGCAGCTGCCAAATCCATGTGAGATAGGAGAAGAATATGTTTCATTCCAAAAAGGTGAAAGAAGAATGTGTCCGCTGGATTCGGGACTTTTTTGATCAGAACGGCCCGGGCTGCAATGCCATTGTGGGCATTTCCGGCGGAAAGGACAGCTCCGTGGTTGCGGCCCTCTGCGTGGAGGCCCTGGGCAAGGAGCGGGTGATCGGCGTTTTGATGCCCTGCGGCGTTCAGCAGGATATCGACATGGCTCAGCTCTTGGTGGACCATCTTGGCATCCGCCATTATGTCATCAACATCCAGGAGGCGGTGGAGGGGGCCAAGCGCGCCATGCCCTTTGAACTCTCCCAGCAGAGCAGAACCAATCTGCCGCCCAGAATCCGGATGTCGGTGCTGTATGCCGTGGCCCAGAGCCACAACGGACGGGTGGCCAATACCTGCAATCTGTCGGAGGACTGGGTGGGCTATTCCACCCGCTACGGCGATGCGGCCGGGGATTTCAGTCCCTGCTCTTTCCTGACGGTTCAGGAGGTCAAGCAGCTGGGAAGAGAACTGGGGCTTCCGGACGTCCTCGTGAACAAGGTGCCCATCGACGGACTCTGCGGCAAGACCGACGAGGAAAACCTGGGCTTTACCTATGAAGAGCTGGATCGCTATATCCGCACCGGTGTCATTGAGAACCAGCAGAATAAGGCCCGCATTGACCGCCTCCATGAGATGAACCGGTTTAAGCTGGAGCTGATGCCTGCTTTCCACCCGGAGCTGGACTGAGAACGCCCCAAAGGGAGCGGACGGGGAAGACTGCTTTCCACCGTGCGCTTTTTCAAAGGAAAGGATACAGAGATGAAACTGGAACCAATCGTGCTTTCGCTGCTGGATACGGACCTGTATAAATTCAATATGGACCAGGTGATTTTCCACAAGCACACAGATTTAAATGGCGAATATCACTTTAAATGCAGAAACGAAGAGGTGCGTTTTACACAGCAGATGCTGGAGGAAATCAACGATCAGATCGATTTTCTCTGTCAGCTTCGTTTCACCAAGGAGGAATTGGACTATCTGCGGTCCATCCGGTTTATCAAGAATGACTATGTGGAGTTCCTGCGGCTGTGGCATCCCATCCGGGAATACGTTTCCACCGGCCTCAGCGAGGATGGCAAGCTTTCCGTTGTGGTCAGGGGACCCCTGTTTTCTGCCATGCAGTTTGAAATTTACCTGCTGGAGATCATCAACGAGGTCTATTTCCGCATGAGCTTTGACTATGAGCTTCTCCGTGCCAGCGCGGCGGAGCGGCTGAATCAGAAGCTGGAGGCCTTTAAAAACGGCACCTATACCTTCCGTTTCGCGGAATTCGGCTGCCGCAGAAGACTCTCCCGGGAGTGGGAGGATGTGGTTGTCCGCCGGCTGGTCACGGAGACGGAGAACTGCGTGGGTACCTCCAACGTGTACCTGGCGAAAAAATATAACATCATGCCCATCGGCACCTATGCCCATGAATTTGTCCAGATGTACCAGGGTATTGACTCCATCCCTCTGGCCTATACCAACCACTATGCCATGTCCGACTGGTATGACGAGTACCGGGGGGACAACGGCACCGCCCTCACGGACACCATCACCACGGACCTGTTCCTGCTGGACTTCAATCACTCCATGGTGAATAACTATTCCGGCGTTCGCCACGACAGCGGCGACCCCTATGCCTGGGGGGAGAAGATTCTGGCCCATTATGAAAAATACGGCATCGATACAAGAACCAAGCAGCTGCTGTTCAGCGACAGCCTGGATTTTGATCGGTCCCAGAAGCTTTATGAGTACTTTAAGGATCGTGCCAAGGTGTCCTTTGGCATCGGCACTTTCTGCTCCAATGATACCTGCCAGCCGGCGCTGAACATTGTCATCAAGCTGCAGTATGTCAATGGCCGCCCGGTGGCAAAGCTCTCCGACACCGCCGACAAGGCCATGTGTGATGACGATGATTATCTGGCCTATTTGAAGCGGTCAGTGGAGTTCCGCCTGAACCGGGAAAGGAGCCGGGAAAATGAAAAACGTTGAGACCCTCCGAAAAGACGCCTTCTGTGTCATCGGCAAGCAGGGCTCCACCAACGACGGACCGGACTTCATCCAAAAGCTCTGGCAGGATGCCAACGGCCATTTTGCCGAGGTGGAGCACCTGGCCAAGAGAGATGAGAAAGGAAACCTGGTCGGGGTGTGGGGCGTCATGACCAATTTTTCCTTTGAATTTCTGCCATGGGAGGATAATTTTTCCAAGGGACTGTACCTGGCGGGAATCGAAGCGGAGACTGACGCCCAGGCACCGGAAGGCTGGAAAAAGTGGATTGTCCCCGGCTTTACATATTGGAAGGTGAAAGCCCAGGGCCCCGATCCCTTCCGGGAAACCCTCGCTGCCATGGAGGCGCAAAAGCAGTCTCTGGTGGCAGCCGTGCAGGACTTCACCGATCCGGCAACAGGGGAGAATTATATGCTCTTTCCGGTGGAATGGAATCATTCCAAGGAGGAACTGATTCGCTCCATCAAGGATTCTACCCCGCAGATCGGCGTCTGCTCCATGCATTGTGAATTCTGCTTCCTGAGCCAGTGGTGCGGCGGCTGCCGGTCCAGCTGTAATGTGTGCTCCTACGCAACCCTCAGCCGGGATAATGTGTGTCCCAATGTCCGCTGTGCCCGGGAAAAGGGGCTTGCTTCCTGCGCCCAATGCCCGGAGCTGATGGAATGTCAGGTTGGCTTCTACCAGCAGCCCAACGCGGCTACCCACAAGGGGACGGCGCTGTTCGTCCGCCGCCACGGAGAAGCGGCATATACACAGGCCCTCTCCAAGGGAATCCGGGCAGGCTTGCGCTATGCCCAGGATTTGGATGAGCTGATGGATGAGGAAAAGGTCTGCAGCCGGCTGGAGCAGTACCTGACCTGATTACTGGGAAGCTTTGTTTCTTGCCTTACTCTGATTCAGCCGCCCGTACTCTTTTACGATGGCTTCCGGCGCTTTTCCTAGAATATATTTCATTTTCCACAAAGGAAGCGGCAGCTTGTCCACGGGATAACGCTGTTGCTTTTCCACGATGCCGAAAATCTCCCTGTCCTCCGGGCCAAAGGGAAGGATTACGATTTCGCCAGAGCCATAATCTTCGGTGCCCAGATACTCAAACCGGCCATCCAGCGTGGGGATGTACACGGTGAAAAAGGTGATGCCCGGGGCAGCTTTCTCTGTGGGACCCGCTGCGGCATCCGAAACCGGCCGCCTGCGAAAAAGACCTTTGAACCATTGAATCAGCTGGGAAACCCATTTGACAATACCCATGCCTGCGCCTCCTTTTTTTGCTATCATATCATATCCAGCCGCCAATGCACAAGAAAAGATAGAAAAAATGATTTACAAATTCACAAATTAGAAGTATAATGGGCGTATCTTTACAGAAAAGGTGGGGTAACCTATGGTGATCGTTGACCATGAGATAATGGACAGGGTTAAGAGCGAGAACCTGATTGACAGCTTCGACGATTCCTGCCTTACCAATATCGGTTATGACCTCCGTGCAAAGCGGTTCTATGCCTCGTCCAAAGGTGAGGAATCCATTACCCTCCAGCCGAATGAGTCCGCCTTTGTGGAATCGGTGGAGGTCGTGTCCATGCCAACGGATATGCTGGGCCGGATCGCGCTGAAAAACAGCCGGATTCGCCAGGGACTGTCTCTGGATGCACCGGTTTATCAGCCGGGACACAAGACGAGAATATATTTCCGGCTGACGAATGTGTCCGCCGATACCATTGTGTTGTACGCCGGGGACCGGTACGCGACCATCCTGTTCGATAAGCTCAGTGCTGAGCCTGACCAGGCGTATCATGGTGCTTTCCGTGACGAATTCAATTACCGTGGCCTTGGGGATTACAAGGATGTGTACAAGCGTCAGATGCGGGAGATTGAAAAAAAGACGGATGACCTGAAATCCATTGAAAACAGCATCTATGGAAATGTACTTGTGATTTTGACGGTGTTTGTGGCGCTTTTCAGCTTCCTAACCACCAATATCTCCCTCGCAGCTAACAGCGCAAGTATCAAACAGTATTTTGTATTTAATGGGATTTTGCTGGGCAGCATCAGTTTCTTAGTGGCACTTATTGGAATGGTTATCAAGCCAAAACGCAAAATGTGGATGTATTGGATTCCCACTGTCATTTGCTTTGCAGCAGCTTTTCTGGTATATCTGCTCTGAGTGGTTCTCTTTGAATCATTCGTTCATGTTGGAAGGCCCCAGCTCCTTGTGGAGTCGGGGCCTCCGATTTTATGGAAAAATAGAATCATTTGAAAATTTAGCAGAAAATACAGAAAACTCGTGAGCCACAAACAATAGCTCACGAGTTTTCAGTGGCGGAGAGAGTGGGATTCGAACCCACGGTACGTTTCCGTATCACCAGTTTTCAAGACTGGCTCCATAAACCGCTCGGACATCTCTCCATACCCGTAGAATATATCATTTCGCGGCGGTAAAGTCAAGTCAATTCCGGATCTTGAGTTTCGGTATATTGAACCTCCAAAGTTATCCACAGGTCAAGAACCAACCAAACAACAAAAAACAAAGCAAAAAAGGAAGAAATTCGCTCCATTTTGTGATATAATTGAATCACCACAAAACAATAAACCAAACAA
>JAQYLT010000003.1 GCA_028719885.1 Bacillota bacterium
GCAATCCACTGGGGATACAGAATGATACGGCCTATGGGGAGCGTTATCAAATCGTTATCAAAAGAGAGATATAAAACCGCAAAATCGTTGTGCCGCAACGGGTTCGGAGTTTCAAAAACTCACTCCCACTCAATCGTCCCGGTGGGCTTCGGGGTCAGGTCGTAGAGAACCCGGTTCACGCCGGGAACCTCGGCGGTGATGCGCTGGGTGATGTGCTGCAGCAGAGCGAAAGGCACATCCTCCACGGTGGCGGTCATGGCATCCCGGGTGTTGACGGCACGGATGATCACCGGCCAGTCGTAGGAGCGCTGGTCGTTCTTCACGCCGGTGGACTTGAAATCGGGCACCACGGTGAAATACTGCCAGACCTTGCCCTCCAGGCCGTTCTTGGCAAACTCCTCCCGCAGGATGGCGTCGGACTCCCGGACGGCCTCCAGCCGGTCACGGGTAATGGCGCCCAGGCAGCGCACGCCCAGACCGGGGCCGGGGAAGGGCTGACGATAGACCATGTTGTCCGGCAGGCCGAGAGCGGAACCTACCACGCGCACCTCATCCTTGAACAGGAACTTCAGCGGCTCCACCAGTTCAAACTGCAGGTCCTCCGGCAGACCGCCCACGTTGTGGTGGGCCTTCACAGGGCCGCTCTCCAGAATGTCGGGGTAAATGGTGCCCTGAGCCAGGAATTCAATGCCGTCCAGCTTGCGGGCCTCCTCCTCAAATACGCGGATGAACTCGGCGCCGATGATCTTGCGCTTCTGCTCCGGCTCGGCCACGCCGGCCAGCTTATCCAGGAAGCGGTCAACGGCGTCCACATAGACCAGGTTTGCGTCCATCTGGTTGCGGAACACTTCCACCACCTGCTCCGGCTCGCCCTTGCGCAGCAGGCCGTGATTGACATGGACACAGGTGAGTTGCTTGCCCACTGCCTTGATCAGCAGGGCGGCCACCACAGAGGAGTCCACACCACCGGACAGGGCCAGAAGCACCTTCTTGTCACCGATCTGCCGGCGCAGTTCCACCAGCTGCTCATCAATAAAGGCCTGGGCCAGTTGGGGCGTGGTGATACGCTCCATGGTTTCGGGGCGGCGATTGTCTGCCATATGTCTTTCCTCCAAGTATATTTATGTTTTATATGCAAAGCCGGTCAACCCGGCACTGCTTATACCTTGAATATGATGGGCCTTCCTTCACAGAGAAGGCTGCCGTTTTTGACGTCGACGGTACTGCCGTCGATCCGGTTTTCATAGCTACCGTCGGGCACGTCCAGCGCCACTTCCCCCACCTGGGAGCGGAGGGAGAATACGCCCACAAAATGTCCGGCGCTGCCGAAGCGTTCCATGACGGCAATGTCCTTTTCGTCATCCCCAGACGCCACAAAATCGTCACAGCTGCCGAAGCCCTGCTTGATGGCATGGAGCCTTGCCAGCATGCCGCTGAGGTCGTGGCCGGTGCAGCGGTCAAAGGGCTCCCGCTCAAAAAGGCTGGGCAGATGCGTATTTTCAAACTCCTGCCCGGCATAGAGCAGAGTGGTGCCTTTCAGGAAATAGAGCATGGCGGTGTAGTTCACCAGGTCACTCTCTTCACGGACATAGGAGGCGATGCGGGGCTGGTCATGGTTCTCCAGAAAGCGCAGCTTGTTGTAGTTGTCGGGATAGACCGCTTCCTGGAAGTTCAGCAGATCCAGGTATTTGCTCAGCCTGGCCTTGCCCTTAAGATAGTCGTCAAAGACCTCCCGGATGTCGTACTCATACTCCATGTCGAAGGCGGCATACAGTGCCGGGTCCTTGGCGGAGTATATTCCCTGCCGCCGGGCCCAGCAGCCGAAGCTGCGGTGGACGCTCTCCGCCAGCCAGATGCAGCCGGGGCGCACCTTCTCCACCGCCTCCCGGGCTTGGAGCCAGAATTCCACCGGGATAAAGGAGGCCACGTCGCAGCGGAAGCCGTCCACAATTTCCGCCCACCGGCACAGGCTCTCAATTTGGTAATCCCACAGCCCCCGCTGGCCGTAGTCCAGGTCGATCACATCGCTCCAGTCGCCGATCTTGTTGCCGGGCCGGCCCTCCGGCGTTTTGTAAAACCATTCCGGGTGCTGGGCATAGAGGACAGAGTCCGGCGAAGTGTGGTTATACACCACGTCGATGATGCACTTCATGCCCCGCCGGTGGATTTCCTCCACCAGGCGGCGGAAGTCCTCCATGGTGCCGTAGGCCGGGTTCACCTCCCGATAGTCCCGGTTGGCGTAGGGGCAGCCCAGGCTGCCCTTCTTGCCCTGAACGCCGATGGGATGGATGGGCATGAACCAGATGATGTCCGTGCCCAGAGCCTTGATTCGGTCCAGGTCTGGGATCACAGAGAGGAAAGTCCCCTCCGGCGTGTGGCTGCGGACATAAATGGAATAGATCACCTGATTTTGCAGTCTGGGGTCGGTGTTGGCCGCCATGGTCATCCCTCCGCTTTCAGATTTAACAGCACTATATTATCTCAAATTTCCCGCCAATGCAATCGTTTTCCGCAGGGTTTCCCAGCACACGCAAAAAAGCGAAATCACAACCCAGCACAGCGGTTGTGATTTTGGAAGGAGCAGTAGCGGCATGCGCTTGCTCGGATGTGTCGATCGGCACAAAAAAGATCGTTCAGAACCTTGCGGTTAAATCTGAATTTGTACTTTATTATTTATGTGAAATATTTTCCTTGCGGCAAATGTGAAATAATGATCTGCGCTCATTATGAAATGTTCCGCTTACGCGGAACGTGAAATGAAATAAATTCCCTCACGCCCGCAGGCATTTCACATGGCGTCAGCCATATTTCACGCCGGTCAGGCATTTCACAAATCCCGTCAGGGATTCATTTCGTTGAAAAAAGCACCCTCACGGGTGCTTTTTCTGGTGCACCAAGGCAATCCAAATCCGAACCAGCTTTATTTGCTGCGGTCTTAACATCGTTAAAAGTAATCGTGCGTGTGCCGTCCTTGAAATTATAGGTCAGCAGCAGTTTATCGTCATACAAGAATACTGCGTTGACAAATGTATCAATCAGCATTCGGCGGTGCTGCACATTGGTAACATCCAGCTTGCGGAAGCGGTGCAGCCAAAAAGTCATAAACTCAGCAGAAATTTTTGGCTTCTCCAGCTTTTCTTCCTCAATCCGCACAAGTAATTCTTCTTTGGTTTCTTCCAGTTCGGTCAGTTTGGCTTGCAGAGCCTTGGAAGCCATACCATTCATAACTGCGGTGACGATATTATCAATGGCTGTTTCTGTCTGGCGAAGTTGCTTCTCATACATGGGCAAGTCGGTGTTTTCTTCATCCTGCAGCCGCATGAGCATGGACACGATAGCCTCAATCATAGCATCATCCATGAGCATAGCCATGGTTTCTTTGACTACCAAATCTTCAATTTCTTCTTTTCTAATTGATTTCTTCTTGCAATCATTCAGCTTTTTCTTGACCGCATGACACTTGTAATAGCGGTGTACTGCACCGTTGCGGCTCTTGCCGCTCTCCCCATTCATAGCTGTACCACAATGACCGCAGAATAGCTTGGTGGTCAGCAGATAGGCTTCCTCTGCTTTGGCTCGGGCAGGCGCTTTTCTGTTCTTCTCCAGCTTCTCCTGCACCCGTTCAAACAGGTCAAGGGGAACAATGGCAGGGATGCCATCGGGAACGACGGTTTCACGAAAGGCATACTCGCCAATATAGCGGCGGTTGCTCAGCATGTGCTGTATCGTGCCGTATGTAATGGGTCTCCCTTTTGTGTTGGTGATGCCCTTGCTGTTCAAGTAGTTCAGTATTTGCGTTAATGTGCTGCCGCCATCGTACTGCTTGAATACTTCAAGCACATAAGGCGCGGTCATAGGGTTAGGCTGAAGGTGCTGCTCCTCGTCTACCACATAGCCAATGGGGAGTGTTCCGCCATTCCAAAGGCACTTGTCAGCATTCAGGTTCAAACCACGGATAACCTTGTCTTTCAAGTCGGCAGAGTACCACTCTGCCATACCCTCAAGCATGGATTCCAACAATATGCCGTCTGCTCCCTCTGAAATGGTCTCGTTGGCAGAAACAACCCTCACACCGTTTTGTTTCAACTGGCTTTTATATTTTGCACTAACATAGCGGTTACGGGCAAAACGGTCTAGCTTCCATACAATCACCAAATCAAATTGCTTGCGCTTGCTGTCCTTAATCATTCGCTGGAATTCTGGGCGGTTGTCTGTTGTGCCAGACACGGCTCTGTCTGCGTAAGTGCCAATAACCATGTAGCCATTGCGCTCAGCGTATGCAGTACACTCTTTAACCTGCCCCTCAATAGATTCTTCTCGCTGGCTGGCGGAAGAATAACGGGCGTAGATAACGGCTTTCATGTAGTCTCTCCTCTTTGGTGCTGTTCGGCAAATTGGAATTTGCAGTTATCTATACTCATTTGGAATTTCGATATGAAATGCCTCACACAATAACTTCACATCATGTGCATCATTTTCATCAAACTCGTATCCCAGATGGAACATTACTTGACTATATGGTTCAATACAG
>JAQYLT010000004.1 GCA_028719885.1 Bacillota bacterium
GTAAGCGTCAATTCTAAGCCCGTAAAGGAACACTCCTGGCTACCATTTATGGTAGCCAGGCGATAGAAGATCAGTATATGTCCGTTACAGGTGCATTGCCCAAGAACTCATCCACGGCATCACCAATGGCATCCCGGAATGTCTCGTCCGACATCCAGGAGCAGGTGGAATATGTGCGGTCAATCGTGTCTGCAAACCTCCGGGACAGGCGTGGATGCTCTCGTTCAAATTCAGGAAAATGCTCGATTACATAGCCGGAGTAGTCCATGTCGAAGTCCCGGCGGCTCATGTCGCCATTGGCAAAATCTATTACAAAATTTACCAGAAACGCTCCGTGTTTTTTGAGTTTCATGTGCAAAATTATCCCTCACCTGGTATATGCAGTACATTCCCCCGGCGCGTTCCAGGGCAATAGCTTTTCAACAATATCCGGATTATTCAGATCGGCACTGTTCGCGATTTTCAGCAGCCAGGTCAGATACCGATACGGATCCAAACCATTCTCAATGGCTGCCTGGATCAGGCTGAACATGACCGCGCTGCCGGTGGCACCCTTGGGTGTGTTGGCAAACAGAAAGTTCTTCCGGTCAATGACAAAGGGCTTTATGCTGCGTTCCGCCCGGTTATTGCTCAGCTCCAGCCTGCCGTCCTTCAGATAGTTGGTCAGATATGGCCACTGCTCTTTCAGATAGTTCAGCGCCTTGCCCAGGGCAGACTTCGGCGCTGCCATTCTGGAATTTGCCCATGACAACAAGGCGTCTAAAACAGGTTTTGCCTGCTCCAGCCGCTTTTTATATCGTTCTTCCGGGGAAAGATCCGCAAACTGCTCCTCCAAATCGAACAGCTTCTGGCAGTACGCCAGCCCCTGCGCTGCGGAGCTGCCCTTTGCCTTCCCCTTGGGCAGGGCCTTCACCGCCTCGTCAAATTTCCTCCGGGCGTGTGTCCAGCAGCCCACTACCACAATCTCTTCCGGCAGGTTGTGGTATCCGGCATAGCCGTCCGTATGGAGATAGCCCTTGAAGCCCGTCAGAAACTCCTTTGGATGCTTCGCACCCCGCCCCGGCTGGTATTCATACAGAACAACGGGCTTATCCGTATCCCCGCTGGTGCGGTACAGCCACATGTAGCTCTCACTTTGAGGAGCTTTTCCTTCCTCGTGAAGCACCTGCAAGGTGGTTTCATCCGCATGGAGAACTTCTCTTTTGCGCAGTTCCTTATGCAGCCGGTCATATATGGGAGTTAGATAATCCTCCGTCGCTCTCAGAATCCAGTTGGACATGGTTTGGCGGCTCAGCTGGATGCCCCGGCGGTTCAACTCCTGTTCCTGCCGGTACAGAGGAGAACCCATGACGAACTTCTGCACCATGATGTGCGCAATAGCTTCCGGTGTGGCAAAGCTGCCGGGAATGATGCTTTTCTCCCGGGGCGCTTTCACAACAGGTGTCTCGATGCCGGTTTCATTGCACTTCCGGCAGGCGTAGGTGTAGTAGATGTGCTGCTCCACAATGACCTCAGCGGGCCTCATTTTCAGCTTGTTGACAACCTCCTTGCCGATTTCGGTCATGGTGTTTCCGCATTCCGGGCATATCAGGTCTTCACCCTCCAGACGGTGCTCCACTACCTCAGTGGGTGTACCATCAGGGATGTTGTCCAGGGTATACTGATGTTTCTTGTGCCGCTTATGGGCGGCAACGGAAGTGACCGATTCCTCAGCTTCCTCTTCCGCGCAGACTTCTGCCTCGTTGAACAGGAAACTCAGCTGCTCCATGGCATCCTCGGATATCTTCTCGGAGGATGCGCCGAACTGCTTATGCCGGGCAAGGCGCAGTGCCTCCATGAGAACAGAAACCTGCTGCTCCAATTCGGCAATGCGCTCGTCCTGAGCCGTCAGTCTGGCATTCTTCTCTTCATATTCCGCCCGGGAAATGGTGACTGTTTCCGGGTTGCTTGTCTGAAAATTATTCGTACTTTTCATGTGTTCATTATACCATATTTCTCCTGAAAAGTACAGTAAAATATGAGATTTCTCAAACAATTTCCAACCCTTTTACCGGTTTGTGTGCCTTTGGTTGGTCGATACTCAGGCCCTCCATGAGCCAGCGGTATTGCTGGGCAGTCAGACTTCTGGCCTCGCTTTCGCTCCGAGGCCATTGGAAGCTGCCAGATTCCAACCGCTTGTAAAGCAGCACAAATCCATTGCCTTCCCAGTACAGCGCCTTGATTCTATCCCGCCGCCTGCCGCAGAACAGGAACAGCGTGTTGGTGAAAGGATCCAGGTCAAACTGCTGCTGTACCATAGCGGCCAGACCGTCAATGCCCCGCCGCAGGTCGGTGTAGCCGCAGGCAATGTAGACCTTGTCCGCTCCCATGAAATCGCTCAGCATGATTTCAGAATCCGCAGCACTGTCTCCACAGTGGAAGAATCCGCGCCGTTATGTATGTCGGCCTCAACTCCGGAAATGCGGACAGTCACAGCCACATTCCCAGAACAGACCGGCTGAGGCGGTGTGACCTCAGCAAAGGCTGTTTCGTGTACCGTCTGCTGTTCCGACAGCGTCTGAAACAACCTCCGCTGCCAATAGTAATAGGTTTTCTCAGACAGTCCGTTTTCCTGGCACCAGGCCCGGACGGTCATTCCGCTGCTGCGGCAGGCCATGATCCTGGCTGTCCAATTCTCCAAACGCTCCTGCTTGGACATTACTTGCAGACTCTGTTCCACTTAGACCATCTCCCATTGTACCAAATCTCTCCCTTGCAGTTTCAGGGAGAGATTTAGAGTTTGGGATATTATCTCATGCCTGCTTACTCTCTTGCAAGCCGGATGTAGATTTGACGCTTAC
>JAQYLT010000005.1 GCA_028719885.1 Bacillota bacterium
AATAATCTGCTTCTAGCATTAATTACTCAAGAATTTTCGTTGGCTGTTCTTTCGCTTACGCTTAAACAATCCATTTATTGTCCAAGGTGTCTAGTTTGTCTTTTCGTTATTCAATTTACAAGGTACAGAGCTGTTCTCAGCACATCGCTGTGAACTTGCAACAGTTTATCACAACCAACCTATTTTGTCAAGAACTTTTTTAATAATTCTTTAAATTTTTGTGATCTCCCTGTTTTTGCACGCCGCCCTCGCGGACAGCTTCGATATATTACCACCACCCTCCCCTTTTGTCAAGGGTTTTTTTCCTTTTTTATGTCATCGGCGTCATCAAAAATCGCCCCGCCGGAAAGCGGAGCGATTGAAATTGGTCAGTTGAGATTCAGTTTTCTGTCCACCAGCCAATACATCAGAAAATACCCAACCACGGACACAGCAGCCGTCTGCACCAGGGAGGACAACAGGGTGGTGGAGAAGATCTGTCCAATCGAATGATCGGCGAACACCTGCATGGACATGACGGAACTGGTCACAACGGAGAACACCACATTGATCCCGTAGTACATCCCCACAGCCGCCAGAATCTTGTGCTTTTTGGCAATGATGGAGCCGATGGTCACGGACAGCATCAGGAGCACGATTTCACAAGCACTGCCGCAGAGGATGTTCCCCAGGAACAGCGCCACATAGCCGAACTTGATTCCCCCGATTTCCCTGCACATTTCCGCCCAAAGCCTTGGCAGGTTTCTCCAGAGTTCATCATAGAACCCGTCCATGGCGGAAAAACCGATCACCAGCCACAAGCCGATGGCGGCGCAGATGACAAAGAACATAATGACCATACCGATGGCGGTATTGGCCATGCTGGACAGCAGATTCTGGTGGGTACCCACCGGCAAAGTAAAGGTCAGGTACCCCTCGTCGGTGAAGCGGCTCTTGTAGAATCTGCCGATGTACAGAAACAGGGCCGCCACCCCTGCCAGGGCCACGGCGATGATGGCTGCTACCATGGCCAGGGTATTCAGAACAATGATGGTGTTATGCTGCATTTCCTGGGCAGTGCTGGCCCACATCAGATAGCGCATGTTCAGGCCGCCCAGCAGGCTGGCACCCAGACAGACGAGGCAAAGGGTTCCCAGCATGCCCCGGGTGGCCCGCCATTCGTGCTTTAGCAGTTTGGTAAACATTTGAACACCTCCCGAAACAGTTCATCCAGGGATTTCCCGGTCTCCTCCCGAACGGCATCCGTCTCGCCCTGCCGGATGACCTTGCCCTGATACAGGAACAGGAATTCATCCAGCACCCGCTCCACGTCGGAGATCAGGTGGGTGGAGATCAGCACCGTGGCGCTGGGCTCATAATTATTGATGATGGTATTTAATATGTAGTCTCTCGCGGCGGGGTCCACGCCGCCGATGGGCTCATCCAGCAGATAGAGCCGCGCCCTGCGGGACATGGTCAGCACCAGCTGCACCTTCTCCTGGGTGCCCTTGGACAAAGTACGCATCCGCGCCTGGGGAGCAATGCCCAATGCGGTGAGCATATGCTCCGCCCGGCTCCTGTCGAAATCCTGGTAGAAATCTCCGAAGAAGTCCAGCAGCTCCGAAACCCTGCGCTGCTTGCTGAAGCAGGTTCGATCCGGCAGATAGGATACCAGCGCCTTGCTGGCCGGGCCGATTTTTTCACCGCAGACGGTGATTTCTCCCATGGTGGGGGTGAGCAGCCCCGCCGCCATTTTGATAAAGGTGGTCTTGCCGCTGCCGTTGGGGCCCAGCAAACCGATGATTCTGCCCTGGGGCAGCTCCAGATTCAGGTTGTCCAGCGCCGGATTTCCGTGATAGCACTTGGTCAGCCCGGTGGCTTTTAACACACAGTCCATCTACATTTCCTCCTACTTCTTTTCCAGCTTCAGCAGCAGCTCCGCCGCCTGGGTGGGCGTGATGCCGAACACCATGAATTTTTCCGCGCACTCCCGTGCCAGCTCTTCCAGCGTCCTATCCCGCAATTGCTCCAAAACCTGCGGATTTTCCGTGACGGTGCGTCCGCTGGTGCCGCCGCTGACCAGCAGCCCCTCCCGCTCCAGCTCCGTCATGGCCCGCTGCATGGTATTGGGATTGACCTGGGCCTCCGCCGCCAAATCCCGAACGGATGGGATTTTCCCGCCGGGGGGCAGCTCCCCTCGGAGAATCGCCCCTCGAATCAAGGCCATGATCTGCTGATACACCGGGCGATCTCCTGAAAATTTCCAGTTCATAGGCACCTCCTCTGTTCTACTGTATTAGTGCATTAGTACAATAACACACTCATACAGAAATGTCAAGCATTTTTTTGCCGGACGTTCTGTGCTTGGAAACCCGAAAATTTAAGATTGTGCTGTGCGGCGGATGGCTTGCACCCGCCCTACGGTATCGTCTTAGGTTGACAACATTGCCCTTTACACAAGGGGGGCATGCGCTCAATAGTCGGGACACTGTACCATTGGGCGAACCTCGCAGGTTAACCGACGTTCCGGAACGGATTAATCCATTCCCTACGAATCGCCGGGTAAAGGCCAATCGGCACAACCATTTCCCCAGGGTGCACTTCCCTGGGTTTTTTATCGCAAGCGCCCCTTTCGGTAGTCTCTTGGCAGCATACCGGTTTCGTCCTTGAAGGCCTGGGTGAATTTGCTCTGGTTTTCATAGCCCACCAGCTCCGCGATCTGGGCCACGGTCTGATCGGAATGAGCCAGCAGCTCCCTGGCCTGCTTCATGCGGTATTCCTTCATATAGGCCGCAATGGGCTTGCCGAACACGGTTTTAAAGGTGGTTTTTAACGTGGTCTGGTTGATGTGGAATTTCACCGCCAGCTCCTCAATGGAAAACCGGGTCTGCATGTTCTCAATCAGAAAGGAGTGGACCTCATTCACCGTGCGGACATTGGAATCCACCGGACCTCCCTGCTCCGCTGCCTCCCCCGCCGGGCAGGACAGCTCCTGGATTTTTTCAATCATCTCGTGGAGCGCCTGGGCCCGGGGCGTTTCCGCAGCGGTGTAGTAGACCTCCTTGCCCTCCCTGCGGCTGACGATCAGCCCGGCGTTTTTTAAAAGCTTTAAATGGTGGGACACCGCCGGGCTGCTCATATCCAGCAGGGCGGAAAGATTCACCACGCATTCCTCGCAGTGGCACAGCAGCCAGAACACCTGGATCCTGGTGCCGTCGCTCATCATTTTAAATACCTCCGCTGCCAGCTCAAAGTGCTCCCCCCTGGGCATGCCGATTTGCAGCCCCCTGGGGATGGAGCCATGGTTGTGGGGCAATTGGGAATGATCCATTGTGATGCCTCCTTTTTTAGAAGCATACCACTTCCTCCCAAATATTACAAACACTTTTTCCGGTTTGCTCCATTTAGACATTCTATTAGCCCAAAAGGCAAGGTTTTGTCCTGCCGGATTGACAAGCTCCTCCGAAACGGGTATACTGATGGCAACGATTAAGCAAGCGTTTAATCAAATACGAAAAGGAGCAATCAGTCATGAAAAAGACCTACAAAATCGAAGTGGACTGCGCCAACTGCGCCAACCTGATGGAGAACGCCGCCAAGAAGACCGCCGGTGTGAAAGCCGCCACGGTGAACTTCATGACCCAGAAGATGATTGTGGAATTTGAGGATGGGGTTGACGCCGCTTCCGTGATGCAGCAGGTCTACAAGGCCTGCAAGAAGGTGGAAGACGACTGCGAAATCTATCTGTAAGCCATCCCGCCTGGGTCTGGAGGGATGATTATGACGAAAAAGCAAAAGAAAATGCTGGTCCGGATCCTGCTCTCCGCGGCCATGCTGCTGGGGCTGCACTTTCTTCCCATCGAGGGACTTTGGCGGTTTATTTTGTATCTGATCCCCTACCTCACCATCGGATACGACATTCTCCGCAAGGCCTGGAAGGGCATCCGGAACAAGCAGATTTTCGACGAGAATTTCCTCATGGCCATTGCAACCGTGGGCGCCATGCTCCAGGGAGTGCTCCAGGGCGGCGACTACGTGGAGGCCATCGCGGTGATGCTCTTCTACCAGATTGGCGAGCTGTTTCAAAGCTACGCCGTGGGCAAGAGCCGGAAAAACATCAGCGCCCTCATGGACATCCGGCCGGACTATGCCAACATTGAAACAGACGGGACCCTGGAGCAGGTGGACCCGGAGGAGGTTCCCGTGGGCAGCATCATTGTGGTGCAGCCCGGGGAAAAGGTGCCCATCGACGGCGTGGTGACCGAGGGCGCCTCCAGCCTGAACACCAGCGCCCTCACCGGCGAGAGCCTGCCCCGGGATGTAACCGCCGGGGACGAAATCATCAGCGGCTGCATCAACCTCACCGGCGTTCTGCGGATTCAAACCACCCGGGAATTCGGGGAATCCACCGTTTCCAAGGTGCTGGACCTGGTGGAGAATGCCAGCTCCCGGAAGTCCAAATCCGAGGATTTCATCTCCAAATTTGCCAGGATCTATACCCCCGCCGTGTGCTTTGGCGCGCTTTTCCTGGCGGTTGTGCCGCCGGTATTTGGGCTGCTTTTCGGCAGCGGCGCCAACTTCAGCCAGTGGCTCTACCGGGCGCTGACCTTCCTGGTGGCCAGCTGCCCCTGCGCCCTGGTGATCAGCATTCCCCTGAGCTTCTTTGCAGGCATCGGCGGGGCCAGCACCCAGGGCATCCTGGTCAAGGGCTCCAACTATTTGGAGGCCTTGTCCAAAACCGGCTGGGTGGTATTCGACAAAACCGGCACCCTGACCCAGGGCGTGTTTGAGGTCAGCGCCATCCACCAGCAGGGCACCGCCTACACCGGAGATCAGCTCATTGAGTATGCCGCCCTGGCGGAGAGCGCCTCCAGTCATCCCATCAGCAAGAGCCTGCAGCGGGCCTACGGTGGGGAAATTGACCGGAGCCGGGTGACGGACATTCAGGAGATCAGCGGCTGCGGCGTCATGGCCAAGGTGGACGACATTCCGGTTGCCGCCGGTAACGACAAGCTGATGGAGCGGCTGCACATCTCCTGCTCCCCCTGCCATCTGGTAGGCACCGTCATCCACATGGCCATTGCCGGGGAATACGCGGGCCACATCGTGATTTCCGATCTGATCAAGCCCACCGCCCCCGCCGCCATGGAAGCGCTGAAGGCCGCCGGTGTGAAAAAGACCGTGATGCTCACCGGCGACGCCAGCCGGGTGGCGCAGCAGGTGGCAAAGGAATTAAAGGTGGACGAGGTTTGCGCCGAGCTGCTGCCCGGGGACAAGGTGGCCCAGGTGGAGCGTCTGCTGGAAGAGAAGCCGGAGAAGCTGAAGCTGGCCTTTGTGGGTGACGGCATCAACGACGCCCCGGTGCTATCCAGAGCGGACATCGGCATTGCCATGGGCGCCATGGGCTCCGATGCCGCCATTGAAGCGGCGGACATTGTGCTCATGGACGACGACCCCATGAAGATTGCCAAGGCCATCAAAATCTCCCGGAAATGCCTGGGCATTGTGTACCAGAACACGGTTTTCGCCATTGCCGTGAAGCTGCTGGCCCTGATTCTGGTGGCCTGCGGAGCGGCAAACATGTGGATGGCCATTTTCGCCGACGTGGGCGTGATGGTGCTGGCAGTTCTCAACGCCATCCGGGCCCTTTTTGTGAAAAAGCTGTAAGAAAAAACGCCGTGCCTCCCATTTTCGGGGCACGGCGATTTCTTATTCCATACCTCAGTCTTTCCGCAGCTTAAGAAGCGTTTGCCGAATATTCGTAGGGAATGCATTTAAGCATTCCGCCCTGGCCACAAATCACCAGAGGAGTATTGAATCGAAAAAATGTTGTCTTTTGCGTAGGGAACGGATTTATCCGTTCCGAAAGGTCGGTAAATATCCGTGATTCGTTGGTTGGTAACGGGTTCCTATTTTTTTCAACATTTTTCCATTCAACATACCTCGATAAAAATCTTGCCGAGGCGGAATGCATAAATGCATTCCCTACGCAAAAATCATCAGATTACTCTTCCATCTTCACCTTGGGCAGGTTCCACAGGAAGTGGGCGGCCAGCTTCCTTAAAATGAGCACCAGCAGAAAGCCCGCGATCATGGCTGCCTGCTGGGACTGGAACAGCCGCAGCACCAGCACCATCAGCACCGCCCCCGCGATGGCCGCCACCGCATAGATATGCTTGCGGAAAATATCCGGCATCTGACCGGCCAGCACATCCCGCAGGGCCCCGCCGCCAACGGCCGTCATGAAGCCAAGGAAGCAGATGAGAAATTCGTTGTCCTCGTAGCCCACCGCGATTCCCGCCATGACGCCGTCCACCATGAAAGCTGCCAGGCCCAGGGTGTCGAACCAGAACAGCAGCTGATCGTAAATCTGGGCCGCTTTCCGGGGCATGTGCCGGTGGAGATACATCAAAAGGAATACCACATTGGCCACAACCACGGCGACCACCACAAAAAAGGGATTGCGGAACATCTGGGGCGGGATGCTGCCGATGATCAAATCCCGCATCAGTCCCCCGCCGCAGGCCGTGGTCACCGCCAGCACGTTGACACCGAAGATATCCATCCCCTTGCGAATGGCCACAAAGGCGCCGGAGATGGAAAAGGCAATGGTTCCAATCAAATCAAACGCAAACAGCAGTGTCCAGGGCATGACGGCTCCTCCCAACCGGTTTTTTCTCCGTATTATACCACGCAGCCCCACCAAATACAACCGGTTATCCCCGCCGATGGCCCTGCAAGGCTGAAAAATAAACGAAAACGGCAAAATTATTGTTGAAAATGATACTTGACAGTTTTTTGCACGAAAGCTATTATTAGGTATCATGTGAATATCGGTTTCAGGCAGCATTCCGAGCAATGGAATTTGTCCGTAGGGAACGGATTTATCCGTTCCGAAACGTGGGTGAACATCCTTGGTGCGTTGGATGGTAACGGGATTCTGTTTTTCCAACATTTTTCCATTCAACATACCCCCGGAAAATTGTTACCGAGGTGGAATGCATAAATGCATTCCCTACGCAAAAATCATCGTTTTACGATTCGTCGAATCCTGGTGGTGGATGAACCGGGCGGAACGGATAAATCCGTTCCCTACGAAGCATCCCGCTAATCACCAATTTGTCAGCAAGCTGCGGCAAGCCGGTCATCACAAGGTATCATTTTATCCCCTTTGAGAATCGAGGTAACGATTATGTGTGGAATTGTTGGTTTTTCAGGCAATCACAACGCCGCTCCCATTCTGCTGGAGGGGCTTTCCAAATTGGAATACAGAGGCTACGACTCCGCGGGCATCGCGGTGCGGGACGGTGACAAGGACCCGGTTGTGGTGAAAGCCAAGGGCCGGCTGAAAATCCTGGTGGAGAAAACCAATGGCGGCATGGCGGTTCCCGGCTGCTGCGGCATCGGCCACACCCGTTGGGCTACCCACGGCGAGCCCAGCGAGAACAACGCCCATCCCCATTGCAGTGAGGATATGAATGTGGTGGGCGTCCACAACGGCATCATCGAATCCTATCAGGAAATCAAGGAAAAGCTCACCCGCAAGGGCTACCATTTCTACAGCCAGACCGACACCGAGGCCCTCATCAACTATGTGGACTACTACTATAAAAAGTACCACATGGGCCCCGTGGATGCCCTGGCCAAGACCATGGTGCGTATCCGGGGCTCCTACGCCCTGGCTGTGATGTTCAAGGACTATCCCGGTGAGATCTTCGTGGCCCGGAAAGACAGCCCCATGATCATCGGCGTGGAAAACGGGGAATCCTACCTTGCCTCCGACGTGCCCGCCATTTTGAAGTATACCCGCAATGTCTACTATATCGGCAATATGGAAATTGCCCGGCTGTCCGGCGGCGATGTCACCTTCTACAACCTGGACGGCGACACCATCGAAAAGCCCCTCACCGAGATCAAGTGGGATGCGGAGGCGGCGGAAAAGGGCGGCTACGAGCACTTCATGATGAAAGAGATTCATGAGCAGCCCCGGGCCGTGCAGGATACCCTCCGCTCCGTCATCAAGGACGGCACCATCGACCTGACGGAGCTGGGCATTGAGGAAGAATTCGTCCGGGATCTGGACACCGTTCACATCGTGGCCTGCGGCTCTGCCTACCATGTGGGGGTGGCCGCCCAGTATGTGCTGGAGGATTTGGCAAAGCTCCGGGTGCGGGTGGAGCTGGCATCGGAATTCCGCTACCGCAATCCCCTGCTGCGGAAAAACGATTTGGTGGTGATCATCAGCCAGTCCGGCGAAACCGCCGACAGTCTGGCCGCCCTGCGGGAAGCGAAGCGCCAGGGCATCCGGACCTTGGGCATCGTCAATGTGGTGGGCAGCTCCATCGCCCGGGAGGCGGACAATGTGTTCTACACCCTGGCCGGGCCGGAAATCGCCGTGGCCACCACCAAGGCCTATTCCGCCCAGCTGGCCGCCTGCTATCTGCTCTCTGTGGAGTTCGCAAAAATACGGGGACAGCTCTCTCCGGAGGAATACAGCCGCCTCATCGGCGAGATGGAAGAGCTGCCTGGAAAAATGGAGCGGGTTTTGCAGGACCAGGAGCGGATTCAGTGGTTTGCCAGCAAATTCTCCGCCTCCCGGGACATCTTCTACCTGGGCCGGGGCCTGGACTACGCCACCGGATTGGAAGGCAGCCTGAAGATGAAAGAAATCAGCTATATCCACTCGGAGGCCTACGCCGCCGGAGAGCTGAAGCACGGCACCATCAGCCTGATCGAGCAGGGCACCCTGGTGGTGGGCATTCTCACCCAGAGCAGCCTGTTCGAGAAGATGCTCAGCAACCTGGTGGAGGTGAAGAGCCGGGGTGCCTATCTCATGGGCCTGACCACCTACGGCAACTACAGCATCGAGGACACCGTGGATTTCACCGTCTATATCCCCAAAACCGACGAGCATTTCACCGCCTCCCTGGCGGTTATCCCGTTGCAGCTCATGGGCTACTACGTCAGCGTGGCCCGGGGCCTGGACGTGGATAAGCCCCGGAATCTGGCCAAGTCCGTTACCGTGGAATAAATACCATGGAGCTGCCGGAAGCAGTCTTCGTTCCAGAAAAGAAGCCACCCCATTCTTATTCCATGTGAAATATATCGAGTGCTTGCACATATCGAATGCGAAGCAGATATCGTTTTATCGATATTTTCTCCCGGGGTCGAAAGTCGAGATTGCCTCCGGCATTGATATTTGTAAACTCCGTTTCCAATGGATATCCGTCGTGGGAATTTTCAAAGCCCCAGGATGGAGCGCATATCCCCAAAGGAATCCCGCAGCTCTTTCTTTCTGCGGCTGGGGCCGGAAATCTCCTGGGGGAAGCAGCAGCCCAGCAGCCGGTCGTAGATTCTGGCGTAGCCGGTGTTGTCCGGATTCTTGATCTCATCACCGGAGAGGTTGGTGGTGATGATCATGGGCTTGCCGGAGCGGCAGCGGCTGTCGATGATGTTGAAAATGATCTCCTGCATGTAATCGCTCTTTCGCTCCGCCCCCAGGTCGTCGATGATCAGCAGAGCGTAGCGGCCCAAATCCTCGATGTACCGGTTTTTCCCCTCGCCCATGCCGCTCAGGTCGTTGGTCAGGGTGGCGAAATTGGTCATCCTGGCGGAATAGCCCTGGTCGATGACCCGGTTGGCGATGCAGGCGGCGTAGTAGCTCTTTCCCGTGCCCACAGAGCCGAAGAGCAGCAATCCCCTGCCCTCTTTCAGGAATTTGGGGAAATGGTCCGCGTATCTCGCCATGGCGTCGGAGAGCTTGGCGTTGGCCCTGTCGTCATGCTCAAAGCTCCAGGCGCGCATGGCAGGCTGGTTGAAGCAAATGCGCCGCTTTCTGTCCAGCTCCTCCTGACGCTCCCGCTCCTTTCTCGCCGCCTCCGCCTGCTTATCGCAGTCACAGGTGATGGAGGGCTCAAAGTCGCCAAAGCCCGGGATATGCAGCTTGGTTCTGGTGGGCTGCTGGCAGATTTTGCAGCGGAAAATCCCGTCCTCTGCCAGGTATTCGTTGCTGTTTCGGGGGGCAGACGCGGCCATCCCCGCAACGACTGCGTTAAAATCACTCATGTTTTTCCTCCTTTTCTCTCATAACCGCCTACAGGATCCCGGACAGATCGTCCTCCGGGTAAACCTGGGGCGGTTTCTTGCTTTTGGGCTCCCGCCTGTTCCAAGAGCGCAGGGTGGCATAGTGGCTCTTGTATTTCTTTCCGGAGCTGGCGATGTACTCCGATAGTCGCTCCACCATGTTCCGCCAGTCCGGCAGCTCTTTTTGAAGCTTCTCCAGCTCTTCATCGGACAGGAGTACATTTTTGTACTCGCCGTATCTGTGTCTCTCTTCTCTCTTTTTGGGGGGAGAAATTGGCGGCTCGTCCGCCATATCCATCCTGGATTGGATGGGATTGGATTGGATGGGACATGGATTGGATATGGATTGGATAGGAGGGGTATTTTGCTGCATTTTGCTTTCCTCCGCGTCCTCCGGCTCTGTTTGGCTGCATTTGGCTGCACTTGGCTGCTCTTGAATGCAAGAGGCTTCTTCCGGATTGTCCTGAGTATTCTTTGCGTTATTGGATTGTTTTTCACAGAATTCCGTGTAACGGTCAATCTGGTTGGCCACGGTCTGAAAGGCCACCTCGATGGCCATATCCTCCCCGTCGTACACCTCCCCAGTGAACCGGTAAGAAAAGGCCGCCCGCATCAGGATGCCGAATTGCTCATCGGTAAATTTTCTGGTGATGCTCACCAGCTCCGGAAACAAAACCAGGGTTTCCTGCTTCTTTCGTGCCATAAATGTCTCCTTTCCGTTTT
>JAQYLT010000006.1 GCA_028719885.1 Bacillota bacterium
AGGGCGCCTGGCTGTCCCCCGCCGAAACATGGCAAATATATGAGCATTTCCGTTAAAACGAACCCGGTTCATAACCTGGAGCAAGCGGCGGAGGCAAGCCCCCGCCCTACGGTATGTACCATTTTCCCATACGACAAACACATCGCCAAATTCCAATTTGCTGGGCAGTACCGGCGGAGGGGCAGCCCACTTACTTCGCCTGAAAACGACAATCCCCCTGCCCGATTTGATGGGGCAGGGGGAAAATAGATTATTTGCTCAGGTAGGCATCGATGGCCGCAGCGCCCTTCTTACCGGCGCCCATAGCCAGGATGACGGTGGCAGCGCCAGTGACTGCGTCGCCGCCGGCGAAGACGCCCTCACGGGTGGTCATCACCTGCTCGTCCACGATCAGGCAGCCCTTGCGGTTGGTATCCAGGCCGGGGGTGGTGGAGCGAATCAGGGGGTTGGGGCTGGTGCCCAGGGCCATGATCACGGTGTCCACATCCAGCACGAACTCGCTGCCGGGAACCTCCACAGGACGGCGGCGTCCGGAGGCATCGGGCTCACCCAGCTCCATGCGGATGCACTTCATGCCGCAGACCCGGCCATTCTCGTCGCCGATGATCTCCACGGGGTTGCACAGGGTCTTGAACTCAATACCCTCTTCCTTGGCGTGGTGCTGCTCCTCTTTCCGGGCGGGCATTTCGGCCTCACCCCGGCGGTAGACGATGTATACATGCTCCGCGCCCAGACGCATGGCGCAGCGGGCGCCGTCCATGGCCACGTTGCCGCCGCCCACCACGGCCACCGCCTTGGACTGGATGATGGGCGTGTCGGAATTTTCGTCGTAGGCCTTCATCAGGTTGGTACGGGTCAGATATTCGTTGGCGGAGAGCACGCCCTTGAGGGACTCGCCGGGGATGTTCATGAACATGGGCAGACCGGCGCCGGAACCGACGAACACCGCCTGATAGCCCATCTCGAACAGCTCGTCGATGGTGAGCACCCGGCCGATGACCATGTTGGTCATGATCTCAACGCCCTGGGCTTCCAGCTTGCTCACCTCGTTGGCCACGATGGCCTTGGGCAGACGGAACTCAGGGATGCCATAGACCAGCACGCCGCCGGCGGTATGCAGGGCCTCGAACAGGGTGACCTGGTAGCCTTTCTTGGCCAGGTCGGAGGCGCAGGTCAAACCGGCAGGGCCGGAACCCACCACCGCCACCTTTTTGCCGTTGGACTGGGTCTTCTCAGGCATGGCGTTCACATTTTCCCGGTACCAGTCGGCCACGAACCGCTCCAGCCGTCCGATGGCCACGGGTTCCCCCTTGATGCCCCGGACGCAGCGGGCTTCGCACTGGGTCTCCTGGGGGCAGACACGGCCGCTGAGGGCGGGCAGGGCATTGGTGGAGGTGATGATCTCATAGGCGGCCTTGAAGTCGCCCTCGGCCACCTTGGAGATGAATTCGGGAATCCGCACATTCACAGGGCAGCCTTCCACGCACTTGGGATTCTTGCAGTTCAAGCAGCGTCCGGCCTCTTCCATGGCCATTTCGGGGGTGTAGCCCAGGGCAACCTCTTTGAAGTTCCGGGCCCGAACCTGGGGCTCCTGCTCGGGCATGGGCGTTTTGGTGAGAGTCATATTCGCCATTTCCGTATCCTCCTTATTTGATCAGGGCCTTGCCCATGGCTTCTATGCGGCAGACATGGTCCTTACTGACCTCTGCCTCCCGGTCCCGGTAGATGCCGTTGCGGCTCATGAGCTCGGCAAAATCCACCTTGTGACCGTCGAACTCGGGGCCGTCCACGCAGGCGAACTTGGTCTCGCCGCCCACGGTGACCCGGCAGCCGCCACACATGCCGGTGCCGTCCACCATGATGGGGTTCAGGGACACCACGGTGTGCACGCCAAAGGGCTCAGTGGTCTTGCACACGAATTTCATCATGGGAACAGGTCCGATGGCCAGCACCTCGTCGTACTGGATGCCGCTTTCCAGCAGCTGCTGCAGCTTCACGGTGCCGAAGCCCTTTTCGCCGTAGGAGCCGTCGTCGGTCATCAGGTACAGGTTGGTGGAGGCGGCCTTAAACTCCTCCTCCAGGATGACGATATCCTTGGAGCGGAAGCCGATGATCACGTCCACAATGGCGCCAGCCTCCAGAAAGGCCTTGGCAGCAGGCAGGGCAATGGCGCAGCCCACGCCGCCGCCAACCACACAGACCCGCTTCTTGTTTTCCACATCGGTGGGACGACCCAGGGGGCCCACAAAATCCCGGATGTAGTCGCCCTCGTTCAGAGCGCCCAGGGCGTTGGTGGAGAAGCCCACCTTCTGAAAGATGATGGTCACGGTGCCCTTTTCCCGGTCGCAGCCGGCGATGGTCAGAGGCACCCGCTCGCCCTGCTCATCCACGCGGAAGATGATAAACTGACCGGCCTTTGCCTTTTTGGCCACGAAAGGCGCTTCGATGTCCATCATGGTAACCGCAGAGTTCAGTTCCTTTTTACGAACGATTTTATACATATTGCGTTCCGTCCTTTTTGTAAAGTATTCGGTGGCTGGTTTTCGGGTAGTCATCTTACATTATAAAGGGCCGTATCGTATTTGTCAAAAGAAATCTTAGAAATTTGTTAATATATACCAGAAACGTGCAGAAACAGAGCCGTTCCATCCATATCAGCCAACACCGTGTCACGTTTCTGACGAGACATCCGCATAATACCGAAAGGAGCGTTTACCGAATTTTCGTAGGGAATGCATTTATGCATTCCGCCCTGGTCGCAAGTCCCCAGGGGTTATTGAATCGAAAAATGTTGTGTTTTGCGTAGGGAACGGATTTATCCGTTCCAAAAGGCTGATGAACATCCATGGTTCGTTGAACGGGGAATGGTCCGTACACACCCTTGGGAATGGGCTTGCTCATTCCGTCGGCGAAGCCGCTTTTGCGGATGTTTTTATTATGAATTCGGCTGGATATTCGGATAACTTGACCCTTTTTCAAATAATTGGGTGCGGTAATTCCGCTTCGCGGTCGGAACGGATAAATCCGTTCCCTACGAAAAGAATCAACATTTTCTCATTCAAGGCACCGGCGCAAAACCATTACCCAGACGGAATGCATAAATGCATTCCCTACGAATTGTTCGTTAACGAAAGCACAATTTATTGCACGAACATACACAGCCGGGCCGTCCCTTGCAAGCAGGGGCGGCCCGGAAAGCTTTGATTAATACTGAGTGGGCTGGATGTGCCAGATTTCCTCGGCGTACTGACGGATGGTCCGGTCGGAGGAGAACTTGGCGCCGCTGGCGATGTTCATCAGGCACTTACGGCCAAAGCTCAGCCGGTCGGCGTAGTCAGCGTTGACCTTCAGCTTGGTGTCGATATAGGAGGCGTAATCCAGCAGGACAAAGTAGTGGTCGGGCTTATGCCAGGAGGCACCGTCCAGCAGGGCATGGTACAGCTCCCGCTGGGCATCGTCGGTGGGCACGGTGCCGTCCACCAGGGTGTCGATGGCCCGGTGCAGGTAGGGATTGCTGTTGTAGATATCCCGGGCCACATAGCTGTCCTTGCAGGCGTTGATCTGCTCCACGGTGTGACCGAAGATATACTCGTTCTCCATGCCGGCCTCCTGAGCGATCTCCACATTGGCGCCGTCCAGGGTGCCCAGGGTCACGGCGCCGTTCAGCATCAGCTTCATGTTGCCGGTGCCGGAGGCCTCGGTGCCCGCAGGAGAAATCTGCTCGGAGATATCGGCGGCGGGGATGATATGCTCGGCGTAGGAGCAGTTGTAGTTCTGAACGAAGACCACCTTCAGCTTATCCGCCACGGCAGGATCGTTGTTGATCATTCGGGCCAGCCGGTTGATATAGCGGATGATGGCCTTGGCCCGGGCGTAGCCGGGGGCGGACTTGGCGCCGAAGATAAAGGCGGTGGGCTGGAAATCGGGCAGCTCGCCGTTTTTCAGCCGGAAGTAGATATCCGCAATGGACAGGGCGTTCATCAGCTGCCGCTTGTACTCATGCAGCCGCTTCACCTGCACATCGAAAATGAAATCAGGGTTCAGCTGCACATCCTCTTTTTCGGCGATGATCTTGCACAGCTGCTCTTTCTTGGTGCGCTTCACGGCGTTGAACTGGCGGACCATATCGTCGTCGATCATAGGCTTGAGCTTTGCCAGCTTGTCCATGTCCTTCAGGAAGTCGCCGCCCACCCGATACTTGATCAGCTGGGTCAGCTCCGGATTGCACAGGCCCAGCCAGCGCCGGGGGGTGACACCGTTGGTCTTGTTCTGGAACCGCTGGGGGAACATGTGGTACCAGTCCTTGAAGCAGTCATCCTTCAGAATCTGGGTGTGGATGGCGGCCACGCCGTTGACATAGGAGCCCACGTAGATGCTGAGGTTGGCCATATGGGCGGTGTTGTCCTTCACGATGAACAGGCCCGGATTCTCTTTCTTCAGCCGCTCATCAATGCGGAGGATGATGTCCACGATCTCGGGCACCACGCTGCGGAGCAGATCCAGGGGCCACTTTTCCAGGGCCTCGCTCATGACGGTGTGGTTGGTGTAGGAGAAGGTGCGCTGGGCGATGGAGAAGCTCTGCTCGAAGTCCATGCCCTCCAGCATCAGCAGACGGATGAGCTCGGGGATGGACATGGCGGGATGGGTATCGTTCAGCTGCACGGCATAGAAGTCGGCAAAGTGGGACAGGTCGCTGCCGTGGGCCACCTTAAAGGTTCGCAGCATATCCTGCAGGGAAGCGGAGGACAGCACATACTGCTGCTTGATGCGAAGCCGCTTGCCCTCCCAGGTGGAGTCGTTGGGGTACAGCACCCGGGTGATGTCCTCGGCCTTGTTCTTCTCCGCCAGAGCCCGGAGGTAATCCTGGTCGTTGAAGGCGCTGAAGTCCAGGGGGGTCTCGGGCTCGCACTGCCACAGCCGCAGGGTGTTGATGTTATTGGTGCCGTAGCCGATGACGGGCACGTCGTAGGGCACGGCCAGCACAGTATGGTCGGGGAATTTCACCTTGACGGTGTGGTTATACCGGCGATAGGACCAGGGGTCGCCGTACTTGCTCCAGTCGTCGGCGGCCTCTTTCTGGCTGCCCTCGGCGTCGAAGCTCTGCTTGAACAGGCCGTATTTATACCGCAGGCCGTAGCCGGACAGAGGGATGTTGATGGAAGCGGCGGAGTCCAGGAAGCAGGCAGCCAGACGGCCCAGACCGCCGTTGCCCAGGGCGGCATCCTCGATATCCTCCAGCACCGCCAGGTCCACGCCCCGGGAGGCGAAGAGCTGCTTCATCTCGTCCAGGATGCCCAGGTTGTAGAGGTTGGAGTACACCAGGCGGCCAATGAGATACTCGGCGGAGATGTAGTAGGCCTTCCGCTCATGGAGACGGGCCCGCTTGCTGTTGCTCCAATTGTCGGCAATGGACATCATCACCGCCTGACCCAGGGCCTCGTGGAGCTCCTGGGGGGTGGCCTCCTGCAAGGACACGTCGTAGGTGTACTTCAGCTGGGACTCCGTCCATTTGAGAATGTTCATGCAGTTATAGCTCATTTTTCTTCTCCAATCTTTCAAAGCGATATTCACTGGGATTTATCATTTGTTCCCTACGGGATTGTATTTGTCATTCCGCCTTCTCGGCAGCGGGCTTCTTGGGCTCCTGATTGCCCAGGCGGGCATACAGGGTGGTGAGATGGTGAATCTTCTCAGCCAGGTTGTCTGTTATCATACCATCTTTTGCCCGCCATGTCCAGTTGGAATTTGTGGTTCCGGGGAAATTCATTCTGGCCTCGGCTCCCAAATCCAGGTAATCCTGGAGGGGCACCACGCAGGTATCGGAAACGCTGCTCATGGCGGTGCGGATGACACCCCAGACCATGCCCTCTTCCTGGCTCAGGCGCATATATTCCGTGGCGTATTTCTGCATCTCGGGGGTGCCGCTTTCCAGCCACTGCCGGGTGGTCATGTTGTCGTGGGTACCGGTGTAGCACACGGAGCAGGCGGTGTAGGTGTGGGGCAGGTAGTCGGAGGGCTCTCTGGAATCAAAGGCGAACTGCAGCACCTTCATGCCGGGATAGCCGGAGGCATCCCGCAGGTCCAGCACATCCTGGGTCAGGTAACCCAAATCCTCGGCGATGAGCTTTAGCTCCGGCAGGGCCTTTTTCACGGCGGAGATAAAGTCCATCCCCGGTCCGGTGATCCACTGGCCGCCCCTTGCAGTCTCATCCCCAAAGGGTACGGACCAGTAGCCCGCAAAGGCCCGGAAATGGTCCATCCGCACCACATCATAGAGCTTGCCCGCAGCCTCCAGCCGGCGAATCCACCAGCTGTAGCCGTCAGCGGCCAGCACATCCCAACGGTACAGGGGGTTGCCCCAGAGCTGACCGTCGGCAGAGAAGGCATCCGGCGGGCACCCGGCCACGGCCTTGGGGTCCAGCTTCTCGTCCATCTGGAACAGCTCCGGGCTGCTCCAGGCCTCCACGGAATCCCGGGGCACGTAGATGGGCACATCACCGATGATGGAGATGCCGTTCTGGTTGGCGTATTCATGCAGGGCATTCCACTGCTGGAAGAACAGGTACTGGACAAAGCTATAGAAGCTGATTTCCTCTTTCAGCTCTCCCCGGGCGGCCCAGATGGCGTCGGGGTCCCGGAATTTCAGCTTTTCCTCCCACTGATACCAGGGCTTGCCGCCGAATTTGTTTTTCAGGGCCATGAACAGGGCAAAATCCGGAAGCCAGCTGCCGTTTTCGGTGCAGAAGGCCTCGTAGCCTGCATCCGGGGTGAACCGCCCGAAGGCCAGACGCAGCACCTTGAGCCGGCTGTTGTACAGCAGACCGAAGTCCGCCTTTTCCTCGGTGACATTCCAGCGGATGCCGTCCAGCTCCTCCTGCTTGAGCAGCCCCTGCTTCACCAGGGCATCCAGGTCGATGAGGTAGTGGTTGCCCGCAAAAGTGGAGCAGGACTGATAGGGGGAATCGCCGAAGCCGGTGGGAGTCAGGGGCAGAATCTGCCAGTTGCTCTGACCGGCCTTTTTCAGGAAATCCACAAACTTGTAAGCCTGCTCGCCCATGGTGCCCACGCCGTATTTGCCAGGCAGGCTGGTTATGTGCATCAGAATACCGCTGCTTCTCATGAAAAATTACCTCAGTTTCTTGTCAAAATAAAATGGCAGCTTCCCGGCCCGGCGGCACCGGACCGTCTGTTCCGGAAAGTTTCGTATAGTTTCGTACATATATAAATTAATGTATTTCAAAGGATTTGTCAAGGGAAAGTATGGGGAACGAAAAAGAATTTCCGCATTACTCAGAAATTTCCAGGGAATCAGGAAGAATTACAGCGAATTATACAGGATTTTGCCATTGACCTAAAACAGTTGTGCAAGGAAATGGGAATTTGCAGGCTTCGCCCAACGGGATACGTTCCAACGTGTGCGTAGGGAACGCATTCATGCGTTCCGAAAGATTGCTTCATTGGAATGGTTCGTTGGATGGTAATTGTAATGCATTTGGGGGGCGTTTACCCATTCAGCTTACCGATTTGAAAACAAACCTTAAGCGGAATGCATGAATGCATTCCCTACGAAACATCCCTGCAAACGCCCATTTCCCCACGGCCGCGTGAACCCAATCACAAACGGCAGAAAAATGTCGGAGGAAAAAGCTTTTCTTTTTTTCAAGCTGTGCTATGATAGGTAGAGTTTCGTTTCGGTTTAGAAATCCATGGCAGAATAAGGAAAAAGGTGAAAGGAGGCTTCGGCCATGGAGCACATCGAAGAGCCGCTGCTTTGCAAAATCATCCGCCGGGCGGTGGACCTGGTCTATCCCGCCATGGAGCTGGAGGGCCTTTCCAATCTGCCGGAGGAGCCCTGCATTGTCGTGGGCAACCATGCCCAGATTCACGGGCCCATCATCACCGAGGAGCGCCTGCCCTTTCCCCACTACACCTGGTGTGCCTGGCAGATGATGGACAAAAATGAGGTCTCTGACTATGCCTTTGAGGACTTCTGGTCCGACAAGCCCAAGAATACCCAGTGGTTTTTCCGTCTGGCAAGCCGGCTGATCAAATATCCCGCGGTGTACATCATGACCCACGCCAGGACCATCCCCGTCTACCACGACAGCCGCTGCCTGACCACCTTCCGCCGCTCCCTGGAAAAGCTCCAGGGCGGCTTCCATCTGGTGATTTTCCCCGAATGCCGGAGAGAATATAACAACATCCTCTACGATTTTCAGGACCGGTTCATCGACCTGGCCCGGATGTACTACAACAAAACCGGCAAGCGGCTTTCTTTCGTGCCCATGTACCTGGCCCCCAAGCTGAAAAAGATCGTCTTCGGCCAGGGCATTGTCTTCGACCCGGATGCCCCCAAGGATGCGGAGCGCCGGCGCATCAAGCAGGCGCTGATGGATTCCATCACTTCCATGGCCTGTGCCCAGCCCCTGCACACCGTCATTCCCTACCGGAACATTTCTTCCAAGCAATATCCCAAAAATCTGCCCTGCGAGGTGTATGAAGTTGAAAAGACTGATGGTTGACTATCGGCAGTTCCGCCTCTCCCGGATGGGGGAGCCCCAATTTGCCCATGTGAAGCTGTGGTTTACATGGCTGATCTATTTCGCCCTGTATTTTTTGACGGAAAATCTGATCCCGGCGGAAAAATGCCATGTCGTCCACTGCTTTTTAGACGATATCATCCCATTTAATGAGTTTTTCCTGATTTTCTATGTGGGCTGGTACGTGCTGGTGTTCGGAAGTCTTCTGTACTATTTCCTCTATGACGTGAAGCGGTTCCGGCAGCTGGACCTTTACATCTTCGTCACCCAGATGGTTGCCATGGCCTGCTACATCTTCTTCCCCAGCCGCCAGGACCTGCGGCCGGAGGTCTTCCCCCGGGAGAATTTCTTCACCTGGGTGCTGGGCCTGATTTACACCTTCGATACCAACACCGGGGTCTGCCCGTCGCTCCATGTGGCCTATTCCCTGGCCATTGTCAGCGTAATGGTAAAGGACGAAAACCTGAGTAAGCCTCTTAAGCTGTTTGTCACCGTCTTCTCCATTCTGGTGTGCCTGTCCACCGCCTTTGTGAAGCAGCACTCCGTGGTGGATATTCTTGCCGCCCTCCCCGTGGTGCTGCTGGGGGAAATCCTCATCTACGGAAAAGCCTATTGGGCCCCCAAGCTCCACCGGATTCACGCCTGAGGGGCTGTCCGACGGGTCAGATTTTGGTAAACACGAATTTTTGAATCAAGCCGTCGCATACGGCGTGGATGGTGACACTGTCGCCGCTGCCCTGGGCGGTAATCTGGATGTCGGTCCCCTTGAGGACGGTTTTCACATATTCCGCCGGGTCATCGCAGGTCACCTCCTCAAAAAACACATCCCGCATCTGATTGTTTCGGCACAGGTTCTTGATCTCCCGCACCAGCTCATATTCCGCCATCATGATCGCTTCCTTTCTTACTGTAGCTTGGTTTGACAGATTGAAGTCACAGCCCCCCTTTGTGCAAAGGGGGGCTGTAGGATTGTTTTCAGAACATTTTTCCGCTCTGCTGGACCACGGCAGCCTCCGCGATGTTGATGGAGTGGCCGCCGATTCGGTTCAGGCTGTTGAGCACCTCGCCGAACATGATGCCCGCCTCGGCAGAGCACTCCCCCGCCCGGAGCCGGTCCATGTGGTTCTGCTGGGCCTGCTTGGCCTTTTTCCGGTTTTCCCGCTCCAGCCGGGCCAGATGCTTCAATTCGTCGATGCTGATGTTCTGGCTGTAAAACCGGGCGGTGGCGTTGGAGTAAAGCTCTTTCACATTGTCGTAGAGCTCCAGGGCTTCATTCCTGGCCACCTCGGAATAGGCCACATTCTTTTCGGTGCTGCGCTCATTCACATGGAGCAGATGCTCGGCATAGTCGCCGATGCGCTCCAGGTCGTTCAGTGCCTGGTAGACCCGGTTGACATACATGGCCTCCTGGGTGGACAGCTCATGGACATTGAATTTCACCAGATAGTCACTGATGGCATCGGTGAGGTAATCGATGACGGATTCGTTTTCCGTAATGGTCTGGGCGTTGCGGACCTGATTGTTCAGCACCCCATCCATGGCCAGGCTGATGTTCTCCCCCACCAGCTTGCTCATCCGGTCCACCTCGCTGCGGATCTGCAACAGGGAAACGCTGGGGTTGCCCACCAGATTCACGTCGATGAATTCCAGCCGGGCGGCATCCTCGTGCTTCTGCTTGGGAATCAGCTTATAGGTGAGCTTTACCACCAGATTGGTGCAGGGCAGCAGGATGACCGCAGAAACCACCTTGAAGAGGATGTGCACCACCGACACCTGGAACATGGGGTCCGGGATCAGCCGCTCCACCAGCTCGGTATAGGGCAGGAACATGGTGACCAGGGTCATGATCACGCCGCCCACCACGTTGTAGATCAGATAAATCATGGCGGCCCGCTTGGCATTGTTCCGGGCGCTCATGGAGGCCAGGATGGTGGGCATGGCGGAGCCGATGTTGATGCCGCAGATGAGATAAGAGGCAAAGTGCAGCGGCATCAGTCCCTGGAGCGCCAGGGCCTGCAGAATACCCACGGCAGCAGAGGAGGACTGAATCACCGCACAAATCAGCGCACCCACCAGGATGCCCAGAATGGGGCTCTTGGCACCGGCGATAAAATTCTGGAACCAAGCCACCTGGCCCAGGGGCTTCATGGCGCCGCTCATGGTGTGCAGGCCCTGGAACAGAAGGCCAAAGCCCAGAATGACCTGACCGATGTGCTTGACCTTGGCCTTTTTGGAATAGAGCATCATAAAGGCGCCCACGCAGATGCAGAAAGGAGCAATGCCGGACACATCCAGGGCGATGAGAATGCTGGTGATGGTGGTACCGATGTTGGCACCGAAGATGACGCCGGTGGCCTGAGCCAGGTCCATGATGCCGGCGTTGATAAAGCCCATGACCATCACGGTGGTAGCGGAGGACGACTGAATCACAACGGTGACAAACACGCCCAGCAAAAAGCCCAAAAAGCGGTTTCTGGTAAGCTTTTCCAGCAAATCCTTCATCTTTGAGCCAGCTGCCAGCTCCAGGCCGTCGCCCATGTACTTCATGCCGAACAGGAACGCACCCAGGCCGCCCAGCAGCTCCACAAGGTTGGTTACAGTCATTCTCTATCCCTCCAAGGTGATGTATCTGGCGTTATCCCAATTTCTCCCATGATATCTAAGTATACCAAGTACCGGGCCGCATTGCAATTCTTTTTTTCAGTTTTTCATTCCAAAGCACCAGGGCCTTGCATTTTTCCCCGGAAGACTCTATAATAGCTTTGTATGTCTTTCTTTTTTCAGTCTCCCGTGCTGCACAGCTGTTGCAGGCTTCAGGCTGTCGGCTTTACGCAGCTTTATTGTTCTTTCGTGAATGAACGGTATTTGTTCCGTTGTGTTCGGAACGCATTCATGCGTTCCGAAAGGTTCATGAACCACCAGGGTTCGACGAATCGCAAAACACAACATTTTATCGATTCAATAACGCCCGGTGATTTGCGACCAGGACGGAATGCATGAATGCATTCCCTACGAAAATTCGGTAAACGCCCCCTAAGCTGCTTAAAGCCGATAAGCACATTTTGAAACATCAAATTGGAGGATCCCTATGAAATACGATTTTACCACCATTATGGACCGGCGGGGAATGGATGCCATTGCCATGGAGCAGCCGCCCCAAATGCCCAGCAAGCCCGGCTTCGACCTGATTCCCATGTGGGTGGCGGACATGAATTTCGCCACGGTGCCCACGGTGGTGGATGCCATGATTCGCCGTGCCCAGCACCCGGCCTTCGGCTATTTTTCCCTGCGGCAGGAGTATTATGACGGAATCCTCCGCTGGCACAAAACCCATCACAATGTGGATTTAAAGCCGGAGTACATCAGCTATGCCAACGGTGTGCTGGGCGGGGTGGTCAGCGCCTTGAATGTGCTGTGCTCCAAAGGAGACAATGTGCTGGTCCACGCTCCCACCTATGTGGGCTTCACCCACGCCCTTGGGGACAATGGCTACAACATCGTCCACTCCCCTCTCCGGCAGGACGCAGAGGGCGTGTGGCGGATGGACTATGCGGACATGGAGGAAAAGATCGTCCAGAACAAGATCCACGCCGCCATTCTCTGCTCCCCCCACAACCCCTGCGGCCGGGTGTGGGAGCGCTGGGAGCTGGAGCAGGCCATGGAGCTGTTCCAAAAGCACGATGTCTACGTCATCTCCGACGAAATCTGGTCCGACCTGATCCTGGAGGGCTATAAGCACATCCCCACCCAGACCGTGAGCCAGGACGCCAAAATGCGGACCGTGGCCATGTACGCCCCCAGCAAAACCTTTAATCTGGCGGGCCTGGTGGGCAGCTACAGCGTCATCTACAATTCCTGGCTCCGGGACCGGGTGCAGAAGGAGGCCGGGCTCTGCCACTACAACGAGCCCAACGTCATGTCCATGTACGCCCTCATCGGCGCCTACCAGGACGAGGGCTATGAATGGCTGACGGAGCTGCGACAGGTACTCACCGGCAACGTGGACTTTGCATGCCGGTATATTGCCGAGCACTTTGAGGGCGTAAAGGTCAGCCGTCCCCAGGGCACCTACATGCTCTTTGCCGACTGCACCGACTGGTGCAAAAAGCATGGCAAAACCATCGACGATGTGGAGCAGGCCGCCTGGGCGGTGGGCGTGGCCTTCCAGGACGGACGGGCCTTCCACGGGCCCTGCCATGTCCGCATCAACCTGGCTCTGCCCCTGTCCCGGGTGGAGGAGGCCTTCCGGCGGCTGGATAAATATGTATTCAATCCGGAAGAGGAGACAGCGCCGTGACCCGGGAGGCCCAAATCAAACGGCTGCGCTTCATCGCGGTGTGGGTATTTGCCTTTGGGCTGGTATTCCACGGCTACTGCTATCTGAATGGGAATTTGTCCCACGACAGCCTATACTCCCTCTATGAGGAGAGCCCGGAGCTGATGATCTCCGTGGGCCGATTCCTCCGGCCGGTGTACCGGCTGATTCGGGGCAATTTCACCCTGCCGGTGATCAACGGCTTTCTCAGCCTGGTGTTTCTTACTCTGGCAGCCTACTTTATTCTGGATATCCTGGACATCCGCAGCAAGGGGCTCACCGTGCTCTCCTGCGGCATCCTGGTGGGCAACACCACCGTGGCGCTAACCAACGCCACCTTTCTCCACGACGCGGACGCCTATGCCCTGGCCCTGGTGCTGGCGGTTTTGGGCGTCTGGCTGAGTCGGGAGGGAAAGGGGCGGTTCTGGCTGTCCACCCTGCTGTATTTCTGCTCTCTGGGCATCTACCAGGCCTACATTGACTGCGCCATCTATCTGATTTTGATGCTGGCCCTGCTGGCGCTGCTGGACGGAGCCGGGGTGAAAAAGGTCTATGGCCAAGCCCTCCGGCGGCTGCTGGAGGTGGCCGCAGCCATGGTTTTGTATTTTCTCGCCACCAAGCTGGTGCCGGCCATCACCGGCATCCGGGCCAACCGGGGCTACAACACCGTTTATTCCCTGTCGGAGCTGGATTTCAAGAGCCTATGGGAGCGGGCCGTGAATTTCTTCCGGGCGGAGGCGGTGTGGTTCTACTCCCCCGAGGCAAGGCTCAACCGGCTGATCTTCGGGGTGAATGTGGTCTTTGTCCTGCTGGCCGCCTGGCTGATCATTGGAAAGCTGCGGCAGGACAAGCGGGGCAAAGGGGTGTGCTGGGCGGCAGCAGGCATTGTGGCTGCCATTCCCTTTGGCATGAACGCCATCACCCTGCTGTCCAACCTGTACCACGCCCTCACCATCTATTCTTTCTTCCTTTCCTACCTGCTGGTCTTTGCCCTGGCGGAGCGCTGCCCCAGATGGAAGCTCTCCGTAAAAAGCAGCCACCTTGCCCGGGGGCTCTGCGGCATTCTGGCGGCGGTGCTGCTGTTTGACAGCTGCATCTACGCTCAGGAAATCTACCTGGAAAAGGAAATGGTGTCGGACGCCACCTTGTCGCTGTTCACCCGGCTCATTGACCGGATGGAGCAGACCCCGGGCTATGTGGTAAACGAGACCCCCATTGCCATTGTGGGGCGGCTCAGGCTGTCCGGGCTGCAGACGGAGCGGGAGGGCATGCCCAGCCCCGCCAACGGCATGGGCTACAGCTATGCCACCACCTATTTTGAAACCTACGAGAAATACGTCAACTACTATCTGGGCTATCCGGCGGTGTTCCTCCGGGGGCCCAGGCTGCTGGAGCTGGAGGAAACCCAGACCGTGCAGCAAATGCCGGAATTCCCCGCAGAGGGCAGCGTGCTCATGGTGGAGGATGTGCTGGTGGTGAAATTCTCCCAGCCCTTCCACGAGGCGGAAATCTGCTGAACATCCAAGAAAACGAGGTACAACTATGTGTGAATCAACCTGTCGCCTGAAAAACCGGCTGGACCTGGAAAGGCTCAAATGGATCGCCCTGTGCATTTTCTGCTTTGGCCTGGTGGCCCACGGCTACTGCTTTTTCAACGCCAATTTCTCCCATGACATCCTCTGGGACCTCTATGAGGAAAGCCCCGACTCCATGGTGGGCATGGGCCGGTATCTCAGGCCGGTGTACCGGCTGATTCGAGGCAATTTCACCCTGCCCGCCTTCAACGGCTTTTTGGAGCTGGCGTTCATGACCCTTTCTGCCTATGTGATCACCGGGCTGCTGGGCATTCGCAGCAAGGCCCTGGTGCTGCTCACCTGCGGCGTGCTCATCACCAACAGCACCATGTCCTTGATGAACGCCACCTTCCTCCACGATGCGGATGCCTACGGCTTCGCCCTGGTGATGGTGGTGCTGGGGGTGTGGACGGCGGTAAACCAAAAAAGAGGACTGCTGATTTCCGTCGGCTTCTTCTTTGTCTCCCTGGGCATCTACCAGGCCTACATCAACTGCGCCATCTATCTGTTTCTGATGCTGGCCCTGCTGGCACTGCTCCGGGGGGATTCCGTGAAGCAGGTTTACATCAAAACCATTCAAAGAATGCTGGCCATCGCCGCCGCCATGGTGCTCTACTACATCGGCCATGTTCTTGTTCTGAAAATCACCGGCATTCCGGAAAACAGCGCCTACAACACCATCACCGATGTGACCAAGGGCGGGCTTTGGGACCTTGTCTCCCGGCTGTATTACATGCTCCGGGCGGAGGCATTGTGGTTCCTGGAGCCCAGCAGCTACCGGGAATGGCTGGTGGGACTGGTCAATGTTCTGCTGCTGGCCCTGGCAGTGGTTTCCCTGGTGGCCCTGGGCCGGCAGGAAAAACTGAAAAAGGCCAGCTGGCTGGGCATCCTGGGTATCCTGATTGCCATGCCTTTTGGCATGAACGCGGTGGCTCTGCTGTCCGGCGTATCCCACAGCGTCACCATTTTCCCGTTCTTTCTCTCCTATCCGCTGGTGTTCGCCCTGGCAGAGCGGTACCTCCAATTGCCCCTTTCCCATCGCCGGAAGCTGGGAGCTCAGGCTGCCGCCTTCTGTCTCACGGGGCTGATGCTCTTTGACAACTGCCTGTATTCCAACACCGCCTATCTGAAAAAGCAGCTGGAGGCCGACGCCACCTTGTCGGTGTTCACCCGGGTGCTGGAGCGGATGGAGCAGACTCCGGGCTATGTGGTAAGCGAGACCCCGGTGGCCATCATCGGCAGCCTGTCCGACTCCCCCCTGAGCAAGGAGCGGGAGGGCTTCCCGGTGAACGGTCTGGGCCTCTACACCAACTACAGCACCACCTATCTGAACACCCACCGGAAATACATCAGCTATTATCTGGGCTATCCCGCCGTTTTGGCCGACAACAATCTCCAGTGGAAGATGGAGCACAACCAGCTGGTGCTGGACATGCCCCTATTCCCGGAGCAGGGCAGCATTCAAATGGTGGAGGGCACCATGGTGGTGAAATTCTCCCAGCCCTACATCGAAGAAGACGGAGCGTAATGACACAAATTGGAATTTGTCAGGATGCTTCGTAGGGAACGGATTTATCCGTTCCGAAAGGTCGGTGAACCTCCGTAGTTCGTTGGATGGTATTTCACGCGCGTTTTCGCATGTTTCCCCATTCAATCCACCAATTCGAAACAATAAGGGGGCGGAATGCATGAATGCATTCCCTACGCAAAAACCATCGTTTTTCGATTCGTCGAACCCTGGTGGTTCATGGACCTTTCGGAATGCATGAATGCATTCCCTACGAAACGTCCCCGCAAACACCAATTTACCGCGATTTACAAGCGGTTTTGCACCGATCAAAACATCCAAGGAGCATTTTATATGACCAACGAGAACCAAGCGCTCCGCCCCGGGGTGGACCTGAAGCGTCTGAAATTCATCTTCCTCTGGGTCTTCGCCTTCGGCCTGGTGGCCCACGGCTTCTGCTATTTCAACGGAAATTTCTCCCACGACAGTCTACGCTCCATTTACGAACCAGGCCCCTACGCAATGATTGCCGCAGGCCGCTACTGCCGGGCGATCTACCGGCTGATTCGGGGGAATTTCACCCTGCCGGTGATTAACGGCTTCCTGTTTCTCGTCTTTTTGTCCCTGGCTGTCTACCTGCTGACGGATTTGCTTCCCATCCGGAAAAAGGTCCTGCTCATCCTTGCCTGCGGCATTCTCACAGTCAACAGCACCGTCTCCCTGATGAACGCCACCTACCTCCACGATGCGGATGCCTACGGCTTTGCCCTGCTGATGGCGGTGCTGGGTGCCTGGGTCGCGGTGAAGCTTCCCTGGGGTGCGCTGCTCTCTATTCCGTTCTACACGGTTTCTCTGGGCATTTACCAGGCATATATCAACGTGATAATTTACCTGTGGCTGTTTCTGGCGCTGATGGAGCTGCTGAAAGGAACCCGGGTGCGGCAGGTTTATGCCATGACCTTTCTGCGGATGCTGTCCATCGCCGGCGGAATGGTGCTGTACTTTGTGGGACATTTGGTGGTTCTCTGGGTCACGGGAATCGACGAAGACCAGGGCTACAACACAGTAACAGTAGTGGCCCAAATGGGCTTGGCCGGTCTACTCCAGCAGCTTCGCGTCACCCTGGAAGCCGGATTGAGCTGGTTCCTACAGCCAAGAGGGAATTCTCCCGGGATGATTCGCCTGCTCAACATTTTGCTCATTCCCGTGCTGGCATATTCCCTGGTTGTCCTGGGAAAGCGAAACCATGTGCGTCCGGCGGGCTGGCTGGGAATCCTCGGGATTCTGGCTGCTATCCCTCTGGGGATGAATGCAACCGTTCTTCTCTCCGGCAGTTATCACCATATCACCATTTACGCTTCCTTTTTCACCTATCTGGCAGCAATTGTCCTGGCAGAGCAATGTCTGCAGCTGCCAAATCCTGCCCGCTCTGCCAGGGCCGTGCAGCTTGGCTGCAGCATTCTGCTGGGCATTCTGGTGTTTGACAGCTGCCTTTATTCCAACACCATCTACCTGAAAAAAGAGCTGGAAAGCCAGCAGACCCTGTCGGTATTCACTCGCATCATCAATCAAATGGAGCAAACCGACGGCTATGTTCTGGGAGAAACTCCCATCGTTCTTGTGGGTGCCACCACCGAATCCCCGCTGAATGTAAAACGGGAGGGCTTCGACTACGGTGCCACCGGCCTGTGGTGCAGTCTCACGCCCACCTACTATCCCATCCCCCAAACCTACATAAGCTACTATTTGGGCTATCCCGCCGTTTTTGGCGATGGGGTGGACCAGTGGCGGGTGTCGGTTTCGGAAGAAATGCTGGAAATGCCCCTGTTCCCGGAGCCCGGCAGTGTTCGCATGATTGATGGGATTATGGTTGTCAAGCTCTCTCATCCCATCATTCCCGCAAGCTAATCAAAACATCCAAGGAGCATTTTATATGACCAACAAGAACCAAGCGCTCCGCCCCGGGGTGGACCTGAAAAAACTGAAATTCATCTTCCTCTGGGTCTTCGCTTTCGGCCTGGTGGCCCACGGCTTCTGCTATTTTAACGGGAACTTCTCCCACGACAGCCTGTTTTCCATCTACGAGGAAAGTCCGGACATCAACATCGCCGTGGGAAGATTCCTCCGGCCGGTGTACCGGATGCTCCGGGGCAATTTCGCCCTGCCGGTCATCAACGGCTTTTTGTCCCTGGTCTACCTGTCTCTGGCCATTTATCTGCTTTCCGACATTATGGAAATTCGCCGGAAAAACTTTCTGGCCCTGACCTGCGGCCTGCTTTCCACCAATGTCACCTTTTCCCTGATGAACGCCACCTATTTCCACGATTCCGACGCCTACATGCTCTCCCTGCTGCTGGCGCTGGGAGGCGTTTGGGTGGCCCTGCGGCTGCGGCACGGGATTTGCTGGTCCGTGCTTTTCTACTTCTGCTCCCTGGGCATCTACCAGGCCTACATCGACGCAGCCATCTATGTGTTTTTGATGCTGGCCCTGGTTCGGCTGCTGCAAGGGGAGCGGGTAAAGAGGGTGTATCTGGAGAGCCTGCAATATCTGCTGGCCATTGCTGCGGCCATGGTGCTGTATTACATCGGCATCAAGGTGACCCAGCATTTCGCCAACCTGTCCGACGGTGCCTACTATAACACCTTGTCCAACGTCACCGCCCTTTCCCTGGGCTCCGTCTTCCAGCGTCTGTTCACCTGCCTCTTTGCCGATGCCGCCTGGTTCCTGGTGCCCAGCGGCCACAGCATCCCGGTGGTAACGGTGGTGAATGTCCTGATGCTGCTGGCGGCGGTGTGGATGGTAATCGGGCTGATTCGGTTCCGCCATCTCCCCACTGCATCGGTTTTCGGCATTCTGGGGGTGCTGGCAGCCATTCCCTTTGGCATGAACGCCATCACCGTGATTTCCGATATGTACCACGCCCTCACCCTGTATGCGTTGTATTTTTCCTACGTGTGGGTGCTGGTGCTGGCGGAGCTGTATCTCGCCACCGGGAAGCCCGCCGCCCAAAGGGGAAAGCTGGCCTGCGCCATTCTGGCGGGCATCCTGATTTTCGACGGGTGCCTGTTCTCCAACGAGTCCTATCTGAAAAAGGAGCTGGAAAACTCCGCCACATTGTCGGTGTTCACCCGCATACTCAGCCGGATGGAGAGCACCCCGGGCTTTGTCCCCGGGCAGACCCGGGTGGCCTTTGTGGGACTGCTGCTGGACGGCCCCCTGTCCTACGGAAGCCCCGGCTTCTGCTACACCAACACCGGCATGGGCCACAGCTTCAACGTCTCCTATCACGACACCTACGAAACCTACCTGAGCTACTACCTGGGCTACCCCGTGGACTGCGTGGACAGCACGGAAATTATAGAATATGAGCAGATGGAGCAGGTTACCGCCATGCCCCTCTTCCCCGCTGAGGGCAGCATTCAGATGATCGATGATGTGCTGGTGGTGAAATTCTCCCACATTCAGGAGGAAGAGGAAGCGGTGGAATAATCGGAGCCGCCCCGGTTCCCGGTATGTCAGCAGGCCCGAAAATCCGGATCGTAGCAGCTTGTTACAACGAAAACCAGATGTTTTCCGTAGGGCTTAGGCTGTCCCCCGCCCTATCGGTTGAGCAATTACCGCAGGACGTTAAGTGGCAAAATGTTACGCCTTGTCCGTAGGGAATGGGCTTGCTCATTCCGTCTGCGTTAGCAGCATTTCCCCGCCAAGTTTCCACAAAATGTAAGGAAAAGCCGATAAATTCCAATTATCCCACGAGAAATCTGGTTCAAAAGCGCTTCGCGACGGATGGAGCAAGCCCCATCCCTACGATGGGTGCATCCGTTCATTCGCAAAAGGACAATTAATCTGCGTAAAGCCAATAACCAAAACTGCGGTCATCGCGGAACCAAATCGCCAAACAAAAATATTTTTCTTTCCAAAGAGCCTGTTGTTTTCTGGGAGAGAATGTGCTATAATCTGATAAAATGCACTTTCTGGGAGGATTTTTTCATGATGGAACAGCCCACTCAGTTCCGTTCCTCTTTGGGCGGCTTCAATCGGGAAGATGTGGTCCGCTATATGGAATTCATCAACAACAAGCACGCTGCCCAGGTGGCCCAGCTGACCAGTGAGCTGGAATACCTCCGGGGAAAGCAGGATACCCTGGACTCCAACCGGGTCTCCCAGCTGGAAAAGCAGCTCACCGCCGCCCAGGCGGAAAATGAGGTCCTCAAGCATCGGGTTGCCGCCCTGGAGCGCAGCTTAGAGGAAGCCAACGCCGCTCTGTCCCAGTCCGCCCCGGCAGCCGCGCCGGTACTGCCCTCCGAGTCCGAGCTGGAAGCCTACCGCCGGGCCGAACGGGTGGAGCGGGTGGCCAAGGAGCGGGCCCGTCAGGTGGGGCAGCAGACCGCAGGCGCCCTGGCACAAATCTCTCAGCAGATGGACCAGGTATCCGCCGCGCTCTCCGAAACCGCCGAAGAGATGTCCCAGCAGCTGACCCAGCTTCAGGAGGCGGTTGCCATGAGCCGTCAGGCCCTGGACACCGCTGCCGGCATGGCCGAAGCCATGAACGCCGAAACGGAAGCATAACAAAATCACCCTTGAGGGCCCGTTCCCCTGGAATGGCCCTCTTTTTTTGGAGGCAAATTGGATGAACGTGTCAAAGCCCCGCTATTATGACGATTTTCACTGTCTTGCCGGAAGCTGCCCGGACAGCTGCTGCAAGGAATGGGATGTGGATGTGGACGAAGCCTCCGCCGCCAACTACCGCAGCCTCCCCGGCCCGCTGGGAGATCGGCTCCGCCAGGTGCTGCAGGACTCAGACGGCGGCACCGTGATGACCATTGAAGAAGGCCGCTGCCCCATGTGGCGTCCGGACGGCCTGTGCCGCATTCAGGCAGAGCTGGGAGAGCAGGCCCTGTGCCGGGTCTGCCGCCAGTTCCCCCGGCTGCGCCACGACTACGGCAGCTTCGCGGAGCTGGGGCTGGAGCTCAGCTGCCCGGAGGCAGCCAGGCTGATTCTGTCCGAAGCAAAGGGAGAAACCGTCCGCTTTGACGACGGTCATCCGCCGGAGGAGGGCTGCGACCAGGAGGCCCTTGCCATTCTGCTGGAAACCCGGGAAAAGGCCCTCTCCCTGCTGGACCGGGCGGACAATCCCGGCGACGGGCTTACCCTGCTGCTGCTCTACGGCTTCCAGGCCCAGGAGCAGCTGGACGGCGGGGAGGAAGAGGAATTCTCCCCGGCGGAAGCGCTGAAAACCGCCGCCGCCCTGAAACGGGAGCCGGATATTCCGGGCTTTCTGGACTATTTCAAACATCTGGAAATTCTCACGGAGCAGTGGAAAAAGCTGCTGAACCAGCCCCACAGCCCATCCCTGCCGCCCCAGACCAGGAATCTGGCCCGGTACCTGACAGAGCGGTACTGGCTCCAGGCGGTGAGCGACTACGACCTGGTCTGCCGGGTGAAATTCATTGTCATCAGCTGCCTGCTGGTGGGGCTGCTGGGGGGAAATTTCACCCGCACCGCCCAGCTGTTTTCCAAGGAAATCGAAAACGATGCCGACAATGTGGATGCCATTCTGGACGCCGCCTACGAAGTCCGGGCCTTTGCCGACGACCGGCTGCTGGGCATGCTCCAAATGGGGAAAGGGGATTGACATGGTACAGATTCTCACCATTCTGCTGCCCATCGCCGTGATGATCGGGGTGGGCGCCTGGTGCCGGGCCAGCGGCTTTCTCTCGGACACCGGCATTGAAAACATCAAAAAGCTGGTCACCAAAATCATTCTGCCCGTGGCCATCTTCCACGCCCTGTCCACCGCGGATTATTCCGCCAAAACCGCCGTTGTGGTGGGACTGGTGTTTGCCGTGGAGCTGTTGACCTTTGGGGTGGGGTTTCTCCTCCGGCGGCTTCTTCCCGAGGCCTACGGAAAATACATTCCCTTTATGGTCTGCCTGTACGAGGGGGGCATGATCGCCTATCCCCTGTACGCCAATCTCTGCGGCAGCGAGAATCTGTCCAGAATGGCCATGCTGGATATCCCCGGGCTGCTCTTCGGCTTCTCCATATACATGGGGCTTTTGGAGGAAATGGAAACCGGGACCAAGCCCAGCGCCAAAAATCTGCTGCGGGACGCCCTGCGGAACCCCGCCTTTATCGCCAGTGCCGCCGGTGTGGTCTTCGGCCTCTGTGGCATCACCAAGGCGCTGCTGGCCAGTCCCTTTGGGGAGGCCTACCTCTCCGCCCAGCAGCTGCTCACCGCCCCCATGACGGCCATGATTCTTCTGGTGGTGGGCTACAGCCTGAAGCCGGACATCACCGACTGGAAGCCCTGCCTGCAAACCATTTTGCTGCGTCTGCTGGTCCAGGCCGGGGCCATTGCCCTTACCGTGGCGGGGCTGCGGCTGCTGGTACCTGGGGATGACCTGCTGATTCTGGCGGTGGTGATTTACATGTCCGCCCCCGCCACCTTCAGTATGCAGTCCTTCCTCCGCAGCCGTCAGGCCAGTGCCTACGCGGCGGCGGTGAGCTCTGTGTATGTGTTCATCAGCATCGCCGTGTACGCCGTGGCGGCGATGTTCCTGGCTGTTTAGTTGAAAGGAGGCTGCCATGAAGCTGCTCCACCTTTCCGACCTGCATCTGGGAAAACGACTGAACGAGTTTTCCCTGGTGGAGGATCAGAAATATATCCTGAATCAAATCCTGGAAATCGTGGACCGAGAAACGCCGGACGCGTTGGTGATTGCCGGGGATGTTTACGACAAGGCCGTCCCCTCGGTGGAGGCGGTGGGCCTGTTCGACGATTTTCTGGTCCGGCTGGCGGAAAAAAGGCTGCCGGTTTTCGTCATCAGCGGCAACCACGATTCCCCGGAGCGAATCTCCTTTGGCTCCCGGCTGCTGGACATTTCCGGCATCCACCTGAGCCCGGTGTACAGCGGCCAGGTAGAGCCCATCACCTTACAGGATGAATTCGGCCCGGTGCACTTCTATCTGCTGCCCTTTGTCAAGCCCATCCATGTGCGCCGGTTCTTCCCGGAGGAACCCACCGACACCTATTCCCAGGCCCTGTCCACCGCCATCGGCCATCTGGAGCTGAACCGGCAGGAGCGGAATGTGCTGGTGACTCACCAGTTCGTCACCGGGGCGCTGCGGTCGGATTCCGAGGAAATCTCCCTGGGGGGCGCGGACCATGTGGACAGCAGTGTGTTCCGGGACTTTGACTATGTGGCCCTGGGGCACCTCCACGCTCCTCAGAATTGCGGCAGCGAGCATATCCGCTACTGCGGCACCCCCCTGAAGTATTCCTTTTCCGAGGCCAGGGACGAAAAATCCGTCACCATCGTTCAGCTGGGGGAGAAAGGCTCCCTTTCTGTCCGTACCACCGCATTGAAGCCGCTGCGGGAGCTGGTGGAGCTCCGGGGCAGCTTTGAAGAATTGACCTCCAGGGAATTCTACCAGGGCACCTCCTGGCAGGAGGACTACACCCACCTGACCCTCACCGATGAAGAGGACATCCCCGACGCTCTGGGGAAGCTCCGCCTCATCTACCGGGGGCTCATGAAGCTGGACTACGACAATGCCCGCACCCGGTCCAACGCAGAAATCACCGGGGAAACGGTGCAGCGGAACAAATCCCCTTTGGAGCTCTTCGCGGACTTTTATGAGCTGCAGAACAACCGGCCTATGACGGCACAGCAGCTGGTATTTCTGGAAGAGCTCATCACCCGGATGGAGGAAAACTGACCATGAGGCCAACCAAGCTGACCCTTTCCGCCTTCGGCCCCTATGCGGGCCAGGCTGTTTTGAATATGGAGGATTTGGGGCGGCAGGGGCTGTACCTCATCACCGGCGACACCGGCGCGGGGAAAACCACCCTGTTCGACGCCATCACCTTCGCCCTCTACGGCGAGGCCAGCGGCGACAACCGGAGCCCGGGGATGTTCCGCTCCAAATACGCCGCACCGGAGACCCCCACCTTTGTGGAGCTGGAATTTGAATGCCGGGGGAAGCGCTACACCCTGCGCCGCTGCCCGGAATACCAGCGGCCCAAGCTCCACGGCACCGGCACCACCACCCAGCGCCCCGAGGCCTGGCTGCTGATGCCCGACGGGACCCCCATCACCAAACCCCGGGAGGTGGACGCCGCCGTGGGGGAGATTCTGGGACTGGACCGGAACCAGTTTATGCAGATCGCTATGATCGCCCAGGGGGATTTTCTCAAGCTGCTGCTGGCCTCCACCGAGGACCGGAAGCAGATTTTCCGGAAGATTTTCAAGACCGATCTGTTCCAACAGCTTCAGGAAAGCCTGAAGCGGGAGTCCGGCAAGCTGGCTGACCGGTGCGCCGACGCCCGAAAGAGCGTGGAGCAGTACATTGCCGGGGTGCGCTGTGAAGAAGCGGACCCCCTCTATCCCCAGCTGCAGCTGGCCCAGGCGGGGAAGCTCCCCATGGAGGAAACCACCGCCCTCATCGCTCAGATTTTGGAGCAGGACAAGCTCCGCTCCCAGCAGCTGCAGGGGCAATTGGAGGAATTGGAGGAACAGCTGAAAGCCATCCACACCCGGCTGAATCAGGCCGCCCAGCAGCAAGAAAGCCGGCAGGCCCTCTGCCAAATGGAGCAGGAGCTGGCACAGCAGACGGCGCTTCTGGCCCAGGCAGCGGAAAAGCGGGCCCAGGAGCGCGGCCGCCAGCCCCAGCGGGAGGAACTCGCCCGGCAGATCGCCCTGCTGGAAGCCCAGCTGCCCCAGTACACCCTGCTGGAAAGCCAGCAGGAGAGCCGGAAAACCCAGCAGCGGCAGCTGTCCGCCCATCAAGGGGAGCTGGAAGATCTCAAGGCAGAGGCCCGACAGCAGCAGACCCAACTGGAACAGCTTCGTCAAGAGTTGGATGCTCTGCAAAACGCCGGGGAGGAACAGCTCCGGCTGCTGGAACAAAAGAAAGACACCCTCACCCGGCTGGATGCTCTGAAGGCCTACGAAAGCCAGTGCCAACGGCTGGCCCAATTGGAGCACCGGCGGCAGCTGCTGGAAGCGGCGCTGGTCCAAAAGCAGCAGGAGGCAGAGCAGGCGGATTCCCTGGTGCAGCGCGCCGCCCTGCTGAAAAGCCGACTGCCGGCCTATGGGCTGCTGGAACAGAAGCAGAAAGCCGCCGCTGCCCTCCGGGAGCAGCTTCCCCGGCAGCAGGAGGACCTATCCCAACAGAAGCAGCGGCTGCTGACCCTGCAGCAGCAGTGGGACCGGGACCGACAGGCGCTGGACGCCCTGGCGGAGGTCCCCGGTCAGCGGGAGCGGCTGTCCGAAGAAAAAAACAAAACCCAGCGCCGAATTCGGCTGCTGGAGCAATCGAAAAAGCAAGCCGCCCAGCTGCAGCGGCTGAACGCTCAGCTGGAAGCTGCTCAGCAGCGCTACCGGGAGGCCGCCCAGGCGGAGCAAAAGGCCCAGCAGCGATACCTGGAATACAACACCGCCTTCCTTTCGGAGCAGGCGGGGATCCTGGCCCAGGAGCTCACCGAGGGGATGCCCTGCCGGGTGTGCGGCTCCCTGCACCACCCCAATCCCGCAAGGAAATCGGAGCATGCTCCCACGGAGGCCCAGCTGAATCAGGCCAGGGAGGAAGCCCACCGTGCCCAGGAGGAAATGGCCCGCCGGAGCCGGGACTGTGCCGGGCTGCTGGCCCAGAGGGACGCCCAGGAGCAGCAGCTGAACGCCTCCTTGGGGGAGCTGGAGCTGACGAACGAGGACATTCCCCAGCTTTCCCAGCTTCTGGACCGGGAGACAGGCCGCCTTTCGGAATTGGAGGCGGAATACACCCGGCAGAGCCGGAACCTGGAACGCAAGGAGCAGCTGGAGCAGCGGCAGCCTGAGCTGCAGCGGGAAATCACCGAGCTGACCCGGCAGACCGCCGCCCTGGAAGCAAGCCTCAGCGGCCTGCAGGAGCAGCTCCGTCTGGCCGACGGAGAGGCGGAGGAGCAAGCCCGGCAGCTGCCCTATGCCACCCGGGAGGAGGCAGAGCAGGAGATCGGCCGCTGCACCCAATTGGCCCGGCAGCTCACCCAGGCGCTGGAACAGGCCCGGCAGCAACGGGAGCAGACCAATCAGGACTGCGCGGGGGCCAAATCCGTGCTGGAACAGACGGCGGAAAACCTTTCCGCGCTGCTGGGAATCCAGCCGGGAAGCACCCTACAGCAGGAGGCAGCGGCACGGCTGGAGGAACTGAGCGCATTGCTTCGCCGGTTGGAGGAAGCCCTGCCCCAGGCGGAGGAAAAGCGCCGCCGGAAAAAGGAATTGGAGGACGCCCTGCCCAAGCTCACCCGGCAGGTCCAGGAAAACGGGGCGCAAAGCCAGCGATTGGAAAACCGGATCGCGGGAGAGCTGGCTGCCCTGGAAGCCCTGGACCGGCAGCTATCCCAATTGTCCGGCAATCTGACCTATGAAACCCACCGGGCCGCCTGCCAGGCCTTAGAGGAAAAGCGCCGGAACCGGGAGGCTCTGGAACTGGCATTGGAGCAGGCGGAGCAGGAATACCGGGAGCGAAGTGAGGACCTGATTCGCATCCGTTCCGCTGCCCAGCAGCTGAAAAGCCAATTGGAGGCGGCCCCCTCCATCGACCCGGAGGCAGAAACCGCCGCCCAAACTGCCGCCCTGGACACCCAGCGGCAGCTTCGCCTGGAAAAGCAGCGCTGCGATGGCGCCATTGCGGTGAACGCCCCGGCGCTGAAAAGCATCCATCAGCGCCAGTCGGAGCTGACAGCCCTGGAGGCCCGGTACACCTGGGTCCGGTCGTTGTCCAACACCGCCAACGGCAATCTGCCGGGAAAAGAGAAAATCATGCTGGAAACCTACATCCAGATGACCTATTTTGACCGGATCCTCCGCCGGGCCAACCTGCGCCTGGGGGTGATGACCGACGGCCAGTACGAGCTGAAGCGCCGCACCGAGGCGGAGAACAACCGAAGCCAGAGCGGCTTGGAGCTGGATGTGCTGGACCATTGGAGCGGCAGCCAGCGCAGTGTAAAGAGCCTGTCCGGCGGCGAGTCCTTTTTGGCCTCCCTGGCCCTGGCTCTGGGGCTGTCGGACGTGATCCAGTCCAGCGCCGGGGGCGTGCGGCTGGACACCATGTTTGTAGACGAGGGCTTCGGCTCCCTGGACGAGGACGCCCTGGACCAGGCCATGAAAGCCCTCATGGGGCTCACCGAGGGCAACCGGCTGGTGGGCATCATCTCCCACGTGGGGGAGCTGAAAAGCCGGATCGACCGGCAGATTCTGGTCACCAAGGACCGCTCCGGTGGCAGCAGCGCCAGAATCCTGGGATAAAAACAATTCCGCCAGCGAATCGATAAATTGGAACCTGTAGAGGTGATTCGTAGGGAACGGATTTATCCGTTCCGAAATGTGGATCACCATCCATGGTTCGTTGAACGGGGAATGGTCCGTACACACCCTTGGGAATGGGCTTGCTCATTCCGTCGGCGAAGCCTGTTTTTCGAATGTTTTTATCATGAATTCGGCTAGATATTCGGATAACTTTACCCTTTGTCAAATAATTGGGTGCGTTAATTCCGCTTCGCGGGCGGAACGGATAAATCCGTTCCCTACGCAAAACACAACGTTTTTTCGATTCAATAACCCCCGGTGATTTGCGACCAGGGCGGAATGCATGAATTCATTCCCTACGAAAAATCTTGCCAAATCCCAATTTGTCTTTTGCTGAGAAAGGCCGATCAGCAGATAAAATTTTTCACGATCTCACGTAAAAAGGAGCTGAACCCTTTGAAAATTCAAATCATCCCGGTGCTCATGCTGTGCCTGCTGCTGTGCGCCTGCGGCGGCAAGGAACAGGTTCCCCCAACGCAGGTGCCATCCACAGAGCAGACCGAATTGCAGGAAACAACCCAGCCGGAAACAATTCAGCCGGTAACCACCCAATCAGCCCAGCCGCCGGTGATCACCAAGGACCCAACCGGTGAGAAGCTCTCCCCCGGCGGGAAGACCTGGTTCGTGGCCCACGCGGAGGGGGCCAGCATCCTCACCTGGGAATTCGTCTCCCCGGAGGGAACGGTGTACTCCGTCACGGAGGCCATGAGCCAAAACACCGGCCTGCAGGTGGACATCTCCAAGGAGGATACCGTCCAGGTGAGCAGTGTGCCCTTGTCGCTGAACGGCTGGTCCGTCCGGGCACGATTCGACGGCCCCGGCGGCTCTGCCACCAGCCAGGAAGCGCTAATTACCGTAAGCCAGAGCGAGGGCGCCTATGATGCCGCTCTCCAGCGCTACCGGGAGGCCATGGCCCACCGGGAGGAAGGAGCCTGGGCCCAATACGATGTGAGCGAGATGATCCTCTACGCCCGGCATGTGGGCTACGCCAAAATCGACCTGGACAACGACGGCAGCCAGGAGCTGATCGTGGCCGGCATTGGCTACGACATCCCCCAGGAGCCCTATGTGTTTGAGATTTTTACCCTGGAAAACGGCGTCCCGATGACGGTGGGCAGGTCCTCGGCCCGCTCCCGGCTGTTCTTAATGGCCGACGGTAAAATTTACAACGAGGGCTCCAGCGGCGCGGCCAGCAGCAATTTCAGCGTGATGCAGTTCTCCGGCGGCCAGCTCCGGTTCCTCACCGGGCTGTACACCACCGACACCCTGGCTGACGGCAGCCCCAGCCCCTACACCTATTACTACACCACCTCCAACCAGTACGGCGACCTGACCCTGCTTGCCGGGGACAACGGCATGGAGGAAAAGGTGGCAGAAACCTTCCTTTCCAGCTGGCGGGATTCCATCACCCTGCCCCAGCTCTGCCTCATTGCGTAAAAAACGAACCAGGGCCGAAAAGCCCTGGTTGTTTTATAATCAGTCATTGGAATCCTTGGGCAGGAGCACGTTCAGCAAAATGGCCACCAAGGCGGCGGGGACAATGCCGGAGCCGCCGAAAATCAGGCTGACCATCTGGGGTGCCTTAGCCAGCACCGCCGGATTGGCGCCGATACCGTAGCCCAGCCCCAGGGCCACGGAGACAATGCTCAGGCTCCTGGCGGTGAGGGGCTCCCGGGTGATGAGCTGGATGCCGCTGACCACAATGGAGGAGAACATCATCACCGCCGCGCCGCCCAGCACGGACTGGGGCATGATGGACACCAGAGCGCCCAGCTTGGGCACCAGGCCGCAGAGAATCAAAAACACCGCGCCGGTGGCCAGGGCCAGGCGGTTCACCACCTTGGTCATGGAAACCAGGCCCACATTCTGACTGAAGGAGGTATTGGGCAGTACGCCGAAGAGGGCGGCAAAGCTGGAGCCCAGGCCGTCGCAGATCACGCCGCCGGAGAGCTCCTTGTCGGTGGCCTCCCGGTTCATGCCGCCCATGGTCACACCGGAGATATCTCCCACGGTTTCCACAGCGGTGACAATGAACATAATCATCACCGGGGCAATGGCCCGCAGGTCAAACACGGGCTTCACGGGCATGAGCTTGGGGAAAGCGAACCAGGAGGCATCCGCCACCTTGCTCCAATTCAGCACCCAGGCCTTCGTCACCTCCGCGCCCTGGGCATTTACCGTGGTGGTGGGCAGCACCAGACCCATGAGGAAGGCCGCAATGTAGCCCACGATGATGCCGATGAGGATGGAGGAGGAGCTGATGATGCCTCCGGCCCGGTTCTTCAGCACCAGAATCACCACCAGCACCAGCAGGCCCAGCAGCAGATTTTCCATGGAGCCAAAGTCCGCCGCGCCGCTGCCGCCGCCAAAAGAATTGATGCCCACACCGATGAGGCTCAGGCCGATGGACAGCACCACGGTGCCGGTGACCACCGAGGGGAAGAATTTCCGCAGGGGCTTGAGGAAGAAGCCCAGCACCGCCTCAAACAGGCCGCCCAGAATGGAGGCACCCATGATGGCACCGTAGGCCACCACGCTGCCGCCCATGGTTTTGGCCACGGAGTTGAACACCCCGATGAAGCCGGAGGAGGTGCCCATGATGATGGGGACCTTGCCGCCGATGGGACCGATGGAGAACAGCTGCACCAATGTCACCAGGCCCGCCACCAGCATGGCGTTTTGCAGCAGACTGATCTGCAGCTCGGCAAATTCCCCGCCCACCAGGCCGCAGGTGCCGGTGATGATCAGCAGCGGGGTCAGATTGCCCACGAACATGGCCAGCACATGCTGTAAGCCCAGGGGGATTGCCTGCTTCAGGGGCATTTTTCCGTCGAAGCGGAAGGCCTGATCGTCCAGGCAAAAACCGTTTTTCATATTGTATCCTCTCTTTTTCTTTTTTGCAGGGACATTATACCAGAACCTGCCCCCGGTGTAAACCGGGATTTTCCGCCGCACTGAAAAAGAGAGGATTTTCTGCTGTCTGTTCGCGGTGTGGGGCTGGCATGTGGATTTTGGGAATGGCGCTGCCCGTTCTGGAAAAAATTTATTGGATACCGTCATAATGCCGGAATGATTCCTGATTTTTCCATAGAAATTATATGGACTGCTTGTTGAAAAATCAACAACTATGTGTTAAAATACCGTTGTCATCCGGCCGCTGCCCAAAGGAGGAACACTGCATGGACCGATTTGAGACCTTTACCGGCTCCATTCTGGAGCTGAACCGCTATCTGCAAAAGCTGAAGGACATCGAGATGAAGCCCTTCGGCCTGCGGGCCAATCATGTCATGTGCCTGTACCATCTGGGCAAGAATCCCCAGGGGCTCACCGTCACGGAGATGGCGGAGGTCTGCCGGGAGGACAAGGCCGCCGTTTCCCGCTGCCTTTCCCAGTTGATTCAGCGGGGGCTGGTCAACGGCAATTTCCCGGAAAACAAGCGCTCCTACCGCACCCGGCTCACCCTGACGGATTCCGGCAGAGAGCTGGTGGAGCAGATCTATCAAAAGGTGGACGCCGCCTTGATTGGCGGGAGCACCGGCATGACCCAGCAGCAGCGGGAAAATTTCTATGCCACCATGGAATTGATTATCAAAAACCTCTCCCGGTACATTGCCGACCGAGAGGAATGAAAGGAAAAGCTATGGAAAAGATTCGCATTCTCACCGACTCCGGCTCGGACATCTGTGCACCGTTTCCCGAAAACCTCACCGTCATTCCCCTGACCATCCACTTCGGCCCCGAGGAATACCGGGACGGTGAGACCATCGACCACAAAACCTTTTATGAAAAGCTCACTTCCGGCAGCGCGCTTCCCACCACCAGCCTGATTCCCCCGGGAGAATTTGAGCAGGCCTACAAAAAGGCCCAGGACGCCGGGGAGACGGTGATCGCCATTGTGCTCTCCAGCAAGCTCTCCGGCACCTACCAGAGCGCCGCCCTGGCCGCCGAGGGCTTCGACCATGTCTATGTGGTGGACAGCCTGAACGCCACCCTGGGAGAGCAGATTCTGGTGAAGTACGCGCTGCAGCTGGTGGAACGGGGCATGTCCGCCGCCGACATTGCCGCAGAGCTGGAGCGGGCCAAGTCCCATGTAAACCTGATGGGCCTGCCGGATACGCTGGAATATCTCCACCGGGGAGGCCGGGTATCCAAGACCGTGGCGGTGCTGGGAGGTGCCCTCTCCATCAAGCCGGTGCTGCGGCTGGTGGACGGCGTGGTGGTGATGATCGGCAAGGCCCGGGGCTCCAAGAACGGCAACAACTACCTGATTCAGGAAGTGAACAAAAGCGGCGTGGATTTCTCCAAGCCCCTCTGCCTGGGCTACACCGGCCTGAGCGATGAGCTGTTGCAGCGCTACATTGCGGACAGCCGCCAGCTGTGGGAGGGCAAGGTGGATACGCTTCCCATCTCCACCGTGGGCGCCACCATCGGCACCCATGTGGGCCCCGGCGCCATCGTCGTGGCGTTCTTCGACAACCAATAAAAATCGGAGCCCGTAAGGGCTCCAAATTTTTTAGAGAGATTCTGGTTTTTTTGCTTATCGGCTTGACTCAGTCTGTTGTCAAATTGGTGTTTGCAGAGATGTTTCGTAGGGAACGGATTAATCCGTTCCGAAACACCGGTGAACATCCGAGGCTCGTTGAATAGGAAATGGTCCGGCAACACCGTAGGGCTTATGGCTGTCCCCCGCCGCTTGCCCCAGGTTATGAACCGGGTTCGTTTTAACGGAAATGCTCATATATTTGCCATGTTTCGGCGGGGGACAGCCAGGCGCCCTACGGTGTTATCCAATATTTTTCCATTCAATATACCCCTAATAAAAACGTTACCGCGGCGGAACGGATAAATCCGTTCCCTACGCACACATTGGAACATATCCCGTTCAACGAACCCTGCAAAATTCCAATTTGCGTTCATTCGAGGAGCACAATTCATTTTTCAATCCACTGTGATGCCGTCGATCTTCTGGCGGGTTTCGCCTTCCGCAGTACGGTAGCGCTCCATTTCAACGTCCACGATCTCTTCACCGGCTTCATTAAAATACACGCGCTGATAGCCCACAAAGAGGCCATCCTCTGTAAAGGAATAGCGCTTCTCCACAAAGGGAATTCCCTCGTAGAAGTTAGTGCTTTCTTTCACATGAATGATTCCAACCTGGTCTTTCCACACATCCGTGATGTCCGTGGGGCTGAACTGCACCGCATAGTACGCCCAGGAAGAAAAATCACCGGCGACCCAATTCGTTGGGGTTACGCTTCCGTTGTCGATTTCATAGCCCTTTCCGTCCCGGAGCAGCTTGCCGCGAGTGGCTTTGGTGGTGCCGTCGGATTTGTAGCGATAGGTGATCTCTTCGTAAAAATCGTTCCCGCTGCGCCAGATTTCGCCAACCAGCTCGTGACTGTCAGCGTCGATACGTCCATGGAACTCCTCGTTGCGAAGATATTGCCAGATTTTGATATCATAGTCGGTGGAATCGATCAGCTGTGCAACGCCCGTCTCACATTCTTTCAGAAGAACATCCATTTCCTGATTCCAAATCTGGAATTTGCAGTAGCAGGGCTGTGTCTCGGTTCTTCCATCTTCCATGGTAACGGTGTAGTACCGTCCCAAGCGATAATAACCCTCAGGCAGTGCTCCGTAGCTGTCTGACCAATCGATATCAAAGCTGTCCTTCTGCTCCCATGCAACGGAAATAGTTTTGCTTTCTGCAGGTGTGAAAGTAAAAGGCTCTTTCAGAAGTCTCCAGTTGCTCCCATCGAAGGTTTCTAACCAAAAGCCCTCTTCCACAGTAAAGGAAGCATGACCCTCTCCGGATTCTTCAAAGGTTTGCCGCAGGCCGGTGGGGGTCACAGCTTCGCTGCCAATGCGGACATGCCAGGTTTTCTCCAGAAATTCCCACTGTCTTGAAACCAGGCCCAGGGGAAACTCCCGGTCGTAGTCTGTCTGATTGCTGGGAATTTCCGGTGTAACCTTTACAATGGTACAATCTGTGCTGGACGAAAGCTGCAATTGGGTGCTTTCCTCCGGGAGCGGCCGAATTTCCCGGGTATCGTTTTGCAGACTGCTGCAGCCGGTGAGAAGACCCAGGCAGAGCGCAGCCAGAAGCAGAATGGGGCGATGAGATATGTTCATGATGCTTCCTCTTTTCTATGTTTTTGATTGTTTAAAGCAGCGAATACTGAATGGAGGCCACCAGGTTATTTTCCAGCAGCAGGACCATTTTTTCCGAGGCGGTTTGGACGGTACAGCGGTTTCCCTGGATGGCATCCTGGCCGAAGCACTGGCGCACCTGGGCGGCGGTATCCCCCACGGAGATCCCCTGGGGTGTTTCCAGGCTGTCGTCGGTGATGAGCAGGTTTAAAATCCGCTCCCCATCCCTGCCCTGATAGGTCCGCACATCCAGGCCGGAGAAGCGGTAGGTCTTCTCCACCCCTTTCCGGGAGGTGCCCCGCTGCTCCCCATAGCCAAAGGGAGCGCCCAGGGCTTCCAGCACCGGTGCGGCGGGTGCATCCAGGGCAATGACAGTCTGCGCCCGGGTGACGGAAAAATGGGTTGTGGGAATCTCCTGTTTCCCGCAGCCGCAGAGCAGCAGGCAGAGAAAAACGAGTGTGAGCATTGTTTTCATGATGGAAGCCTCCCTTTTTGAGATATTAGAAACAGGATATCATGGTTTTTCGATTTGCCGAACCCTGGTGGTTTATGAACCTTTCGGAACGCATGAATGCGTTCCCTACGAACACAACGCAAAAGTGATATCCCGTATCTCACATCTTCTTGTGTGTTTGTCGCCTTTTTTGTGGATATTGGTAGTATTTGCGGCGGCTTTCAATGTATTCCTGTTTTCCGGCGGAAGAAAATGCCATTTGGAAGCATCTGCCGAAGCGGATGCCCAGGGCCCAGGGCTCCCGGCGGTAGACAATGTGAATTCCGAAGATAGAAAAGCGCGTCAACTTCAGCACCTCCTTGGTTTTCTCCAGAATACCAAGAAGATGCATCGAAGTTGACGCGTTTTTGCATCAAAACTGTATTATTTCCCGCCGTTATACACGGCAACGGTGGCTTGGCGGTCCCCTCGGATCACCCGCAGCTCCATCCAGGCGGAGCCGCCGGAGGCCATGCGGGACATCCATTTGTCGGCGGTGTGCTCGTCGTAATATTGCCGGGCGCCGCCCTCCAAAACCGGCTGCTCCTGTCCTTTCTCCGGGGTGGTGTCCAGCCCAAGATATTGAGCATAGCCCCGGAGCACATCATACCAGCTGGTTTTCGGCGCGGCGGAGCCTCCCGGGATCAGGCGGCTGCCGCTGTATTCCACCTTGGCCAGCCTGCCGCTTTCCACATCCATGCAGGCATTCACCTGATAGTTGATGCCGGAAACGGAGAATTCGGCAATGCGGAAGCCGCTGACGGCCTGGCTGTCGAAGAGATAGTAGTAGTTGATGCGGTAGCGGGGACTGTCCTCCAGCAGGGCATCCAGCTGATCCGGCAGCACATTCAGCTCCGTCAGCTCCGTCAGCTGCTCCTGGAACTGGCGGAAGCCCGACCCGTCCCCCTGGTCCTGGGTTTCCTCGCTGATGTAGGTGAACAGCAGGTGCTCCCCCTCGCCGAAATAGTGCTCGGCGATCCGCTCCATCCGCCAGGTGTAGTCCGAGGAGCTCTGGGAGGTGATGGACAGGGGCTGGCCCTCCACGTCCAGTTCCGGCAGCGGGGCCGCCCGCAGCAGTACCTCCGGCGCAAATGCCCCCGCCGCCACCAGGACAGCCGCCAGGGCCAGAATCATCCATTTTTTCATTTCGCCACCTCCCGCAGCCGAAAGGTCACCACCGTGCCCCGGCCCAGCTTGCTTTCGTAGTGGAGCTGGGTGCCGTGGAGCTGGGCGATCCGCTGGGAGAGGGCCAGGCCCAGACCCGCGCCGCCCTCCGCCCGGGAGCGGGATTTATCCACCATGTAAAAGGGCTCTGTGATCCGCTTGATGGCCTCGGGGGGAATGCCCCGGCCCCGGTCCTTCACGGCGAAGCAGAAGCCCTCCGCCGTCCGCACCCCCAAAAGGGTGATTTTGCTGCCGGGCTGGGAGGCCTTTCGGGCGTTGTCCAGCAGGTTATAGAGCAGGATTTCCAGCAGGCTCCTCTCCCCCATCACCATCCGGTCCTCCACCCGCAGCTCCAGCACCAGCTGCCGCTGCTTCATGGGATAGGCCATGCTCTCCTCCACGCTTTTGGCCAGGGCCAGGGTGGAGAGCCGCTGCATCTGGGGCTGCTCATTTTCCAGGGAGAACAGCCGCAGCAGACTGTGGGACATGGTTTCCAGCCGCCGCCCCTCGGAGAAGATGAAGCTGGCCGCCTCAAACTGCTGTTCCTCCGGCAGCTTCCGGCTGCGTAGGGTGTCGGCGTAGCCGATGATGGAGGTGAGGGGGGTTTTTAGTTCGTGGGCAAAGGAGGCGGTGAAGTCCTTTTGCTGCTGGGTGGCCAGCTCCAAAGAGGCGATGTGCCGCTCCAGCTCCTCGGTCATCCGGTTGAACTGGGACGCCAGGATGCCAATCTCGTCATTGGTGTGCACATTGGCCCGGACGCTGTAGTTGCCCCCGGCGATTTGCCGGGTGGACCGGGACAGATTCCGGATGGGCGCCGTGAGCACGGCACTGAGGGCAAAGCCCGCCGCCAGGCTCACCGCCACGGCAATGAGATAAACGACTTTGTAGGTGAGCAGATACTGCGCCCGCAGACGGTACAGGTCGGACACATCCCGACGGCTCTCCAGAAAATATTTCCCCTGGTCCACGGAAAAGCCGCAGGTCACCACCAGCTCATAGTCCTCCTGCCCCTGGTCCGGCATCCGGACGATTTGATAATCCACATTTTTGCCGCTGCCCCCGCCGGTCACCAGGCGAAGCCGGTAGTCCCGAAAGGGGGAGATGGTCAGGGTTTCCTGGAGAGTGTCCGCCGTCACCTGGGCGGCGGTGCTGGTTCGCCGCTCCACCGCCATGGTGCCCAGCACGGAGCAAAGCAGCTGGTTTTCCTCCACCGCGGCAGTGATCTGGTGCTTCAGCTGGGCGTGAAACACCGAGGAAATGATGGCGTAGCCGCTGATGCTCAGGGTCAGCGATACAATGAGCACCACGGAAAGGGTGATCTTGGCGGAAAGCTTCATCCGTCTCCCTCCAGCCGGTAGCCAACCTTGTGGATGGCGCAGAGCCGGTGCTGCCAGTCCAGCTTCTTCCGCAGCCGCTGCACATGCAGGTCCACGGTGCGGGTGTCGCCCATATAGTCCGATTCCCACACCCGCTCATAGATGGTCTCCCGGAACAGGGCCACGTTCTGATTCTGTAAAAACAGCAGCAGAAGATCGTATTCCTTTCTGGTCAGGGTCACAGGGACCCCGGCCTTGGTCACCAGCATGGATTCGGTGTCCACGGTTACATCTCCCAGGGTATAGACGGTGCTGGCCTTGCCCGCCCGCCGGAGCACGGACTCTACCCGGGCGATCAGCTCCACAATTTCAAAGGGCTTTACCAGATAGTCGTCCGCCCCGGCCCGCAGGCCCTGCACCCGGTCCTGGACACTGCCCTTGGCGGTGATGAAAATCACCGGGGTGCCGGTGGGCTTGATCTGCCCCAGCAGCTCGTAGCCGTCGATGCCCGGCAGCATGATGTCCAGCAGTACCAGATCGTAGCTGTGCTCCGCAATGAGGTCCGCGGCGGTGAGCCCGTCGTAGGCCCGGGTGCAGCTGTAGCCGCTGGCGGATAAATTCCAGTCAATGAGATTGGCAATGGGCTTCTCATCTTCCACAATCAGGATTTTTGTCATATTTCTTCCCCTCCATCCCAAAGGATAGGAAACCTTTGTATCACATTTGCATCATTTTGGGATGCAGGATTGAAAACGCAGCCTGTTTTCAGCGGCGCTCTGTTGTCCTGCCGAAGATAATCCAGCCAATGAGGCCCAGGAAGGCAATCGCCACAGCGGACCAGCTCAGCAGGTACACCGTCCCCTTGGAGGCGAACAAATCCCAGTAGCCCTTGCAGTAAATCACCACCACGATCACCGGCAGCACCCAGGTCATATACCCCCGGAGCCACTTGGGGAAGCCCAGGCCCCTGCCGGTGTTTGCCTCCGCCAGGAAATTCTCCCAGCCCCAGCCCCGGCGGCGGATGCAGAAGGCCAGATACACCAAAGAGCCCAGGGGCAGCAGATTGTAGGAGACCAAAAAGTCCTCCAAATCCAGAATGACGGAGCCGGGGCCCAGGGGCTGAAAACCGGACAGGACGTTAAAGCCCAGCACGCAGGGAATGGACAGCACCACAATGGCCACGAAGTTCACCGCCACAGCCTTGCCCCTGCCCCATTTCCACAAATCCATGGAGCAGGCCAGGATGTTTTCAAACACCGCCACCACCGTGGAAACGGAGGCAAAGGACATAAACAGGAAGAACAGCGCCCCCCAGATGCGGCCTCCGGCCATCTGGATAAAGATGTTGGGCAGGGTGATGAAAATCAGCGAGGGGCCCGCATCCGGCTCAATGCCGAAACTGAAGCAGGCAGGGATGATGATGAGCCCCGCCATCAGGGCCACAAAGGTATCCAGCATGGTGACGCTGAGGGCATCCCCGGTTAAGGTGGCGGATTTCTCCTTATAGCTGCCGCAGATGGCCATGGAGCCGATGCCCAGGCTCAGGGTGAAAAAGGCCTGGCTCATGGCGGCGAAGATCACGTTGCCCACCCCCTGCTCTGCCATGGCCCGGAAATTGGGAACCAGATAGAATTTTACGCCCTCCATGGCCCCGGGCAGCAGCAGGGAATGGACTGCCAGCACCACAATCAGCCCCAGCAGGCCCAGCATCATCACCTTGGTAATCCGCTCCACCCCTTTTACCACGCCCAGGGCGCAGATGCCAAAGGAAATGGCCGTGGCCAGCACCGCCCAGAAGAGCATCACCCAGGGGCTTGCCGTGAGGGAGGCGAACTGGCTGGCAACCTGCTCCGTCGTCATGGCGGCAGAGAATTCCCCCACCAGGCACTTCCAGAAATAGCACATCATCCACCCGGCCACGGTGGTGTAGAACATCATCAGCAGGTAATTTCCCGCCATGCCCAGGGGGCCGTAGCGGTGGAAATTGCCGCCCTCCGCCTGCAGGGCCTGAAAGGAGGCGGCGCAGCTTTTCCGGCTGGCCCGTCCCACGGCAAATTCGCACACCAGGATGGGAAAGCCCAGAATGGCCAAAAACAGCAGATAGATGAGGATGAAGGCGGCGCCGCCGAATTTCCCGCAGATGTAGGGGAATTTCCAAACGTTGCCGATGCCCACGGCGCACCCGGCGGAGACCAGAACAAAGCCCAGCCGGGAACTGAAGGTTTCTCGGTTTTTCATGAAAACAGCTCCTTGTTTTTTTGTTCAGTATAGCGCATATCGGAGGAAATGGCAACAAAAAAACGTCCCTCAAAGAAGGACGTTCCCGATGGCGATAGCAGCGCCGCATACCAGCGCTTTTCCACATGGGACAAATTCTAACTTAGGTCATCGGCTTTATGCAGCTTTATTATCCTTTCGTTAACGAACAATTCAAGGGAATGCATTTATGCATTCCGCCTGGGGAATGGTTTTGCGTCGGTGCATTGAATGGGAAAATGTTGATTCTTTTCGTAGGGAACGGATTTATCCGTTCCGACTGGTAACGTTTTCATGGGGGGCACGTTGAATGGGAAAATGTTGAAAAAAGGACTCTGTTACCATCCAACGGACCATGAATGTTAACCGACGTTTCGGAACGGATAAATCCGTTCCCTACGCAAACACCGGAAAGTGTACCATTCAACGTACCGCCCAAAAATCGTTACCTATCGGAATACATAAATGCATTCCCTACGAAAATTCGGTAAACGCTTCTTATGCTGCGAAAATCCGATAACCAAATCTTTACTTTATTTCAAGACATTCAGCTTGCAGAAACAGGGATGTAATAGAACGTCTGAATGGTGGGTTTGCCATTGGAGTCCAGCTCCCAGCCCTTGTGGAACATCAAAGATTCCACCTGACTGATATCCAGAATGGCATCGTATATATCGAGCTCTGTAAAGTAGATCATGTTCTCCTGATCCTCAAAGCCGGAGGTGCCGCCGCCGCAGATGTGCTCGCTGCCGTCCTTCATGCGGACACCGCAGACTGCCTGAGGAAGCTCCACCAGCTCGTCCCAGCCCTCCCAGTAATCATCTACCTGATATCGGGCACGGATGGTCTTCTGTCCAATTTCCGCATCCAGCAGGATCACGCCGCTGTCACCAATTTTGGCATTGGGAGTGATGGAGATGCTGTCGCTGGTGCCGGTCAGGGTCCACTTCAGTTCCCAGTTGCCCTCTACCTGGGGCACGGGCATACCTGCCTTCTGGTCAGACTGGAAATCGATACTGAGGAAGGTTACGGTGATTTCCTTACCCATATACCTGCCATCCGTTTCTTGAAAGCTGATATAGTGGGTATATTCCAGGCTTCCGTCAGTGGTGCCGTCAAAGAACCAGCCAGACTGACTTACGTAAAAATCCTGTTTTCCGTCAATGGTGACCGTGGGCCAGACAGCGGGTGATTTACCTTCCGGCAGATCAAAGCCATCGATCCGGAAGATGATCTCTGCATGGTAATTGTCCACAATGGTCTGCACCGCGGTGATGGTAATGCCCTGATCGGTGACGGACAGAACCTCGTTGGGATTCTCCTTGGTTTCCTCCAGCATCACGGACAGACCGCTCTTTTCTGCTTGCTCCTTTACATCCTGAGAGGGGTTATAACGGGTTTGGGCGGTAGTGGACCAGCGGGTATAGACTGCCGCGGCGGTCATGGTGCCCATGATCAGCGTTGCCGCCAGAAGAAACAGCAGCTTCTTTTTGCCGGAAATACCAGCTCGATTTTTCTGAAATTTGCCAAATTCCGCTTCTTTGATCAAATCCGCATCCAGATTCTGGATTCCCTTAAGCATATCCTTTCCTGTCATACGTGAATACCCTCCTTTTTCAGGTAAGATGCCAATTTGCTTCTTGTCCGTGACAGCCGCATCAGAACAGCGCTCTGGCTGAGTTCATAGCGCAGGGCAATCTCGCTGACGCTGTCCCCATACCAGTAGCGTCTGACGAAAATCATCCGGTTTTCCGGTGTCTGTCCGTGCAGAAAGCTGCTTACCAGGCTGCTGATTTCGCCGCTGTCCACAGTCTCGTCTTGCCAGGAGCTTGGAATACATTCCTCCATTTCCTGCGTCAAGGCAACAACCTCCGCGTTCCGTTTGGCGGCATTGTTCCAGTCCAGCCTGCCAAAGGAAAAATAGCGGCAGATTTTTGCCAAGTATGCAAAGAAATGCTCCGGCCTCGTAGGCGGAATTGTGTCCCACGCCTTCAGATAGGTGTCATTCACACACTCCTGTGCGTCCTCGTTGTTCCGGACGATATTCGCCGCCAGCCCCAACAGACGTGTCCCATACTTGTGGGCTGTCTGCTGGATGGCATCTTCATTCCGGGTGAAGAACAGTTTGATTATCTGATTGTCATTCACTGACCACACCTCCTGTGTTTTGCTCTTCACCCTAATTGAGGGATTCTTATCTGGAAACCTAACACATTTCTGCAAAAAATTCAATGCCTCTTCGAAAAATGCACCACCCGGTTTGTGCGGACTTTACAGGGGTATAGACATTCCGCTAGAGCATACCTCAAGTCTACGCATTTAGGCCAAAAAATCGTTGCGGCGCAACGACTTTTTCTCCCCATTTTTTGGGGATAGGAATATTCGGGAGTCGAAAATCGCAAGAAAAAACCATTGTGATACAAGCAGTTTTTCGCTGCTATTTTTCTACATCACAGTTCCTTCCCATGCTATTGACCCCCACTCCCAATGTGATATAAGTATACGTCAAAAGCAAATAATCCAAGCCCTGCATCCCACGGGATTGGGCTTGGATTAAGTGACTACTATATTACAACATTCATTGAATAACGCATTAAGGTTTATTGCATTCTTTTAACATATTTCTCACATTAAATACTGGTAAGACAACAGGTACAGTCTCCGGCTGTGCAGTCAACAGAGTAACTTCACTTCGCAAATACGGCATCAGAATAGCCACCGTATTTTTACTTATTAAATCCGATTTTATATCTTGCTGAAGTTCATCTGCATGATCAAGGAAGAAAAATCCGGTAATACTGATTTCAATCTCATATTCGCCTTGCTTGCAACCATTCAAGACTAAAGTGCTTCGATAAAACTCAGCATTATCCCTTTTAGATATATTGGATTCAATTGAAAATTCAAACTCCTTATCACTTTTGAACCCAATCCGTTTAAACTCTATTTTGTCAAAAACAACCTTATCCAGTCTTAGCACGCTTTTAATTCCAGAGCTTTCCATTTTAAATCTCCCTACGCCGCAAGGTCTCTAGCCGTTGCCTGAGGTGTATACGTGTTGTATAAAGATTCTTCTGTAATCGAAGATGTGATGATTGGATGAACCAGCGATTGCAAGCTCTCACTATATTGCTCATCATTGCAATTAGTCGTTAAAGAAACATTGGACTTTATAACACGGGATTCCAGTTTGATATATTGTTTAATTTCCTGATTCTGCATTTCCAGCCAGCAATTCTCAATCGGAACATCTATCGAAATGGGGTGTTCAAAGTCATCGGGGTCATAGAACCTTTGGCGAATTCCATCAGCGTATGCTCGAACATCACTGTCAAGAATTTCAAATAAAGCCCCCTCGTCGGGGAGAACCATAGTGTTAATATCTGTAGTTTTTAATTCAGTTACGACATCAGTGTCTACTTCTTCTCCGGAATGTATCAACCATAATGTTTTGCTAAGCATAAATACATCACGCATGGAAATTTTTCCAAATAACATGGCATAAAGCCTGAAAAAAGGAATTTTAACTACATAATAGTCAAATATGCCAGTATCAATGCAAAGGCAAACATAGTATTCTTCACCATTCTTGCACACAAAGAAAATCGGAATTCCATTATATTCCACAAGAACGTGGTCAAGGATCAAGTCTTTACCCATTATGCGAAAGCAAACAGTATTATCCATTTCTATCCCTCCTTGTCTTCCCTTATTTGAAACCCACTCACATCAGTTCCCTCATAGAGCCACCAACAAACATGTCCGTCGCTTATTCTCGTTTGTTGCGGCCCTCCTTCTTGAAATACGTAGCCTTCTGCCAATTTCTTTTTGGGATTTGGGAAATGCATCTGCTGCCTCACTTTTTCTTCTGATAAATACGAGGAGGCACCATAATATAGAGGGTACTTAGTAATGTCCGAAACCCCGCGAGGCAAACGTTTAGGGGTTTTATTCAGCTCAAAATACGACCTAAAATCGTCAATCGTAACTTCTCGAAAATCTTCTTTTTCCCGTTCAACCGCTCTGTACGTTTTTATTGGTTCGTACAAAAATTGTGTGTCATCAGGTAGTAATACTTCCCCATTTATTAATTTATCCCTTAGTATTACCGGAAATCGTTTATAAAATTCCTTGACTTCTTCAGCACTGCTTGTCATCTTTTTTACCCTGTTTGTACACATAATTTACGAAAATTACAGATGATTTTATTGCGAATTTCAAGAAAATTATACCACAAAAAAGAACATTTAATAGACTTGCAAATAAGGAAAATATAAGATATAATATAAGTTTATTTAATTCACTAAACCGTACATAAAATACAGCACAATCTAACAGGCAAACTACACTGCTTTACTAATTGTATTCACTCACTCCCCCTTAGTATGTCAGTGTTATTATGTTATCTCAAAAATAGAAATAACCCGAACCTCTCTTCTACTGAGATAAGGTTCGGATTATCTTGCCTTGGTACGCCAGAAGGGACTCGAACCCCCAACCCTCGGAACCGGAATCCGATGCTCTATCCATTGAGCCACTGGCGCATTTGCCTTCAGCTCAGCTATTATAGCAGGAAAATTCCACTTTGTAAAGAGGCAGGAGGAAAAATATTTTGCGCTGATCGGTTTGCCACAGCAGAACATTTTATTCTGCCGATTGAATCGGTGGGGCTGAGAAATGCACAAAAGCAGGGAGCCGGGGAGGGTCTTATTCATCATATATCCACAAAAAATAGAAATCCTGCATATCGCATTGACTTTCATGCAGAAAAGAGTATAATAATCGCATATTTATTCACTCCCAGAAATATCCAGAGAGGAAATCTGTCATGACAAAGATTTTCATTGACGGCAGCGCCGGAACCACCGGGCTGCGGATCGGGCAGCGGCTGGCTCAGCGGAGGGATTTGCAGCTGCTCACCCTCCCGGAGGCCCTGCGAAAGGACGACAGCGCCCGGAAAGACATGCTGAACCAGGCGGATGTGGCTTTCCTCTGCCTGCCGGATGCTGCGGCTGTGGAGGCGGCGGCCATGGTGGAAAACCCGAACACCGTCATCATCGACACCTCCACCGCCCACCGAACCAACGATGGCTGGGTTTACGGCTTCCCGGAGCTCACCGGCCAGCGGGAAAAGCTGCAAAAGGCCAAGCGAATTGCCAACCCCGGCTGCCACGCCAGCGGCTTCATCGCCCTGGCCGCGCCCCTGGTGGAGCAGGGCATCATTCCCAAGGAGGCCGGGCTCAGCTGCTTCTCCCTCACCGGCTACTCCGGCGGCGGCAAGAAGATGATCGCCGATTACGAAGCCCGTCCGGAAATGCTGGCGCCGCCCCGCATGTACGGCCTGGGGCAGAATCACAAGCACCTGCCGGAGATGCAGAAAATCTGCGATCTGGAGCATGAGCCCATCTTCTGCCCCATCGTCAGCTCCTACTATGCCGGCATGCAGGTGGTGATTCCCCTGTTCCCCCGGGCGCTCCACTGCAGCAAGGAGGACATTGAGGCCATCTACCGAAGCTATTACCCCGGAAAAATCGTCCGACCCCTGTCCGGCGGGGACGAGCAGGGCTTTCTGAATGCCGGTGGCCGGGCCGGGCTGGACGATATGGTCATCAGCGTATTCGGAAACGCCGACCGGGTCACTCTGGTCTCCCGGTTTGACAATTTGGGAAAAGGCGCCTCCGGAGCGGCCATCCAGAACATGAATCTGGTGCTGGGGCTGCCGGAGGAAACAGGATTGAATTTGGAGGACGCAATATGAAGTTAATCGAAGGCGGCGTCTGCGCCGCGAAGGGCTTTACCGCCAACGGCATCCACTGCGGCATTCGGAAAAACCGGACCAAGCGGGACCTGGCCCTGATCTACAGCGAGAAAAAGGCCGCCGCCGCGGCGGTTTATACCACGAATTTGGTGAAAGGCGCGCCGCTGATCGTGACCAAAGAGCATCTGTCCGACGGCACCGCCCAGGCCATCATCTGCAACAGTGGCAACGCCAACACCTGCAACGCCAACGGCATCCAGATCGCCCAGGAAATGAGCCAGCTGCTTGGTCAGGCCCTGGCCATCTCTCCGGAGGATGTGGTGGTGGCCTCCACCGGGGTCATCGGTCAGCCCATGGAGATTACCCCCATTGCCGCAGGCATTCCGGAGCTGATTGCCGGACTGACGGAAAGCGGCAGCGACCGGGCCGCCGAGGGCATCATGACCACCGACACCGTGAAAAAGGAAGTGGCGGTGGAATTCACCCTGGGTGAGAAGACCTGCCGCATCGGCGGCATCGCCAAGGGCAGCGGCATGATCCACCCCAACATGGCCACCATGCTGGTATTCATCACCACGGATGTGGCCATCAGCCCCCGGCTGCTGCAAAAGGCCCTTTCCAGCGACATTGCGGAAACCTTTAACATGGTCAGCGTGGACGGGGACACCTCCACCAACGACATGGTCACCGTGCTGGCCAACGGCATGGCGGGCAACCCGGAAATCACCCAGGAAAATGAGGACTTCAACCTCTTTATGAAGGCGCTGAACACCGTCACCGTCCACCTGTGCCGCTGCATCGCCGGTGACGGAGAAGGCGCCACCAAGCTGCTGGAATGCCATGTCACCGGGGCCGACACCTTGGAGACCGCCAGGACGGTAGCCAAAAGCGTGATTTGCTCCAGCCTGCTGAAGGCAGCCATGTTCGGCGCGGATGCCAACTGGGGCCGGGTGCTCTGCGCCATCGGCTACAGCGGTGCCCAGGTGGATGTGGGCAAAATCGATGTGGCCTTCCAGAGCAAGGCGGGCACCATTGCCGTGTGCCAAAACGGCGCCGGGCTGGACTTTTCCGAGGAGCTGGCCAAAACCATCCTGCTGGAAAAGGAGATCACCATTCTGGTGGAGCTGAACAGCGGGGACGCCGCCTCTACCGCCTGGGGCTGCGATCTGACCTACGACTATGTGAAAATCAACGGCGACTACCGGACATAACCGAGGAGAAGACCATGGAAGAGAGAATATCCAATTCCCAGCGGGCGGAGGTGCTGACGGAGGCCCTGCCCTATATTCGGCGGTACAACGGCAAAACCGTGGTGATCAAATACGGCGGCAATGCCATGATCAACGATCAGCTGAAGCAGCAGGTGATGGAGGACATCGTCCTGCTGTGGCTCATTGGCATCCGGGTGGTGCTGGTTCACGGCGGCGGGCCGGAGATCAATGAGCTGATGAACCGGCTGGGCAAGAAGCCCGTGTTCGTGGACGGTCTGCGGGTCACCGACAAGGAGACCGTGGACATTGTGCAGATGGTTCTGGCGGGCAAGGTGAACAAGACCCTGGTGGGCCTGCTGGAGACAAAAGGCGGCAAGGCCATCGGGCTTTCCGGCATGGACGGGCGGCTCATTGAATGCGTGCCCAAGGATGAGCGGCTGGGCTATGTGGGAGACATTGTAAAAATCAACATTGAACCGGTGGAGGATCTGCTGTCCAAGGGCTACATCCCCGTGATCTCCACCCTGGGCTGTGACCGGGCGGGCAGCGCCTACAACATCAACGGCGACACCGCCGCCGCCCACATCGCGGGAGCTCTAAAGGCCGAACGACTGATCATGATGACGGATGTGGCCGGTGTGCTCATGGACAAGGACGACCCCGCCACCCTGGTGCCCCAGCTCACCGTGAGCCAAGCCCAGGACCTGAAGGCGCAGAATGTCATCTCCGGAGGCATGATCCCCAAGGTGGACTGCTGCGTGGATGCCATCCGGGCGGGGGTCAAGCATGTGGTTATGATGGACGGACGGGTGCCCCACTCCATTCTCATGGAGCTGCTCACCGACGAGGGCGCGGGCACCATGGTCACCCAGGGATAGGAGAGGAAATATGGACATTCAAAGCATGGACAAAGAATACATTGCCGGTACCTACAACCGGTTTCCCATTACCATCGTCTCCGGCAAGGGCAGCCTGGTTTACGACGAGACGGGCAAGGAATACGTGGACATGGGCTCCGGCATCGGCGTGACCAGCTTCGGCATCGCGGATGAAGCCTGGCAGCAGGCCATCATTCATCAGATCGGCCAGGTGCAGCACATGTCCAACCTGTACTACACCCAGCCCTGCGCCCAGCTTGCAAAGCTCCTGTGTGAAAAAACCGGGATGAAGAAGGTATTCTTCTCTAATTCCGGTGCGGAGGCCAACGAGTGCGCCATCAAGGCGGCAAGGAAGTACGCCTGCGACAAGTACGGCCCCCAGCGGCACCTGATCGTCACCCTGAAAAACAGCTTCCATGGCCGCACCCTCACCACCCTGGCCGCCACCGGGCAGGACCACTACCACGAGCTGTTCCAGCCCCTGACCCCCGGTTTCCTCAGCGTGGACGCCGGTGACCTGGAAACCATTCGGTACCTGGCCACCCAGGGAAAAATCGCCGGTGTGCTGATGGAGTGCATCCAGGGAGAGGGCGGTGTGCTGCCGGTGAGCCGGGAATTTGCTCAGGGTCTGGCAGAGCTGTGCGCCAAGGAGGACATCCTGCTGATGGTGGACGAGGTGCAGACCGGCAACGGACGCACCGGGGCCCTCTACGCCTACATGAATTACGGATTGAAGCCCGACGTGGTATCCACCGCCAAGGGTCTGGCAGGGGGACTGCCCCTGGGGGCCACCCTGCTGGGAGAAAAGGCGGAGAAGGTTCTGGGCTTCGGCGACCACGGCTCCACCTTTGGAGGAAACCCCGTCAGCTGCGCCGCGGCGGTGAGCATTCTCTCCCGGCTGGATGACGCCCTCCTGGCCCAGGTGAGAGAAAAGGGCGATTGGCTGAAGGAGGCCTTCTCCGGTGCTCCGGGAATTGAAGCGGTCACCGGCATGGGATTGATGCTGGGCCTGAAAACCACAAAGCCCGCCGCCCAGGTGGTGAAAGACTGCATGGAGCAGGGGGTGCTCTGCCTCACCGCCAAGGATAAGGTCCGGCTGCTGCCCGCCCTGAACATCCCCTGGGAGCAGCTGCAGCGGGCCGCCCAGGTAATCAAAGCCGCCTGCGCCGCCCCAAACCAGGCAGTGTGATCCATTGGTGTTTGGCGCCTGTATCTTGCCATTGAGATGAACCGCCCGAGGATTTGACATTTCTGTCAGTCCGTCGTATAATTGCTCCATTATGTCCAATATGGAGGTATTCCCCATGAAGAAATTGATCCCTCTCCTGCTTGCGCTGCTGCTTGTCTTTCCCCTGACCGCCCTTGCCCAGGGTACGGGAAAGGATGAAGCAGCCAGCCTGAGCGTTGGCGATATCGTGACCTTGGGCCATTACGAGCAGGACGGCGTGATTCAAAACGGAGAGGAACCAATTGAATGGATCGTGCTGGATGTGGATGCTGCCGAAAGAAAAGCGCTGGTCATCAGCAAATACAGCCTGGATCGGCTCCTTTACCACAGCAAGTATGAACCGGTTACCTGGGAGACCTGCGATCTTCGCGGGGTGCTCAACGGTGAATTCCTGAACACCGTCTTCAGCAGTGAAGAAATCGATGGGATTCTGGATTCCCAGCTGCATACAGAAGACAACACCGCAAAAGGCACAAAGGGCGGAAATGACACCGTGGATCGGGTGTTTTTGCTGAGCGCGGAAGAAGCAGAGAAGTATTTCTCATCGGAGGAAGACCGGATTGGCGTGCCAAGTGCATACCTGCTCCAGCTGTGCGCTTATACCAATGGACTGGAGAGCACCTCCAGTGTCTATTGGCTTCGGACCCCCGGAGATACCCAGGCACATGCTGCCTATGTATTGGGCGGACGTGTCAATCTGGGAGGCTGGGCCGGCAATGTGCACAAGCTGCCCATCCGCCCCGCGATGTGGATTTCCATGGACGCCGCTTCCTGAATCGGATAGACGGTTTTTCTCAAAAAGGACAGACCAAGCGTAACAAAAGAGGAAACAGCTTTTCGCGACTGTTTTCTCTTTTTCTGTTAATCAGGATATTGCGGAATCCAGATAGGCGTTTTGTATCTCCATTGCGATATCCATGTAGTTATCCATCAGCTTCCCTGCCCATTTTTCGTAAACGCTGTAGGAATCCCCCGCCGAATACATTTGCTCCGCCATTTTCCCGATGCCCTCGTTACAGATAGACGACAGCTCTCCAACCTTGTTGTTGCAAATCAATGCCAGCCGTCCGATGTCGGATATGCCCGCCGCCTCAGAACGATAGGATGCAACCAGGCCGGGGACCGCATCTTTCATTTTCTGTGTGTATGTATTCAGAATGCTTTCATAGGAAGACAGACTGCCCGTTGGCTTCTCTGTCGGCTGTTTTTCCTCTGTGCCCTCGGAAACGGCGATCTTGTTTCCGTCCACATATTCACTGCTTTCATCCTGCCTCACATAGATCAAGGGGTCCTGATTCGCTTTGGCTGCTCCGGTCATTGGGTCGTACTCGGCCAGCACAAATGTATTTTCATCGACCACGCTCAGAATATGCTTTGTATTGCCGGAATAGGCCTCCTCCCGCAATTCCCCGTCTTTCAGCACCGTTTTGGTGCGCCGTGTTAACAAAAAGCAGTCTTTCTTTGTTTGAATCGGGGTATATTCCCCCTGATAAATCCACAAATCAAAATGTGTGAAGGTGCCGTCTTCCTGGAAAGAAAGATAGACACTGTCGTAAAGGTCCGCCAAACCGGCCGCGTCATGGATGTCGATCACCTTATTTTGGTAATATACCGCTCCAACCGTCCATGTTCCTCCCAGGATGTCGAACCCCTCAGCCGCTGCTGTGGTTTTCTCCTCTGCCCTTGTTTCCGAGGCGGAAGCTGCGTACCCCGTTGCGTCAAAGGCGGTCAGCAGCAGCACAAGCGCCAATGCAAGGATGGTTATTCTCTTCATATTTCCCTCCATTACGCAGGCAGCCGGGTACACTTTGCACCCGGCTGCAGTTTTTTATTTGAAAGAATATCCGTTTTCGCCTGGGAGCTTGGTGATGTTCGCGGGCGTGCACACATCACCGTAGTGGAGCAGCACGGGCTTGCCGTCGATCACATTGAAGAACCAATTGCCTCCGTGTCTCATTTCGGTATCGAATCCGCCGAAATTCAGCTGATAGCTGGCAGAATATCCACTGCCGCCATACCAATAGTAGTCACCGGGAGCGCCATTGAGCGCGGCTGCGGCAGATTCGGAGGTGATGGTATTTCCATCGATGTGTGCATAGAAAATGTTGTGGCCGAATTTGGTGTTGCTGTCCAGCGTCCAGAAGCCCTGCAAGCCTTCGGCAATCTCTTCCGGGGTAAAATAAGTACCATGCTCCAATGCCGCCGTGCCGTCTGCATAGGTGTAGGGAATCACCAGCGGGCTGCCGTCAGCCAGGGTAACGGTAATGGCGGTGTCGTCCAGGGTGTAGGCAAAATGATTCACCGCACCCTCATGCCTGCCGTTGCCGTCAAAGGAAACCTGGGAAATCGTCGCCGCGGAATCAGAGAAAGCAATGGAATTCAGTACCGTGTCCCCACCGCCGTTGAAATACCAGACGTTCTGGGCCAGGGATCCTACAACCTCCCCATATTTCTCCAGATCCGGCCCGGCCAAGGCAGAGGCTTCCTCACGCAGGGCTTGGAGGATCGAGAAGGAGACATCCAACCTGCTGCTCTTCCCATCCTCCTGCCAGCCGGAAAAGCTGCCTTCCAGATTACGCAGTTCATCCATGGATTGCAGGGCGGTATGCACAGGCTGCGTGTCCTCCGCTACCATATAAGCATATTTTCCGGCCCGGCCAGCCTCCAAAGAGACCGTTCCGCCTTCCATGGTAACATACGCTTTTTCATCATTCAGGTAGAAATTTCCCGGATTCAACTTAATGACATGATTTGTCTTGTTCTTAAAGCGGAAGGTGACATATTTTTCATTCTGTGCGCCTTCCCACCAGTTGACATTCTTTTCATAAAAGTTGATCAACTCAATGGTCACATTCTCATCATCCGCAACGATCACATTTTCAAAGGTGATCACATCGTCATCCGCCGCCGCTTTCCCGGCACCGAAAGCGCAGAAAGAGAGTACCATCACAAGCGCCAGGAGAAATGCCAGTGTTCGTTTCTGTTTCATTTGTTTTGCCTCCTCAAGAATTAAAAAGTGTTCCAAACAGCTGCAAGGATTCTACCTTTATTTTACACGTTTTATTTTGGGAAAACAATTAACTGGCTGCATAGGTTTTCAAAAATATTTTTCATGATAAATCCAACATTTTTTCACTATTTTTTGCATATTATCTAATTATTTTATCTGTTTTTGAAGTCTGTGGGATAAGCGCATGAAAAATACCTGCCAGCCACAGGCAGGCTCAAAGCGCCGCAAAAGAAAATCCCCGAAAGCCAGGCTTCCGGGGGATCAATTGTCTGTCAGTCAGTTTGTTGTTTTCTTCGCGGTGTTGATGGAGGCAATCAGGAGCTTTTTCAGTTCCTGGCAGTCTTTTAGCAGGGACTCTCCCATCTCTGCCGAGAGATACTCAGAGGCCAAAAGGAGCTTTAACCAGTATTCTGTTTCCGCCGTCTCTTTCAGAGCAATATGCAGCTTTGCCACGAAATCCGCCTTGCTCTGTCCATAATTTGCTTCGTGAATATTGGCACCAATACTTGTACCGCTGCGGACGATCTGCTTAGAGATGACTGTTTCTTTTTTTGTTTTGAGCAAATACTGCTGCAGCTTAATAATCCGTGCCGCAAAATCAATGGACTTGTCAATCAAAATGTTTTCACGCATTCAGGTATCCCCTTTTTTCGCTTTTCTCCATGCTATCACACAATCTCAGATATTGCAATTCTTCATTATTCATCAGCGAAGCGGCTTCATTATTCATTATTCATTATTCATTCAGAAAATCCTGTCATGAAATGAATAATGAAGGATGAATAATGAAAAATGAATAATACAAGCAGAAAATCCTGCCGAAAAATCGACAGGATTTTCTGCTTGGTGACCCGCCGGAGATTCGAACTCCGGACCCACTGCTTAAAAGGCAGTTGCTCTGCCGACTGAGCTAGCGGATCAAAAAATGGCTGGGATGGCCGGATTTGAACCGACGAATGCCAGAGTCAAAGTCTGGTGCCTTACCGCTTGGCGACATCCCAATATCTTGGTGCGTCGCGCCCCTGGTCGGACACACGGAGCATTATATCATGGGTCATTGAATTTTGCAATCCTTTTTTTCAATATTTTCTTTCCAGATGGATTTCCGGGAAAATCACCAATCCCCCGCAGTCTTAAAAAGCCCCGGGGGATTGGCATGGAGAGAGGAAAAAGGAAAGAAAAAGATTCAAAAAAACTTATTTCGTCAGCTTCGCCGTCAGGTCCGCGGCGATGGGGTCTTTTTTCACATAGTACACATACCCGATGGGGTGCCGGTTGGGGTCCATGCCATAGGTCCGGTCGTCCTGGGGAATGGGGCTGGGAATGGTCCGCATGAGCATGGTGTCGCCCCCCAGCACCCAGGCCACGGCCACCACATCCCACAAGGGCTTACTCCAATCCTCGTAGGAAAATTTCACCTTGGCGTACTCATAGGTGCTGTCAAGCAGGTAGTTGCACAGGGCGTTTTTATCCCGGAAGCGGTATTCCAGCTCCGGCTTTCCAAAACGGAATTCGGACACAACCCCCATGCAGGGCAGCTGCACCACCGCCGCGCCGCTGCCGTAAATCACCCGGGCGGCAGCCAGGTCCTGCTTCATATTGAATTCGTCGCAGCCGCCGTAGTGCTGGGCATGGCCCCCCAGCCAGACGATGACCACCCGCTTGGCCATTTCCGGCTCCAGCAGCAGGGCCGAGGCCACGTTGGTGCCGGCGGCGATGGCCAGGATATACAGCGGGTGCTCCGGGGTGTATTCCCGGGAAATTTCCGCCATGGCCCGGGCGGCGGGGGAATCCACTGGGGTCACCTCATCCGGCAGATACCGGTCCGAGCCCCGGTAGACCCGGTCCTTCAGCTCCGGGGCCCCCAGCAGGTCCAGGACCTTGAAAATCTCCCGGTAGCTCTTTTCCATGCCGTCCCCCGGGCTGGAGGAGCGGAGGATACCGGTGGAGGGGTCCCGGTAAAAGGGGGCGGCGGTGATGCCCCGGATGGTCAGCCGGTCCTGGGAGCGCACCAGGTAGGACAGGGCGAACTGGTCGTCGATCTCGTTATAGGTGTCCGAGTCCAGAATCACATCCGCCTTTCCCCGGGGCAGATTCAGCCGCCGAAGCAGCTCGCTGGCGTCCGGCTGGGGAAAAATACTGGATAATGTTTTCATATCAAGCCTCCTGCAGCGCTGCCAGCACCTCTGCCCGGGTGGGAATGGAGCTGGCCGCCCCCTGGCGGGTCACCGCAATGGCGGAGGCCATGGCGGCTTCTTTCATGCACTGCTCCATGCTGTCGCCCCGGGCCATGCCGGCAAGCAGATAGCCGGTAAAGGTATCCCCCGCGCCGGTGGTGTCCACGGCGGTGACAGGATAGGCTTTCTGGTGAATCCTCTGGCCGTTTCCGGAATAGACGGAGCCCTGGGAACCCAGGGTCAGCACCACCTGGGCCTGGGGATACAGGGTGTGCATCCTTTCCAGAATCCGCTCCGGCTGGGTTTCCCCGGTGATGCGGCAGCCCTCGTCCTCGTTCATGATGAACAGGAAAATCTTGCTCAGGTCGCAGGCCAGCACCGCCTCATTCATGGGGGAGGGATTCAGGGCGATGGGGATGCTCTTTTCATAGGCCCGGTCCACCAGGTAGGGAAGCTGGTTGATTTCATTTTGCAGCAGCAGCATATCCTGATTGCCGAAGCCACTGAGTACCTGGTCGCAGTATTCCGGGGTATTGGCCCGGTTGGCCCCGCCCACCAGGACGATGCTGTTCTGCCCCTTTTGGTCCACCTGAATAAAGGCGGTGCCGGAGCTGCCGGGTACGGTTTTCAGCCAGGTGCAGTCCGCGCCGCTTTCCAGCAGCAGCGCCCGGAGGAATTCTCCGTCGGAGCCGATCATGCCGGCGTGGTAAACCGTTCCGCCGGCCCGGGCCAGGGCCAGGGACTGATTCATGCCCTTTCCCCCGGGAAACCGGGTGAAGCTGGTGGAGTCGATGGTCTGGCCGGGCTGCACGATGTGCTCCACGGCGCAGACGCAGTCAATATTCAAAGAACCGAAATTCAAAATTGCCATATGCCACTCCCCGCTTCGTTACAGATTGCAGCAGGCCACAAAGTGCCCGGGGGTAACCTCACGCAGCTGGGGGATTCCGGCGGCGCACGCCTCGCAGCTGCATCCGCAGCGCTTGCGGAAGCGGCATTCCTCCGGCAGATTGATGGGAGAGACCACCTCGCCCTGAATCAGGGGCTCATCCTTCTTCTCCCGGATTTCCGGCACGGGAATGGCGGAGAGCAGCGCCTTGGTGTAAGGATGCAGGGGGTTGCGGAACAGCTCGTCCACCGGGGCCTTTTCCACCACGCTGCCCAGGTACATCACCGCGATTTCATCGGCGAAGTGATTCACAACAGACAGATTGTGGGTGATGAAAATGTAGGTCAGCCCCCGCTCCCGCTGCAGGTCTTTCAGAAGGTTCAGAATCTGGGCCTGGATGGAAACGTCCAAAGCGGAAACCGGCTCGTCGCAGACGATCAGCTTGGGATTCAGCGCCAGGGCTCGGGCGATGCCGATTCTCTGCCGTCGGCCGCCGTCCAGCTCATGAGGGTAGGCGTTGTACAGCCGGTGGGCCAGGCCCACGGTGTCCATCAGATCCAGGATGTACTTTTCCTTTTTCTGCTCCAGCTCCCGGCCGCTGCCCTCCAGAATTTTGTGGTAATTCAGAGGCTCCGCAATCAGCTCACTGACGGTCATACGGGGGTCCAGGGAGGAAAATGGGTCCTGGAAAATAATCTGCATATCCCGGCGGAGCTTGGTCATCTCCCGGCTGCTGAGCTTGGTGATGTCCTTTCCCTCGAAAAAAATCTGGCCGGAGGTAGGCTCGATGAGCCGCAGGATGGTCCGCCCGGTGGAGGACTTGCCGCAGCCGGATTCGCCCACAATGCCCAGGGTCTTTCCCCGCTCAATGGAGAAATTCACATTATCCACGGCGTGAACATTGCCCTTGGGGGATTTGAAATATTTTTTCAGGTTTTTAACTTCCAGAATGATATCGGCCATGGCTCAGTACCCCCTTTGGATGTGGAACGCGGGATCAAGATAGGCGGAGCACGCCGCGTAGTGGGTGTCCGAAAAATGCTGGATGTGTACGTCGCCGCTGCGGCAGGCGTCGGTGGCGTAGGCGCACCGGTCGGCAAAGGCGCAGCCCTTGGGCAGATTGGCCGGGTCCGGCATCAGGCCGGGGATGGGCTGGAGCTTCTGCTGGCGGCTGTTGATGTTGGGCAGGGAATTGAACAGGCCCTCGGTGTAGGGGTGCTTGGTCTGGTTGAACACCTCTTCCAGGGTGCCATATTCCACAATCCGGCCGGCGTACATCACCGCCACCTCGTCGCACAGCTCTGCCACAACGCCAAGGTCGTGGGTAATCATAATCAGGGAGGTGTCGTTTTTCTCCTTCAGGTCCTTCATCATCCGCAGGATCTGGGCCTGAATGGTCACGTCCAGGGCGGAGGTGGGCTCATCGGCAATGAGGACAGTGGGATTGCAGGCCAGGGCAATGGCGATGCCCACCCGCTGCCGCATACCGCCGGAGAACTGATGGGGGTACTCCCCCACCCGGTTGGGATCGATGCCCACCATGGCCAGCATCTTCTTTGCCTCCTCCAGGGCTTCCTTTTCAGAGAGGTGCCGGTGGAGGATGATGCTCTCGGCGATCTGCTCTCCCACGGACATCACCGGGTTCAGGGAGGTCATGGGGTCCTGGAAGATCATGGCGATTTCGCTGCCCCGGACGTTTTGCAGCTCCGCCGGGGTGAGCTGACGCATATCCAGGCCGTTGACCTTAACGGTTCCGGACTTCACCACCCCGGGAGGGTCGGGGACCATGTTCATCAAGGCCAGCATAGCGGTGGTTTTTCCGGCGCCGGTTTCCCCCACCAGGCCCAGGGTGTGCTTTTTCGCCAGGGAGAAGCTGATGCCGTTTACCGCCTCCACGGTTTCGGAGGAGGTGACATACTGCACCACCAGGTTTTCCACCTCCACGGCGGCATCCATTTTCTGACGCTTTTTCTCCAGGGATTCCTCGGAATTGCCCCGGGTCAGTTTTTTGAAAATACTCATATGGCCCACCTCATCTTTTTAGCTTGGGGTCCAGGGCGTCCCGCAGGCCGTCGCCCACCAGGTTGATGACCATGACGGTAATCATAATGGCCAGGCCGGGGAACAGGCACATGTGCTGGGCCCGGGTCAGGAAGGATTTGGATGCGCTGAGCAGTGCGCCCCACTCGGGAGTGGGCAGGGGTACGCCCAGACCGATGTAGCTCAGGCCGGCGGCGGAGATGATGGCGGTGCCCACCCGCAGGGTTGCCTGAACCAGAATGGGAGAGAAGCAGTTGGGCAGCACGTGCTTCAAAAGAATGGTGGTGGTGGGAGCGCCAATGGCCCGGGCGGACTCAATATAGTCGTTGTTTCTTGTGACCATCACCGAGGCCCGGGTAATCCGGGTGAACACCGGTATGGCGCTGATGGAAAGGGCGATAATCAGGTTTATCATGCTGGTGCCCATGATGGAAACCAGGATGATGGTCATCAGCAGGCTGGGGATGATGGTAAAGGTATCCACAAACCGCATTAAAATGGTGTCGAATTTTCCGCCGATGTAGCCGGAGGCGGCGCCCACAGGCACGCCCACCAGCAGGCCAATGACCACGGAGGAGAAGCCGATGATCAGGGAGTAGCGGGTGCCGTAGCCGATACGGGCCAGCATATCCCGGCCGAAATTATCCGTGCCGAAAGGATGCTCGGCGCAGGGGCTGATGAGCCGGGCCTTGGAGTTGGTGGCGATGATGTCCTGCTCGTAGTCCCAGATCACGTCGGCGAAGATGGCAATGAGAATCAAAAGAATGAGAATGACCAGGCCCACCATGGCGCCCTTGTTCCGCCGGAACTGCTTCCAGACCTCCAGGGCCCGGTTCTGCTTGACGCTGGCCGCTGCCGCGGAGCTTTGTTTTTTTGCCATTGTCTCCACCTCCTCAGCTCTTGGAATACTGGGCTTTGATTCTGGGGTCCAGGAAAGCGTAGACAATGTCCACGATGAGCAGGACCACGGAAACAAATATCGCCAGCATGATGATGAAGCCGGTCACAACCTCAAAGTCACTTTTCAGAATGGAGTCCACCAGGAAGCTGCCCACGCCGGGGAGGGCGAACACCCGCTCGGTGAGCACGGCGCCGCCGATGAGGGTGGAAACCTGGATGCCGATCATGGTGACGATGGGAATCTGGGCATTTTTCAGGGCGTGCTTCATGATGATCCGGCGCTCACTGACACCCTTGGACCGGGCGGTGCGGAGGTAGTCCTGCTTCAGAACGTCCAGCATGGCAGAGCGGGTGGTTCTGGTCAGGGCGGCCATGTTGCCGGTGCCGCAGGTGAAGGCCGGCAGAATGAAGCTCTTCCAGCTGGCCGCGCCGGTGGAGGGAAGCCAGCCCAGCTTCACGGAGAAGAGGATAATCAGCAGCAGACCCAGCCAGAAGTTGGGCATGGCCAGACCCACAAAGGAAAGGGTGGAGGCGGCGGTATCCACCAGGGTGTTTTCTTTCACCGCCGCGATGATGCCCAGGGGGAGGGACAGAATCACAGTGACCAGCACCGAGGAGGCAGCCAGCATCAATGTGGTGGGGAATTTCTTAAAGAACAAATCCCAAACGGGCATGTTGTTGGCGTAGCTGGTGCCCAGGTCCCGGCGGAGCACCCCGGCCATATACCGGACGTAGCGCACCAGCAGGGGGTCATTCAGCCCGTGAGCCTCCCGGTATTCCTCCAGCTGTTCGTCGGAGGCGCCGTCGCCCAGGGCGGTGACGGCGGCATCGGTGGGCACAAAGTCCATGATGAAGAACACAATCAGCGAAACGGCAATGACCACGGGAATAATCATCAAAATTCGCTTCAAAACATATTTGAGCATGATTTCTCTCCTTTTGCAAATTTCCGGATGGTGCGGAAAGACAGAAAGGGGTGGGGAAGTTGGATATTCCTCCTTCCCCACCGGCATTGCTGTGGATTATTCAGTCACGTAGCAGTAGGAGAAGTCAACGTCCACGGCCTGAGCATTCAGGTTCACGCCGCCAAAGTTCTTGGAGCCGATGCAGAACAGGTTGGCAGTTGCCAGGGCAACGCCGGGAACCTCCTCCGCCACATACTGCTGCAGGTCGGCGTACTTCGCCAGCATTTCCTCGTAGGTGCCGCTGGCCAGAACGTCCGCCAGCTTCTCGTCGAATTCGGGATTGGCGTAGTTCATGAAGGAGCGGGTGGCGCCGGTCTTCAGGTACTCGATCATGACGGTGATGATGCCGCCGTACTGGCTGGTGCAGTTGATGGCCATGTCGTAGCCATTGTCCTCGCGGATGGCCTTGGTGAAGCCGGTCTGGGCCCACTCCTGGATCTCCACGTTGATGCCCGCGTCTCTCAGGTTGCTCTGGAGCATTTCGGCCACGGGGATGTACTTGGCAAAGGTGTACAGCTTCAGGGTGATGCCGCCCAGTCCGTTTTCCTCCAGCAGGGCCTTGGCGCCCTCGGGGTCGTACTTGTAGGCGTCAACATCGGTGTAACCCACAGCCACGGGGCTGATGAAGTTGTCGCAGAGGGTGCCGCAGAGGCCGTCCTCGTAGCACACGGCCAGGATGTCCTCCCGGTTGACGGACATGGCCACGGCCTGACGGACGATCTTGTTGGAGCCGTACTCGGTGTTGGCGTTGAAGCCGGCGTAGACAACCTGGATGTTGCTGGCGGAGAACACGTTGTAGTTATCGGGGTCGTAGATGAAGTTCACAATATCGGAGGGGTTGCCGTCGTACATGGCGTCGATGTCGCCGGACTGGAGGGCCAGGGCCCGGGAGCTGGCGTCGGTGATCACCACAAAGGTGATGGATTCGGTGACGGGCTTCTCACCCCAGTAGTCCTCGAAGCGGCGGATGGTCCAGGACACGCCGGTTTCCACGGAGTCGAAGTAGTAGGGGCCGGTGCCGATCTTCTGGCCTTCCAGGATGCCCATGGTTTCGCAGGCGGTCTTGCTCAGGATGTCCTGGGCGGCGTAGTTCAGCCAGTCGGCGGAGGGAGCCTTCAGCTTAAAGGTGACCTGATAGGGAGCGTCCACAACCACCTCGTCCACGTAGGCGATGCCGGAGATGGCCTGGGAAACACCCTCGTTGGAGGTGGTGGAGCAGTAGTCCCAGGTGAACTTTACGTCCTCGGCGGTGAAGTCACTGCCGTCGTGGAATTTCACACCCTCCCGCAGGGTAAAGGTCCATTCGGTAGCGGTATCGTTGGAGGTCCATTCGGTAGCCAGCTCCGCCACGGCGGTGCCGTCGGTCTGGATGGCAACCAGGCCGTTGAAGGTGGAGTTGCAGGTCTGGGTGGTCACGGTGGCGGTGCCGGCATAGCGGCAGGCTACGGTCAGGTCAGCCAGGGTGCCGATGCGGATGTCTTTCTTGTAGCCGGGGTCGGCCATGGCGGTGACGCTGCAAAGGGTGACAACCATTGCCACAACCAGCATCAGGGAGAGGAGCTTTTTCATGTTGATTCCATCCTTTTCTTTTTGTATTTTATTTTTTGTGCCTATCGGCTCTCGCCGGTAATCCGATAAATTGGCGTTTGTTGAGACATTTCGTAGGGAATGCATTTATGCATTCCACCCTGGTCGCACACTGCCGGGGGTTATTGAATCAAAAAAACGTGGTGTTTTGCGTAGGGAACGGATTCAGACCTTCCAAAACGCTGGTGAACATCCGTGGTTTGTTGGATGGTAACGGGTTCCATTTTTTCCCAACAATTATCCATTCAACACACCCTGATAAAGACGTTACCGAGCGGAATGCATGAATGCATTCCCTACGCAAAATTCATCGTTTTACAATTCGTTGAACCTTTGTGGCCTATGAACCTTTCGGAACGCATGAATGCGTTCCCTACGAACACATACTGACAAATTCCAATCTATCTGACTACCGTATCAAGTCGATCTGCACGGATTCACAAAATCCTATGGTTACTTTCCCAGGCGCTCGGAGCCCCGGAGGACGATGTCGTTGCTCAGCACCATTTTCCGCCGGGCGTGGGAGGATTGAATCTGCCCGGTGATCCGGTCCTGCAAAAGGCCCATGGCTTCCTCCGCCAGCTGCTTCACAGGCCGCTCCACCAGGGACAGCTCCGTGCCCGTGTGCATCACCCAGGGATACCACTGCCAGCGCTCGATTTCATCGAAGCCCAGGATGGAGATGTCCGTCCCCACCTTCAGGCCGTGCTCGCAGATGCTCTGCAGGGCGCCCAGGGTGGAAAAATTGTTGGAGGTGAACACGGCGGTGGGTCGATCCGGCAGGTCCAGCAGCTGATTGGTCTGCTCGTAGGCCATCTGGAGCTTGAAATTGCCGATTCGGACATATTCCTTGGGAACTTCAATTCCGTTCGCCGCCAGCGCCCGGCGGTAGCCCTGCAAGCGGGAGAAGCCGGGGGAGGAACGCTGGGGACCGGCGATGGTGGCGATTTTCCGGTGCCCTGCCCGGATGAGCACCTGCACCGCCCGGTAGGCATCCTCTTCGTCGTCGGTGAACACACTGTCGAACACGGCATTGCCGATGCGCCGGTCGATGAGCACCACGGGCACATGGGCCTGCTCGATTTCCAGCAGGTAACGCTCTGTTTCCTTGTCCTCACCGGAGAGAGGAATCATGATGATGCCCTTGAGGTTCTGCTCCTTCACCGTTTCCAGGAATCGATGCTCCCGCTCCGGCATTTCGTCGGTGTTGAAGAGGAACACATTGTAGCGGTACCGGTCGGCGATCTGGGTGACGCATTTGGTGATGGCGCCGAAAAAGGGATTGTCCATATCCGGGACGAAGAGACCGATGTTGTTGGATACGTTCTGGGAGCTCAGATTCTTGGCGGCCAGGTTGGGAATGTAGTGCTGCTCCTGCACCACCTGGAGCACCCGCAGCCGGGTTTCCGCCTTCACCGGAGCGGTACCGTTGAGCACCCGGGAGACTGTGGCCGGGGAGACGCCGGCGCATTTTGCAATTTCGTATATATTCATACGCACCTCATTGGTTGGCTTGTGGAAGAAACTTGTGAAATCGCTTTCATTTATGTAAAAATCATATCACGCCAATTCTTTCCTGTCAATTCGCTATATCAGACAACGTTTTTCTTCAGAATATGTATACATTTACCAAGGATTTCCCTACAAAACCGCATTTTTATGAAACATTTATGAAAGTTTTCATGAAACAGAAAATCCCCCCGGCAGCCACCGGGGGGATCGTTTGGGAGATGGATTTTTGTCAAATTCCAATTTGCCGCGGGATGGGTTGGGAAATTATTCCCCAGGCTGCCAGCTCAGGACCGTCCGGCGCATTTCCTCCGGCTCCAGCACGCCATAGGCAAAGCCCTTTTTCACCAATTCCTCCGGCAAATATTCGTCGTATTTGTCAAAGAGAGGCAGCTCCTTGGGGTACACCAGCTCCATGGGGTCAATGGGCTTCCGGGCCTCCTGGGCGGTGATGCGGTAGAATTCCGCGGCGCTGACCTTCATGGTAAACTGCATGTAGTAGGGCCGGGCGGAGTCCAGATTTTTAAGCCCCAGCCGGTCGCCGCACTTGATTTTCAGAAACCGCTCCATGGCCAAAAAGGCGTAGGTCCCCACCCAGGGCAGCAGGCACCACATGTTGCCCCCCAGGTTGATCAGGGGCGTCCTCCCCGCCTGGGAGTGGGCAGCGGTGAACCGGGCCTGCTCCAGCCGGGCCACAGCGTTTTTCATCAGATAGGGATAGGACCGGTCCTCCAGCAGCACCTGGCGCATCCGCTGCAAAATTTTGGTGTGCAGGTCCCCGGGGCACTGGCCGAAGTAGGCTGGGATGGAGCCCTTGACCTGCTCACAGTACACCAGATGCCGCTTGTGGTCCACGTCCAGCACCGTCCACACATGTCCGGCGATGGCCAGCTTTTCTCCCACCGGCGGCGGCAGCACCACGGTGCCCAGCTCCTGAGCATCGCTGCGGACGGTGTATTCCTCGTTCTCCTGGAACACGCCGTAGAACTTAAAGGAGTTCACCACCCGCTCTCCCGCCAGGCCCACGATCAGGCCGCCCTGCTCCGTACGCTGAATGTGGTCCGTCTCCACAAGATGCCGCAGCAGCAGCTTAAAATCCTCCTGGCTCACCCGGTGGAAGTAGTGCAGCGGCAGCACCCGCTCCGCCAAGGCCCTGGGGGACAGCTCCCCGCAGGAGGCCAGGGTGGACATGGTTTGATGGTATAGTAAGCTGTAGGGCAGCCGGTCAAGCCTGGGCGGCTCCACCCAGCGCTCCTCCAAATACAGCTGCACCAGGGCGATGCCCTGCAAAAGCTTCCAGGGGATCGTGGCGGGCAGCATGGCCCGGGCCTCCGGCTCGTCCTCCCGCATGACGAACCACATTTCCGGAGGGCTCTCCCGCCTTCCGGTGCGGCCCATGCGCTGCAGGAAAGAGGAAACCGTCCAGGGGGCGTCGATTTGAAAGGCCCGTTCCAGCCGGCCGATGTCAATGCCCAGCTCCAATGTGGCGGTGGTAACGGTGGTCATGAACTGGGAATCGTCCTTCATGATTTCCTCGGCGGTCTCCCGGTAGGAGGCGGAGAGGTTGCCGTGGTGGATGAGGAACCGGTCCCGCTCGTGATTTAATTCACAGTATTGCCGCAGGGTGGTGGTGACGGTTTCGCATTCCTCCCGGGAGTTGACGAACACCAGGCACTTTTTCCCCCGGGTGTGCTCGAAGATGTAGCCCAGCCCCGGGTCGGCGTTTTGGGGAGCATCGTCGGTTTTTTCCTCCAACACCGGCAGAGCCTGGATGTCCGTCCGGTCCTCGGCGGCCTGGACATTCTTCACATAGAAATGCTCCATGCTCAGCCGCCATTTGCTCCCCTTGGCGTCGATTTTCGGAATGATGGTCTTTCTTCCGGTGCCCAGGGACAGGAATTCCCCGCATTTTTCCGGGTCGCCGATGGTGGCGGACAGGCCGATCCGCCTGGGATTCACCCCCGCCAATCGGCTTAAGCGCTCAATGAGGCACAGGGTCTGCCCGCCCCGGTCCCCCCGGAGCAGGGAGTGGACCTCGTCAATCACCACGAAGCGCAGATCCCCAAAGAGCTTGGGGACGGCGGAGTGCTTGTGCAGCAGCATGGCTTCCAGCGACTCCGGGGTGATTTGCAGAATGCCGGAGGGATGCTTCATGAGCCTGGCCTTGTGGCTCTGGGCCACATCCCCGTGCCAGTGCCACACCGGGATATCCGCCTCGGCGCAGAGCTCATTCAGCCGGAGGAACTGGTCGTTGATCAGCGCCTTTAACGGCCCGATGTAGATGGCTCCCACGGAGGCGGGGGGATTTTCAGAGAATAACGTGATGATGGGAAAGAAGGCCGCCTCGGTTTTGCCGGAGGCGGTGGAGGCGGTGAGCAGCAGATTTTCGTCGGTGTTGAAGATGGCATCCGCTGCCGCCACCTGAATGGCCCGGAGGCTCTCCCAATTGTTCCGGTAGATATAGTCCTGAACAAAGGGGGCGTAACGCTGGAATGCTCCCATAAGCTACCTCTTAAATGTCAAATTCCGCAAACTGGCCGTCGGCGGCTTCCTCGTTCACCGCATTCTGGGCATAGGTGAACTGATCGCTGCCCAGCAGGGTCCGGACCTTGACATCGGGGTTCTGGTAGATGATGTCCAGCACCTGAATGAAGTCCCGGATGACCTCCCGAGGGGTGATGTGGGTGTCCGCGCCGATGCGTCCGAATTCAATTTCGATGAAATCCACCATGTCCTGCTGGGTAACGATCTGGGGATATTCATACAGCCCCGCGTGGATGTCCGCCAGCTTTTCCACCAGAATCAGCATTTCCTCCCCGGTCAGGGGCTGGAGACGGATCACCGGAGAGAGCAGGTCCTTGTGCTCCCCGGTAAAATGCCCCTCCGCCAACCGGGAACGCAGGGCCTCGTAGCTGTAAACCCCCCGGCGGGGGTCCTCCATGCACTGCGGCGTGCCGCAGAGGATGAAGCCCAAATACTGGGCCTTGCCCTGCATGGCGTCGTTATACAGGGTGAGGATTTTTTCGTAGTTGTACTGCCGGGTGATGGCATTGGGGATTTTATAGATGTTCACCAACTCGTCGATGAGCACCAGCATTCCGGCGTAGCCCGCCTGCTTCAAAAAGGCGGCGAAGAGCTTTAAATATTCGTACCAGTCCTCGTCGGTGATGACGATGTTCACCCCCAGCTCCTGCCGGGCCTCGGTTTTGGTGTTGTACTCGCCCCGGAACCATTTGAGCACCTTGGCCTTGGTCTCGTCGTCGCCTTCCAGGTGGGCCTTGTAGTAGAGGGTGAGCAGCCGGGCAAAGTCGAAGCCGTGGACCATCTCATTGAGGGAATAGATCACGGCGGAAATCCGCTTCTCCACCAGGGGCGGCAGGCCGGGGTCGGTGACGCTCATCCCGGAGGCCTCCGCCGCCTGCTGCTGCACATTGCTGATCCACCGGTCCAGGATCAGCGACAGAGCGCCGCCCTCGGGCCTGGTCTTGGTGGACATATTCCGAATCAGCTCCTTGTAGGTAGCGAGGCCCTGGCCACGGGTGCCCTGCAAGCGCCGCTCCGGGGACAGGTCCGCATCCACCACCACGAAGTTTTTCGCCATCACATAGTTGCGGATGGTCTGCAGCAGGAAGCTTTTGCCGCTGCCGTATTTGCCCACGATGAAGCGGAAGGAGGCGCCGCCGTCGGCGATGATCTCCACATCATGAAGCAATGCGTCGATTTCCTCCTTTCGGCCCACGGTGATATAGGGCAGCCCCACCCGGGGCACCACGCCGCCTTTCAGGGAGTTCATCAGGGTCTGGGCAATGCGTTTTGGAATTTTCATGGCTTTACCATCTCTTTCAGCTCTTCAATATAGTCGCTTATGGGCTGGCCGTCCTCGTCCAGCACCGAATCCTGGAATACATCATACAGTTTATCATTAATGCCGTCCAATAAAACGGACAGAATATACCCCTCGGTCCGCACCCAGCTCCGATCCCGGCCATAGAGCAGGCTTTGCAGCAGCCGGTATTCGGCGGGAGCCAAGGGGGTATCCGGCGGCACTTCCCCGGCAGCGGGAGGGGCTTCCGGTTCTTCCGGCGCTTCCTCCGGCTCCTCTTCCATCTCCTCCTCCACCATCAGCTTTTCCTGGGTGATGGCCGCCTCCCGGCGAATTTTCGTCAGAAGGCTGGGGTCGATGGTGATCTTCTTCGCTTGGGCCGCCTCCTGCTCCGCGAAAAAGGCCTGGACTTCCTCTTCTATGATTTTCAGGATCCACTTGGTTTCCAGCTTGGTTTTGATGGGGTGCTTGGGGTCCAGACGCTCCCGCAAAATGCGGTCGATGGTTTTCAGCAGATCATCCAGCTTGGCGCACCGGCTGGGGTTGAGGTAGAACTGCTCCACCGTCCACTGGCCTTTCCGGCAGCGGTAGATGCAGCGGCTGTTCAGGGTGTATTCGTAGTCGCTGCGCTTCAGGGGGTTGCAGAACACGGCGGCGTTAAAGGGCCAGTCCAAATCCTTTTGGACGGAGCCCAGGTATTGCTCGATGAAGCTGCGTTTGCACCGGCTGTCAAAATGGCCGGAGATCCGCCGCAGCACCCGGGCGATGATGATGTCCATCTCCTGCTTGTGGCCTTGGTAGAATTTGGACCGCCCCAGCCATTTCAGCGGCAGCTGCTCCAAGGCCTTGGCGATGGCATCAGGGCTCTCCTGCCGGATGTTTTCCAGCACGGAAAGGCTCTGCCCCAATTCCTGCTGGGGCCAGCCTGCCAGCAGCTGGGGGTCCAGATTGTAGTAGACCACATAATCCCGCAGCCACAGCCTGAGATAGGGCAGAATCCCGCTGTCCAGTGCGCCGTAGCCATCCCGGAAGGCCAGAAGCTTCTGGAACCCCTCCTCCGCATTGGTGACGCCCACCTGGTTAATCAGCTCATAAATATACAGAAAGGCAAAGGAAAGGGGCGCTTTCTGCAGCTGCCCCCGCCGCAGCCCGGTGCGCCAGGTGAAATAGCCCCGCAGCTCCTGGTTGCTGAGGGACTGGTAGGTGGGGTAGTAGCGGACCAGGTTTCCGGCATAGGGGCAGTCGTCCTCGTAGTTCGCCAGCAGCTTTGCCTGCTTGAGAAAGAGCATTTCCCGGCTCTGCCAGCCGCTGCCGGTCCCCTGCTCCAGGGAGCGGGCGGTCCGCAGGAGCGCGGGCAGCTGCTGGTTGGCGGGGACCTTCTTGGGGGTGATGGCCTCGTCGGAAAAGACCTTCTCATGGAACCACTCCGCCGCGGCTTTCATTCTGTTGGTGTCCATGTCCCATCACCCTCCCGTTCAAATGTTTGTGTTTATCATACATGATATCCCCGGGACAGTCAAGCCCTTTCCCCCAAAGGGTGTTTCTCCCAGGCGACCCGGGTCAATGAATTCCGTCTTTCTTAATTTGCATTTTCCTCCCCGGTGTGTTATAATTGCCAAAATAGATTGGGTTGGGAGTGCGTTATGAAAGTTCTGATTACCACAGATTTATACACCACCGCCACCAACGGCGTTGTAACCTCCGTGCGGAATCTGAGCCGGGAGCTGGAGGAGGCGGGGAACGAGGTAAAAATCCTCACCCTGTCCGACACCGTTCACAGCCACCGGGAGGGGAACATCTACTACATCCACTCCATGCCCTTAAAGGTGTATCCCGATGTGCGGATGCCCCTGCCCAGAACCTCCCACAGCCAGAAGCTGCTGAAAGAAATCATCCAGTGGAAGCCGGACATCATCCACAGCCAATGTGAGTTTTTCAGCTTCCACTACGCCCGCCGGATCGCCAAGCGCACCGGCGCTCCCCTGGTGCACACCTACCACACCCAGTATGAGCAGTATGTGTCCTATGTGCTCCCCGGCCGGTGGGCGGGGGACTTCCTGGTGCGGACCTTTTCCCGGGAACGGCTGAAAAAGGTGGACATCATCATTGCCCCCACCGCCAAGATGAAGCAGGTGCTGGAGGATTACGGGGTGAAAAACGACATTGAAATTGTGCCCAGCGGCATCTGCCTCCAGCAGCACCAGGGCAGAATGACCGAGCAGGAGCGGGAGCAGATGCGGCAGCTGTTGGGCATCCCCCAGGAGCACCGGGTGGTGCTGAATCTGGGGCGGCTGGGCACCGAGAAGAATCTGGACGAGGTGGTGCGGCTCTTTGCCCTCCAGCTCCAGCGGCAGCCCAATCTCACCCTTTTGATCGTGGGCGACGGCCCCGCCCGGGAGAAGCTCTGTCAGCAGGCCAAGGAGCTGGGCATCAGCGATCACGTGATTTTCACCGGCATGGTGGAGCCGGACCAGGTGCAGAAATACTACCAGCTGGGGGATGTGTTCGTCAGCGCCTCCACCAGCGAGACCCAGGGCCTGACCTACATCGAGGCCGCCGCCAACGGGCTGCCCCTGGTCTGCCGGGAGGACCCCTGCCTGGAAGGCGTCATCTCCCAGGGAGAGAACGGCTACACCTACCGCTCCCCGGATGAATTCCTGGACGAGATGGACAAGGTCCTGGCCGACCCGGACTGGTGCGTCTGCGCCGGGCAGAAGAGCGAGCAGATCGCCTCCGCCTACGGCAGGGAGCAGTTCGCCCAGAACATCCAGGCCGTCTACCAGGCCGCCATGTCCGGCAGCCAGGAGGCGTGAGGCGCGTTTTGGGTGATTATTCAAAAGCCCACCATATTTTCCCGAAATTCCCGTCCTTTTCCGGCAGGATGAACAAAAATCTCCATTTCCCGCCGGGGCTCTTGACATCGGAGTTCCGGCGTGGTAGTATACCCTCAAATTGAATCGCTTAGATAGAGGCGCGGTGCTCATCAGTACCCCGTGGCAAGGCCGGGTGGCCGTCACTGGAGAAAGGGCGCACCGCCGAAGCTGCAATGGAGCACCCGGTCCTTGCCTGCTGGGCCGTCAGAGAACATCTGCCGGACTGTCACAAAACTTTGTGGAGCGCTATCATTGGCTGACTGGCTCCCCCCTGGGGGAATACCGTTTTTACCATGGACCGCTTACCAAAGCGGTTCATTTTTTATTACACCGGGATATCCGGAAGAAAGAAAGGTTGATTCGTTATGAAGAAGCTCGTTTCCCTGATGCTGGCGGTTGTGATGATGCTGGCTCTGGCCCTGCCCGCTGTGGCAGAGGCTGCCGTTCCCTCCGGCGTGGAGGATGGGGTGCTGACCATCGCCATGGAGTGCGCCTACGCCCCCTACAACTGGACCCAGAGCGACGACTCCAACGGCGCCGTGCCCATCTCCAACGTGCCCGGCTCCTACGCCAACGGCTACGATGTGATGATCGGCAAAATGATCGCCGAGGCCAACGGCTGGGAGCTGGAGGTCATCCAGTCCGACTGGGATTCCCTGGTGCCCGGCGTCCAGACCGGCACCTTTGACGCCGTCATCGCCGGCCAGTCCATGACCGCAGAGCGGGCCGAGCAGGTGGACTTCGCAGGCCCCTACTTCTACGCCTCCATCGTCTGCGTCACCAAGGCGGACAGCAAGTTTGCCGAGGCCACCGGCATCGCCGACCTGTCCGGCGGCACCTGCACCGCTCAGATCGCTACCATCTGGTATGACCAGTGCCTGCCCCAGATCGAGGGCGCCCAGGTCCAGCCCGCTGCCGAGACCGCTCCCGCCATGCTCATGGCGCTGGAGACCGGCATGGTGGACTTCATCTGCACCGACATGCCCACCGCCCAGGGCGCCGTGGCCGCCTACCCCGACATGAAGATTCTGGACTTCTCCGGCACCGAGGGCGACTTCCAGTTCTCCGAAGAGGTCCGGGCTGAGAACGTGAACATCGGTGTCTCCCTGATGAAGGGCAACACCGTCCTCAAGGAGGCCATCGACGCGGTCCTGTCCGAAATGACCGCCGAGGATTTCAACGAGCTCATGGCCAAGGCCATTGAGTTTCAGCCCCTGAGCGAGTAATTTTCCCCCAATTCACCCAAGGCGAGAGGAGCATTTTCCCTCTCGCCTTGCAGTATTGAAAAGGAGTAGCATCCCAATGGATAAATTTTCCAAGCTTTTTGCCGATATTCTCAAGCTCTGGGGCAAATACGGCGGCTCCTACCTCACCGGCATGCGGAACACCCTGATTCTTGCCCTGGTGGGCACCGTGATTGGCTGTGTCATCGGCTTCATCTGCGGCGTGCTGAACACCATCCCCTACACCGACCGGGACCCCCTGCCCAAGCGGGTTCTCCTGAAGCTGGTGAGAATCATCGTCCGGGTGTATGTGGAGGTGTTCCGTGGTACCCCCATGGTGCTTCAGGCGGTGTTCATCTACTACGGCCTGCCCTATTTCACGGATAACGCCGTGAAATTCACCAACATCTGGCTGGCAGCCATGATTGTGGTATCCATCAACACCGGCGCTTACATGGCAGAATCCGTCCGGGGCGGCATCATCTCCATCGACCCGGGCCAGACCGAGGGCGCCAAGGCCATCGGCATGACCCATGTGCAGACCATGCTGAATGTGATTCTGCCCCAGGCCCTGCGGAACATCATGCCCCAGATTGGCAACAATTTCATCATCAACGTGAAAGACACCTCCGTCATGTTCATCATCGGCTTCCCCGACTTCTTCGCCGCCCACCGGGCCGCGGTGGGTGCCAGCTACCTGTACTTCCCCTCCGCCACAGTGGAGATGGTGGGCTATCTCACCATGACCCTGATTGCCTCCTTCCTGCTGCGCTATGCAGAGAAACGGCTGGACGGCAGCAGTGACTATGAGCTGGTGCAGACCGATCAGCTGACCATGACCGCTGGAACCTACAACCACCCGGACAAGGGCACCCCCTTCGACGAGCACAGCAAGGAATTCCGGGGCAAAACAGAGCAGGAACTGAAATACGGCCGCACGAGAGGAGAGCGCTGAGATGGAAGACATGATTTTGCAGGTGAACCACCTGTCCAAGTCCTTTGGCAATCATGAGGTGCTGAAAGACATTGATTTCACCGTGAAAAAGGGAGATGTGACCTCCATCATCGGCGCCTCCGGCTCCGGCAAGAGCACCCTGCTTCGCTGCATCAACCTGCTGGAAATCCCCACCTCCGGTGAAATCCTCTACCACGGGAAAAACGTCACCGCCCGGGGGGTGAAGGCACCGGAATACCGCTCCCATGTGGGCATGGTGTTTCAGTCCTTCAACCTGTTTGCCAACATGACGGTGCTGGAAAACTGCATCGTGGGCCAGGTCAAGGTTTTGAAACGCAGCCGGGAGGAGGCCAGGGCCCACGCCCTGCAATACCTGGAAAAGGTGGGCATGACCCCATACATCAACGCCCGGCCCCGGCAGATTTCCGGCGGCCAGAAGCAGCGGGTGGCCATCGCCCGGGCCCTGGCCATGGACCCGGAGGTGCTGCTCTTCGACGAGCCCACCTCCGCATTGGACCCGGAGATGGTGGGTGAGGTGCTTTCCGTCATGCGCTCCCTGGCTCAGGAGGGAATGACCATGCTGGTGGTGACACATGAGATGGCCTTTGCCCGGGACGTGAGCAACCATGTGGTGTATATGAACCAGGGTGTCATCTGTGAGGAGGGCAGCCCCAGCGAGGTTTTCGGCAGCCCCCGAAAGCAGGAAACCAAGGAATTCCTCTCCCGCTTCCTGGGAAATTAAGGCAACACCGCATAAATGCCAAAAACCGCATTATACAGTGGGTGACAAATAAAAGCTGTGGATAACCTCTGAATTATTGTCCGCAAAGGCGCACTGACTCAAGCCGCCAGACAAGGTCTGTCAGCCAGAATCAGAT
>JAQYLT010000007.1 GCA_028719885.1 Bacillota bacterium
ACTCAGGTCATAGAGGTTTTGCAGCAGATACAGTCGGAGCATGATCTCCAGCGGATAGGGTTTGTTGCCGCGCTCTCCTTTATAATAGCACGGCTGAATCATGGCAAGCCATTCCTTCCACGGGACGATCCGTTCAATCTGGTCGAGAAATTCCTTTTTCTTCGTCCGCACCTGCGCCAGTTCGTCGCTGAATCCGGAAATCGTCATCTGTTTATCCATAGTTTTATTATATCACACCTGGTAGCACCTGGCACATTTTTCTGTGCGGTGTTGCCCTAGACTTTTATTAAAAGTTCACGAAGATTTCCGAGGATGATTTGCGTAAAACAAGGCGGAGGATGCAGCTTGGCTGACGCCAAGCAAAGACGACAACGCAGTTTTACACAAATCAGACCGGAAAGATTGTGAAGTTTTAATGAAAGGATAGTATCATACTGGCTGAAAGGAATCGTTGATCCGAATTAAGAAACAGCCTTATTTTTCTTTTTTCTGCCCAGTGCCAGTACAACTGCTGCAGCAGTCAGCACCCAGAACACACAGACGACTGTATAAAGTGCGGTCTTCCACACTGGTGTAACTGTTAGAACCACAGCATCTCCTACATTCATCGCATTGGAACGGGTCACGGAATACACAATATTTTTCATAGCATTGTGGACAGCGCTTGCAATAGCCGGGTCATTTTCGCTGTTGTCCAGGGTGCCCATGTTACCCTTCTGTCCGCACCAGAAATCCTGGCCTGCCAGCAGACCCATCCGATAATCCATCCATTTTGCATTCATGGACATATCCGTGATCGCAGCTCCCTGCATGCCCCATTCCTTTCTCAGGACTTCGGTCATCAGACCGTAGTGGCTTCCGCTCCAAACGACACCAATCCGGTTGAAGCTGGACATAACATTCATGGCACCGCCGCGAATCGCCCCCTCGAAGGCTTCCAGATAGAGCTCACGGATAGACTGTTCATTGGCCCATACGCTGATGCCGTAACGGCCCTCCTCCTGGTCATTCAGAGCAAAATGTTTGACAAATGCCAGCGCCCCTTTACTGCGGATGCCCTGCACCTGAGCAGCCGCGATTTCTCCGGCCAGCCATCCATCCTCGGAGTAGTATTCGTTATGTCTTCCCAGATACTGGCTCCGGTGAATGTTCAGTCCCGGGGCATAGATTCCGACGACTGAAGTTTTATCGTCATTTTGGTTGCTGTGCATCATGTCTTCGCCCATGCATTCACCGACCAGACGAGCCAGCTCCCGGGAGTAGGAAGCCGCGATAACATCCTCCGAGGTAAATGCCATGCCACTGGCACCTCCCATCAGGCTCTTGGTATAACCGGTGGGACCATCCGCCTCCATGGTAGCCGGCAGGTTAATCGCCGGGAGCGCATGCGTGTTGTAGGCACCATTGTAGATGGTATCCAGCATATCCGCATAATTGATCTGACTGATGAGATCATCCCATGCTGTATTCTCGTAATCCGTTTCCACGAAATCAATTGCCTTCAGGCTTCCGGATATTCCGGATTGGGGAACCTGCGCATCTGCCCAATACCGCTCTTTCATTCTTTCAACAATTGCTGTTCGTTCATCCGCATTGTGGGTAAGACCGTCCGCCCACATAGCATCCGAAACAAACAGCTTCTGGGGCGTAGGATAGGTACCGACCCAATCCCTGCGGGATAAATAGGTCACGGTTTGGCCGTCAGCACCTGCATAGTAATTCAGGTCTGCATTGTCAAACTGATTGGTGATTGACTCCCCTGTATAGGAAGACACCGCATAAGTTGTCGTGTCCAAAGTGTCCACCGACCAGACCGCAGTGAGCGCCGGGTTTCCGTTGCCACTCATACGGGCAGAGTCTGCACCCTTTGCCGCAAGGATGTTATTGATTGCATTGTGTGCATCTGTTCCAACTGTGAAATAATATTCTCCGGCATCCAGGATATAGGTCCTGGCCAGATTGCTGTCATAGCTGGTCAAATCATCCTTGCGTATCTCGATGACATAATGCTCTGTTTTTCCCGCTTCGATCATTTTCTTATCAAAGCCACAGATCTCAACAGAGGCTTTTTCCACGCCATTATCCCGATCATATTGGGTGTATGGGGACTGGAAATAGATCTGAACCGTATGCTTTCCATCTACGCTCCCGGTATTGGTCACATCTACCTCCGCGACAATGGTATTCCCACAGTCTTTGATTTGGAAATTGGAATAGGCGAAGGTGGTATAGCTGAGACCGCTTCCGAAGGGGAAGGCTACCACATCCTCATAGCGGAAATCTCCCGCATTCCCCTGCCCCAGCACAAAATCCTCATAGCGGGTCTCGAAATAACGGTAGCCCACATAAATGCCTTCCTGATAGACAACATAATTCATATTACATTTATCAATACCGGAATCGTTGTTATTCTGAGCCTCCGCAAGGCCAAGCTCCTCTGCATTGGCGTAAGGAAAAGCATCATAGTTCTGCATGGCCGGAGATGCATGATTATCTTTCTGGAAGGTATCCACGATCCGCCCTGAGGGGTTGACCTTTCCAGCCAGGATATCCGCCACCGCAGGAATACCATTCAGCCCCAGATTACCAACCCACAGCAATGCATCTATCTCATAATCATCCAGGAAATCCAGTTGCAGTGTGCTGGAGGAGTTGAGCAGGACAATAATCTTCTTGAAGACTCCCTCCTGTTTCAGTCGGGTCAGATTTTCCAGCAGCTCCCGCTCCTCTGCGCAAAGCTGCAGATAATCGCCATCGGTCATATAGGGCTGCAGTGCTTCCAGACCATACGGAAGATCGGCACCCTCACCCGAAGAACGGGAAAGGAGCACAATTGCAGCGTCACCGTAATCCGGGAAGGTCGCCTTCACAGCTTCGGGATATTTCTCCCACGGAATCTCGTTGATCCGATACTGATCCGGGCTTCCGCCGGAAAGCTTCGCGTTGACACGTTTGTATCCGGAGGTCTTATAAAACTTCCAGAGTTCCTGATTGACACAACCGGAAGAAAAGCTGTCCTGCAGAGCCGCATACAGGCTTACCGCGTCTCCAGTCGCCATAAAGGCAGAGCCGATTCCCGTCAGAACCGGGTCCGCAGCAGACTGAGAAAACAGGGACATTTTGGAATCTGCAGCCAGGGGCAGTGCATTGTTTTTGTTGACCAGCAGCGCCGCTCCTTCCGCCTCAACCTGGCGGCAAACAGCCATATCGTTGGCTACCAGTTCCTCTTCCGACTCATAATCGGTCCAGTAGAAAATCTGTGCGTTCTCTCCGGGAATGATTTTCTGCGTCTGCGCATTGAGCGCCGCATTGATCATTGTTTCATAATAAGCCGTCACCGGTATGGCTGCAGTTAGAACGATGCTTAACAGTGCCAGAATCGCGGCAACTGGAACCCATGGGTTTCTCTTTTTCATCTTTATACCTCCAAGATTTATGTCATACAATAAGTATGCTCCCCCTCCTGCAGGGGCATCTCTCTGCCGTCCGGAAGCACCAGAGTACCGCCGGAGACAGCTGTGACTGTCAGGTTATTGCCATCCTTCCTCACCGTGATAATGCCCTTGGGCGTATAGACGGAGCAGGAATAGCTATCCAATATATTTGACGGCACAATATCGTAGGTTTCGTAGCCGCCGGAGGTGGGCTGGATGCCCGCCACATATTTTGAAAGGATATACATAGGCGCTGCGCTCCAGCCATGGTTGAAGGTACCGATGGGTGCAGAGAACTTTTCCCAGAGGGTATCGTATTCATCCTTCAGCATCCCGTCATACCTGTCCAGCATTCTCTGGACTGCCAGGTCCTGCCGCCCCATAACGCATAGGGCTTCCAGGACGTACTTCTCGCAGAAGGGACTGGCTTCATAAGTGGACATAATGACATCACAGATCAGGTCGTAGTCCTCCTCCCCTGCCAAACCGGACAGCGCCAGCATGGCATTGGCTCGGTCATCGATATACTTGCTGTCCGGGTACTTGAAGCCCGCAGGCGTATAATAGGCATCGCGGAAATTTGCCTTGATGGATTCCATCCGTTCCGTCAGGAAAGCCGCATCATCGTCAATTCTCAAATCCGCAGCCAGCTTCTGGGTCAGGTTCAGGGCATAATAATAGAAACCGACCTGAAGCAAATTGGCATCGATCTTATCGCCCCAATCGTTCCATGTCCAGGAACCGGGTCGGTAAACGGGCAAACCGTTTTCCATTTCATACAGCTTCAGATAGTTGACGAATACACGATAATAGTCCGTCATGGTCTTTTCATCACCGGAGGCCAGCCAGTAATGGTAGGCACTGGTCATAAACGCCAGGCTCTGGTTGGGAATCTCCTGGGGTTTCACAGAGGGAGCCCGGCTGGGGATGGCACCGGTGTCCGTGGTCCAGCCGATGCAGGCAAGGATTGCTTTCTTTGTCATATCCAGGCCGCCCTGGTCATAGCCGTAGAGAGCTGCATCGATCTGGTTGGATGCGTCGCCCATATAAGGGCCCCGTTCCCGTTCGGGACAATCCATATAGGTGTCACGCATACAGATCGCAACCGTGTTCAAGCTTTCCTGCCAGAGCTGATTCAGTTCTTCATTTTCAGAAGAAAACGCCCCGACCCATTCGCCGTTAAATTCACTTTTGCGGTAACCCAGTGCTGTGAATTTCACACCGGCCTCTGCTTCGATATAAAGCTTTGACCCGCTGCGCCATGCGTAATTCTCAAATTGCTGTGAGCCCTCCGCAGTAACATAGGTGTCTTTGAAATTGGGATTGTTGTCGCTGTCCACATAGCTGTCGGTATAGATCGTCAGCCGCTTTCCCGCAGGAGCTTCCAGCGCAAAATACGGGGTAAACTGAATATTTCCGGGAAGAATCAGTTCCAAAGTCGTGTCTTCTGTCAATTCCCTGCCGACATAATCGGCGGAGTTTGCATAATCTGTAATTCCATCAAACTTGATGGGATTCGTCATTGCCCTGTACAGTGCGCCAAAGGGCAGCTCTCCTGGTTTGCCAATCAGCACCGCATTTTCCCATGCACTGTCATCATACCCAGGTTCCATAAAAGCCCCAAGATCATCCCGGGCATCATAATAGAGATTCCGTTCCGCCAGCATGGACATTTGCATATAATTGGGATAATCCTTACCGGCAGTGACGCGATTCTTGTAGCCGGTATGCCTCGCTGCCTTCCAGGAGGTATCCGACACGATTCGCTGCCTCTGGACTTCCATCTCAAAAATCATGCCCGCCTGATTATAGTCGTCCCCTTCATCATCCTGTGCAACCGGAACAATGGAGCCGTCACCGGAACGCCCATTGAAGGCAACCAGCATGGCGATGGTGTTTTCGCCTTTCTTCAGATTCAAAGGAATCTCGTCATAGTAGCTGTCATAGGGCGTAGGGCCGCGCTTGAGGGAACCATCCAGTACCACCATCTCCCCATTGAGGAACAGCACATACTTGTCCACCGCCGAGATACAGGCCATAGCCGTCACCTCAGCATCCACCGCAACCGTTTTACGGAATGCCACATAGCTGTCATCGCTGCAGCCTTTGGTCCAGATCCAGTTGGCCGTCCAATCACTCTTGCGATAGTCCTCGATTGCAGACAAGTAGGGAAGATTGGAACGATCAGGCTCTCCCCGTTCCGGAGTCTGCTGCACTGTCTGCACCGGCGTCGTTGTTTCCACGGTTGTATTCTGTCCGCAGCCAACCAGGGAAAAGACACTTGCCGCAGCCAGAGCCATGCACAAAACCTTTTTTGTCAGTTTGTTTTTCATGCTGTACGCCTCCTATTTATCCTTGTAACAGAATAATACATCCGTGAGCAAGGAGAAAGGGAATGCGCATAACCTTATTACTGTACAGCATAACCTGATGCTTCCATGCCTTGCATACCAGACACGCACAGTGTATAATACGCAATGGTAAAAAACAGAAAGCAGATGGTAAAAATGAAGCAGCAGGCAGTGAATCCATTTCTTCCCAGCTGGGAATATATTCCCGATGGGGAGCCCCGGATATTTCATGACCGAGTCTATCTCTATGGCTCCCATGACCATTTTGGCGCCCCCATCTTCTGCGTGGGAGACTATGTCTGCTGGTCAGCGCCGGTGGATGATCTGGCGGATTGGCGCTACGAAGGTGTTATTTACAAAAGAAATCAGGACCCCAAAAACGCTCTGGGACTGCATCTGCTGTTTGCGCCGGACGTGGTGCAGGGTACGAATGGGAGATATTATCTTTATTATGCTTTTGATTTTTTGTGCATGATTGGCGTGGCCGTCAGCGAGAATCCCGTTGGTCCCTTTCAGTTTTATGGCCATGTCCATTACAAGGACGGCACGATTTGGGGAAGAAGAAAGGGAGATCAGTTTCCCTTCGATCCAGGCGTACTGGTGGACGATGACGGCTCTGTATACCTCTACTCTGGATTCTATCAGTCCATTCCTGCCTTGGCCAGCGGCTTCCGAAAGCTGAGAAGCGATGGCGGTGTGGTTGTGACTTTGGAAAAGGATATGGTTACCATTCGGAAAGAGCCTAAGCTGCTGTTCCCAAAAGCAGGGCCGGGTTCCTTCCCAAACCACGAGTTTTTCGAGGCCAGTTCCATTCGCAAAGACGGCAGCAAGTACATTTTCACCTATTCATCCCGGCATAATCATGAGCTATGTTATGCGGTGAGCGATTATCCAGACAGGGATTTTCAATTCGGCGGTACCCTGGTGGATCAGGGTGACTTGTTTCTTAACGGAAATCAAGACGAAAAGAAAGCGCTGAACTATTTGGGCAATACCCACGGCGGGATGCTGAACATCGGCGATGACTGGTATATTTTTTACCACCGTCAGACCAATCAGCATTCCTACAGCCGTCAGGCTTGTGCAGAAAAGCTGGAGCATTTGGCCCCCGGGGTATTTCGTCAGGCGGGAGTCACCAGCTGCGGTCTCAACGGCACCCCGCTCATGGGTACCGGAAAGTACGAAGCCCGCATCGCCTGCAATCTCTGGAGTAAACATGGTGTAGCCAGATATGACCGGAAATTCAACAAAAGAATCCACCCGTTCTTCACCCAGACGGGAAAAGACCGCATGGAAAACGGAGATCAGTATATCGCCAATCTGCGGGATGGAGCCGTGGCAGGGTTCAAATATTTTCAGTTTACAGAGGGAAACACAATCAGAATCACACTCAGTGGGAAAGCCGAAGGAAGCATCGAGATTGCCCATACCCCTGATTTTACGACAACCATTTCATCCATCCCGATTCATGTTCAGGGAAGCACTTTGGAAATTCAAGGACCTTTCAACCCTTCGGCAGGTACGCAGCCACTGTTTTTTCGTTTTATCGGGAAAGGAGCGGTTAATTTCCATTCTTTTACGATGAACATTTGAAAGAAGCTAATTCTTCATATGCAACCCAAACAACTATTTAACGGTTTTCTCCAAAAGAGCACACATCATAATGCCACATGGCTCAGTGATGTGTGCTCTTGTCCCACCAAGATGTCTATTGCTTTTTCCTCGCAGTTTTCACAGCTTACAGTAACTGATACCTTGCCTGCTATCGTCCCTGAGCGAAGGATTGCTTGTGCCCTGCCAAAGTGTGTCAGGTGACGATTACTGTTGAAAACCTCAGAAGTTCTGGTTCTTGCACTTCCCAGTGCGGCGAGTTCTGCTGCTTCACCTTCCACCTTCACTGTTACCGTCATATCCACAGCTGGTTTCAGCTCTCCATGATCCTCCGTCAGTTCGATGTTGACATACCGGGAATCACTGTGACCCCTCCGGAATATGGACACTTCGCTTTTTGCTGCAAGTTCCACAACCTCTCTAATTGTTCTGCAACAGTTTGTATGGAAATTCACCAATTAACCCGACACTTTGTTGGCTATCAGGGAGGGGGCTTTTCCGCTAAAATATGGTTGTCGATCAGAAAACCGATCGGAACCCTACATTTTAGAGGAGGAAACGGATCATGGCATTTTCAATTGATTCCAAGGTGAAGGACTTAAGAAAGAGCGAGGCCGCCAGCGACATTATCGCGCAGTACACCTCCGGCTTTAAGACGGATCCCCAGATGAAGCTGGTGGGCGCACTGACCTTCCGCAAGCTCTGCTCCTTCCCCCAGGCCGGTCTGAGCGCAGAACAGCTGGCAGAAATCGACGAAAAGCTGAAGGCACTCGGCTAATGATGGAGAACACCGCTGCTTCACAGAAAGCAGCGGTGTTTTGTTATACTTTGCGCCCAATTTCTCCGTGAATTTGCTGAGTCTTCAGAAGAATCTGAAGCAGGAGCCGCTGTTCCGGATCCTCCAGATCACAGTTCAGTTCCCGCTTTATTCGTGCGAGACGTTCGATCAGCGTGCTGCGGTTCAGATACAGCTTTGCCGTGGTTTTTGTTACGCTCATGTTGCAGTCCAGGAAAATGCGCAGCGTTTCCATATAGCTGACCTGAGAATCCTGATCATGGCGCATGAGGTTCTGCAACCCCTGTGTGTAATACATTTCCATCGGTAGATTCCCGATGGCATTGATCAATAGCTCCCGGAGCGCGTAATTCCGGAATGGATAGAACATTTTATCAGAATCAAACAGCTGACCATTTTCAACCGCAGCGCAGGCCTGATAATAATAGGGTCTGGCCTGATAGATATCGTGGAACGGGTCGCTGATTCCCACACTGCTGTCGAAGGCGCGCAGCAGCGGTGTCAGGCGCTTCTGAAGGAGTGTGAGATAACTTTCCTCCTCCGCCTGCTGCCTGGATATCTCAATAAAGCAGATCAGTGACTCATCGTATTCAAACGCAACGCTTCTGCGAAATTCATCCTCAATGGCATTGCAAAGGTACTTGACCGGAAGCTGTACCAGCGGACTTCGGAACTTAATCTTTACGCAGATATGTTCCTGCTCCAGATAGGAGGTGTCGATGGTTCTGCGCTGATTCAGAGTTACCTGAACGCCATCTACAATATCCATCAGCGCCTGACGCAGTCTGCTCTGGTCACTCCCGGACACCGAGGAATACCGGCGGAGCGCAAGCTGAATCATTTCCGCAAGATATATTGCCAACTGCTTATCACTTTCCCGGTACTTTCTGTTCCTGTAATCTATGGACAGACAGCCGGAATATTCCCCGTTCTCAAACAGATTCACATTCAGCGTTGTACTTCCGGGCAGGTTCAGCAGCAGCGGCTCTCTGACATCGGTTGACATCTCATGCAGCTCCATAAATTCGTTCAGGGACTCCAGCGGAAGGCCTGTGCTTTCCCTGCTGCCCCAGCTGATTCTGTCCATCTTTCCCAATTCCACGAAGCTGAAATCCGTATGCGCCAAATAGTGAAAATTGGAATTGAGCACCACAATAGGATTGTCGAATATCTCCCGGCTGCACTGAATCATTTCACTCAGGCTTGCAGTGGTGTCAAGTATTTTCCGCAGGGATTCCTCCCATCGGTCAAAACGGTTATATATACGGCTGATGAGATTAAACGCATGGCTGCTTCGGACATCCCCCCGGAGCTGGATCACGTTGCACTTCCCCTCATAGCGGGGCAGGTACACGCTGTCACCCAGAAGAAGAATCAGCGCACCCGGTTCAATCCGAGGACGCAGAGGCAGATCCTGCGCTTTCACTAAATACACGTGATCCGTGTGAAAACGCTCCTGTCCCTTTTCAAGGAATTCCGGACGGAGAAGATGCAGGGTGGATTCCCTCTGACCATGGTAAACGGCATCCAATTCTGCGGGAAGATTGTCAAAAATCAGATTGGCACTCAGCTTCATATGCACACCCCTGTTTTGTCGGATAGTAAATAGATGTCTTTCATGGTTCCTCTCTTTATTTTTCATTATAACACAGTTTTCAATACTTTTCCTCAGGGATTTACTCTTTTTCCTTTCTTTTACCACCCAACAAAATGTATGGTTTTTTCTCAGAATAACCGACAGTTTGCTGTCTGTTGAAGCATATTGCTCCCCGCTACAATGAGCTTGGGTATTAAGTCCGGCCCGGCTGCCGGCTAAGGGAGGTTAAAATATGCCGCTGAACGACAAACTCAATCAAACAAAATGCGTTACCACCGTATGGGGAAAGCTGATCCCGGAACGGGAAGCTTACAGCTATGCGCTTCGGCACATTGCAGCTTTCACCGCAAATATCTTCCAGGTCATGCGGATTCTGGAGCCCGACTTCAACAAGCGAACCGAGGCAATCTGCGAAACATCTTATATGTTCAACATGTCTGCCTGCAGCGACGACTATAAGGCCGCATTTTACGGCGAGTGGAATATCCCGGAGTTCTGCGACCGGTGCGCCTGGCTGGGCGGTATCGTGGGCGACTCCGGCGATGAATACCAGAATATGGCCGGACGCGTGATTCAGTTCACCCGGGACCGGGTGGAAAAAGAGCTGGATGCCTGCCCCTGGGACATTGTTGGCGCAGAGCTGTGCAACATGACCACCGCCATGTTCACTGCGAACTTTGACATTGAATCCGCTGTTCCCGGTGAAAACGAGGTTTCGCTGAATATGTGCGAAGCCAGAGGCTGCGGTGATCGGAAGTGCCGCGTGGTGGCAGAGCGCCGGGATACCTTCAACCTGCCCAAGCAGGGCTGGCTGGATCACATGGGCACCCCCGTTATGCCCGTTCACGATACCCCGGAAGAGCGGACAGTGCGGGACGGTCAGTTCATTCGGAATGGTTGCTATTCGCAGGCGTTCGGAGAGGAAAAGTCTCTGGAGTGGACCTACCGCTGGAGCATGGAAAAGGGCTGGGTCTGGTGTGTTGCCTTCCCGCTGATCGCCATTCGTGAAATGGCGGACACGGAAGAAGAATTTGAGCGTATCTTCAAAATCGTCTTTGCGACTGCCGGCAAAAATGAATTTATCGAACCTTTCGCCAAGGAGGGACTGCGCAGCTGGCTGGGTGTGCCCCACGAAATCGGCTGGAACGATCCCCGTCTGATGGGCGGATACATCAAGAATATTCTGGATACCCAGTTTGTGCCCAGCGAGCTAGAAGCGTTTACCAAGGACGAAGTGCGAATCAAGGTAAATGTGGAAACCTTCACCGGTCGTTTTGAGATGGCACCCATTGATGAGCTGATTCTGGGCTATGAGACGCTGTGGCACAACATGGTCAAAACCCTGGTTTCGCCGGAATGGTCCTGCTGGTTTGAGGATAAGGATGAAGAAGAAATGACCATCGTTGTCGGCAGAAAGATCGACAAGCGCATGGTATAAGGAAGGAGGCTGAGCAAAATGTTATTCCGCGAAGATTCCGTCGCACGTGCCCAGCACCAGGCTGTCCGGGAAAATGCCGGATGGTACCGCTGGACCCACGACCTGGTGGAAGTCAAAGGAAAGGATGCTTTGGCTTTTCTGGATCGCTTGTTCGTAAACAACATCGCCAAAGCCGATGTTGGCCGCACCAAATATACCACCATGCTCAATGAGGATGGAAAGATCATCGACGATACCATTGTCATGCACATGGGCGAAAATCTGTACTGGGTTTCAACCCTCTATGCACCCCAGATGGTGAGCTGGATGGATGCACATAAGAGCGACAGCGATGTTGACTACCGGGATATGACCGGTGAGATGGATATGTATGCCATTCAGGGTCCCAATTCCCCTGCAGTGATGAACACACTGCTGTCCGTTCCTGTGAACAACCTGAAGCGTTTTCAGGTTGCCGACAACAAGATCGGTGACATTCCCGTCATCATCCACCGCAGCGGATTCACCGGTGAAAACGGCTTCGAGGTCTACTGCAACATGGCAGATACCGCCGCGGTGAAGGCTGCCATCCGCTCCGCCTGTGACGCCCACAACGCTCCCGAGGTCACCACATTGGAGGTTTATGTCCGCAGTCTTCCGACGGAAAAGGGATTTGCTCTGCGTCAGGATATGTACCTGCTGACGCCCTACGAGTGTGGGCTCGACTGGTCCGTAGACCTGAACAAAGACTTCATTGGTCGTGATGCCCTTGTGAAGGCAAAGGAGGAAGGCCCCAAAAAACTGCTGGTGGGGCTGGAATATCTGGCGGAATCCTATGAAGACATTGCCCAAATGGAGATTGTCTACTACAAAGGGGTTCCCTGCGGCAGGGTCAAAACAGCAATTTACGGCTATACCGTTGACAAGAATATCGGTTACGCGGTGATCGATGCCCGCAAGGCGATTGAAGGCAATCATGTTACAGTGGGCTGCAACGATTCTCCCGCCATCATTGTGAAGAAAGGCTGGATTTAACCATGAAACTGGAAGGAAAATCCATCGTCGTCACCGGTGCTTCTGCCGGTATGGGACAGGCGATTGTGACACTGTTTGCTCAGGAAGGTGCCAATATCATTGCGGTTGCACGCAGAAGAGAGCGCCTGGAAGCGCTGGCAGAAGAATTGAAGGATGCTCCTGGTAAAGTGGTTCCTTTTACCGGTGATGTCTCCGATCCTGCCGTGTGCGAAGGAATGATCGATGCAGCCGTTAAGGAATTCGGCAGGCTGGATGTGCTGGTGAACAATGCCGGTATCATGGATGACAATACCGCCATCGGTGATGTATCTGACGAAATGATCGAACGGCTGTTCCGTGTCAATACTTATGGTCCCCTGTATGCCATGCGAAAGGCAGTCAGAGTATTCCTGGAGCAGGATGAGGATGCGGGCAACATTATCAATGTGGCTTCCGTGGGTGCATGCCATCCGACAGCAGGTGTCGCCTATTGTGCCTCCAAGGCAGCGATTGTCTCCGCCATTCAGAACACCGCATTCATGTACATTGACAAGGGTATCCGCTGCAACGGCATCTCACCCGGTGGTATTCTGACTGATATCCCACTGGTCATGCCTCAGGCAAACAGCTTTGGCTTTGAACGCACCAGTTCCCTGCTGACCCACTCCCCGGAAATGGGTATGCCGGAGGATATCGCCAATGTCGCACTGTTCCTTGCCAGTGACGATTCCCATTTCGTGAACGGTACCATCATCACCTGCGATGGCGGCTGGACCTGCTTCTAAATCTTTCCCATTCATTTGTATCATTCTTCCGATAAGGATGGATGATTAGGAGAAACGCATCCGGTGGCATACCATCGGATGCGCTTTTCACAGTTATAACCGCAGGCCCTTAATATCCTTGATTCGTGACAGGATGATGTTGCAGTCGCATCTGACGATACCGGGCAGCGGGTCGATGACCTCCCGGATCAGCTTCTCCATTTCATCACCGGAGGCAGCTACTGCATGGACATGGAGCTTGTTTTTTCCCGTCACCCGGTAAACTTGGGTGACGATTTCGTTCTGTTCCAATAGCTCGGTCACCCGTCCAAGGGTATCCGGCTGGGTTTCAAGCTCGAAATAGCAGGCTACCTCGCAAGCAATGCATATGTAATACATACGCCCAAAACCACCCATTTCTACTTATGCGGAAATGGGTGGTTCCTGCTTGTTGAGGCGCTGCCCCAATCCCCGCAGAACACTGAAAGTGTGTTCTGGAAACGCTGGTAAATTCCAGCGGCTACGCGATTTTGCAAATCGCTGACAGACGGTTATAACCGGTCCCTTTCTGTTTCTCTTTCCGCGGTGAGAGAATTGTCCCCAAGAATCCGATCTACATTTGCTTTAGCAGTTTGTAAGGAGCGCATATCCTCCCTGGCTTTCTGGTAATCTGCGTACATGGCTTTCTTCTCAGACAGGAGATGTGCGTATTCTGCTTGCAGGCTCTTAACGGTGGGCAGTTTTTTCAAACCCTGTTCATCAAAAAACTGCTTTGCCGCCTTATGCAGTATGATCTCAGATTCATGCTCGGAAAGGAATTTCTTGGAGTAGCCCGCCTTTCGATAGGCAACATAGGTGTCGCGGGTCTTGGCGTAGTTAATGATGTGCTGCTGCAACACTTTGATTTCCGCCATGCGCTGCTCGGCGGACTTCATCTTGGAGGACAGGGTGTGGTACTGCGCTGTGACAGCGGCAGTCCTTTCTTCCAGAACGCTTCTGTCCAGCAGATTGTTTTCCTCCAGATAGATCAGCGTTTGGGAAAGCTGTTTCAGATTGAAGTTCTTTGCCCACCGTGCGTAACCGGCACCCTTTCCTTCTTGCAGCTTAGCCTGAATGTCAATCAGCAGACTGCCGCTGGGTTTCGCGGGAGCATCCATGACCGGCTTCTTTTTCGGGGTATGCTCCTTGGTTCCGGCAATGATGACACGAAGATCATCCGGGGTGTAGCCTACCCCCAGCGTGTCCATGCGGATGAAGCGCTTCTGTCCTTCCCCCAGCAGGGCGGGAACCTTGCCGCCTTTGACCTGATACCCGGAGCGTTGCAGCAGCTCCAGCAGTTCCTCAAAACTCTGGGGCTTCTGTGCAAGAGCATCATCAATGGCATAGCAGATACGCTCACGGTGGGAAGGCTTCTTCTGATCCCCCAGCCACTTATCATAAGACTTGCCTTTGCCCTTTGGATTCTCTACGATGGAGTAACCGTTCTCAACGCAGATCGTATCATTGAGGCGGCGCACAGCCTTGGTGCTGCCCCAGAAGTTGCGGAACTTGCTCCGCTCGTCGAGGGCGGTAGAATTCCAGATCACATGATTGTGAATATGGGCTTTGTCGATGTGGGTGCAGACGATATAGGCATGATTGCCTTTTGTGAACCGCCGTGCCAGCTCGCATCCTAAACGGTTTGCTTCCTCCGGCGTGATCTCGCCGGGACGGAAGGACTGACGGAGGTGGTAGGCTATTACGTCATCCTCACCGCGCACCCGTCCGGTGTTCTTGATGTACTGCTGTTTTGAAAACAGGAACTCCCTGTCGGCAACACGGCTGTCACATTGCCAGCTGGTAATCAGATTTCCGTTATCTGTTTTTCCTGGATTTTCAACATAGTCGATAATCGCAGAGATTGCTGTTCCGACTGTTCGCCCTTTGCCGATGTGCAGGGGCATCAGCCGAGTGGTTGCCAAATAAAACCCTCCTTAACAGAAAAAGCTCCGGTGCCATTCATTGTGACACCGGAGCAACGCTTTAGATTTCTTTCAAAATGCACGAGATACTCTGTAGCCTTCCTAATACCCAAACCGCTATCATAGGGATGCCCATAGGGCTGACCAGAAATGCAATAGTCAGAAGAATAAAGCCATTTTTCACGGAGTATGTAGCCAGAACCAAGATGCCAAGGATTCCCACAATGCCGCTGGCCAGTCGGAGGAAGAATGTAGAAAAGGAAATCAGCCCGATGCAAACAAGAGTGAACAGGTCAATGACTAGAGTGACAGGTGCAGTGAGGATTTTGAAGATGAGTTTCATTTGAATGCCTCCTTTTTCTTTATCATACATCCCCTGCCCTATTGCTGCAAGGATGCGGCAATTCACTTCAACTTTGCAAGGGCTGCAAGAATGTCCCGTGCCGCATCCCACAGGCGTTCGTGTCCCTGGCTAATATCCTCCAAATCAGCATCGTAAATTCTGCCGGTTTCATGGACACGTCTGGTAAGCTGGTTGAGATTGTTACTGGAATAGCGCAGCAAGGAAACCATCTCCTTCAGCTCCGGCAGTTCCAGTCTGACCGCATATCCGTCGATGGCCATTTTCCTGATGTATGCGGAAAAATTCGTCGTGCCAAGCTGCGCCATCTTCTGCTGGATCATGCTCCATTCCTCCGGTGTCAGGCGAATCGTCTTGACGATTTCCCGCTCTACCAATTGATCACCGCTCCTTACCTTTTAACTTCGCCGAAATTTTCGGTGAAGTTAAATTGGGTTGATTTTGGAGCTTTTCAAGAACAGATGGTTTAATCTTCTGTGCCTGTTTCTCCCGGCAGAATTCCTGACGGACAGTGCTGAGAAACAAATCAGTCAATCCCGAATGGCTGTTCACAACAAACTGGCAGTTCCGGTCCGCACCCCATGCGTCTGGATTTTTCTGGATGGGAATGGTTTTTGCCCATTCCTTATTGCCGGGAGAAAACCGTGCGTCCCAGTCTTTCTGCTGGACGGTGTTCGCAAGGACATACAGCGTCCTGTCCAGTCCGAATGCGTCTACAACCTGTGTTGCCGCCTGATTGTCGAGTTGATTGTCGTGATAATGCTCCCGAATTGCCGCTTCAATGGCTTCCTTGCAGGCAATGTTGGCTCGGTTGGATGCCCGGTACTGCTCCAGTTCCCCATGTTCCTGAGCATAGCTGGCAGGATAGGGATACACCGGCGTTTCACTGAGTGCTTGGCGCTGTTCTTCCAGAATTGTATCTGCCCTGGATTCCAGACAGTCCCAGATCGTCTCCATATGGTCTGTCTCCCGCTTTTCAAAATCCCGGAATACATCCGCCAGAGGGCTGGGGGATTTCATCAAGGCGTCAGCCTGGGCATCTGACAGATCGTGGTATTCCAGCGACAGCAGAATGTCCTCCCGGATCGTGTATTCGTAGGCGTGGTTCAGGATTCCCTCCGGGGGCTGGCCTTTCAGCCAGTCCCGGAATTTCTCTTGTTCGGCAAACATCTTCTGATATAATGCCGTGTTGCGTTCTTCGTTGGTCATCATCGTACCTCCTCATGGCGTTTTTGTTTCTTATCGTTCCTGCTGGGGGCAGGCTGGCTTCGCAGCTTGTCCAGCACAGAGGGGCGGGCAGCTTTGGCAACCACCTGTTCCTGCTGACCGCCCTTATTGGCATCCAGATTCAGCTCCGAATCCAGAAAAATCAGCCGTGCGGTTTTGTCCCGCAGCTCCTCCTCATAGGGGAAGGGCTTGCCCAGCTCCGCCTTTGCCGCTTCCTGCTGGTGGTAGGTTTCGTCCAACTGTGTCTGGAATGCCTTCAAGCGCTGGGGCATCTGCGACAGAGCGTTGTCCAGACGAATCAGATTTCCCCTGGGATCGCTGCCCAGGGTGGCCTGGTGCCGCAGCCTGCCCTGCATGGTCAGTACATACTTTTTGCCGAAGTCCTCCAAAGTGACGGACATCTGAAAGCCCCGGTATGTACCGACCTCTACCGGGTCAAGCCCAGTTGCTTTCTTAGCCGCCTCGATCAGAGCGGCACCGGCATTGTCCTTGTCGGTCAGCTCGTCAGTCAGAACCGTCATACCCGCAAAGCCGTCCGTGGGATGGGGGTGGGCTTCCAGCGTCTGCATATCCGCCTGAATTGCCTGAATGTAGCCCTTCAGCTTTTCAATCTGCTCCGGGAAGTGCCGCAGCAGATTATCTTCCAGCCGGTACTGCTTGCTCTTGTAATCGGCTTTCATAATTTTCAGCTTGGAAACTTCCACATCCAAATCCATGCGCTCCTTGATTCGGGGATCACCGGCACAAAGGGCCTTGATTTCCGCAAAGGACAGCGCCACCTCGTCCACATCGTCACAGGAGCGCACCGGGGACTTGGAACTCATAATCTGGGAAATGAACTTTTGCTTATTTTCCACGGTCTGCCACAAGTAGGCGTCGAAGGTTCCTTCTGTGACATAACGAAATACATGGACTTTCTCATTTTGGTTGCCCTGACGCTCGATTCTGCCCTTACGCTGCTGCAAATCACCGGGCCGCCACGGACAATCCACATCATGGATTGCCACAAGACGATCCTGGACATTGGTGCCAGCGCCCATTTTGGAGGTGCTGCCCAGCAGCACACGCACCTGGCCGGAGCGCACCTTGCCGAACAGCTCTTTTTTCTTGACCTCCGTGTTGGCGTCGTGAATAAAGGCAATCTGCTCTGCCGGAACGCCCCTGGCAATCAGTTTGGAACGAATGTCCTCATAGACAGTGAAGGGGGCTTTTTCTTCCATAGGGAGCATCGCGGACTCCGGAGCGGAAGTGTCTAAATTGGTGCTGACAGCCTTTTTCGCTTTTGGCGCAGCCTGGGGTGTGGAGATATCGCAGAACACAAGCTGGGTCAGCTTGTCTGCTTCACCGTCTTTCCAGACTTGCAGAATGTTTTCCACACACAGATTGACCTTGCTGCCCTCCTGATCCGGGAAATCGGGATTGATAATCCGTTGGTCAAGTCCCAGTTTTCGTCCATCTGAGGTCACCTTCAGCATATTGTCAGTGGAGGGGTCAACACTGCCGGAGTGGATAGCGGCGGCTCGTTCAGAAAGCTCCTGCACCAGCCCTTTCTGTACCTCTGTGGGTTTGGCTACCACATTATGGTACTCCACCTCCGGGACGGGAAGATGGAGCTGATCCGCTGTCTTGATGTCCGCAACCTCCTTGAACAGATTCATCAGCTCCGGCAGATTAAAGAACCGGCTGAACCGTGTCCGGGGACGGTAGCCCTTTCCCTCCGGTGCCAGCTCCAAAGCGGTGACGGTTTCGCCGAACCGGGAAGCCCAGCAGTCGAAGTGGGTCATGTGCATTTCTTCCAGACGGGCATACTGCAAATACCGCTGCATGGTGTATAATTCCGTCATACTGTTGCTGACGGGTGTACCTGTGGCAAAGACCACGCCGCGATTCCCGGTGAGTTCATCCATGTAGCGGCACTTGCCGAACATATCGCTGGACTTCTGGGCATCGGTGGTGGAAAGACCGGCTACATTGCGCATTTTTGTGTATAAGAACAAATTTTTGTAATTGTGCGCCTCGTCCACAAACATACGGTCAACGCCCAGTTCTTCAAAGGTGACAACATCGTCTTTCTTATCATCAGCCCGCAGTTTTTCCAATCGGGATTCCAAACCCCGCTTGGTACGCTCCAGCTCCTTAACGCTGAATTTCTCACCGCCGCTTTCCTTCAGCTCCGAAATACCCATGGTGATCTCCGCAATCTGATCTTGCAGAAGCCGCTCCTGCCGCTGCTTGCTGATGGGGATTTTCTCAAACTGGCTGTGACCGATGATTACCGCATCATAATCACCGGTGGCAATCCGGGCGCAGAACTTTTTACGGTTTTTCGTTTCAAAGTCCCGCTGCTTGGTGACAAGGATATTGGCGGAGGGGTAAAGCCGCAGAAATTCCGACGCCCACTGTTCTGTTAAGTGGTTGGGCACCACGAAGATGGACTTCTGGCACAGTCCCAGCCGCTTGCTCTCCATAGCGGCGGCGACCATCTCAAAGGTCTTGCCCGCGCCTACTTCGTGGGCCAGCAGGGTGTTGCCGCCGTAAAGGACATGGGCGATGGCGTTGCGCTGATGCTCCCGGAGGGTGATTTCCGGGTTCATGCCCGCAAAGACGATGTGACTGCCATCGTATTCCCGTGGGCGGGTGCTGTTCATTTCCTCGTTGTACTGCCGTACCAGCGCCTGACGGCGTTGGGGGTCTGCCCAAATCCAATCCCGGAACGCATCCCAGATGAGCTGCTGCTTCTGTGCCGCCAGCGTGGTTTCCTTGGCGTTCAGCACCCGCTTTTTGTGTCCGTCCGCATCCTCAATGGTGTCGTACACCTGGACATCCCGGAGGTTCAGAGAATCCTCCAGAATTTCATAGGCACTGACACAATCGGTGCCGTAGGTGTTCCAAGCGGCAACATCGTTGTAGGAAATCCGGGTTTTGTTGCTGATGCTCCATGCGGCGGTATAGGGGGAATACTGCACATCCATAGAATAGCGCAGATAGCTGGGGGTATCAAAGGTTTCAAACATGAACTGCTTGATGTAGGACTTGTCAATCCAGGTAGCGCCCAGACGCACCTCGATTTCCGAAGCGTCCAAATCCTTGGGCTGCGCCGCCCGCAGCGCTTCCACATTGACCTGATAGACAGGATTCTCCGCTGCATCCGCTTCCGCCTGCCGGAGCTTCTGCCGCACATTGCCGGACAAATACTCGTCTGCTGTCACCCAGCCTTCATTATCCTCAATGGCACCCAGGGTTGGATCGTGGAAAATCACGCCCCGCAGCTCCGATGCCAATTCCTCCGTTGTCTTGCCGGTCAGGCTGGACATATAGGTCATGTCCACCTCTGCCTTTTCCGCAATGGAAAGAGTCAGGGCTTCACTGGCAGTATCCACGGAGGTGACAACCCGGTGGGGCTGGATGGTTCGCTTGGTGAACATATCCGCCTTGCGCTGGAAATTGCCGTCATCGTCCATGACTTCCAGAGCGCACAGGAGGAAATAGGAGGAATCGTCGGAGAACGCCAGCTTGTTGCCCCGGCTGTTGATAAGCCCGTACTTTTCCGTGAAGCTGTCATAGAGCCGGTTCAGCTCTGCCTGCTTCTTCGCAATGGCAGAATCCGGGATGGTTTCGTCCATCTGGAAGTCAATCAGCTCATGGACGCAGGTGCTGAGCGCCAGCATACCCTTGATACGCTCCTTGGCGGTGGCGTTCAGATCGGGTCTGACCATGATGCTGTTTTCCCGGAAATAAACCTCGCCGTCCACAAGAGTGTAGGAGAAGTTCTTCACATTCGGGTCTGCCGGGAGGGTGTTCTGAATGGCTTCACCTTCGCCCAGATCGGGCAGCTCTGCCTCCTGGTAGGTGCCCTGGATATGCTGCACCGCTTCGTGGAGCTGGTCGGCAAGGGAAATGTCCTCCAGCGGCTCCACGGTATAATCCATGCCGTGAGCGGTGCTTTCGGAGCTGTTTCTGCCCATGACCATTTCCGGGTGGTCGAGGAAATAGCTGTTGATGGCATAACCGTCCTCGGTCTGCCCCAGATGAACCCAGTCCGGGTCAATCTCAATAGGACGATCCCGCTTTTGCAGGAAGATAATGTCCGACACTACCTCTGTACCGGCATTGGCTTTGAAAGCGGTATTGGGAAGCCGGATGGCACCCAGCAGATCGGCTCTCTGGGCAAGATACCGGCGCACGGTGGAATCCTTGGCATCCAGGGTATAGCGGCTGGTGACAAAGGCCACCACACCGCCGGGACGAACCTGATCCAGCGCTTTGGCAAAGAAGTAGTTGTGGATATTGAAGCCCAGCTTGTTGTAGGCAGGATCATTGACCTTGTACTGACCGAAGGGAACATTGCCCACGGCAAGGTCAAAGAAATCCCGGCGATCCGTGGTTTCAAAGCCTGCCACGGTGATATTTGCCTTGGGATAGAGCTGTTTGGCGATCCGCCCGGTGATGGAATCCAGTTCCACACCGTATAGGCGGCTGTTTTGCATCTGTTCCGGGAGCATACCGAAGAAGTTGCCGACACCCATAGACGGCTCCAGAATGTTGCCGGTCTGAAAGCCCATATTCCCAACCGCTTCATAGATTGCCCGGATGACCGTGGGGCTGGTGTAGTGGGCGTTGAGGGTGGAGGCGCGGGCGGCTTCGTATTCTGCTGGGGTAAGGGTTGCTATCAGCTCTTGATACTCGGATGCCCAGCCGGATTTGCTGTCATCGAAGGCATCCGGCAGACCGCCCCAGCCCACATACCGGGACAGGATTTCCTGTTCCTCTTTCGTTGCCTGCCTGCCCTCGGATTCAATGGTTTTCAGGGTGGTGATGGCATCCATATTTCTGCGGAATTTGACCTTGGCACCGCCCATGCCCAAATCCTCATCCGTAATGCGGAAGTTCTCAGCACTGGGGATGGGAGTATCACGAGGCGGCTCCGGCTTCTCTGTGCGGAGGGTTTCCACTACAATGTCGTAGGGAAGGTTATTCTTTTCACCGGGATATACGGCAACGGTTTCGGTGGACATTTCCGGCTGAACAGGCTGGGTTTCCTGTTCCTCAATATACCTTCTGACAAAAGAAATGGGTTCCGTGCGGAAGATGGGAAAGCCGGTGGAATTGGCAAAGGTAATGTCCTGAAAATTGACGGAGCCAAATTCCAGATTTACCCGGTCAACAAGGAAGGTTCTGCCGTCAATCTCAAAGGTGGATTCACCGGGGATCAGGTGATCCCTGGCAAATTCCTCGTCAGAAATCCGCTGGGTATCCGCTTCCGCCTGCCGGACAATGGGAGCGGCGTCCAGCTTGTCCGCATCCACAACCTCGCCGTTCACGATACCGTGTTCCGCAAGCTGTTCCCGGATGGCAGCGGGGTCAACATCGTCCAGACGGTCATATTCTTCTTCCGTATAGAATTTTTCTGCCTTGATAAGCTGGGCGATCCGGCGCTGCACCTTTGCCCAGGACAGTACCGTTTCACCGTCAACCCCGGTAACGGAAATCCGCAGAGGTTGGGCGGGATCTGCGCCATACTCACGGGCAAGCCATGCGGCAGTGTCCCGCTCCCGGCTGTGGGTTTCCATGTACCGCACCACAGCGTGTTTGCTGTCGATGCTGCCATTCCACTTCTGCAAGGCTTCATCAATATCAGCTTGGGTTAGTTCCCTGTGGGCGATGGGCGGTTCCAGTTTGCCGAGAGAATAGACATTGCGGCTTCCGTCATCACTGACAGCAGAAATTGTCACCGGGTGCTGTAAGCGCAATTTGTCCAGATTTTCTTCCAACTGATGTGCCGGGATGCCGCACATATCCACTCTGCCGCCAGTAGGGATTGGACAGGAGCCAAGGTGCAAATCCAGCACAGGTGCGGCTTGTTTGGCATCCTCACCGTAGATTTCAAAGAAATCCCCGACCTGATACAGCACAATATTCTCCGGGTGGGCGGACTTAATCTCGTTGTACTCCCAGACAGCTGGTTCGGATTCATCCTGTACTGGCAGGGGCGGTGCGCTGGAGGTGGCTTCATTGACCACAGGCTGTTCTGCCTCTGTGATTTCGGACTGTTCTTCCGCCAGCTCTCCGTCAACGACTTTCTCAGAATTATTCCGCTGTTCCAGCTCCTCCGGGGGAGCAAACCGCCCGGATTCCACCAAGGCATCGTAATACTTGACTACCTTTGTCCATGGCAGCTCAATGCGGGTGCAGTTCGGCTTGTCGTAGCGGATACCCTTGCCGTCAGTCCAGACATGGCTCATAAAGTTACGGGAAAGTGCGTTATTTCCACCGCCAATGCCGTATTCCTGTTTCAAAAAATCCAGCTTTTCCTTTGCGGTATAGGGCGTCTGGTAGAAAGCGTAGATTCTGGACTTGCTGCCGGAAAAATTGCTGCCGCCGGTCAGGTGCTCATTGATCTCGTCCTCGGTGATGAAGCCCTTTGCCGCTGGCAGCTCCGCCATTTCGCTGACATATTCCCGCCGGGGAAGGGTATATTCCTCCAGCGGGCGAATCAGCTTGTTGGGGTGATACATCTGAAACCGCATCATGCCCTTATCCGCGTTGCAGGCATCCCGGAAGGAATAGACCTGTTTCATAATCGCCTGATAGGATTCCGGCTCAGACAGGAAAACCATCAGCTTTTCCGTTTCCTCCTGGAAACCGCCCCGGAGGGAGCGGACGATGCTCATGTACCCGGCTTCAACAGCTTTTTCACTCATGTCGTGGGACATATACCAAAGCTGCTCCGCAAGCTGGCGCTTTTCAAAGGTTCCGCACTCAGCCAGCTCCACATTGGTGGCAAACTGCCCCTGCTCCAGCAGCTCGCCAATTCGGACAGCCACATCCTCCCAGGAGAGAATTTGAGCGTTTCTGGCATACCGGGCAGCGCTGCCGTAAGCGATGTGCATACCGTCCCCGGAGTACCATGCGCATACCTTTGTGGTGCCAAATTGCAGACCGTAGCCGCCGTGGTAGGTCTTTTCCAGAAAATCCACCAGATAGTCCATTGGCTGCTGTTTGGCGTATTCAATGGCAATCCGTGTCCGATGGTTTTCCGTGTTACTGCCATAGCGGAGAAACTGGTCAATATACTCCTGGGGCATGGAAAAAGCGGAGGGTGCGATTTCTGCACTCTCCGCTTCCGCGATATATGCAATTTGCTGAGCTTCCGTGGGGAAGAAGGAAAACTGTTCCCCCTGGATAGGGGGTTCGTCTGTCAGGCGTAGATCAGTTCCGTCAGGATTACTTCCTCTGCCTGGGCTTTCAGGCTGTTCATCAGCCCCACCCATTTCATGGGGTCGCTGGCTTTCAGCGCTTCCGTCACCCCCGCCGACTGCATCAGCCCCGGCATCATCTGCTCTAAGCGGCTGTTCGCCGTTTCGTCGATCTCCCTCAGATGGGGGTACAGCTTTTCGGTCAGGATCAGGCTGTTCCACAGCACCGGGCGATGCTCCTGAAGGTATGCTTTGCGCACCCGTGCGTACTTGCCCAGGGGCTGCGTCTCCTGCTGGGACAGGCTCAGATCGGGAATCCAGTAGTCCCCGCTGCGTGTGTAGGTCAGTTCGTTCATTTTCTTGGCTCCTTTCAGACAGCTTTTCGCGTTCGTATTTTTTGATGGTAACTTCAATGCTGCGGAGGACTTCTTCGCTGATCTCGCTGACAGCGCTGCCCAGAGCATACACTGTCTGGGGTGTATTGAAGTCAAAAACCGGCATGAAATCCTCTGCGCCAAAGTGGACATTTTCCACCAGACCACACCGGGAAAGCAGGGCGTAGGTGGTGCTTACGGTGGCTGCGTTGATGAATGCCACGCCTTTGTCGAGGTCATGATACCCCTCCAAATGCGATCCGTCAACGATGTCGAGAATGTCCTGCTGGTGGGCAAGAAAATACTCTGTGACTTTGACGGAGGAAATCTGTTCCAACTGATCAATGAAATTACCGGGGTATTGAATGTTGTACTGTTCCTCCATAGCGGCAGAAACCACCTGCTCATGCTCCAGACGGTATTCCCAGAGATAGGGACTGCGGGAGCGTTCGGTTGTGCGGGTATCCGCTACATCGAACACATATTTCAGCTTCGGAGCGTCCCCGGAGTGATCGATAAGGGCGATGCCCTTTGCGCCCCGGCGGACATAACGCCCCATTCGCTTGTTCCACAGTTCGTAATCTGCGCAGGCGGTGGCTTCGGGACGCTGGGCGTAGATCATCAGCTGCTCATGGTAGGGGTATTTATACAATCGGGCTGCGGTGGTCAGGAAGTCTGTCCAGCTTTGGTAGCTGCCGGTGATCTGTAGTGCCGTAATGTCTGCAAGCTGGCTGTATTGTTGTAATACGGATGCCAAATTGATGTCTCCTTTCGATAAATATCGCTGGTTAATACAAAGCCCCGCCCGAAGGCGGGGTAAATGATCGTTAGGGAATCCTTTTTATTCCTTCTGATTACAGCAGAAACCAAGACAATGCTCCATGGAGAGTATGTGCTTCTCCATTTGAAGTCTGGGAAAGCTGCCCGGGTCTACTTCTTCAAGAATGGCAACAGCTGCGTGATACCCCAGATAAAAGCCATCTATTGAGGCGCTATGAGCTCGCTGTTCCCATGCACACGCCACCGATACAAGATGATATTGGTTTTCGCAGCCGACTTCTGCTTCCAACGCTTCTGCCAGCTGATTTCGGTGTTCGATCTTCGCGTAATACTCCCTGTGCCGCATCATTTGGTGCATCTTGTGGATTTCGTCAGAAACATGCTTCGAGAAGCCGCCGTCTGATTCATGTTTCAATGTGAAAAACTGCTTGAAGCCACTATACAGCCCAGCGAGAAACCCATATTTTGCGGCGTATTCCCGTAGGCTCGAACAAGTTTTCTCATACTCTGCAAGCTGTGACATTTTCTCTGGAGAGAGTGTCTTTGCCAGCGCAGTAATGCCAGCATCATATTCCCGCTCCTCCGGTTCAAACAAGCCCTCCGCTGTATCACATTGATAACGCTTCCTGATTTCTTCCTGATAGGCTGGCCCCAATCCATTCTCCAGGATTTCCGCCAATACTTTGTCTATGCTCATTTTCAAGTCCTCCATGTATTAGTTTGATACTACTTAGTATCTACCTAATACTATCATAACACAGAGAAACTGAAAATGATGATAAATTTCCAGCAAAAAAGAAAAGCCGCTACTTTTCGTAACGGCTTTAGGGAATGGATTGGATAGAGGGGAATCAAAGATACCCCATAATCACCGGAATGATGCTTTTGAGCATGTCCTGAACCATGCGTTGCTGCGTTTCGCTTAAACCGAAATCCTTACAGCAATCGCCGGAAAGCACGGAAGAAAGGTCTGGGGTACGCCCTGTAATATAGTCCAGGGATACATCCAGTGTGGTGGCAAGCTTGAACAGCGTTTGGAGACTGGGCTTACTGGAAGCATTTTCGATATGGCGCAGGGATTCCGTTGCAAGTCCGACCTTCTCTGCAAGAACCTCCGCCGTCCATCCTCTGAATTTCCGTGCCTCGCGGATTCGCTGCCCGGTAAGAACAAAATCTATATCCATTGAATACAACCCCTACTCTATCAGATACTGTACCATTGAGTATAGGGGTATTTTGTTTCATTTAGAATGAGCTATCTAATACTATGTTGTATCCATTTCATTCTATTTCAAACATTACAGCCCAGAGTGTATTCATTAGAACATATCTAAATTGGAAAGCTGGCGGCGTTGGTCTTTGCGGATTTCACTGAAGCTCCCGTTTCAGATCTGCAAATACATCAGAAGCGGCACGGGATTTGTCTGCTTTTGCCTCATTCAAACCACGCTCCATCATGGCATGGAAGGCAGATTCGTCCATTTTTCCCCCATGTCACGCCATAGGGCGCACCGCCAGAGGTGTATCCAGCAATAAAAAAGAAATTTTCATCCTGCCAGCACTCCGGTTCAGCAAGTTCACGCTTTTTCCTTGGACCAGGAGCTTTGCCGGTTTTCTTCTGCTTTGGCTGCTCGGCAAGGGCTTCTAACGTAATCCCTGCTTCGGCATCCCGCTGGACACGCTTGGTATACGAATCCAACCGTTTGGCGTAAAGCTGTCGGATTTCATCGAAGGCGACCCGGTAATTCGCACTCTGCACCTTGACATAGATGGTCTGGCACAGCGTTTCAAATTCCTCTGCCTCTGGCATCCGCTGGTATTGCAGAAAGAAGCGCAGGGTTTCCCGGTACATCCAATCCGCAATGTGGGCTTTCTGCTTTTGCTTCAATGCCTTATAGGGCACAAGTGGTTTTTCCGGCATAGCACTTCCTCCCTCTGTTATCCAGGTCAGTATAGCAGAGAACCATCCCAAATACTATCCCCTTTTATGCGAAATCTTAACGAAATTTTCATTGACTCATTTCGTTTATGCGGGTATACTAACAGTAGAATTTCGTTTGGAGGTGCGTTATGAACTACCTATCCTGCACGGATGCCGCGAAAGCGATGGGAATTACCGTTCGCAGAATCCAGCAGATGTGTAAACAGGGACAGCTTCCGGGGGCCGTGAAGCAGGGACGCTCCTGGCTGATCCCGGACTGCGCTGTTCTCTCAGGTACTGCTGAAAAGAAAAAGCCCCTGCCCATCGGCATCTCCGATTTCAAGGCAGCGACCACGGATTACTACTATGTGGACAAGACATTGCTGATTCGGGATTTTCTGGACTCGAAGCCCATGGTCTCCCTGTTTACCCGGCCCCGGCGTTTTGGCAAAAGCATGAATATGGATATGCTCCGTGTTTTCTTTGAAAAGTCCCGGGAAGATACTTCCGTCTACTTCCGGGATAAGCGGATTTGGCAATGCGGAGATGACTATACCCGGCACCAGGGGCAGTATCCTGTGATTTTCCTCACCTTTAAGGATGTAAAATGTCAGACCTGGGAAGAGACACTCCAAAAAATCCGCAAGCTGATTTCTTTGGAATTCATGCGGCATGAGGAACTGGAAAAAAGCATCAAGCTGAGTGCCTACGAAAAAGAGCAATACATCCGCTTCGCCGCCGGCAATGCCGATGATGTGGATTACCAGATGGGCTTACAGCTTCTTTCCCTGCTGCTGCATAAGCACCATGACAAAGAAGCAATGATCATCATCGATGAGTATGACACGCCCATCCAACAGGGACACAGCTGCAATTTCTATGACGAAATTGTGGGCTTCATGCGGAATTTCTTCTCCGGGGGCCTGAAGGACAATCCCCATCTTGCCTTTGGTTTCCTCACCGGAATTTTGCGCGTGGCGAAGGAGAGCATCTTCAGCGGCATGAACAATCTGAAGACCTATTCCATTCTGGACAATAGCTACAGCGAATACTTCGGCTTCACAACCGAGGAAGTGAAGCAGCTGCTGCGCTACTATGGGGAAGAAAACAAATTCCAGGAAATCTGCGACTGGTATGACGGTTACCTCTTTGGCAATACGGAGATTTTTAACCCCTGGTCGGTGATTAACTATGTATCTGACCGCTGCTTCCCCAAAGCCTTCTGGCAGTCCACCGGCAGCAACGACATCATCGGAGAAATCATCTCCTCCGCCACCCCAGAGATTACAGAGGGACTGCATCAGCTGCTGAGTGGGGAGCGAATCACCACCTATATCGACACCAGCGTGATCTACCCGGAGGTGCAGAACAATCCCTACAGCATCTACAGCTTCCTGCTGGTCGCCGGTTATTTGAAGGTTGCGGCGGTATATCCCCAAAACGACGGGAACTTCATGTGCGACGTGGCAATTCCAAATAAAGAAATTGCCTATGTCTATGAGAAGGAAATCCTGAACAGAATGAATCAGAACGGTCTGGCCATCTCCATCCAGCAGGCTATTTTCTCAGGCAACACCCAGAAGCTCCAGACACTGCTGGAGGATTTCATGCTGCACAGCATTTCCTCCATGGACGGTGCCAACGAGGGATTCTATCACGGCATGATGCTGGGCCTGTGTGCCATTCTTGGCAATCGCTATCAGGTACGCTCCAATCGGGAATCCGGGCTTGGATGCTTCGATATCCAGCTCTCTCCCCTGATCACCGGCATCCCTGGCTTCCTCTTTGAGTTCAAGCACACCAATGACCAGCACGCAGACCTGAATGCGCTGGCAGAAAAGGCACTCCAACAGATTGACGAAAAGAGATACGATATAGAGCTTCGGGATGCCGGTGTCCGCAAAATCATCAAGATTGGCATTGCTTTCCGCGGAAAGAATGCTGTGGTAAAACGGAAGGAATAATACCTTTTTCAGCAGAAACGCTCCGGGCAAAAAAACTGGAGCGTTTCATTCTTTTCATTGGCTGACAAAAGAAGCGTTCTCAAAAACCAGGGATTTCAATGCAGTTTCTGAACAGATTGAAATATACCCCGCCGATTCTTCCTGCGGAATTACCACATCATAGTAATCAAAGCCATCCATTACCTGCTGTTCAGGCGCTTTTACGGACAAGGCATCCAGGTCAAGATAGTAGGAGTTGACAACCCCCGCAGCATCCTGTTTGCAGGCCTGTAAGATGGCAGCGTTTCTATCGGTTGTCATCTTCATTACATTCTCCCGCACCCCAAAAGACGGATGCTGAATAACATGATCACTGCCGAGGTACACCAGAATCTTTTCCATTTGTCTTTCCTCCTGAACACAAACTTGTCACAGTCTATCATTTTCTTCGGAGACTGTCAATCGACACTCTACCCAAAATCCATGGGCAATTATCTACTTGACAGGACTGTTTCATGGTGGGCAGCTCTGAGAAAGAATCGACGCTCAGGGAAGAAAGTCGGGAACCAAATCCAACGCATCAAACTCGGCATCCGTAATGGTATTGAGCTTGGCAATGGCGCTGTCCGTCAGATTTTTCAGTTCCTGCTCGTCCTTATCCAGATAGGTATGCATTTCCACAAGGGAGTGAATCAGCCCCAGACGGGTGCCGGGGTTGTAGATACTCATGAGCTGTTGTTCTTCAAAGGTGAAATCATTCATGTTCAAATCTCCTGTTCTTTTGATTTTCGGGGTTTGGATTTGCGCTGGGGCTGCTGCGGCTGATCTTTGAGTTTTTCAAGGACGGAGGGCTTTTTCTCCCGGCGAACGGCATCTGCCAAATCCATCAGGGAAATTGGCTGACCGGATTTGGCCTGCTGTTCCAGCTCTGCTACGGATGGTTGCTTACCATTGTTGATGATACCGTCAATCATGCCGTAATCATCCTCGGTGGACATCTCCGCTGCCTTCAGGTAGTTCTCTTTCTGGAAGTCCGGCAGTTCCTTGAAACCCACACTGTCGCAGTGGTGGTAGAAGGAGAATAATCATGAATGAGACGGATTCCTCTGCATCGGCCTGGCTGACAGCGAAAGGGCAAATTCGTGAGAGCGTTTTCTGTGCACAGTTTCTGAAGCAACATCCCATCCTGAGTATCGGTAAGTTCTTCATTATCCGTTCTGTGGCAGGGTATGCTGCTGATTCCAGCGCTCTATTTGATGCACGATCTCTTTGGCCTGGCCGGGATCGCCGCAGCGCATACGGCGGCGGATTTCGGCGCGATCCTGACCGCTTCCGTTCTAGGCCTACGAGGATACAGGTAAAATGCGGCTACCGATTATTCTGTAAAACGCGTCGATCGAATGTAACAGTATATGATGTAAATAAAAGCAAAACCGCAGAAGTAAAAAATTGATACAGTCTTGCTCAAACGGGTGGCCTTTTGACATTGTAAAGGGCCGCCCGTTTTTCTATGATGAAATCAGCGAAACCCTAATCTGATACGGAGGGAATGCAATGAAAAAACAGAGAAAAACCAGAGATCCGGAGCATATTGGCTTTAAGGAATGCTTCGGCACGACAACCCTTTCTTTCACCAATGCGCTGACCGGCGTGCTCATGTCATCTATGCTGATGGTCTATATGACGGAATATTCCGGCATCAGCTACGCTGCGTTGCTGGCCACGATCCTACTGATGGCAGCTCGTGTGATCGACGCGGTGGACGACCCGATCCAGGGCTTTATCATCGACAACTCAAAGCGCACAAGGATCGGCAAGTATAAGCCCTTTTTCCTCATCAGCATTATCATGGAGGCGATCGGTGCCATCGCCCTGTTTTCGCTTCCCAGCTCCATAGCAAGCACGCCCGCGCTGACCATCGCCTGGGTCGTTGTGTTTTACCTCGTTTATGACATTGGCAGCTCGTTCTATAAGGATCTTCTTCTCTACCGCACCATGTCCACCGATGATAACCAGCGGACGAAGCTGGTGGTAGGGCCGAGGCTGATGTCCTTTCTCACCGGCGTTGCTGCCAATGTAGTGTTCACTGCGGCTATTGTAGTGCTCAACGCAGGCGGCGTAAGCTACCACGATGCTGCAGCCAGGGTCATCATGATCCTCGTTGTTCCCTCTGTGGCGATCTCTCTTGTCGGATGGTTTATGGTGAAGGAAAAACACCATGTAGAGGAAGAACACTCCGAGAAGCTGAAGCTTCAGGATTTCTTCGATTTGTTCAAGGAGAACAAGGCCATGGTCGTTTTTGCGCTCAAAGGCCTGTTCGCAGGCTTTATCTGGACACTGATCTTCGCCACACCCATCTATTACATCAAATGGGGGTTCTGTGCCGATTTGAGTACGGGGATCGCAGACATGGATCAATTCACCGCCTACAACGGCATCAACGCCATTATCACTGTGGTGCCCATGGTCCTCGGTGCGATTTTGGGCAGACCGCTTTTGAAGCTCTTTAAGGATCCAGTCAAGATGACCAACACGCTGCTGCTCATTCAGGCAGTCGGCGGCGGCATCCTGTTCATTGCCCAGATCACAGGACTTTTGCAGCATGCTCCCTGGCTGTTCTTTGCGACCATGTTCATTATGGCCACCGGTGTAGGTACGGACTTTGTGCCGCAGACCTTTGTGCAGATGGAGGTCGTAGACTATGGTATCTACAAAACCGGGAAAGACCGCTCCGCCCTGACAACGGTGACCGACGGCTTTATCACGAAGATGCAGACGGCTTTTTCTACGTCAATCGTCGGTCTGGTGCTGACCGGGATCGGCTATACCGTAGAAGAAGGGAACCGCTTTGTCGGGGACGTCTCTCAGATCCCCACGATGCTCAACTGGTTCATTGTGATCATGGGTCTGGTTCCCGCAGTGCTGGGCATCATTTCCGTCCTGATCTACAGAAAATATCCTGTCACCAACGCAGTCCGCAGAGAAATGAAATCTTATTTCGACAAGCAGGGTGAGGAATAAAAAGGCGGGTCGATCGAATCGACCCGCCTCGTATCAGCGGCTGTGCTTGGCATGTGCTTTTTCACGGTACTCCGCAGGCGTCATCTGATACTCACGTTCAAATACCTTGTAAAACTGTGTGCGGTTTTCATACCCCAGGGAAGCGGCGATCCTGCTTATTGGAAGTTCGGAGGCTTTGAGTAGCCGGGCGGCTTCGCGCAACTGAACCTTTTGACAATAGGCCTTCAGCGTATATCCGGTGTGATCTTTAATGATGCGGGAGAGATATTCGCAGGAATAATGTAGCTCCTGCGCCAGCTCTGTGCGGCGGACATTGCCGTGGCGTTCATCGATCAGTTTTTTCGCCTTTTCGAGGGTAATCAGTTCACGCCCATAGCCAAGGGAAACGTATTCGGCCCGATAGAGTTCCGGGCTTTCCAGTGCTGCAAACAGCCGAAGCAGCGAAGAGCAGATGTCGAACTGATAGCCCACACGCTTTTCGGAGTAGGCTCGGATCAACTCATCGGCGATCTGTGGGATCGGGTCTTCGCCCAGAAGCTGAAAGTCCACATAGTCCCGCTTGCACGCCGCTTTCTCCGACAGGTTTTCGCTGAAGAAGCGGTTGAGGATGCTTTTATAGCCAAAGGGTTGGGCAAGTCCTTTCGGCCATTGCGTAATCAACGAGGGGTCGATGCCAATATAGAGGATATCGGCAGAGGCCATGTCGATTTCCCGGTGCATAGTGCTCCGGTTCAGCAAACACAGATTCCCCGCCGAATAGCGCACTTCTTTGTCCTCGATCATGACCGAGACCTCTCCGCGCATGGTGTACATCAATTCAAAGAAATTGTGCTTGTGCATGTAGGTTTCCTGGAAAACACCGCTCTCAGCTGGGGTGTGCAGGCAGAAGGACCGTCTGTCCATATAGTTGGAGAAGAGGTATTCTTCCGGGGTATTAACACTGGTCGCAACGGAGAGCTTGGAGAAGTAATCCCGGTCGACGGTGTGGTCTCGCAGATAGTTTACGATGGGACCGCTCTCCTGCGCCCGGACTTCCTCAATATCTCGGAAGTACAAATGAACCACATTTTCCATAGCCTTCACCCCTTTTTTTATTTTACCATACTGTAAGTTCAGTGTAAAGGGAGGATTTTCGCTTTGAAACAACAATGCTATAACCCATATCTCCCCAGCTGGGAGTACATCCCGGATGCAGAGCCTCGGCTTTTTGACGGCAGGCTGTATATCTTCGGGAGCCATGACCGCTTCGGGAGCAAGGACTACTGCGTCAACGATTATGTGGCCTGGTCAGCCCCGGAAGACGATCTCAGCGACTGGCGCTACGAGGGGGTCATTTACCGAAAAGAGCAAACCCCGTGGAACCAGGATCAGAAGTCCTATTATGCGCCGGACGTGGTTCGAGGGACGGACGGCCGCTATTATCTGTATTATTCAGTTGCCAATTCCTCCGTCACCTCTGTCGCCGTGTGCAATACCCCGGCAGGAAAATATAAGTATCTGGGCGACGTACATTTTCCTGGCGGCAGGGTTTACGGCTCCCGCGCGGAAGACTGGTTTGTATTTGATCCGGCGGTTCTGGTGGACACCGATGGCCGCATCTATCTCTATGTGGGGAGTGGGCAGCCCTCCAACGGCCGTTTCGGGCATAAGATCGTGGGACTATTCGTGATGGAGTTGGATCGGGATATGCTGACCATCAGATCTGAGCCCACTATTCTTCTCCCAGCGGATTTCAACGCCAAAAAGCCAAATTATTGGGAAGGCCCCTCGATTCGCCACATCGGAAACTGGTATTACCTGGTCTACCCCACAACGGATATTACAGGTCTCAACTATGCCATGAGCCTTTTTCCCAATAAAGGCTTTATCCACAAAGGGCCGATCCATTCCTCCAGTGACATCGGATACCGGGGGCGAAAGCTGATGGATGCCTCCTATCCCATGGGAAATAGTCATGGCGGCTTGGTCTGCGTAAAAGGACAGTGGTATGTTTTCGATCATCGCACGACCAACGGTAAGTGGAAAAACCGGCAAGCGGTCGCAGAGCCGATTACAATTGCAGAGGACGGCAGTATCACCATGGTGGAGGCCACCAGCTGCGGCTTGAACGGCGGTCCGCTCAGAGGGAAGGGGAGCTATCCAGCGTCCATCGCCTGCTGTCTGCGCGGCAGGGGCGTTCTTGGCATCCGCAACCCCATGGGAGGCCCCTTTGTGACACAGGATGGGCCGGACTACGAGCCTCCGGAGCCAACGGAGCACCCCGTGACTGCCTGCAGTGAAGCAAATGCACCGAAGTCCTTTGTTACCGATATCCGAAATGCCTGCGTTGTGGGCTATAAGTATTTCGATCTGACACAGACCGAAGAGCTTGCTGTGACGGTGCGCGGCGGAAACGGAATGCTGGAGCTGTTGGGCGGAGAAGACGGAAAGGCGATCGCAGAGTTCATCCTCTCTCCCACGACAGATTGGACGACCTATCACATCCGTTTTTCTCCCGATCAGCTGGCAGCTGCGGCAGACTGTCCGGCGAATTGCTGCCCCGTCTACCTGCGCTATCGGGGAAAGGGCAAGCTGGATTTGTTGGATATTGCTTTTGCATAAACATAGAAAGGAGTAAAAAAACATGAATTGGACTACAATCTGGAGTCAGGCTGCAGCGCCGTCCTTTGCCATGGGCATGCTGCAGGGGAAGAAAAAAACCGTGGTGTTCCCGGTCGGCTCTCCGGTTTCCGGTAAGCGGATCCGTCTGCGCTTTTCCAACATCTACGGGAAGAAGCCCTATGTCATCGGCGCTGTCACGGTCCGGGCAAAGGGGCAGCCGGTCCCCATTTCTTGCGGTGGAAAGAAAGCATTCACGATTCCGACAGGCGGACATACCTTCTCCGATCCGATCGATCTGCCGGTTTCAGCAGGCGATACGCTGGAGATCCGGCTTTTCTATGCCTCCAAGGCGCGAGACAGCAACATGACGTTGGAGGAGGCCGTAGCTTATCCGGGAGATCATACTGCGGATGAAACCCTGCCGGAAGTAAAAAAGGAGAGCTATAAGCAGCAGTATAATCTCTACGACGCAATCGTTTCTCTGGATCGGGTAGAGGTCGAATCCGAGGAACGCAGCAAGCTGATCGTCGCCTTCGGCGACAGCATCACAGCCATGAATCGCTGGGTCAAGCCTTTACAAAAGCGGCTGTTTGAGTGCTTCGGCGGAAAATACGCACTGCTGAACGCCGGGATCGGCGGCAACTGCCTGCTCTACCAGGTGCCCGGCTTTATGGGCAGCTCTTACGGAGAAAAGGGAGTCGCCCGTTTTGAGAGAGACGTTCTGAGTTTTGACAATCTCCATACCGTGATCCTGGCTCTGGGAGTCAACGATGTGGCGTATTACACGAGGAAGACGGAGCAGACGATCTCCTTTGACGCTTACACGGAGGCAATTCAAGGCCTGACCAAAGCCTTGAAAGACCGCGGCATCCGGGTCGTCATGCAGACGCTTACACCACGGGAGGGCTTTGTTAAAAAAGGCTATACCCCGGAGATGGAAGCCTTGCGCGTGAAGATCAACACATGGATCCGGGACTGCGGGCAGTTCGACTATGTGTTTGATGCGGACCAGCTGCTGCGGGACAAAAGGAATCCCTCCTGGGTGGATGAGCGTTACCACCAGGGCGACCACCTACATCCTAATACGATGGGCGGTGAGCGGATGGCCGAAGCCTATGATCTGGCAGCGCTTACCGGTGAGGAGTTATAAATGGGAAAGAAGTACTTTACGCTCAGCTTTGACGACGGCCTCGAGCAGGACAAGCGGATCATTGCTCTGATGAAACAATACGGATTAAAGGGAACCTTTAATCTTAACTCCGGTCTGTTCGGGCAGCGCGGCGAGGTAATGGGCATCGGCACCTTCTCTTTTCAGGATTGCGAAGAGGGCGTCAGGCACCGCTGGCCCTTCTCCTATGTGCCACATAACCGAATCCCGGAGGACGAAATCCTGCAGGTCTACGAAGGCATGGAGATCGCCAGTCACGGCTTTCTCCATGAGCCTCTAAAGAAGCTCGATGAACAGGGGCTGCGTAATTCAGTCGGCAAAGACAAGCAAACCCTGGAGCACCTGACTGGGGAAACCATCGTCGGCCATGCCTATGCCCGAGGCTCTGTTTCGCCTGCGGCGGAGGCCTTTCTGAAAAAGCAGGGCTACCTCTATGCCAGAGCGGTCTATCCCTCCGGCAGCTTCGAATTCCCGGCCAATCCCCTGAACTTTCGCCCATCTTCCTCTGTGATTCTCGGCAACGCCATGACTCTGGTGGAGAGCTTCAAACAGGCGGAGGCGGCGGACAGGGATCTGCTTTTATATCTCTGGGGTCACGGCTATGAGATGGACTACGGGAAGGGGCAGGCAAGCTGGGACGGCCTGGAGCGCCTCTTTGCTGCCATCGCCGGACAACCGGACATTGTTTACTGCACAAACCGCGAAGCGTTCCGCATTATTTAAAGGAGAACAAAAATATGAAGAAAACAAGCTTTAACGATCACTGGACATGCAAAAAGCAGGGCGATAGCGCCGAACCGAAACCTGTCACGCTGCCCCATGACGCGATGCTTTTTGAGAAGCGGGACAGAAATGCAGCCACCGCCGGAGCCTGTGGGTACTTTCCCGGCGGCGTGTATGAGTACACCAAACGCTTTGCTCTCCCGGAAACGGAACGCGGCCGGACGCATATCCTGGAGTTTGAGGCGGTCTACAAAAACGCGAAGGTGTATATCAACGGCAGCCTTGCAGCGGAGCGGCCCTATGGATACTCCAATTTTTATGTGTTGCTGGACGAGCATCTTTGCTTCGGAGAGGAAAACGAGATCACCGTCATAGCAGACAATTCCGCCGTCCCTAACTCCCGTTGGTACTCTGGCAGCGGGATCTATCGCAATGTCAGCCTGTATTCCGGAGAATCCAGTCACATTCTCCCGGATGGCTTGTTGATTTCCACCCTGAACAATGACATTGTCAATGTGAAGGTCAGCGCCAGTGGCGGCGATGAGATCTGCGTGAAGATTTATGACGGAGACTCCGTCGCAGCTGAGTCCGTTGCACCTGTTTCCGAGGGTACGGCGGAGGTGTCACTCAAGGTCACGTCTCCCCGCCTGTGGGACGCAGAGCACCCAGAGCTCTACCGCTGCTGTGTCGAGCTGCTTCAGGACCGCAAAACGGTGGATGAGACGGAGGATTCCTTCGGCTTCCGTACGCTGGCTTGGAACGTGAAGGGCTTTTTCGTCAACGGGAAGGAGACCCTGCTCCGCGGCGCGTGCATCCACCACGACAACGGTATTCTGGGCGCATGCTCCTTCACTTCGGCGGAAGAACGCCGAGTGCGGCTTCTAAAGGAAGCGGGCTTCAACGCCATTCGCAGCGCCCACAATCCCGCATCCAAAGCGCTTCTGGAGGCCTGCGACCGGTTGGGTATGTACGTGATGGACGAGTTTTGTGACAACTGGCTGGTGCATAAAAATCCCTACGACTACGCCAATCAGGAATTCCTGGCCTGGTGGGAGCAGGATCTGAATGCTATGGTAATGAAAAACTATAATCACCCCTGTGTTGTGATGAACTCTATCGGTAACGAGATCTCCGAGCTGGCTATCCCGGCGGGGCAGGAGATGTGCAGAAAGCTTGCCGTTTTGACAAGAGAGCTTGACCCGGGCAAAGCTGTGACGATGGGCATCAATCTGATGCTCTGCAGCATGACCGCCAAGGGCAGCGGGATCTACGGTGATAAAAAGGACGGTAAGGAAAACAAGAACGGCAGCCAGACAATGGATAATCTGCCTACCAGCGCATTCTTTAACCTTCTGATGAACCATATGGGCGGAATTATTGAAAAGTCTGCGGCCAAGCCCGCCGCCGATAAGGCCACAGAAGTCGCGTTTTCCTATTTGGATATCGGGGGCTACAACTACGCCGCCTCTCGTTATGAGATGGACGGCAAGCTTCACCCGGACCGCGTGATCGTCGGCTCTGAAACGCTGCCGAAGAATCTCTATCGCAACTGGCAGTATGTCAGGAAGCTCCCCTATGTGATCGGCGACTTCATGTGGACGGGCTGGGACTATCTTGGCGAATCCGGCATCGGCACCGTGCGGTATAAAAGCTTCAAGAAGCCCGGTGAGGATGCCCCCATCGTTTCCGGCGGCTGCGGTGTCATCGATATCTGCGGCAAACTGCGCCCGGAGGTGCAGTGGAACCGCCTGGTCTGGGGCTTGAGCAACAAACCTGGGATCGGCGTGGAGCCCTTGACCCATGCAGGAGAGACCGGGTCGGTTACCATGTGGCGCGATACGGACGCGGTGGCAAGCTGGTCCTGGAAGGGCTGCGAGGGTAAAAAGACCAAGGTTACGGTCTATGCCTCAGGCGTCGCGGCTGAGCTGATTGTTAATGGCAAGTCCTATGGCAGAAAGAAAACCAAGGAATACAAGGCAGTCTTCCCGAAGGTAATATACCAGCCGGGTACCATCACCGCCATCAGCTATGACGGAAACGGGGCGGAGATCGCAAGGGAGACCATGCGCACCGCGGAAGGTGCGACAGAGCTTTGCCTCCGTCCGGATAGGACCACGCTGCATGCCGACGGCCAGGATCTCTGCTATCTGGCAATCGACCTCACCGGCCGGGATGGGATCACCAAGTCCTCTGAAGATGTTCCCATTACGGTGATGGTAAGCGGCGCGGGCAGCCTGCTGGCTCTTGGCTCTGCCAAGCCGAACATGGGAGAGTGCTTTACCGAAAAGACCCATACCACCTACTACGGCAAAGCACTGGCTGTGATTCGTGCGGGAGACAGCGCAGGGAAAATCCAGATCAAGGTCAGTGCGCCTGGCATGGGGGAGCAATGCGTGGAGCTAAATGTAGAATAAAAAAGCAATAACTCGCAAGGCATCGTTGATTTTGTGCTCTCGGTTGATGCTGTCATAGTATCCAGAGCCAAGGACATGAAACGGAACCTTATACTTGTGAATATGATAGATGGCAATCAGCAAGGAATGAGCGACCGCAATGGTCACCCTCGTTTTCCAGCAGCGTGCAGCTATGCGTTGGCACTGTGCGGAATAATATGAGCCCTTTCACCTGCTTCTCTGATTGGCGCATTGAATCAGCGTAGTCTTTAGTGCCGCATTTCCCTTGTTCGTCCTTCCACTTTTTCGCTTGCCTGCGCTTCCGCGATTGCCGGGACAAATGCCGGTCCAGGAGCAGAGATGCTCCGCACTAAAAGGTACCGCAGAATTGCGGATGATCTGAGGCATGACCAGCATATGAAAGTGAACGACAAGCGAATCCGCCGGATCTGCCAGAAGAAGAGCATTAAGTCTACAATTAAGTACGCCAACAATGGCTGTATGCGCCATGCCAGGGATGCCCAGTTCCTTGCCGAAAACATCTTAAATCGTAATTTCCATGCGGATAATCTCAACGAGAAATGGCTCACAGATGTTACAGAATTCAAATGGTATGAAGGGATTACGGTACACAAACATGAGCTGCATGGGGGCAAATTCCCGCATTTGAAACCCGATTTCTGCCCCTGCCGTATCACTCTATTACCGATGCGGTTTCCGGCAGAAAAAGTCCTTGATTTTACTGGACTTTTGGGGCCTTAAATGCGGGACTTTAAGGCAACACTGCATAATGGGACAAGGAAATTCGGCGAGGGATTTTGACCCAGACGAAAGTTCTGGAAATGTGGGAATACTTTGTGTATTTTCCATTTCCTTCAGCTGCACGGATGGGGCAAAAGCCCCGCCGAAGCCCGCAGCTCACATTGTGCGGTGTTGCCTTCTGTACCTTCGGCGAAGCCGTTCCGTCTCCTGGAGCTTCCGCATTTTAACAGCGCAGTCCGGGCAGTATTTCGTTCTGTGGAAAAGCGAATAGACCGGCCTTCCACATACGGCGCAACGCTTTTGCGGGAGATTATTATGGATTTGAGCGCACAGCTCCCAGTTGTTGGGCAGGACGGCGAAATGGAACCACTTGCAGATCAGGGAGTAAGACCACATCTGGACACATTGGCAGGGCTCGTCCCCATCCAGGGCCAGGCAATGTCCTTTGTCGTAGTTGCAGCACTTCTGGGGTATCAGCCTTCTGACCTGGGTCAGCTGCTCCGGGGTCATGATTTGCACTTCATTCATGGGCAAATACCAGCCAGAAACGGGTCTGTTGACCATCATCCTCCATCACTGCTTTGGCGTCGTAGGATTTCCCTGTTTTCTCAGAATAGCAGCCTTGCAAAAGAGCTTCCCCCTTTTCCAGAAAAGAAGCTGCAATTTGGGGCGTAATCTCCTTTTTCTTGGCCGTGAAAAAATGGTTGTTCTTCCAAATGGCAAAGCAGCAGTCCCGGTTGGAGCAGAAGAAACCTTTGGGAGATTCTGTCACACGCTGACCACACCGGGGACAGTTACCAACAGTATTCTCAGCAGACGGAAACAAGATCTCCGCTCCCTTTACCGGTGCGTATTCCATAAACATCTCCTGAAGCATGGCGCAGATGCCCTCCATGAAGCTTTCCGGCTCCTGCGTCCCGGACTGGATGGCAAGCAGTTCCTGTTCCCATTGGGCGGTAAGCTGGGGAGATTGGAGCTGTTCCGGCAAGACGGTAATCAGAGAGGTGCCCTGAGTGGACGGGCAGAGAGTTGTCAGCTTCTTTGCTGTTTTTCGCTCCACTAACCCAGAAGCAACCAGCTTTTCAATGATTCCGGCGCGGGTTGCCGGAGTACCCAGCCCCCTGCGTTCAGCATTCTCCGGGGTATCACCGGCTGTTTCCATGGCAGAAAGCAGCGTGTCCTCGGTGTGATGCTTGGGTGGGGTGGTCTGGCCCTCCTTGACGGTTACAGAAAATACCCTTACATACTGTCCCTCCTGCAAGTCAGGAAGGACAGTATGCTTTTCCTCCGCTTTTTCATAGGCCTTCCAGCCAAGAATCATAATCCGTTTTCCCTTGGCAGTAAACTGTGTTCCGGCGCAGCCCAGTGTCATCACCACTTCCTCAAAACGGTGGGCAGGACTGGTGGCTTCCAGAACGTTGCGGCAGATCAACTTCAGAATATTCTGCTCCGGCACCGGGAGGGCGGACAAATTGACGGTGCCCGCATAGTGGGTCGGAACAATGGCGTGGTGGTCGCTGACCTTGCGGCTGTTGCATACTCTCTTCGCATCCGCCATATCCGGGGTCAGGCAGCCCAGAATGGAGGCGGCGGTTCGGGTCAGACTGCCAAGAGTTGAAAACATATCATCTGTCAGATACCGGCTGTCCGTTCTGGGATAGGTACAGAGCTTCTTTTCATAAAGCGCTTGCAAATAGTCCAGGGTCTGCTGGGCGGTATACCCCAGCAGACGGTTGACATCCCGTTGAAGAGTGGTCAGATCATACAGCAAGGGGGCGTTCTCGGTTTTCTCCCTCCGCTCCACAGATTGGACGATTGCTTCCGCACCTTTGCAGGCTTCGGCGATTTTTGTTGCATCGGTGAAATCTTGGATTCGGTCAGATGCAGCGGAAAAACCGCAGTCCAGATTCACGGTGTAGAACCGCTCCGGGACAAAAGCCTGAATCTGCGCTTCCCGCTGCACCATCAGGGCCAGCGTTGGGGACATGACCCGGCCCACATTCAGCTTGGTGTCATAGACCAGGGAGAAAAACCGGGTGGCGTTGATGCCCACCAGCCAGTCGGCCTTGGCACGGCACAGAGCGCTTTGATACAGTCCGTCGAAATCCGCGCCGGGACGGAGGTTTGTAAACCCTTCCCGGATGGCTTCGTCCTCCATGGAGGAAATCCAGAGCCGCTTCATGGGCTTGCGGCATCCGGCCAGGTTATAAACCGTGCGGAAAATCAGTTCCCCCTCCCGACCCGCATCACAGGCGTTGATCACCTCGCTCACATCCTGGCGGTGCATCAGGCTTTTCAGAAGCTCAAATTGACTGCGCTTCTCCTCTGAAATGCGGAATTGGAAGGTCGCCGGAACGATGGGTAAATCCTCTTTCCTCCATTTCTTGTATTTGGGGTCATACCGGTCCGCATCAGCCAGAGCTGCCAGATGGCCAAAACACCAGGAAATCAAATAGCCGTTGCCCTCCAGGTAACCCTTGCGTTTTTGCCCTACTCCTAAAGCTGCCCCGATGGCATAAGCCACGGAGGGCTTTTCACTGACGATCAGGCGCATTTACATCCTCCATTTCTTTGACTTCCCGGTAGCAGGGGTGGATGCAGCCTTCCCCATATCGCTTGCAGCCATTGCACAGGTGGGGTTTGGAGGGCGGCGCAGGGACGGACGGTTTGGCAGAAACAGGAATCTGGCGCATCATGTACTCATAGGGACTGTTCGTGAATCTGGTCATTTTTCGTCGGATTCCTCACTTTCATCAAAGAGGTCATCGTCATCCATGCCGTAGTCATACTCGGAAAGATCGGTGCTGCCCTGTTTCTTTTCCTGGGACTTTTTCTTCACATAGAAGTAGTAGCCAGCCCCGGCACCACCGCCCAGCAGGAGCAGGATGGCCAGCGCCGCTGCGGGATTACCCTTGGATTCCGGCTGTACAGCGGGTGCCGTGGTGGGCGGCTCCGTCTCCACTGCCTTGCCCACGCAACGGCGGATGTTCTGCCTGCACAGCTCACAGTCCTCATCCACAGCGCCCAGGACGCATTTGTCCACGCAGCTGCAAACGATGGGCTGTGTTTCCTCCTGTTCAATCAGCGCCAGCAAATCCGCTTCATCCACCGGATTCAGGAAATAGGTCTGGTACCGTTCCTCATCCTCATCCAGGGGCTTGTCGTAGTCGATGACCATGTAGAAGGTCTGACCGTTCCGGGTTTCCACCACGATGTATTGTTTATTGGTGGCCTTGTCAAACAGGAGGTCACGGGTTGATAGAATGCCGTCCTCTGTAAAACCAGTCCCTATCTCCGGCATAGTGGGGACAGTTGTAGGAGATGGCGTCGTGGTGACATTCGGAGGCGTGGTGGTAGGCGGCATGGTCTCGCCGGGGATAACGACGATGTAATCCGGTTCATCCCCTCTGGCAGCAACGGGATTGCAGCACAGCGGAATGGAGAGAAGCAAAGCCGCTGCCAGACACAGCAGTCGGGACAGTCGCTTCATTCCTGCCCACCTCCTGCGGCTTTCAGCAGCTTCACAATTTCCTCCACACTCATGCCGCAGGCACGGACAATGCCGAGAATTTCCAGGTTTTCCGCCTCCTGAAGCTGCTGCTGAAGCTCTGCGTTCCGGGCCTGGAGCTTTTCCATTTTCTCGTTGTTCTTCTCCAGCTCCGCCCGGAGCTTGTTAATTTTGAGATTCAAAAATTCACACTCCTTTAAGGCAGACGGCCAAAGCAATAGAAATGGCTCTGCCAATAATTTGTATTCAGATTTGCATATTTTATCGGGTCTCCACAGTGAATCATGGTATTATTTCCCACATAAATGCCGCAATGGGATACCCCCGGGGTATCATAGGTGCCCTTGAAAAACACCAGATCGCCGGGCTGGGCGTTGGCGGCGGAGATGGGGGTGCAGACATTGCAGATGCCCTGGGCACTGAGCCGCCCGATGTTCCAGCCGGAATGGTTCACCACCCAGCACACATAGCCGGAACAGTCAAAAGAGGTCGCGGGACTGCTGCCGCCCCAGACGTAAGGATAGCCCAAATACTTCTGCGCCTCCTGGAGCATGGCGGCCACTTTGTCAGAGGGAATGGCATCCGCCGGGATGTCGAAGCTCTGGTCGGTTTTGTTTAGATAGAGCTCCACATAGGGCGAATCCGGGAACAGCTCCGGGCGGTTGCCCAGGGTGGCCATGTAGGTGGCGTACATATTGAGCTGAGAACCGGACAGCAGCTCCACCGGCAGATGGCTCAAATCCCTGTTTTCCAGGATGACGGTGCAGATGCGGTACTCATAGGGCACCTGAACGGTATGGGTGTAGCTGCGCCATTCATAGGAATCGGTATCCGGGTTATAGACGTACTCATAGTCCGTTCTGGTTTCCGTCTTATACCGGGTTTCCGTCTCCACAAATTCCGTGAGGATATACTGCCGGTCAAAAACGTCTTCCACCATCCCGGAAATCTCTGAAGCCGTCCAGTCGCCGGGATTCATGGCCGAGAGCAGGGACAGCAGCACATAAGGGTCGTGGCTGATTTCGTCCAGATTGAAATGGTACTCGTCATAATCGTGGGTGCCGGTGTAATTGTCCAGATACCGCTGGAGTTCTTCTTCCTTTGCGGTATAAGCCGCCTCCGCGTTCAGAAGCGCGGAATCGCTGGCCGGGTAGGTGCTGCCCGCCAGGATGGAGCCAACGCCCTCCACAATGACGGAGCAGGAGGATACCACATTCAGAAAAAACATCAGCAGCAGCGCAATGGCAAGGACAACCAAAAGAGGCTTCTTACTCGTCGAGACGAATTTGACCGCCTTTTCCGTATTTTTGACGGCTTTCTCTGCGCTTTTCACCGTATTCTTTGCAGTCTTTCCTCCACGCCCAGCCTTTGCTGCTGCATACTGCCGCTTGATCTGCCGCTTCTGCTGCCATTTGGAAACGGGATTGGAGGTGGGATGCGCTGCCTGGGCTTTCTTTTGCAGATACCCCAGGTTGGCTTTTTCCAGCTTCCGCTCTGCCTTTTCTGCTCCACGATAGGGGCGCATCTGGGCAGAGCGGTGTATCTCGCGGAATGTTGTTTCTGCCCGGTGCTCTGCCTTTTCGGCGGTTTGAGCAGCTTCCACACCCACGTTATCATCCTCATTCTGTCCCTGGACAAGTTCCCGGACAATATTCCGGGGTGCATCCCGGGCATGGGCAGAGAATTTCTCCGGCGATTTCTGCTGTTCCTCAAAACGGAGGGTGAGGCGCACTTTCTTCGCGGCGGGCTTCGTGGCTGCATTTGTAGGCCCATTTTCAGTCTGAGCCTTTTTCCTCCCTCTGGCCTTCTCCCTGGGTGTTTTCACCTCCTGAGGTCGTTTCACTTCATCATCAAAGTGAAGCGCCACCTTGGGCTTCTTCCGACGGGGGATTTTCCCATCCGCTTTGTCCGCCCGCTCTGCTGCCTTTTTGGCTTTCCTGGCGGCGGCACCAACAGGCGTATTCTCCGCCAGCTCCTGGTCTGTGAATTTCAGGCGGGGCTCTTTTCTCATGTGGAGCCGACCTCTTGGGGTTTGGTGGTCATGACCTGGTAGAGCCGGGTGTCCTTCGGGAACCGGTCTACAAAGGGAATGATGGTATCCCCGTAGAACAGCAGGCCTTCCCCCTCGCCGGAATGGGTCACATAGGACAGTTGGCTGGGAGAGATGCCCAAATGCTGGGCAAGGATCTGACGGTCTCCCGCCGCCTGGTTGAGCATGTAGATGAAATCGGAGTTTTCAAAGATGTTTTCAATCTCCCGGGAGGACAGCAGATCCTTCACGTTCTGGGTGATGCCCGTGGGGATGCCACCCCATTTTCGGAAGCGCTTCCAGATTTCGATGGAGTAGGCGGCGGTCTGCTCCTCTTTCAGCAGGAGATGAAATTCGTCCATGTAGTACCGGGTGGCTTTCTGGATAGCAGAGTTCCCATCCTGTACCTTGTGGAACCGGTTGGCCGTCACCCGGTTCCACACCTGGTCCTGGACAATGTGCATCCCGATTTTCTTCAGCTGCTTGCCCAGCTCCCGGATGTCATAGCACACGATCCGGTTATGGATGTCCACATCGGTGCGGTGATTGAACACGGAAAGAGAACCGCTGACATAGATTTCCAAAGCGGTAGCGATGTGCTGGGCTTCCTTTTCCTCCTGCATCCGAAGCTGGTCGTACAGGTCTTGCAGAATGGGCATTTTCTCCGGGATGGGATTGTCCAGATACTCCCGGTACACCAACCGGACACAGCGGTCAATGATGGTCTTTTCCACCGGGGACAATCCATCCTTGCCGCCCACAATCAGCTCACACAGGGACAAAATGAAGTCAGATTTCAGCGATAAGGGATTATCCTCGTCGCTGTAATTAAGATTCAAATCCATGGGGTTGATGTGGTGCTTGGAGGTAGGCGAAATCTTAATCACCTGCCCGCCCAGCTGGGAAACCAGGGCGGCATACTCGGCCTCCGGGTCGCAGATGATGATGTCATCCTTCGTCACCAGGAAGGCATTGGTGATTTCCCGCTTTGCAGAAAAGGACTTGCCGGAACCGGGGGTGCCAAGAATCAAGCCATTGGGATTCTTTAGCAGCTTCCGGTCAACCATAATCAGGTTGTTGCTGAGAGCGTTCAGGCCATAGTAAAGGGCTTCCCCGTCGCTTTGAAACAGCTCCTGAGTGGTAAAGGGGATGAAGATGCCAATGCCGGAACTGGTGAGCCCACGCTGAATCTCAATCTGGTTGTGCCCCAGGGGCAGGCAGCTCATGAGGCCTTCCTCCTGCTGGTAGTCCAGGGGTGTGATATTGCAATTGTATTTCTGGGCGATGGATTTCATCTGGAACACGTTGTTCTCCAACTGCCGCTGGGTGTCGGCGGTGCTGAGAATCAGGAACGTCACCAGAAACATGCGTTGGTTCCTGCTTTGCAGATCCGCCAGGAGCTTCTTCGCCTCCTCGCCGTAGGTGGCGAGGTCTGAGGGAATGATGTCCATATCGTAGCCGGAGCGGACTGCCTTCTTCTGCTCCTCGATCTTGGTCTTGTCCAGATCGGTGATGGTGCGCTTTATGGTTTTAATAGCCGCAACCTGGTCGATGGACTGGACATGGATGGAAACCACTAGATTGCTCTCCACATCCAGGAAGTCTTTCAGAATCCGGTCACTGAGCTCCGGTGCCAGGATTTGCAGGAAGCTGACCCGGCAGTACTTTTTCCCCATGCGAAAATCCCTGGCCCGATTGAAATAAAAGGAGCTGGGGGCAATAAAGTCTTTGGTGCCCACGCCGGTTCTGGGGAGCCATTTCCAGTCAAAGAGAAAGGGCTCCGGGGTGTCCATGCGGAGAATGTCATGGAGTACCCGGAGCCGCTGCTGACCGGAGAGGGATTCGGCAATAACACCCATCCGTTTGAAATTGTTCAGGATGTCCGTTTCCAGCCGTTCCAGTCTGGGCTTGGCTGTTTTGATAGAATCGGCGTCAATGCCGAAGGTGAGGTACTTGGTTTTCATCAGGCCGTTGTTGCCCCGGGCCAGCTGGTTTTGCAGCATCTGGGCATACTCCTGCCGGATAGAGTCAAATTCATCCCCCTGGTCGGGAATCTGAATGCTGTCCACAAAGGTATCCTCCGGGGCGGTGAGGTTCAGGAAGGACAGCTGGAACCGGACGGAGGAATCGAAGTAATTCAGAAAGTCGCACCAGCTGTCGAAGATGGTCTGCTTGTCCTCGTTGTCGGAGAGCTGGTAGTTGATGTCCCGGAACTGGATGGTTTTGGTGAAATGGGTGGGTGTGACCTGGCAGATGCCGTCCGGGCGGAGCATCTGGTAGGGGATACTTGACTGTGCGGACTTGCCCTTTTTATCTGTTCCCCTGGCCCTTTCGATTACGGCTTTTACCGCTTTCTTTTCGGCCAGGGACAGCTTTTCGGCGGACAATGTGGTAAACCTCCTTGTCTAATCGGTCTTGCCGCTGCACGGCGGCGTAGAAATTATTGGTTTGATAGGGGCGCTCCTTTGGCCGGAGCACCATGCTGCGAATCATGTTCCGCAGAATGATTTCCAGGGACTGCCCGTTCTTTTCGTACATGGCAAGCAGAAACATGGGCATCATGGAAAGAATCAGAAGAAGCGCAGCGGTGCTGTTGCCCAGGGGCTTTCTCGTCAGGAAATACAGCGGCACACCCACCGCTGCTGCCACGCTGAAGCAGATGAGCTGGCGTTTCGTCAGATTGAACAGCACCTTCGTTTTGACTTTGGTGACGTCCTTGGGGACGGTTACATATGGAATACAATTACCTCCTTAATGCGCGTTGAATACACTGCGGGACAGGCTGCTGGTTTTGAACAGGCAGAAGCACAGAAGAACCGTATAGCCCATGCAGGTCCAGATGGCACCGGAAACGTCCGAGGAAGTGCCGATATTCTGCACCAAAACAGCGTAGATGGCCACGCAGACCATAATGAGGAACGCCTGGAAGCCCAGGGAGAACAAGGTTCTAAGATAGTTCTGCCCCATCTGGCCCCATTCCCGGTTGGCCATGGTTGCCATGGGGATGGGGGCAACGGATCCCTTGCAGAACACACTCTTTTCCGGCGTGCTTCGGGAACCATCCCGGACAATTCCCAGGGATTCAAAATGATACCCCTCCGGCTTTATCACATCGCTGTCATCGATATGAATGACCGGTTCAGAGGGAACAATGCTGC
>JAQYLT010000008.1 GCA_028719885.1 Bacillota bacterium
CTGTATGGCAAATTTTACGAAGAAGGCAATCCGGGATTCTTTTGTGAAGCTGCTGAACGAAAAACCCATCAGTCAAATTACCGTTAAGGACATTGTGGAGGACTGCGGGGTGAACCGCAATACCTTCTATTACTACTATCAGGATCTGCCCCAACTGATGGAGAATATAGTAAACGAGGATGCGGAGCGGATTATCCGGGAGCATCCTACCATCGATTCCCTGGACGATTGTATCAATGCAGCACTGGAATTTGCTCTGGCCAATCGGAAAGCGGTGCTTCATATCTATCATTCCGTCAACCGGGACATTTATGAGCAATACCAATGGCGGGTCTGTACTTATGTGGTCAGGGCGTATGTAGACGGCGTTCTGGGCAACCGAAAAATGACATCTGAGGATTATACCACCGTTGTAGATTATCTGAAATGTGTCAGCTTCGGTATGAGCATGGGCTGGCTGGAAACCGGTATGAACCCTGATGCTATGGCCCGGTTTCGGCGGATTTTAGAATTAAAGCGCGGTGATCTGGAGCATCTCATTGACCGTTGTGAGAAAAAGCGGTCATAGTCTTTAGGCAAACCTACCCCCTGTGTCTGAATTTCAGGCACAGGGGGTATCTTTGTCCATAGGAAAGGAAGAATCTTCCCGATATAATGAGGGCACAAACCAAGAGCACCTCTAAAACAGAGGATGCCAATATAACAAGGAGGAAAAATTATGTATTATTCCAGTGGTAACTATGAAGCCTTTGCCCGCCCCAGAAAGCCCGAGGGCGTGGACAACAAATCCGCTCACATCATCGGCACCGGCCTTGCGGCTCTGACTGCCGCCTGCTATCTGGTTCGTGACGGACAGATGCAGGGTCAGAACATCCACATCTATGAGAAAGACTCCATTCCCGGCGGTGCATGCGATGGCTGGCAGTACCCCGATGTAGGCTATGTCATGCGGGGCGGACGGGAGATGGATAACCATTTCGAGGTCATGTGGGATTTGTTCCGCTCCATTCCGTCCATCGAGACGGAAGGGGTCAGTGTTCTGGACGAATATTACTGGCTGAATAAGAAAGACCCCAACTACTCCCTCTGCCGGGCAACCGTCAACCAGGGTCAGGATGCCCACACCGACGGCAAGTTCGGTCTGTCCGACAAGGCTGCAATGGAGATCATGAAGCTGTTCTTCACCCCCGATGAAGACCTGTATGATAAGCGCATCACCGATTTCTTCGACGATGAGGTACTGAACTCCAATTTCTGGCTCTACTGGCGCACCATGTTTGCCTTTGAGAACTGGCACAGCGCTTTGGAAATGAAGCTGTATCTCAAGCGCTATATCCACCATGTGGGCGGTCTGCCGGACTTCAAGGCTCTGCGGTTCACCCGTTATAACCAGTACGAATCTATGATTCTGCCCATGGTCAAGTATCTGGAAGGCTTCGGTGTCCAGTTCCACTATAACACCAAGGTGGTCAATGTGGAGTTCGACATCCAGCCCGGTAAAAAGCAGGCAAAGCGTATTGAGCTGCTGTCTGAGGGCAAACGTCAGTTTGTTGACCTGACGGAAAACGATCTGGTGTTCATTACCAACGGTGGCTGCGTGGAGAACGCCACCATGGGTTCCCAGAACACCGTGGCACCCTTCAACCCCGAAATCAAGCCCGGCGGCGGCTGGGATATGTGGCGCAGAATTGCTGCACAGGATCCTTCCTTCGGTCATCCCGACAAGTTCTGCCATGATCCTGAGCAGTCCAACTGGATGAGCGCCACCGTCACCACACTGGATCAGAAGATCATTCCCTATATCAAGAATATCTGCAAGCGTGACCCCTTTACCGGCGGCGTGGTTACCGGCGGCATCGTGACCGTGAAGGACTCCGGCTGGCTCATGAGCTGGACCATCAACCGTCAGCCCCAGTTCCGGAATCAGCCCAAGGATCAGTGCCTGGTGTGGGTTTACGGTCTGTTCTCCGACAAACCCGGCGACTTCGTGAAGAAGCCCATGCGGGAGTGCACCGGTAAGGAAATCTGTATGGAGTGGCTGTACCACATCGGCGTGCCGGTGGGGGAGATCGAGGAGCTGGCCGAGCACAGCGCCAACACCGTGCCGGTGATGATGCCCTATATTACCGCTTTCTTCATGCCCCGTGCCGCCGGTGACCGTCCTGATGTGGTGCCCGAGGGTGCTGTGAACTTTGCGTTCCTGGGTCAGTTTGCCGAAACCAAGCGGGATACCATCTTCACCACCGAGTATTCCATGCGTACCGGCATGGAGGCTGTCTACACCCTGCTGGACATCGACCGTGGTGTGCCCGAGGTCTGGGGCAGCGTCTACGACATCCGTGATCTGCTGAACGCTACCATCCAGCTTCGGGACGGCAAGCCCCTGACGGATATGGAGCTGGGCTTCAAGGAGAAAATGGTGGTCAAGAAGCTGCTGGAGAAGATCCGCGGAACAGATATCGAAAAGCTGCTGAAAGAATATCATGTAATTGAGTGATAGAAGCTTCACTGCGGGGAGGCGTTGTTTCCCCGCTTATATAAGGAGAGATAAAGATGTCATTTACAAATCAACTGAAAAAAGCAACTCTGCGTACTGCTTTTGGCTACTTGGAGAAAAATCCGGAAGAAAATGCTCTGAAACTGATGTCCTGGGTGGACAAGCTGGATGGCGATGGCCCAGACAGTTTCCCAGTCCAGCGCGCGGCAGTCCGTCAAGTGCTGGAAGACCCGCAGAACAACATGTATCAGCTCGTTATGAACATCCTGAAGGAGACGGATTCGGAGGTTCTAAAGGCCACCTTTGAAAATTTCTTCCTCAACGCCAACATCATCGGCTGGCCCAAGCAGGAGGAATATCGAAAGAAATACAACTGCAATATCCCCTGGGCAATCCTGTTGGACCCCACCTCTGCCTGCAACCTGCACTGTACCGGCTGCTGGGCCGCGGAATACGGCAACAAGCTGAACCTGACCTTTGACGAGATCGATTCCATTATCACCCAGGGCAAGGAAATGGGCGTATATATGTACATATATACCGGCGGTGAGCCTCTGGTTCGCAAAAAGGACCTGATCGCCCTTTGTGAAAAGCACAGCGACTGCCAGTTCCTCTCCTTCACCAATGCCACTCTCATTGACGAAGCCTTTGCAGACGAGATGCTCCGGGTGAAGAACTTCATTCCAGCCATCAGCATCGAGGGCTTTGAGTCTGCCACCGATGGCCGCCGGGGCAACGGCACTTACCAGAAGGTCATCAAGGCTATGGCAATCCTGAAGGAAAAGCACCTGCCCTTCGGTCTGTCCTGCTGCTACACCAGCCAGAATCTGGACTCCATCAGCTCCTACGAGTTCATTGACCAGATGGTGGAGTGGGGTGCTCGGTTTGTCTGGTACTTCCACTATATGCCCGTGGGCAATGACGCAGTGCCGGAACTGCTGCCCAATCCTGAGCAGCGGGAATTCATGTATCACCGGATCCGGGACATCCGGGCTACCAAGCCGATCTTCGCCATGGACTTCCAGAACGATGGCGAGTATGTAGGCGGCTGCATTGCCGGTGGACGGCGGTATCTGCATATCAACGCCAACGGTGACTGTGATCCCTGCGTGTTTATCCACTATTCCAACGCCAATATCCGGGACATGAGCCTGCTGGATGTGCTGCGCAGCCCCATTTTCATGGCCTATCACGATGGGCAGCCCTTT
>JAQYLT010000009.1 GCA_028719885.1 Bacillota bacterium
ATCGAAGGGAGCCAGACGTGCACCGCAGCTCACCAGAATCGACTTTAGGGTCTTGCCCGCCGCCAGCTTGAACTTGGCATATTGACGGACAGCAAAGTGGTTTGGTTTCTTCTTTTTCAGAGCTTCAAACATCTGATCCACTGGATTCTGAAAGGTTTCATCATCCTCGCGCACTTCCATCGCATTCAGAAATTCAATCAGCGTTGCAAAGTTCTGTTCTTCCAGCGGTGCCTCATAGTGGATATACCCAATCAGGGCACAATACAGCAGAGTCTCCGCCTTCGTCCAGAACTCATCACCGGCCTTTCCGTCTCCCTTTGTGTTGGCAATGAGGGTTGTGGTCAGCTTCAAAATATCCTTTTCGCTGTGAATATACGAAAAGGGATTGTAATGCATCGACTTTCTGAAATTGATAGTATTAAAAATCCGGATGCTGTATCCGTTCTTCAAAAGGGCTTTGCCGCAGTCGATTACGATATCGCCTTTCGGGTCAGTGACCACGTAGGAACTATGGCATTGTAAAAGGTTGGGTTTCAACCAAAATCTCGTCTTGCCGCTGCCGGAACCGCCCACCACCAGAACATTTTTGTTTCTCGCATTTGCTGGATTCTTCGGACGATTGCCCATCATCAGCCGCTCCGTCCGGGTCAGAATCACATTGTTTGCAAACACCGGATCTTCAAACGGTTCGATGTCTTTCTGCGTTCCCCACCGTGCAGAGCCATACTCCATGCCATGGCGATATTTCTTGGCATTTTTGCCTTTCAGGTACACGGCAAGCCGAAGACCTGCTCCGAAGCACACGCCAATCAGCAAATCCACCGGATGCAGACTTGGCATCGGATTGGAAAAGGCTGCACCCAGGGCAGAAAGAAAGCCGAGGAGCTTTTCAGACATATCTGCTCCCTCGGCAATTCTCCACGCTTCTCCCAGATTGGTACATACAAGACCCGCAATGAAATACGGCAGGTTCAGAATCAGCAGCTTCTTTGTCTTATTACTCATAGATCACGCTCCTGACTTTTGTGGCGAACCTTATCCGGCAGAATTGCAGCAACCAGCTCCTTGAGCTTGTTCAGCTGCTCCAGAACACTCGGTTTTTCCCTTGCTTTCAGCTTGCGGTTGGTGAATTCCTCAAAAGCGGAAGTCAGTGCATCCGCATCTTTCGCCTTAAAGAACACCGTGTACTTGGGTGGAATCACATTTTGGTCTTTCGTAATGGCATAATCCACGCCGTATTTCCGCGCCACCTGTTCAAAGCCTTTCAAATCCGTTTTCTCAATGGGGATACTGCTGACTCCCTGATTCTGACCGATTAGTTCTTTAATGCTCTGCTTTCCAATCGGCAGCTGCGCTGTTTTCTGAGCCACCTTTGCCTGATGGTGCCGTTTCCACGCATTATAGCCATTCACGATAGCGCGAAAGGTCAGTTTCGTGGTGCTGATTGCCAGATTGACGGTACGATTTTCAACTTCTTCCTGCATGAATCTCCGCCTCCTTCCTTACAAACTGTCCCGGTCCGGTGCCGACTTACTCTTTTCCAAAGGCTTTGCAGCCTTTTCCTCCATCTTCTTCACCATGTCATCCGGAACCGGAATTGCCATGATACTGCGCCCCATACGGACGAACATCTGGGGCTGATGAAACTGCTCCTCAAATTTCTGCATCTGCTCCGAAGTCAGAGAACCAAAGTCATCCTCTGTCAGCCCTACTACCAGAAAATCACCGGCATAGATGTCCTGCATATCCCCGTCTTCGGTGTAAATCGCACGGTTCAGCGGCAGGCCATTGATTTTGCCGGATTCATTCAGAATAATGGCCACTTCATCCTCAAATGGATAGGTTACTTCAATATCGCCGCCAACCATGGCCTGCAGATCTTCCAGTTCCGTGCCAACACTGATTTTCTTCGGATAGGCATTGGGCTGTACCAGCAGCACATCCATTGTCCTTGTCTCTGCCAGTTCATGTTCTCCCACGGTCTTGAAGTCCACACCGGTGAAATCGCTGGAATCCAGAACATAGTCCTGGTTATTCCACGCCTGCGTCACCATGCGTTCCGCGTCTTCCTGTGAGGCAGCTTCCACGGAAACCTTTCTCTGGAGAGTTTCTGTAATCTCCACATCAAATTTCTTCATAGGCACCTCCTTAGATCAGGCGCAATGCCGGAACCAACTCGCCGCCAATGGAAACCACCGTCAGGTTTTCGTTCACATAGTCGATGGTACGTTCCAGCGTAAACAGATTGATGCTGCATTCGTTGCCGTTCTGGTCGATTTCCGAAACTTCCGCAGCTCCCAGCAGATAGCGGGTTCTGTCAGTCTCGATCACATCGCTCTTATCATAATGGAGAAGCAGTTCCCCATCTGCCACCAGATCAGCCTCCATCTCATCGTAAACATCCTCAAAGATGTCTCGACTGCCGTCCTCGGTCAGAAGCTCGCCGCCAGCCCCCGGCAGGATCACCATCACAATGCGCTCCTTCGGGTGATCTTCACGGATTGCCTCCAGCATCACCCAGTTATGAAGCATCGCAATGGACTTCTCAAACATGGGATCATCCATCGGATTCGGCTGCGATGCACCATTCGGGCAGTTCTTGCAATCCATGCTGCACACTGCGTTGTTCTGATTCTTCTTAAAGTTCATCATCATAAAAGTCTCCTTTTTATCGTTCCATATCTCGTTGTTTACTTCGCTGCCATTTTTCCAGCAGCCGGATAATCGTGTCCTGCATCTGCTTCGGCGTATAGGATTTCGGGAAATACTTCCGAAGAACCTCGTTTTTTATCGTCACATGGTCAAGCTCATCCTTTTTGATTTCATTCATCACTTCACACATGGCATCCAAGGTACAGCCGCCCTCCTGCGAGAGCTTTTTCAGCCGCTGTGCCTGCGACAGAGATGGAGATGCCTGTGCATAGTCCATTGCTTCCAGAAATTCTTTCTGTTCAGACGGTTTCAGATAGGAAAGCTCTACCGCCGGATTGAAGGCGATTTTCTTCTCATCCACCATATCCAGAATTTCGGGAATCAGGTTGGTAAGGCGGATATAGCGTTTAACCGTATCCTTACTCATTCCAACAGCTTCGCCAATAACCTCCGTAGACAACTTCGGTGCAAATTGCTCCGAAGTCAAATCTTTTCTCTGACCTTGATGCTTCATCGCTTCCAACTTCATCTTGTAGGAAAATGCTCTCTCACTGGGAAGGATATTCTCCCGCTGCAAGTTGCTGTCCACCATAAAGATGATTGCCGCATCATCGTCCATTTCCTTGACGATGACCGGCACTGTCTCCAAACCTGCCAGCTGCGCTGCATGAAGCCTGCGGTGTCCTGAAAGAATTTCAAATCCGCCTTCCGGATCAGGCCGGACAATCAGCGGTGATACCACACCGATCTGCTTGATGCTCTCCACGGTCTGTTCCATCAGCTCATCGTCCAGCACCTTAAAGGGATGACCTTCAAAGGGATGCAGGTCAGAAAGCGGCATCTCCGTCCGCTGCTCCTTAGCCGCAGCGTCGGCAGCTGAGCCACTGCGGTTTTCTGTTATAATACTGGTTTTTGCTTTTGCCATTCAGCTTCTTAACCTCCTTCCAGCGGTGATAGATGTCATTCTTGCCTGCGAAAAACGCCTTTTTTGCCTTGCACTTCATAGATCAAGTACCTCCTTAACGATCTGCTGTTTTTCTTTTCCAATACTTTTTCTGCGGTCTTCTCCGCTGATTCGCACCGGCGTACACATTTCCAGAATCCTGCTGTAAATCCGGGCATATGCCACATCCTGCGGATTGCGGATTTCAGCAATCTTCAGATTGGTTGTGATAATGACCGGAAGCCCGGACTTATACCGCTCATCAATAACAGCGTAGACCTGCTCCAGCGCATATTCGGTGCTGCGCTCAATTCCCAGATCATCCAGAATCAACAAAGAATAGTTGGAAAACGAAGCGATATACCGGTATCGCTCTTCCGAATACATGGCACCCATCTGGTTCAGGATCTTGGAGAAGTTCGTCATCAAAACCGGAATGCCCTGCTCCAGCAGCGCATTGGCAATACATGCCGCCACAAAGGACTTTCCGGTTCCGACATCTCCCCATAACAAAAGGCCAAGGTTTTCAGCCTTGACCTTTTTCCACTGCTCCACATAGCGTTTTGCCATCTGGATATCCTTGTTGTCTTCTGCAACGGCAAAATTCCATTCCAGAAGATGCTTTTCCTGAATCCCCGTTGCTTTCAGCTGTCTGATTTTACGCTGCCGCTCCACCCACTCATCCTGGCGTTTCTTTTCCGCCATTGCCTCTTGCTGGCATCTGCAAAGGCAGGGAACAATCTTGTCTCTGCCCCAGAGCTTTACCCTGCACTGCACCGGCGTGTGGCAGTTCCGGCAATACAGCAGTCCGTCCTCGCCCTGGTATTCCCGCTCTCCGGGTTCTTTCGGCGTAAAGAGCGAATCCAACGCTGCATTCAAAACTTCAGGCACCATGTCGCTCATAGGCTGTCTCCTTCCTCAAATGTGTAGTCTGCCGGGTTATACTTCGGCTTTTCTCTCTTCGCCCAACTCCGGATTGTGGCAAGGTGATTTTTGTATCTCCTGCCGGTGGAGGCCATATACTCAGAGAGCCGCTCCACCCGCATCTGATAATCTCCTGGGAACTCCTGCCTGAGCTTGCCGTATTCCGTATCGGAGAGAAGAACATTTCCGTATGAGCCATACCGATGCTGGATTTCCTTCTTCTCTCTTTTATTGATTGTTTCAGTACTTGTTCTATTAGTACTTAATTGCGCGGGATTTTCCGTAACCGGTGTGTCCGTATCCGGATTTACCGTATACGGCTTTTCCGTACACGGTGATTCCGAACACGGCTTTTTCCTTGGCATCTCATAAATCACATACTCCGCTCTGCCCATCCGACCGTTGCTCTCACGCTGCTGGTTCCTTTCCAGATACCCAAGACGCTCCAGCTCCTTCAGAGCCGTAAGCACTCCATCTACGCCATCCGGCGTAATCGAAGATAACCCCCGTACCGAATAGTTCCATGTGTCTGGCAAACTGAGCAGCATGGAGAGAAGTCCTTTTCCTTTCAGGCTGAGACCCTGATCCCGCAGGTGGTAATTGCACATCGTTGTGTAATTGCTGTTTTTCTCAACCCTGAATACCGGCATGGTGCTCACCATCCTTTTTCGCAGGCTCCGCTTTCTTCTTCGGACATTTGCGCGGACGAGCTTCGCTGTCCTCCCGGCGATGGTATTTGCCGGTATCCTGCATCATGCGTTCAAACGCCTGAAGGCGTCCCTCTGTAAAAAGCGTCATTCGATCACACCCCATTTCTTAAACAACTTGAAGAGATGATTCTTTCCCTTGCAGGTCACTCTCGTCTGCTGCACCAGCTTTCCGCTTCTGCCGTAGCAATCCCGGACAATAAAATAGCCCCTTGCAGATTTGTCTGCAAAAGGCATCAGCCAGCCGCTTGGACTGCGGTACAGATAGCGATGATCCAGTAAGAGAGCCACTGCCGTCTTCTCCGGGATTCCGATTTCCTTACAGAAATTTCGGATGCAGGTGCAATCTTCCGAATTCACAAAGGTGTCGAAGTAGTCTGCCTTGGGCTGTGCCGCATCCAGCTGTTTGCGGATACCCTCAAGCTGCTCCCTCTCGGCTACAAGCTCCTGCGCCAGGGTGTAGATGACCTCCGGATGCTGAATCACCTGATCCAAAATGGAATCGCTCATATACACACCATGCTTGCGGATAGAAGGCAGAACTTCATCAAACACCCAGTGTTCAAATCGTTCTGCCGATGGCAGCTTGCTGTGAACGATCAGCCGGTAAACATCACCTTCTGTGATAAAGGCGATTTCAACGACCTGCTCTCCAGCATCCCCATACTGATTCACCTTCTGAACGACCCCCTCGCGTTTCGTTAGGGGGCCTCTGCAATGGCGTTTCACTGCGGCGTAGGGATTCACATACCCCAACGCTTTCGCCACGTCGCTTGCACAGAAGAAGGTCTTGCCTGCCTCCTGTAACAAACGGATCGAACCAAACTCCTGGTTCTCAAACACCTCCATCATCTGCCTCGACTGTCCGCCATGACTGCCCACATCGGTGTCATGGGTCTTCTGATTGAAATCCGTCATACCTGTTACCTCCTACTCAAATTTGTCTCGCCGGATTTCGGGCGAAAAAAATAGAGCCTCGACCCATTCTCGTTTTCAAAGAATGAGCCAAGGCTCTATG
>JAQYLT010000010.1 GCA_028719885.1 Bacillota bacterium
ACCTTTCAACTCCCAAAATCCGGCTTTCTTCAGATTCCGCCTCACGACGGACACCCTTGCCTTTGGCTAAATCTTCCCGCTACCGGGCGACTTCGGGACTTTCACCCTATAGAATGTGCGCTCACCGGGCGCACATAACAACCAGGTGCCCGAGATACATAACGGGCACCTGTTTATTGTTTGCAAATAATTTACGCCTATCGAATTGACTTTGCAATGCAAACAGCATATAATATGTATACAAAGAATTGCAAAGGAGCTGTTATTATGGCCAGTACTAATTTTAGCGTCCGTATGGATAGCGAGATTAAAAAGCAGTGTGAAACCCTTTATGGGGAATTGGGCATGAATCTGACCACTGCAATCAATGTTTTCCTGCGGCAGTCCCTCCGGGTAGGTGGTTTCCCCTTTGAGGTTAGACTGGATCAGCCGAATAAGGAAACCATCGCTGCGATGCTGGAAGCGGAAAGAATTGCCAAAGATCCCGATATCAAGCATTACTCCGATGTGGAAGAAGCGCTTCGGGAGCTGAAAAGATGAATCGCAGTATTGTTTGGACAACTCAGTTCAAAAAAGATTATAAACTGGCACTGAAGCGTCATCTGGACATCGAACTGCTGGATAACATTATTAGAAGCTTGTCCCGTGGGGAAACGCTGCCGGAGAAAAATAAAGATCATGCGCTGACAGGGGATTGGGCCCAGCACAGAGAATGTCATATTCAGCCGGATTGGCTCCTGGTGTACCGCATTGAGGATGATGTCCTGGTGTTGACGTTAGCCCGTACCGGAACACACAGTGATTTGTTTGGAAAATAGGTTGCGACGAATTGGAATTAACAGAGACGTTTCGTAGGGAACGGATTTATCCGTTCCGCCTGGTAACGTTTTTATGGGATGCATGTTGGATGGAAAAATGTTGAAAAAGGGACCCGTTACCATTCAACGAACCACGGGTGTTCATCCACCTTTCGGAACGGATAAATCCGTTCCCTACGAACACGCCGGAAGGCATCCCATTCAACATCTCGCCAAATTCCTGTTTGTTGGTTTCTTTCAGCGGTTCTGAAAGGGTTTGCTCTGGGAAAATCACCAGTTTTTCCGGGGAATCTTCTGAAAAATTATGGAAGAAAACATGTTTACATTCCCCCATCCCGGCGCTATAATGTGCCAGGTTTCAATCCTGATGATCTTGTGATGAGGGTATGTTTTCTATGATTCGTGTACCTGCTCGCCCCGCGGTTGGCCGGGCTTATCCCAGAAAAACCACCAACCCCTTTGTGCTCTTTGCGGTGGAGGGGGCGCTGCTTCAGCTGTTTTGTTCCGTCAACGGTTTTGCCAACAATCTCTTCGCCACCGGTCTGGGAGCCACGGATTTGCAGATCGGCCTGATTCAAACGGTGCCCAACGTGGCGGCGCTGCTGTTGCTGCTGCCTCTGGGCATTCTTTCGGACCGGCTGCGTTCCTCCCGCACCATCCCTCTGGTGAGCCTCATTTGCGTGGCGGCGGGATATGTGGTGATGGCGGCGGTGCCCAGCCTGGGCAATGCCCGGATTCTGGCGTTCTTCTGCGCCCTGGTCTTTACTGCTGGTGGGCCGGTGCTGTATAACGCCCAGTGGCAGACCTTTTTTGGGGATGTGGTCCAGTCCCAGGCCCGCAACAGCGTGCTGACCCTGCGTAACCGGGCCATGTTCGTTTTGGGAATTGCCACTCCGCTGGTCTGCGGCGTGGTGATGAACGGGCCGGTGGATACCATGCGGATGTACCAGCTGTTCTTTTTGCTGTGCGCCCTGGCGGCCATGCTGCAGGCGGCGGTGGTGTCCGGCATCCCCACTCCGGAGCGGCAGAGGGCCTCAGAGAAATTTTCCATCGGGGAGCTTGGCCGGGCCGTGGGAGAAATGGCCGGGAGCAGGCAGTTCCTGCTGTTTTTTGTGCCGGTGGTGCTGTTTTATATGAGCTGGCAGATGGACTGGAGCATGTGGTACATCGGCCAGGTGCAGTACCTGAAATTGACAGAGAGCCAGATGACCATCTTTTCCGGTGTGTTTAACATCGGCCAGCTGGCGGCCATCGGCGTGCTCTCCAAGTCGGTGCAGAAACGGGGCGTTGACCGTACCCTGCCCTTTGCGGCGCTGGGCCTGTGCTCCTGCCCGCTGATTATGATGCTCTGCAGCCGTTTGCCCGCCTCCCAGCGGATGATTCCCTTTACCGTTCTGGTGACGGTGCTGAACGCCCCCCAGTGCGCTACCAATCTGTGCATTGTGCAAATCCTGCTGCGGGTGGCACCCCGGTCCTGCCGCAGCCTGGCGGTGAGCCTGTTCACCCTGACCACCACTCTGACCAACTGCCTCATGCCCTACCTGGGGGTGCGGATGTACACCGCCCTGGGCGCGGATTACCGGGCTCTGATGCTGTTCAATGTGGCAACGCTGCTCAGCCGCTTGCTGACCCTGGGCTTGCTGCTGTGGCGCTGCAAATATGTAAAAAAATAAATAAAAGCTTCCCCTCGGACACAGAATCCGAGGGGAAGCTTTTTCGTTGGGTTATCTCTGAATTCTGCCGGAGCCGTCGCCGCCGGCCAGTTTCTCTACCTCGGCCACGGTGACCATGTTGTAGTCGCCCTCGATGGAGTGCTTCAGGGCGGAAGCCGCCACGGCAAACTCCACCGCTGCCTGGGTGTCCTTGCCGTTCATCAGGGAGTAAATCAGGCCGCCGCCGAAGCTGTCGCCGCCGCCGACCCGATCAATGATGTGCAGGTCGTACTTCTTGGAGAAGCAGTACTCGTCCTTGGCTACGTTGTACAGCATGGCAGACCAGCCGTTGTCGAAAGCAGAGTGGCTTTCCCGCAGGGTGATGGCCACCATCTCAAAGCCGAACTTGTCCGCCAGCTGCTTGGCAACGGACTTGTAGCCCTCGTGGTTCAGGGAGCCGCCGTAGATGTCGGTGGCCTCGGCCTCGATGCCGAATACGTCCTTGGCATCTTCCTCATTGGAGATGCAAACGTCAACATACTGGCACAGCTCGGTCATGGCCTCTCTTGCCTGGGCACGGGTCCACAGCTTGCCCCGGTAGTTCAGGTCGCAGCTGATCTTGCAGCCGTGGGCCTTGGCGGCCTTAGCAGCCTGCTTGCAGATTTCCACCACATTGGGTCCCAGCGCCGGGGTGATGCCGGTGAAGTGGAACCATTCGGCACCCTCAAAAATCTTGTCCCAATCGAAATCAGAGGGCTGAGCCTCCTGGATGGCGGAATGGGCCCGGTCGTAGATGCAAACGGAGCCACGCTGGGAGGCACCCTTTTCGTTGAAGTAGATGCCCACACGGTCGCCGCCGCGGACGATCTTGCTGGTGTCCACCCCGTAGCGCCGGAGACTGTTCACAGCCGCCTGGCCGATGGCGTGGGTGGGCAGCTTGGTGACGTAGGCCACGTCCATGCCATAATTGGCCAGGGACACGGCCACGTTGGCCTCGCCGCCGCCAAAGGTGAACTCCACATGGTCGCACTGGACGAAGCGCTCGTAGTTGTAGGGCTGAAGCCGCAGCATCAGCTCGCCAAAGGTGATAATTTTTGCCATTTTCTTTTCCTCCTGAAATGTAAATCTTGCCCCCTCTGGGGGGAGCTGCGAGAGAAGCGAGGCTGGGGGGGTGGCGCCGGTTCGAAGGAGCAGACCCCCAATATCGGAACCTGGTACCGCTTAGACAACGACACTCCCTCCGACCTCGCAAGCTCGGCCACCTCCCTCAAAGAGGGAGGCAAGGGGAGTTACTTCGCTCTTGCTTCCTTGACGATTTCCACGGACTGACGGCAGAGCTCGGTGATCTCTTCCCAGGCACCGGCCTGAATCAGCTTATCCGGGCACATGTAGCTGCCGCCGCAGGCACAGATCACAGGAGAGGCGGCGTACTCTGCCAGATTCTTGAGGGAAATGCCGCCGGTGGGCATCACCTTAAACATGGGGAACGGAGCGGACATGGCCTTGATTTTGGCCAGACCACCGCTCTGCTCGGCGGGGAAGAATTTCAGTACTTCCAGGCCCAGCTTGTAGGCGGCGTGATAGTCGGTGGGGGTGGTGCAGCCGGGGAAGCAGGTAATGCCCTTTTCCTGGCAGTACTTCACGATTTCAATGTCCAGGCCGGGGGTGACCACGAATTTGCCGCCGGCGGCAATGGTCTTGTCCACCATCTCGGTGGTAAGCACGGTGCCGGCGCCCACCAGCATGTCGGGGTGGCGCTCCAGCATGATCTTCATGGCCTCGTCAGCACCGGCAGCCCGGAAGGTGATCTCGGCCACGGGAACACCGCCGGCGCACAGGGCATCGGACAGGGGACCGGCGTCCCGGGTGGGGTTGGTCAGCTTGATTACCGGCACCACGCCGATGGCGCTGACCTTTTGCTGCAGTTCATTCATTGGATGATCCTCCTGAAATAGAATTGGAATAAAGAGCGGGGTTAGAGCACCACGCCGTCTTTAAAAATGGAAATCTCCCGGAAGCCCTTTTCCTCGGCCTTGGTCTGCTTGCCGGAGGCCACCTCCAGCACCAGAGCCATCAAATCCTGGGCGGCCTCGTCCAGGGTTCGCAGTCCGTCAGCCACCACACCGGCGTTGAAATCAATCCAGTTTGCCTTCTTGGTGGCCAGGGCGGTGTTGGTGGCCAGCTTCAGGGTGGGGGCGGGGGCACCAAAGGGAGTGCCCCGTCCGGTGGTGAAGAGAATCAGGTGGGCTCCCGCCGCGGTGAGGGCGGTGGAGGAAACCAGGTCGTTCCCCGGTCCATAGAGCATGTTCAGCCCCTTGGTCACCACCCGGTCGCCGTAGCCGATCACATCCATAATGGGGGCGGAGCCGCCCTTTTGCACACAGCCGCAGGACTTGTCCTCCAGAGTGGTGATGCCGCCGGCCTTGTTGCCGGGGCTGGGGTTTTCATACACCACCTCATTGTGCCGGAGAAAATAGTCCTTAAAGCCGTTGATCATGTTTTCCGCCTTGTGGAACACCTCTTCGCTGATGCAGCGGTCCATGAGGAAGCCCTCGGCGCCGAACATCTCCGGCACCTCCGTGAGCACAGTGGAGCCGCCCTGGGATACCAGTAAATCGGAGAATCTTCCCACGGTGGGATTGGCGGTGATGCCGGACAGGCCGTCGGAGCCGCCGCACTTCATGCCCACCACCAATTCCGAGGCGGGGATGGGCTCCCGGTGGAAAGAACCGGCGTAACCGGCCAGCTGGGTCAGAATTTCCCGTCCGGCTTCCAGCTCGTCTTCTACCTGCTGGCAGGTGAGGAACTTCACCCGGTTTTCATCGTAGGGTCCCAGCTCCTCCAAAAACTGCTCATGGGTGAGGTTTTCACAGCCCAGACTCAGCACCAGCACGGCTCCCGCGTTGGGGTGCCGGGCCAGGGCGGCCAGGAGCTTCCGGGTCTGGGCGTGATCCGCTCCGGTCTGGGAGCAGCCAAAGGGATGGGGGAAGGTGTAGAGTCCATCGATGCTGCCGGTTACCAGGTCCTGATTTTCCCGCACCAGGGTTTTGGCCACATCGTTGACGCAGCCCACGGTGGGGATGATCCAGATCTCGTTGCGGATGCCCACCTGGCCGTTTTTCCGCCGGTAGCCCTGGAAGCTGCCGGGAACCTGGGGGGCGGGGGGATTGAGCTTGGGATGGTAGCTGTATTCCAGCTGGCCGGAGAGGTTGGTTTTCATGTTGTGGGTGTGCACCCATTCTCCGGCGGCAATGGGCTGCACTGCGTGGCCGATGGGGAAGCCGTACTTGACGATCTGGTCATCGGGAGCCAAATCGGCCAGCGCCATTTTGTGCCCCTGGGGGATGTCCGCCTTGGCGGTGACCCCCTCAAACTGGGTTCCGGCGGGGATGGGCTTCAAGGCCACGGCCACATTGTCGCCGGGGTGGATGTGGATAAAGGCATTCATGCTCAAATCTCCTTACAGGCAGGAGGCAAAGGCAGCCAGTGCCCCCTGGGTGCGAATGACGGTCAGATTTTCTACGGTGGCAGCCTCGAAGCCGGGAATCTGCGTCAGGTCCTGGCCCCACATCTGCTGGTTGGTCATCACGGCGTGGACCAGCTGGGGGATGCTGTCATTGCGGTGGTCATAGTAGAATTCCAGCACCCACCGGTCGTCGGAGCAGCCGTAGGTATTGCCTGCGGGACGGCGGCAGACCAGGGCCTTGTCGGTGAGCTCCTGGATATCGCCCGTGTAGAAGGCGATGTAGGCGGCAAAGCTCATGGTGATGCAGGGGGGCAGCTTGCCGGTGGCGTTGACGGAGTCCAGGAAGGTGGGCATGATCCGGGCCCGCCACTTGGAAGTGGAGTTCAGGGAGATGCTCATCAGCTCGTGGTTCACAAAGGGATTGTCGAACCGGTCCTGAACGGCGGCGGCGAAGCTTTCCAAATCCTGCTTGTCCAGAGGCAGGGTGGGAATCACCTCGTCGTAGAGCATTTTGTTCATGAAGCCCCGGATGGCATCGTTGTGCATGGAGTCCCGGACAATGTCGAAGCCCGCCAGATAGGCACCCAGGGTGAAGCCGGTGTGGGCGCCGTTGAGGATGCGGACCTTGCGCTTCTTGTAGGGCACCACGTCCGGCACCACGGGGCAGTTCAGTCCGGCAGCTTTGAACGGCAGCTTGTCCTCCAGCCAGGCGGGACCCTGGATGTTCCAAACGCCGAACACCTCACCCACATCAATGGCCTGGTCAATGTAGCCGTTCTCCTGCTCCAGCCGGGCCAGCTCTTCTGCGTCCTTGATGCCGCCGGGGACAATCCGGTCCACCAGGGTGGAGCAGAAAGTACATTTTTCGTTTACATAATCCCGGAAGCCCGCTTCCAGACCCCACTGGTCGATGTGCTGATTGATGCAGCGCTGCAGCTCCGCGCCGTTGTTGTCGATGAGCTCACAGGGCAGGATAATGAGCCCCTCCTTGCCCGCCTGATAGCGGCGGTAGAGCACCTGGGTGAGCTTGCCGGGGAAGCTGGCGCAGGGGGTGTCGGAGAGTTGGCAGCTGGGGTCGAATACGATGCCCGCCTCGGTGGTGTTGGAGACCACATACTCCAAATCATCGGACACGGCCAAACCCATCATGGCCTCAAAATCCGCCTGGGAGTCCGTGGGATTCAGGCACCGGGAAACGGAGGAAATCACCCGCTTGCGGTCGATTTTTTCTCCGGCCACATTTCCCCGGAGGTACAGGGTGTAGAGCCCCTGCTGCTGGTTGAGAATTTCAACCTGGGTTTTCCGGCCGTGGCTGCCCCGGGGCTTCACCAGGACGCATTTGCCGTTCCAGTTTGCCTTTTCATTGGCCATGTCAAACCAGTAGTTGGTGAAAGCCCGCAGGAAATTGCCCTCGCCGAATTGGAGTACCTTTTCCGGAGCGTCCTCCAGGATGTAGCCCTGATAGCTGGATGATTTGAGAACCGCGTAGTTTAACTGTTCCATGATTGCCCTCCTATGTCAGTTTTCTGTATTATAAACCATCGAATGAAAAAAAGGAATGTCATTTTAGGATTTTTCCTGTGCTTTTCCAGTAGAAATACAGGCTGTATTCCACCACCGCCATGCAGGCCCAGCCGGTGAAGCAGGCCCAGGCCTCCCCGTTGATGCCCATTTTCGGAACCCAGAAAAACACACAGACCGTGCGGATGGTGGTTTGCAGCACCGTGCCGAAGAGCACCACCTTCATCATGCCCAGTCCCCGGAAATGGCCCTGGATGGCGTTGGTGATTCCCGGCATCAGGAAGAAGTAGGCCTTCAGGCCGATGTAGCTGACACCGGCTGCCGCGATTTCCGCCGCCCCGTCAGGCAGCAGCAGGGCGATGGCGGGCTTTTTGATCAGCTGGGTCAGGAGAAAAATCAGGGGGAAATAGGCAAAGGCCAGAAGCAGTCCCTTTGTGAGGCTTTGGAACATTCTGTCCCGCTGCCCCGCGCCCCGGTTCTGGGCGGTACAGGTCATGATGCCGTTGCCGATGCTCTGGGTGGGAATCCGGGCAAAGTCCTCGATTTTGCAGCCCGCGTTGAAGGCGTCCATGGCGGCAATGCCCTGGGTGTTGATCACCCCCTGGATGCACACCTTGCCGATGGGCTGGGCGGCCTGCTGCAAGGCGGTGAGAAAGCCGATCTGCAAGGTTTCCCGCAGCAGGGCGGAGTTGACATGCAGCTGCTCTTTCGTGACGGAAAGCTGAGGGATCCGCCTGCGGATGTAGCCCATGCAGCCGATGGCAGACACCGCCTGGGAGATCACCGTGGCGATGGCGGCCCCGGCCACACCCAGAGGGATAATGGCTACCAGCAGCACATCCAAAAGGATATTCAGGCCGCAGCTGATGCCCAGAAAATACACCGGCGTTTTGGAGTCGCCCAGTCCCCGCAGGGAGGAAGCCAGCACATTATATTGAAAGGTAAAGAGAAAGCCCACCAGGGAGAACCGGAGATAGGTGCTGGCCTGGGCCATGGCGGCCTCCGGTGTTTGGATCCAGCGCAGCATCTGCGTGGACAGGGCCAGCCCCAGGAGGAACACCCCCAGGGAAAACCAGAAGCCGAAAATGAGGGCGGTGGCGAACTCCTGGCGGACCTTTTCGTCCTCCCGGGCGCCCCGGAATTTGCTGATCATCACCGAGGCTCCCAGGCTGATGCCCGAGGCGCCCAGCACCAGAATGGTGAAGATGGGGTCGGAGGTGCTCACCGCGGCCAGGGCGTTTTCCCCCAGGAATTTGCCGATGATGATGGAGTCCACGGCGTTGTAGGTGAGCTGTAAGAGATTTCCCAAAATCATGGGGATGGCGTAGCGAACCAGGTGACGGAGAATGCTCCCCTTGGTCATGTCCTGCATGGGTCATACTTCTTTCTGAAATGGGTTGACAAACGGAAAGGGGCTTTTTACAATGGAAAGCGGAAATCTGTCGAGATGTTTCGTAGGGAATGCATTCATGCATTCCGCTTGGTAACGTCTTTATCAGGGTACGTTGAATGGAAAAATGTTGATTCTTTTCGTAGGGAACGGATTTATCCGTTCCACGCCCCTTATTGTTTCAAAATCGGTTGGATAAATGGTAAAACAAATGGTAAAACGCCGATAATATATTCCACAAAATACCATCCAACGAACTGCGGTGATCATCGAACCTTTCGGAACGGATAAATCCGTTCCCTACGCAAAACACAACATTTCTCGATTCAACGAACCACGGAGATTAACCGACGTTTCGGAACGGATAAATCCGTTCCCTACGCACACGTTGGAACATATCCCGTTGGGTGAACTCGTCAAACACCAATTTGCCGATTTAAGATACGAAACGATCAGGGAGGAAATGAAAATGCTGCAACTGGGAATCCGGCTCCACGATGTGAATACGCTCTGCGCTCCGGAGGAAAAAACCATGGAAGCCCGGGCGGAAAAAGCCAAATTGGAGGGCTTTTCCTGCGTCCACCTGGCCTATCAAAAGGTGATAGGGGGGGTGCGCTTTGATGCTGCCGCTTTAAATGAGGGCCTGGCCTGCTATACCAAAAGGGTATTTGGGAGAGAGGGGCTGGATATCGCGGTTCTGGGCTGCTATCTGAATCTGGCCCACCCGGACCCCAAAGAGCTGGAGAACATTAAGAGCCGTTATTTTGGCCATCTGCGAGTAGCCGCTCTCGCCGGATGCAGCGTGGTGGGCACGGAGACCGGCGCCCCCAATGCCCAGTACAAGCTGGATGCCAACACCCACAGCAGGGAGGCGCTGGATACCTTTATCCGGAACCTTTCGGAGGTGGTGGAGCGGGCGGAGCACTGGGGAGTGAGCATGGCCATCGAGCCGGTGTGGAACCACATTGTCTACAATGCCGACCGGGCGGTGGAGGTGCTGAAGGCCATCCAGAGCCCCAATCTGCGAATCATCCTGGACCCGGTGAATCTGCTGTGTATGGAGAACGCCGATGACCGGGAGGCGATTTTCCAGGACGCCATGGAAAAGCTCTGCGACCACATTGCCGTGGTGCATTTGAAGGATTTTGTCCGCCGGGACGGGAAGCTTATCAGCGTGGCGGCGGGCACTGGGGAGATGCGGTATGAAAGCATCCTCCGGTTTGTGAAAGAGAGAAAGCCGTTCATCCAGGCGACCCTGGAAAATACCACCAATGAAAATGCCATTGCCGCCCGGGAATTCATCCAGCGGGTGTACGACGAGATATGAGATATTGTGCTTTTGCTAACTAACAATTCGTAGGGAATGCATTTATGCATTCCGTCTGGGTAATGGTTTTGCGCCGGTGCCTTGAATGAGAAAATGTTGATTCTTTTCGTAGGGCGGGGGCTTGCCCCCGCCGAAATGTGCCGATTTGGGAGCGTTTATGTTGAATGAAAGTCGTTCAAACCCGGGACCAAGCGGCAGGGGACAGCCATAAGCCCTACGGTGTGGATGGACTATTTCCTGTTCAACGAACTGCGGATGTTCATCAGCCTTTCGGAACGGATGAATCCGTTCCCTACGCACACGACTGGCTTATATCTTAATTAAGGCAATACCGCACAGAAAAAAGTGCCAGATACCGCCAGGTGTGATATAATAAAACCATGGATAAACAAATGACGATTTCCGCATTCAGCGATGAACTGGCGCAGGTGCGGACAAAGAAAAAAGAATTTCTCAGTCAG
>JAQYLT010000011.1 GCA_028719885.1 Bacillota bacterium
AAAATCAATTTTTTGAATAATCTGCTTCTAGCATTAATTACTCAAGAATTTTCGTTGGCTGTTTTTTCGCTTACGCTTAAACAATCCATTTATTGTCCAAGGTGTCTAGTTTGTCTTTTCGTTATTCAATTTACAAGGTACAGAGCTGTTCTCGCCTCGCGGGTGGGAACTTGTTTATTCTATCACAGCGGCTTTCTTTTGTCAAGAGCTTTTTTACTCTTTTTCGACTTTTTCTGCCGCCATGCTCCCCTCCCGCGCCCCACAGAGCCCGTTCATCGGAAAGCTTACGTATATTACCACGCCATATCCCGTTTGTCAAGCACTTTTTACAATTTTCCTCTATCTTTTTTGGTGACTTTTCCGTGGAGGGGCTATCACGTGTAAAGGCCCTCCTTGCATAGGGAGGCGATAATCAGCAATACGCTCCTGCTGATGGGTAAAACCGATATGTGTTCATCGACTTAACTCAGCTTGTTGTCAAATTGGAATTTGGCGATGTAATTGTCGTATGAAAAAATGGGATGTACCGTAGGGCTTATGGCTGTCCCCCGCCGCTTGGTTCCGGTTTTGGATGGCTCCCATTTGATGAAAAAAGCCAAAAATCGGTACATTTCGGCGGGGGCAAGCCACCCGCCCTACGGGAATTCCAACATTTTTCCATTTAACATACCCCAATTAAAACGCTACTGAGGCGGAACGGATAAATCCGTTCCCTACGAAGCATCCTGTCCAATTCCAATTTGCTGCGTGAAACCGATATGCCATATTATATTGTATAAGCGCCGTCGTGCAGGCGGCGGGCGGCGCGGACGGCCACCACCAGCTCATAGAGCACCCAGCCATGCATCAGAAAATCCATCATGCTGCCCATGTAATCGCCGAAGACAAACCGGCACAGCAGCACCAGGCAGATGGTATCCAAAATGAAAAGCACCAGGCCCGCCACCAGCCAGTTATGCTGCTTCTTGCTCCATAGCCAGCACAGCAGGTACAATCCCAGCACCAGGGTACTGGCCGCCAGGGCCGCCCAGGTATAGCTCTGATTTACGGCGCCGTAGGCCGCCAGGTCGAAGCCCCGGGCCATGACGGTCAGATAATAGGGTCCGGAGGCGGAGAACAGCAGATAGGTATTGGCCCCGGCAAAGACCAAGCCCAGATTCAGCACCGTCAGCGCCACCACCAGCAGCAGGGTGCTGCGGCCCATGGACACCTGGCGCTGATAGTAGGCCTCGGAGCCCTTTTCCACCATATTTTCCTTTTTATTCACAGGAGCCCCTCCTTATACAATTATAGTAGATTCCTGCACACCTGGGTGACCAGGCAGCGCTTTCCGGGGCGAAAGCGGAACAGCACCGTATCCCCCGGCTTGGGCGCAACCCCCGGGGCCGCCTCTGCCGCCAGGGTCAGCTCCCAATAGGACAGGGTGACCTCCTCCCCCGCCACAGCGGTAACGGCGGCAAACCGGCAGCCAAAGATCTGGAGGAAGCCCTCCTGAATTTTGATCTTGGGATACTGGGGGAATTCCTTTTCCGCCGCGGCCAGAAGCGCCGGGTCGTCGCACTGCTCAAATACCGAACTTTCATACAATTTGCCCCGGAGTCGGGCAGGTTCATTCAGGGGATAGACCATCAGAGCATCGAACTGACTGCCGTCCGGACTGGTGACACCGTAGTCCCGGCAGCTCCGGAAGCCCCGCTTGGGATAGTACTCCGGTTCCCCGTAGATGCAAACCCCTGGATAGCCCGCCTGCTTGGCCAGCGCCAGGGTCTGCTCCAGCAGCTGCCGCCCCACGCCGCCGTTTTGCAGGGTGGGCTCCACCGCCAGGGGGCCGAAAGTCACAATGTCACAGCTGCTGCCGTCCTCCACAAGTCTGGCCTTGGTGTAGAAAATGGCCCCCACGATTTTTCCGTCCAGTTCCGCCACCCGGCTGAATTGGGGCAGATAATCCGGGGAGGTACGGATCAGCCGCACCAGCACATGCTCGTTGCAGCCGGGGCCGTGGATATTCCAGAACGCCCGCTGGACCATGCGCTCCGTGGCGCTGTAGTCGGCAGGGGTTTCCGGTCGAATGATCAGATTGCCCATAGCATTCCCTCCAAAATGGTTCTTTCCGGCACTTTTGCCGGAATTTTTTCTGATTGTACCACAGCCGCAGTGGAAAAGCAATAAGGCGGAAAGGGGGCTGTTGTCATTCCGCAAAAAAAGATCAGAAAATAGAAGATCCACTCTTGTATATTGTTCCGAATCCATGTATAATCAAAATGGTATATTGGATTATTTTGGCAATTACATACAGGAGGGTATCATTATGAAATCACGGTTTCGAATCATCACCGCCCTTTGCGCCGCCGCGCTGACCGTCAGCTGCCTGGCCGGCTGCCAGAAAAAGGAAACCTCAAAATCGGTGCTGGACCCCAAAAATCCCACCGCCATCTCCGTCTGGAACTACTACAACGGCGCCCAGCTCACCGCCTTTAACGAAATGGTGGACAGCTTCAACGAGACCCGGGGCAAGGAACTGGGCATCGTGGTCAGCAGCTTCAGTCAGGGCTCCGTCAGTGATTTGCAGACCAACGTGATGAACGCCGTCACCGGCAAGGTGGGAGCGGAAGAGGTGCCCAACATCTTCGCCGCCTATGCCGACACCGCCTACGAAACCGACCGGATGGGTGTGCTGGTGAACCTGGCGGACTATCTGACAGAAGAGCAGCGGGCACTGTACATCGACGGCTACATCAATGAGGGAGATTTCGATGGCTCCGGCAGTGTGAAGATTTTCCCCATCGCCAAATCCACAGAGCTGTTCCTCCTGAACGAGACCGACTGGCTGCCCTTTGCCCAGGCCACCGGCGCCACTGCTCAGGATTTTGCCACCATGGAGGGTCTGGTGGAAACCGCCCAGCGCTACTATGAGTGGACGGACAGCCTCACCCCAGAGCCCAACGACGGCAAGGCTTTCTACGGCCGGGACGCCATGGCCAACTACATCCTCATCGGCGGCATGCAGCTGGGCTGTGAAATCTTCTCCGTCCAGGACGGGAAGGCGGTCATCAATTTCGATCACGACGTGGTCCGCACACTCTGGGACTACTACTATGTGCCCTTTATCAAGGGGTATTTTGCCTCCAGCGGCCGGTTCCGCAGTGACGATATCAAAACCGGCAACATCCTCTCTTTCACCGGCTCCTCCTCCGGCGCTACCTTCTTCCCCAAAAAGGTGACCACCGAGGAAGAAGAGCATGAGATTACCATGCAGGTTTTCCCCGCGCCCCAGTTTGCCGGCGGAAAGCCCTATGCCGTCCAGCAGGGCGCCGGCATGGTGGTGACCAAAAAGAGCGAGGCGGAGATCGTCGCCTCGGTGGAATTCCTGCTGTGGTTTACCCAGGATGAACGGAACATCAGCTTCTCCATCGACTCCGGCTATATGCCGGTGACCAAAACCGCCAATACCAAGGAAGCCATCGCCCAGCATGCCGGAGAAGTGGACCCGGCCATCAGCCTGATTCTGGATGCCGCCATCGAAACCGTGCAGAACAACACCCTGTACACCACCAAGGCCTTCCAGAACGGCGTGGCCGCCCGCAACATTCTGGAATACTGCTTGTCCGATCAGGCCGTAGCCGACCGGGCTCTGGTCGAGCAGGCTCTGGAAGCGGGGCAGTCCCTGGAAGACGCGGTGGCCCCCTATGTGTCCGACGACTATTTTGAGCAGTGGTACCAGGGCGTACTGGCCAAGCTGAACCAGCTGGAAATCTGACCGCTACCATACCCAACAAGAAGGAAGTGACAAAGAAATGCCCGAAAATCAAAACGTCAAAAAAACAGGGCCCAGAAAGAGCCACTCCATCTTCCGGCGCATTCTGAAGCCCCTGTGCCTTTTGACGATTTTGGATGCATTTCTGCTGGTGATGGTGCTCCAGGCCGTAGGCGTCCTCCGTCAGCTGAATCAGAACAGCTTCGATCTGTTCAAAAAACAGGTGGACAACCGGCAGGGCTTCCTGCAAAACGAAATGACCCGGCGCTGGATGCCGCTGGAAGACATCTCCGACCATATCAACAGCCGGGCCCAGGCCCTGATGGATCAGGGCGAGCTGGACCTGGACAAGCTGGACAGCAGCCCCAAGGACAGCACCGCGCTGATTCTGGAGGTGGTGGATCAGCTGATCGCCCAGCTGTATTCCAAGCAGGTATCCGGCATCTATGTGGTGTTCAACACCCATGATCTCCAGGAAGAAGCGGAAAATCAGAATTGGCAGAAGAAAACCGGCATCTACATCCGGGACAATGACCCATCCAGCGTGGCCTCGGAGAAGTACGCCGATCTGCTGCTGGAATGCGCCCCGGTGTCGGTGGTGCAGTCCCTGGCCCTTTCCACCGACAGCGGCTGGGAGCCCCAGTTCAAATTCGGACCGGACCAGCCCTATGAGGCCTGGTTCATGGAGCCCTACACCGTGGCCAGTCAGGGAAACCTGGAGGCCTCGGACTGCGGACTGTGGAGCACCCGGCAGGATGCCCAGGGAAAATCGGCGCTGTGCTACACCGTGCCGCTGATCCTGCCCGACGGCAGGGTGTACGGCGTGCTGGGGGTGGAGCTGCTGCCCAGCTTCCTGTCCACCCAGATGCCCATTACAGAGCTGGACGAAAACGGGGTTTACGGCCTGCTGATGACGGAAGAAGTCCCTGGAGACGGAAAAATCACCGGCGGCACCCTTTGCACCGTCAGTGAAAAACACGGCGGTTTCCAGACGGGCAGCCAGATCACTCTGGGGCAGTCCAAGTACGGCGGCTACACCGCCAGCGACGGGGAGACGGACTACACCGTCACCCTCTCCGGGCTCACCCTGTACAACCGCAACGCCCCCTTTGAGCATCAGCGCTGGTATGTGATGGGCGCGGTGCCCACCGCCAGCCTCTTCGCCTTTACCAACCAGGTAAAGATTATGCTCATTGTCACCGTGCTGCTCATGCTGGCCTTCGGCGCTTTCGGCTCCCTCTACGCCAGCTGGCACATTTCCAGGCCCATCACCGCCCTGCGCCGGGAGCTGGAGGACTCCTGGGACAAGGGTGTTCCCCATCTTTCCGCCACCGGCATCACCGAGGTGGACGATTTCGCCGAGCAGATTACCAGTCTGAGCCGGGATGTGGTGAATTCCTCCCGCCGGTTCCTGAGCATCATGGAGATGTCCAGCATCGACATGGGCGGCTACGAGCTGGATGAGAGCAGCGGCTTCCTCTTCGTCACCGACAATTTCTTCCGGCTGTTCGACCTGGAGGATGTGAAAACCGAGGGGATGACCCCCAGCGGATTCCGGCAGCAGATGGAGCGCATCCAGACCCTTACCACCACGGAGCAGGCCAGCGCCGGCGGTCTGCTCTACACCATCACCCAACAGGGCGGAACATTCCGGTATATCCATGTGCAGGAGACCATGGTGGAAACCCGGTGCATCGGCGTGGCCGAGGACGTCACCGTTCAGATTCTGGAGCGCAAGCGCATCGAGCATGAGCGGGACTACGACCTGCTCACCGGTGTCTTCAACCGGCGGGCCTTCTACCGCACCGGTGACCAGCTGCTCAGTGACAAGGACCGGTTGGGAATCGCCGTGGCCGTGATGATCGACCTGGACAATCTGAAGTCCATGAACGATACCTACGGCCACGAATGGGGCGACCGCTACATCATGGCGGGAGCCCGGTGCATCCAGGAGCATGCGCCGGAGCATGCCCTCATCGCCCGGGTGTCCGGCGACGAATTCAGTCTGCTGTTCTACGGCTTCCAAAGCCAAGAGCAGGCCCGGGCCGCAGTGACCCATTTGCAGCAGGGCTTCCACGAATCCTGCTTCGTGCTTCCCGACGGGCAGCTGAAAACCATCGGCGCCTCCGGCGGCTTCTGCTTCGCGGAGGAGAACTGCTGGGACCTGAAGGAGCTGATGAAGCACGCGGATTTCGCCATGTACACCATCAAGCACACCACCAAGGGTGCTTTCGGCGAATTTGACCCGGAGGCCTACCAGGCTTCGGAGGTCCATCAGAAGAAGATTCGGGCCTTTAAGCGGGTGATTCAGGAGACGAAGATCCGTTATGTCTACCAGCCCATTGTGGATGCCCGCACCGGCCGGCTCTTCGCCTGCGAGGCGCTGCTGCGGGTGCTGGACAGCGACATTGCCAACACTGAGGAATTCCTGCGGATCGCCCGGCAGCAAAATGCCCTGGACGTCATCGAGCACCTGACCTGGCACAACGCCCTGTCCGGCTTCCAGCATTTGATTGAAATCGGTGCGGTGGCGCCCAATACCAAGATTTTCATCAACTCCCAGGTCAGCCGTCTGCTGAACCCAGAGGAACAGCAGGCCCTGATTGAACAGTTCGGCTGCATCCGGCAGAATACCGTAATGGAAATCGTGGAGACCGACGATGCCCCTGCCCGGCTGAACCAGATCCAAAACAAGGCGGCGGAGCTCTTTGCACCGGAATTCGCCCTGGACGACTTCGGCACCGGCTACAACAACGAGAAGAATCTCCTGGAGCTGATGCCCCGGTATTTGAAGCTGGATATGGCCCTGGTCCGCAATGTGCACAAGCACGCCGACCGGCAGCTGCTGATCACCGGGCTGATTACCTTTGCCCACGAGCAGAACATGCTGGTGCTGGCGGAGGGTGTGGAATCGGAGCAGGAGCTGCGCTGCCTGCTGGATATGGGGGTGGACCTGCTGCAGGGCTTCCTGCTGGCCCGGCCCACAGAGGTTCCCGAGGAAATCAACCCCAAGGCGGTGAAGCTGATTCGCAGCCTCGCAGCCAGGGTGGCACTTCCCCAGGGCTGATACAACGACGATTTTTGCGTAGGGAATGCATTTATGCATTCCGCCGGGTAACGTTTTAACCAGGGTATATTGAATGGAAAAATGTTGAAAAAACGAACCCGTTCCCATCCAACGGGCCATGGGTGTTCACCGACGTTTCGGAACGGATAAATCCGTTCCCTACGCACACGTTGGCACATATCCCGTTGGAAGGGTCCGCCAAATTCCAATTCACCGCTATGATGCTGCGCGAAACTGATCGGCACACAAAAGAGATAGAAAACGGAGGAAAAATACATGCTGCGACGGAGCATCTCCTTTCTGCTTGCCCTTGCCATGATTGCAGGCACACTGCCCCTGTCCGTTTGGGCGGAGGGGGACCTGGAAACCACTCCGGTGTCACAGACCCAGCCGGAGGAAACCACGGCAGTGCCCACGGAAGCACCGGAGGAGACCATGGCAGCACCCACGCAGGCGGCCACCCAACCGGCAGCTGGCCCGGAGGCAACGAACCCCGACGCGGCAGAGACCGAGGACTCCACCCAGGAGCTTGAAGATAACGACCCCACCGAGGAGGCGGCTTCTGACCCCACGGAGGTATCGGAGGAAACGGAACCCACCGAGGAAGAAGCCACGGAATCCACCGTGGAAGAGGAAACCGAGACTACCAAAGAAGAGGAAACCAAAGCTGCGGAGGAAGAGGAAGCTGCCCCAACGGAAGAGGTGGAAACTGAACCTGCCGAGGCATCGGAGGACACAGAACCCACAGAGGACGAGGCCACCGACCCCACGGAAGAGGACGAAACTGAGCCCACGGAGGAAACCGCGCCTACAGAAGAACCCCTGCCGGAATACTGCAGTGAGAATTACTGGATGGCAGAGGATGAAAGCGACGCGCTTTTTGAGGGCTTTCTTTCCAGCCTTTTCTTCGGGGACAGCGGCATTGCCACTTTCGGCATTCTGGCCCGGGAGCATCTGGGAGACGGGGAAAAATTCCTCTACGACAGCCTGAAGGACGGCTTTCTTGACATCGCCATGGGCAGCCGGAACCCCACCATCATCCAGGTACTCTTCCCCGCCGGGGGATACTCCCTGGGGGAAATCGACTACAACACCGTCACCCGGGCCCTGGTCCATGACAACCCCTTTGAAAGCTACTGGTACCATTCCTGGAAAGCATCGGGTGTGTATGACGGCAGCGGAAACATCATCTATTCCTTTAAGATGCAGCCCCAGCCCAATTACCGGCCGTCGGATTTTGACGAGGATAACCCCACCATCATCACCGCCAAGGCCGCCGCAGCCGTCACCGCCTCGAATAACGCCAAGGCCATCGTGCAGCAGTACGCGGGCTACTCCGACTACAACAAGCTCTGCGCCTATGCGGACAAAATCTGCGCCCTGGTCACCTATGACTACAATGCCGCCAACAACAAGACCTATGAATGGGATATCAATCCCTGGACTCTGGTAAACGTCTTCGACAACGACACTTCCACCAACGTGGTGTGCGAGGGCTACGCCGAGGCTTTCCAGTACCTGTGCGACTGCTCCACCTTCCAGCAGGATGTGGAGTGCTACAGCCCCAGCGGCAACAATCACAAATGGAACATCGTCCGCATCAACGGCGTCAGCTATCTCATGGACGTGACCCACTGCGACAACGGCTCCACCGCCTACCGAGGGCCCAAATTCCTGGGCGGCGGCAGCGGCAGCGTGGAAAGCGGCTACGTCATCGGCGGCTTCAACTATGCGTACTACGACGAGGTAAAAACCATGTTCGGCACCGGGGACGACAGCATTCTCAAGCTTTCCCCCACCAAATTCGACCCCAACGCCAGCCTGACCACCATGACCCAGGCGGATTTTGAGCAGGCGCTGGCCGCCTGCTCCGGCAGCTACCGGCTGACCAAAAGCGTGATCCTGGACTCCAACCTGACCCTGGACGGCGTGAGTCTGACCATCGCCTCCGGCGGCGGCCTTCAGGTGAGCAGCGGGACCGTGCTGAAAATCAAAGCCAATTCCGCCGTCACCGTTCTGACCGGCGGCACACTTTCTCTGGATACCGGCGCCGCGCTGCTGACCCGGGGCACGGTGAGCGGAACCATCCAGGGAAGCGGCGTGGTGTGCAGCACCGACAGTCAGTACCTGGCATACCTGGCGGAGCACACCGCCTCCCTCACCATTCAGTCCCTGCGCTCTGAGGTGGACGAGATGAATGCCCAGCAGCTTCTGAAGGCCCTGCGGGCGGAAAACCTCAGCGACACCGGCCTGCTGGCGGCTGAGGCCACCCTGGAAAAGCTGGCCGGGAGCCCCGTCACCGCCGCCATTGACCCGGCCCTCACGGATTTGCAGGGAAGCAGCTTTTCTCTGCTGGGCGGAAATCTGAACACCCCCGCCGCTGACACCCCCATGGTATTGGAGGTGACGGCGTCCCAGAGCACCCTGGCCGGGTCCGTCTCCGGCTTCCGACTGACCCTCAGTGGGGCGGAAACCCCCATCAATCTGGCCTTCCCGGTGTGCATCACCGTGAATCTTCCAAGCAATTGGGACAGCAGCGCCGTCACCCTCCGGCAGACCGTGGGCAGCGGCTCCCAAATTGTGCCAATTGTCAGCACCAGCCGCAGCAGCTTCCGCTTTGCCACGGACACCCTGGGAGATTTCTTCCTGTGCTATCCCACCTCCGGCTCCTGCGGCCAGGGCCTCCAATGGTCCTTTGACCGGGACACCGGCAGCCTGACCCTCTCCGGCACCGGCAGCCTTCCCGATTACTACGGCAGCCAGAATACCCCCTGGGCCGTTTACAAAGACCACATCACCAGCGTGAGCATCAGCCAGGGAATCACCGCCCTGGGCAGCTGCACGTTCCAGAATTACGGCAATCTGACCCGGCTCTCCCTGCCGGAGGGACTCACCGCCATCGGGGAAAGTGCTTTCCAGAACTGTGCCGCCCTTACCGGGGTGAGCCTGCCGGAAAGCCTCACCACCATGGGCGCCTATGCCTTTGATGGCTGTGCCGGGCTGACGGAGCTGATTCTCCCCCGGCAGCTCTCCGCCCTGGGCAATCTGGCCTTCGGCGGCTGCACCGGCTTGAAGCTGGTGTTCTTCACCGGTTCCGTCCCCAGCCAATTGGCGGATTCCGACGGAATGTTCGCCGGTGGCTTCTGGGGAACGGAGGCCACGGTCTACTATCCCAATGACAGCTCCTGGGCGGAAAGCCCCTGGGTGGAAACCGACACCGGCATCCGCTGGAAGCCCTATGGAGACAGCGGCGGCATGTGCGGCGAAAACCTGTACTGGCTCCTGGACCAGGACACCGGCCTGCTCACCGTCACCGGCTCCGGTGCCATTGGAAACCGGGAAGAGGGCGGCTTCTGGCAGCCCCTGGCAGACCGCATCCTAAGTGTCAGTCTGGACGCCCAAATCACCGGGATCGGCGACAACGCCTTTGCCGGTTTGACCAAGCTGACCCGGATTGCCATTCCGGACAATGTATCCGTCATCGGCGCCGGTGCCTTCCAAAACTGCAGCGCCCTGGAAACCGCCACCCTGCCCCAGCGTCAGCTCACCCTGGGTGAGGGCGCTTTCCAGAACAGCGGCCTGACGGAAATCCGGCTGGAAGCGGTGACCGCCATATCCGCCCGGGCCTTTGCCCACTGCGGCGGACTGAAAAATCTGTACTTCGGCAGCAGCGTACCCGCCATCGTCCAGGATGCCTTTGCGGGCGTGAAGGCACTGGCTTCCTATCCCGCCTCCTCCCAGTGGACCGATGCCAAGCGGCTGAACTACGGCGGCACCCTTTACTGGGAGGTCATGGACCCCACGGCCCTGGCCACCGGACGGTTTACGGATGATTTGTTCTGGTCCGTCAGCGAGAGCGGCGCGCTGAAAATTTTCGGCAGCGGCTCCGTCCCCGCCGACGCCTGCGCCCTGTGGGCGGAGACAGAAATCTCCTCCGTGACCCTGGAAGCGGGGGTCACCGGAATCGGCAGCGGCGCCTTTGCCGGTTTGTCCGGGCTGCGGAGCGTGACCGCCGCCAATTTGACCAGCCTGGGGGAGGGTGCCTTCGCCGGCTGCACCGCTTTGGAGACCGTCTCCCTTTCCGGCAGCCTGACCGTCATTCCCGCCGGCTGCTTTGCTCAGTGCCCGTCCATCCAAACGGTGGTTCTGCCCGGCACCTTGGAGCAGGCCGCCGGGGAGGAATTCGGCACCAATCCCGAAACGGCTTTCCTGTTTGACGGCAGCATCCTCAAATTCCTGTCCCTCTTCGGCCCGGGACACAAGATCACCGCCCAGGAGGGGGTGTTCCCCACCTCCGGCAGCATGAAAAACGGCAGCTGGGCCCTGTCCACCGGCGGAGGCCTCTATCTCTGCGGCGAGGGAAGCATGGAGGACTATGCCCAGGCCTCCGACGCCCCCTGGTATGCTTTCAAATCCAATATCAAGGCTGTCACCGTCGGCCAGGGCATCACCCGGGTGGGCAATCTGGCTTTCTCGGGCTGCACCGCAGTGAAAACCCTCCAACTGGCGGACTCCGTCACCCAGATCGGCGCCCAGGCCTTCCAGGGCTGCACCGCCCTGTCCCAGGTCACCCTGCCGGAGAAACTGGAACGGATTGAAGGCCGGGCCTTCCAGAGCTGCCCCAAGCTGGGCCAGCTTCGCTTCCCGGGCTCCCTCACAGCCATCGGGGAGGATGCCTTTGCCCTCAGCACCGTGGAGCGGGTGGTCATTGCCGACCTGGACCGCTGGTGCGCCATTGATTTTCAGAACGCCGGGGCCAACCCCCTGGGCGTCATTACCTACGGCTTCCGGCTGGAGGGCAGCGACAGCCTGATTACCCAGCTGACCGTACCCAGCCGGGTATCCGCCTATGCCTTCGCAGGCTGCAAAAAGCTGACCAAGATCACCATCCCGGCGGATGCACAGATCGGCTGCAACGCCTTTACCGGCTGCACCAACGCCACCATTTCTTTCCCGGGCACCTTCAGCCAGCTGGATGCCACCGGCTACAGCGGCCTGATTCCCGTTACCCTCTCCGACGGCAGCCGGATTCTGGGCTGCGGCGTCACCGACCCCCGGGAGCCGGAGGCCAGCTTCTGCGGCATCCGCTGGGTGCTGCATCAAAGCGGCGAGCTGCGGTTCTACGGCAGCGGACGCATTGCGCTGAACGATCAGGGGGAGCTCCCCTGGAGCAGCCTGGCCTCCCGGGTCAGCTCTCTGGTGGTGGAGCCCGGGGTCACCGCCCTGTGCGGCCATGTGTTTGACAATCTGGGCAATGTGAAGACCATCATTCTGGGCCCGGATGTGCAGGAGATTGAAGACAACGCTTTCACCAAAGCCAGCCTGAATGCCACCGTGCTCTTCCAGGGCTGCCCCGGGCAAATCGGCCAGGAGAACTTTGGCGGCCAGACCCTGTGGGCTTATTACCGCCCCGCCGACGGCTGGGAGGATGGGCTGCTGGGCAATTACAAGGCCAAAACCATTCTCTGGCTTCCCTATGAAAACGAAAGCACCGTCCTGGGCACCACCGGCAGCAGCTTTACCCTCACCGCCCAGGTGCCTGAAAGCGGGCTGGTGGAGCCGGGCAGCACCACCATGCAGGTTTACGCCCTGGACAAAACCGTGGCTGTGAATCCCCGGATGCTCACCTTCTCCATCCCCGAGAGCCAGAAAAACATCGCCGCCGTGGACGAAAACGGCGTGATTACCGCCGGAAGCAGCTCCGGCACCGTCACCGTCACCGCCGCCCTGAAAAACGACCCCCAGGGCCGGAGGGTCAGCCTCAACATCAAATGTCAGGCCGCCCCGCTGGCGTCGCTGGAGCTCATTCCCCAGGAAACCAACGGCATCAGCCTTGTCCCAGGCGATTCTCAAGTCTCCGACGGGTTCAACGTGTTTGTGGAGCGCCACCTGATTACCGGCCAGTCCCTGTGCTTTGTCATTCAGCCCAAGCTGGTGAACACCCTTGGAAACACGGTGCCCGCCGGCAACGGACTGCTGAAGTGGAGCGTCAGCGATTCCCGGGTGGCCTCCGTCGCCGCCAATGCTGACGGCTCCGTCACCGTCACCGTGAAGGCGGGGGCCACCGGCAGCTGCAAGCTCACCGCCGCCACCACGGATTCCTCCAAGCTGGAAAGCCAGCTCACCATTTCTATCCGGGATTATGCCCCCAAGCTGGCGGCCACCGCCTTCACCCTAAACAGCTACCGGCTTCAGGGGGCGAGCACCCTGTTCACCGAGCGCTATGGGAACACCGTGGACGGCTCCCAGATTACCCTCCACGAATACAGTGCGCTGACCAGGAGCTACCAGCAGTCCGCCTCCCTCCGGTTTGAGGCAGTCTACTCCCAGGAGGACCGGCAGCTCACCATCCAGGCCGCCCAGTCCATCCCCAACGGCAGCTACAAGCTGCTGCTGCGGGCCGGCTGCCAGAACGGGACGACCTATGAATATCCCATTTCCGTCACCGTGAGAAACAGCCTGCCCACCGTCCGCGTCTCCCAGGAGAGCAAATTCAACCTGTTCTACACCGACAGCACCGCCGACTTCTCCGTCACCGCTGCAGGCGCTGCCGTGGAGCGGGTGGAGCTGGACAGCACCTCCACCGACACGTTCCAGGGCAGCTTTGACGAGACCACCGGCATGTTCACCCTGCACTACAGCCAGGCCAAGCTGGATAACCCCAGTGCCAGGGTGGATATCTGGGCAGCCCTGACCGTCCAGCTGGAGGGCTACCGGGAGCCGGTGCGGAAAAACATCACCATTTCCACCGTCACGGTGAAGCCCAAGCTGAGCCTCCAGCCGGCGTCCAGCGTTTTCAACCTGAACATTGGCTCCCACTTTTCCAGGGAAATCCAGGTTTACGACAGCACTGCCCAGGCATATGTAGCCGATTATCAGATCACCCCGGCATCCTTTGTCACCGCCAGCGGTCCCGACGACACCGGAAAGGCCACCCTGACGCTGAATTCTCCCTACACCGGCGGCACCGTATCCATCCGGGTTCAGCCTGATAACTGGATGCAGCCCATCACCCTGAGCCACCGAATTACGGTAACCCGCTCCGCGCCCACGGCCTCTCTGAATAAGAGCGCCCTGGTGGTGGACCGGCTGTTCCCCGACCGGGCGGACAGCGCCGCCATTCAGCTGAGCCAGTGCAATCTGGGCATCCGGTCCGTGAGCATCGGCGCTGTCGCCAGGGAAGCGGAAAAGCTGCAGGTGGTCTACGACGGCGAGCAGCAGTGCCTCCGGGCCTCCATCGCCGACCCTGCCAATCCGCCCAGAACCGGGACCTACTCTTTCCGATATGTGGTGACCCTGGACGATGCCAAGGGAACCACCCTGCCGGTCAGGACATTCCGGGTGCAGGTGAAGGCCTCCCTGCCCAGCTTCCGGCTGAGCACCTCCACCCTGCGGCTGAACCGGCAGCTGGGTGACGCCGCCTGGGCCGAAACCGCCGTGACCCTCACCGGGAATCCGGAGCTGGTGCTGGACGACCTGCTCCTGCCTGAAGACCTGGGCAGCCGGGGCATCCAGCTTTCCTACAGCAGCGAAACCGGGCTGCTCACCGCCCAGCTGGAAAGCAATGAGGTAGCCAACCAGCGGCGGACCCTCAGCCTGATTCCCGTGGTGCGCCGCCTGGACAATGGCCAGCAGCTGACCCTCACCGAAAAGCCCATCCGCCTCACCCTCCAAATTTATCAGGGCACCCCCCGGGTGAGTCTGAGCAGAAAGGGCACCCTGGACACCCTGATTCCCACCAGCGCCATCACCTACACCGCCAACCTCTACAATCTCACCGGCAGGCTGGAAGCGGTGCGGCTGGAGGGGGAGGATGCCGCTCTCTTCCGGGCATCGGTGGATGAAACCGGCAGAAAGGTGATGCTCACCATCGCCGAAAATGCCCAATGCGCCCTGAGGACCACCTACCGGCTTTCCGTTGTTGTAACCATCCGGGGCCGGGAATATCCCGTAGCCGTGAGCTTCCAGGTGCGCCAGAGCAGCCTGAGATGCACAGCACCCAGCAGTCTGTTCCTGTACCAGGCCGCGCCCGTCACCGGTACCATCCGGCTGCAAAGCCCCAGCGGCGCCGCCATAGAGAGCATCTGCATCAACAGCCGGACGAATTCCGCCCTGATGAAAGCCATAGGCGACGGCTTCACCCTGGAGCCCACGGAGGATGAAAGTGCCATGGCCTTCTCCCTGGGCCTGAGCGACCCCTCCGGCCTGACCCGGGGAAGAAGCTACGCCCTCTATCTGGATGTGATTGCCAAGGGCAGCGCCTCCAACGCCAGCGCCACCACCGTAAAAATCACCATAAAGTACCAATAATACCAATAACGCAGGAAGCCCCCGGCTCAGCCGGGGGCTTTCATGATTAGGAGGATTCTTTCATCGTGGTGACGGGCAGGCCAAGCTGGCGGGCCAGGGAGAGCAGGCGCCCATTCTTTTCATTCAGGCGGCCCACCGGGGTACCGGCGTCAATCACCGAAGTACATTCTTTCAGCAATTTGGCCGCCTGTTCAAAAATGCTTTGGGAAATTTCCTCAAAGGCCGGGGTAGAGATCACCCGGCTGCTCAAAGCCTGGGCAACCTGAAAATCCACATCGTTTTCAAAGAGGATGCCGGTGGCAAAGGGAATGCCCTGCTTTTGCAGGCGGCGGTAAACCGGGATACCCCAACCGCCCCCGGCCACCACAAACACCCGGGGCTCCCCCGACGGCTTCGGAAGCTCCACGCTCCCCAAAAGGCCATTGTAGCTGCCCCGCTCCATGGAATACAGCGATTCCACGGCGCCGCTTTGCAGCACCTGCTCTGGGGTACCCAGGGCCGCCACCGTCTCCCCCCGGACGCACAGCAGATAGTCGGAGACCTTGGCCGCCAGGTCGATTTCATGGAGGGACAGGAGCACGGTGATGCCCTGCTCCTGGGCCATTTCCCGGAGAATCTCCAGCAGCTCGATTTTATAGTGGATGTCCAGGTAGGCCGTGGGCTCGTCCAGGACGATGACCTCCGGCTCCTGGCACAGGGCCCGGGCCAGAAGAATCCGCTGCCGCTGTCCGTCGGAGAGGGAGGCAAAATCCCGCTGGGCCAGGTCCAGGGCATGCACCCGCTCCAGCGCCCGATACACCGCCTGCCGGTCTTCATCGGACAGGCGGCCAAACACGCCGGTGTAGGGATAGCGCCCCATGGCCACCACCTGCGCGCAGGTGGTGAGCTCCGGGCGGACCCGCTCCGTCAGCACCACCGCCACCTGCCTGGCCAGCTGCCGGGGCTGCCACTGCCGCAAATCCTGACCGCCCACAAACACCCGGCCGGATACGGTTTGCAGATGCCGGGTGATGGACTTTAAAATGGTGGACTTTCCCCCGCCGTTGGGGCCCACGAGGGTGAGAATCTTTCCCTTTTCCAGCAGGATGTTGATATGATGAATCAGGGCTTTCCCGTCGTAGCCCACCGCCAGGTCCTGAGTTTTGAAATAGGGCTCCATGTTACACCTCCTGGGTCTTCCGCCGCACCATCATATAGATCACCACCGGTGCGCCGAAAACGGAGGTTACCGTGCCGATGGCAAGCTCCGTTGGGGCGAACACCGTCCGGGCAATCAGGTCACAGAAGCAGCAGAACACCCCGCCGCTTAAGAAGCAGGCGGAAATCACCCAGGCGGGCCGGGCGGATTTTAAAAGGCTCCGGGCAATGTGGGGCACCGCAATGCCCACAAAGGAGATGGGCCCGGCCAGCGCCGTCACACAGGCGGAGAGCAGGCTGGACAGCAGAATCAGGGCGGCCCGAAAGGGCTTGACCCGCAGGCCCATGCTCCTGGCATAGCCCTCTCCCAGAGCATAGACGGAGATGGGCTTGCACAGCGCCATGGCCCCCAGCACCCCCGGCAGGCACAGGGCCGATGCCAATGCCACATCCTCCCAGCTGGCCCCGGAGAAGGTGCCCATGGCCCAGTTGGTCAGGTTGACCACATCGTGATCATCGGCAAAGGTGATGCAGAAATCCGTCACGGCGGAGCAAATATAGCCCATCATAATGCCGATGACCAAGAGCATAGACATGCTGCGGACCTTTTGGGAGAACAGCAGCACCACCGCCGTGATGAGCAGCGACCCGGCAAAGGCCGCCAGAATCAGACCGGCAGGGCTCAGGCTGCCCAGAAATGGGGCCAGGAAAATCAGCGTGATGCCCACCACCATCTTTGCCCCGGAGGAAATGCCCAGCACAAAGGGCCCCGCAATGGGGTTCTGGAAGAACACCTGGAGCAGATAACCGGACACCGACAGGGCGCCCCCCAGAATCGCCGCCAGCAGCAGCCGGGGCAGACGGATGCGGAAGAGAATCTGGCTTTCGATGGTGTCGTCCACCCCGTGACGGATTCCCTCCAGCAGCATGGAGAACACCTCTCCCGCAGAAATGGAGACGGAGCCGATGTTCACATTCAGCAGCAGCACCAGAAGCAGCAGGGCAGCCAAAAGCACCATCACCGCCGCAAAGCGTCCGGTGGCTGCCAGGCCCAGGACCTGTGCATCTTTCTGTTTTTCCCTCATTGCCTGTTTCTCCTGTTATGAAAGCCTGTACAGGAAGGGCAGCTGGGTGAGCTCTGCCGCCTCCCCGGAGAAGATTTTCCGGAAGCTTTGAATCATCTGCCCCAGCTGGGTGGTTTCCTGATACATATTTTTTTGGGTACACCAGACGTTCCCCGTCTGCACCGCCCGGAACTGGGCCAGCAGGGGATTCTTTTCCAGCAGCTCCTCCAGGGTGCGAATCTCACCGCCGATGGTGCTGTTGTAGATGATGCAGTCTGCATCCTTGGCGGCGGCATAAAAGCGCTCCATTTCCAGATTCACCGTGGAGGTTCTGGTCTGGGGGTCCCCCAGGTCATCGAACACATAGGTCCCTCCTGCCAGCTCCAGCATTTTGGTGACATAATCCCCGCTTTTCCGGGCCACCACATAGCCGGAGGAGCTGATGTAGAAAAAGGCCACGGTGGTTTCCGGCCGGTCCTCTTCCAGCACCTGCTCCAACAGCGCCGCCTGCTCCTGAAACAGCTGTTGGGCCAGCTCCTCCTCGTCCAGCAGGGCGGCGTAGAGCTTGATCCACTCCGTACGGCCCAGGGGATGCTCCTCCATGCTGGACTGGTCCATGAGCACCGCAATGCCCAGCTCCTCCAGCTTCTGCCGCACATCGGAGGCGTGGCCGATCATCATGGATTCTACCGCCAGGGTGGTATGGCAGGACAGCAGCAGTTCGTAGTCCGGCTGGCTGTACTTGCCTCCATAGAGCATCTCCCCCGCCTCCATGGCCTGTCGGGCCCGCTCCACATACCAGCTCTCCGCCCGGGAGCCGGACAGGGCAATGGCGTCCAGCCGGTCCAGGGCATCAAACAGGCACATGGCGGAGGTGGCCGCCAGATAGATGTTTTCAATGGGCTGATAGAGGGGCACCGCATCCTTTGGCGCATCCTTTGGCGCGCCCTCCGGCAGGGAGCTTCCCTCCGGCACGGTGAGAAACCGGCTGCCGTCCAACAGGGTGATCAGCTTGTAGCCGCCGGAGTAGTAGTCCACCTGAAACCCGGTGGCATACTGCAGCTCCATGCGGCTCTCCCACACCCAGTCGCTCTGGGCCTGAGCCACCGGCACGGAGCCTATCAGCAGCGCCAGAAGCAGCAACCAGGCAGTCGCTCTTTTCATTCGGCGCAGAGGGTGGTGCTGTCAAAGTACAGGGTATACTCCACCAGGTGCGGCTGGCTCATGGCCACGGTGGAGGCGCTGACTGCCAGCTCCTCGTCCAGGATGACGGGAATCTCAAAGGTGGAATTGCCCTGGGTCTGGATGGGCTCATACCGGGTATCCTCCAGGAGCATGTACTCATAGTTGGGGCTGCTCCATTCGATCGTGGCCGTGAGGGTTTTCCCGTCGGAAACCAGCACCGCAGGGGAAGAAACGCTGGCCCGTCCGGAGCCGCCGGAGAGGGTGACCTGGCAGGTATATTCCCCCGCCTGGGGCACCGGGTGCGCTGCGCTGACGGTGTGGTCATACCAGACTCCCTTGGCGCCAATGAGGGCCAGGGCAAATTCCTCCCCCACGGACACCACCGGCACATCAAAGCCGAACACCTCTTCGCTGAAGCCATCGGAATAGGTCACCGTGTCCACCGTGGGCTCCAACAGCACCGCCCCCGGCTCCTGGGCCTCCTCCGCCGTGCCGGGATAGAGATTCACGATTTTTTTCGACTGCAGGCTGACATGCATGGTCTGCACGCCGTCGGCAACGGTGAGAATTCCTTTCCGGTCACAGGCCTCGTTGGCCCGGAACATGCTGCTGTCGGTTTGGAAGTCCACGGTATACACCCCATCCGGCAGGATACGGGGGGACTGCTCTTCCGCCTGCACGGCGGCGGCAGGGACCGTCCAGGCGGCCAGCAGCAGGACGGCCAGCAGGGCACAGAACCAATTCTTATGATGTTTCATGGAGATTTCATCCTTTCCTGGGATTTTCCAGTATTTTTCCTTATTCGCTTTCCTCGGCAAACAGACAAATTGGAATTTACAGAGACGTTCCGCCCGGTAACGTTTTTATGGGATGCACGTTGGATGGAAAAATGTTGAAAAAGGGACCCGTTACCATTCAACGAACCACGGGTGTTCATCCACCTTTCGGAACGGATAAATCCGTTCCCTACGAACACGCCGGAAGACATCCCATTCAACATCTCGCAAAATTCCAATTTCCCGCCATACCGCGTGAAACCGATAAGCGCATTCTTTTTTAATCCATCACGGCCTGGGTGTGGGCCACATACAATTCCTGCACCGCCTGGATGCTGCCCAGGCCCGCAATCTGCGCGGTGACGGAATCGAATCCGGCAGCCTCAAACATGCTCTTCCAGGAGTCCGCGTCCTCACCGGCCATGTCGTTGTTGGCGTGGTCACCGGCCACCACCATCAGGGGACGGAGAATCACATTTTTGTATCCCGCAGCCTTCACAGCTTCAATGATCTCTTCGCAGCCGGTACCCTCGGGCTCGCCCTCCACGGTGCCCACGAACACATTGTCATAGCCCAGCTCTTGCATCTGGGTCTGCATCTGCTTGTAGGTGACCTTTGCCACATGGGCCGTGCCGTGGCCCAGCAGCACAAAGGCGGTATCCGCCTGGGCTGCGGCGGCAGCATCGGCAAAGCCTGCGTCGGCGGCAGTATCGGCCACCACAGCCTTGGCTACGGCTTCCTTATCCGCGTTGATGACGCTGGCATCGCTGCCAACCTCTCCCAGCAGGGGCTCCGCCACAGTAATTTTCCCGATTTTGCCCTTGTAGTCCGCCAAGGCATCCATCATCTCGTCGTATTCCGCGCCGTGCATCAGGTGGGTGGGCTGAACAACAAGCTCCTGAACCCCATTGGCCACCGCCCGCTCCAAGGCCTGATCCATATTGTCGATGACCTCGCCGTCCCGGGCCTGGACATGGTTGATGATGATCTGGGCGGTAAAGGCCCGGCGGACGGACCAGTCGGGGAAGGCCGCCTGAATGGAATCCTCAATGGCTTTGATATCCTGAACCCGGCTGTCGTTAAAGGAAGTACCGAAGCTGACCACCAGAATCTCCTTTTCGCCGATGCCGTCGGCGTTCAGGGGGTCGTCCAGTTTGGCGTCGCCGGTATCCCGGCCAAAGTAATCCGGGTCAGCGTTGTTACCCTCCACCAGCTGCTTCTGCTCTTCGGTCAGAGCATCCCAGGCTGCCTTGGCCGCCGCGCACTGGGCATCGGTATCCTGGGTGCGCTTTTGGACATAAATTGCGTCAATCATTGCTGCCACCTCATCGGCTGCTGCCTGGTCCTCGCTGCCGGCAGCCCGGACCGGAAGGCCGCTGCCCACCGCCATGGCTGCCGCCAGAAGCGCGGCCAGGCAAATTTTTGCTGTTTTTTTGAACATACTTGCTTCCTCCTTGTGTCTTCGCACAAAAATTTCCGAACGGAACACGGACAGCGCAGACACCGGAGCCACAAAAAAAGACCCTCCGTGAGGAAGGTCCGACAGGCACAGAAATTCCCCCGTGGGGGCATTCTTCGGCACGGCCAATTCCTCGTGACCCGGGTATTTCACCCTGTACCAATGACGGGCAGGTTTCCTGGCTTTCGGGTCATCACAGCGCCGCGCCTTCTCACTTTCGCAATGGCATCATGCAGCGTTGCTCTCCGGTTCACAGTGACGAGATCGTACAGGACTTTCACCTGTTTCCCTATTACCCCCTGACACGCTTTGCACGCATTCAGGGGCACCTGTCATTTTGCGTATTCAGTTCTATTCCATTGTAGCACAATTGCAGAAAAATGCAAGGCCGTTTTCTGCTTGAGTTTCGCTCAATATCCAAAAGAACGGGGTTACTGAAATAGCAGATTTCATTTTTGGGGAAATGGCGTACTACACTCCAAAGAATTACAAAAAACAGCATCATAACAAGGCGCAGCTACCTTAAGCAGTTGCACCG
>JAQYLT010000012.1 GCA_028719885.1 Bacillota bacterium
TTCTACAGTCCTTTCTTCCCAAGCCATACCGTTCTTTCCTTTCTGTTTTGGTATGGCTCAATTGTATCAAAAACTGTAAACCATGTGCTTACACAACTTGTAAACTATGTTACTACACTATACAATTTATCCGTTCCGCCCCGGTAACGTTTTTATTGGGGGACATATTGAATGGAAAAGTATTGACGGACCATTTCCCGTTCAACGAACCACGGATGGTATTCGACGTTTCGGAATGCATAAATGCATTCCCTACGAAAATGTCAGAGGTTTTTCCATTCAACGAAACACTTGCGGCTATCGGACCTGGCGGAACGGATAAATCCGTTCCCTACGAAAAAAATCAACATTTTCTCATTCAAGGCACCGGCGCAAAACCATTACCCAGACGGAATGCATAAATGCATTCCCTACGAAACATCTCTACACACCAATTTGCCTGATTACAGAGCAAACTCTATCAACACATTCTTTTACAAAAAAAGCAGCCCATTTCGGGCTGCTTTTTTATAGGAAAATGGATTAGGCTTCCAGGTTGATGCCGGTCTCCTTGGAGAAGACATGGCACACATGGCCGGCGAAGTTGAACTTCACAGCGGCGCCGGTGTTCAGTGCGGCCACCTCGGAAGCGGTCATGTTCATGGTGGAGACCACCAGAACCACGTCCCGACCCATGGCGGTGACATGCAGGTGCACGGAGGAGCCCATCATTTCGGACACGTCCACCTTAGCGTCGATGCCGGACTTGCTCAGCTCGATGTGCTCAGGACGGACGCCCAGAACCACCTTCTGAGGAGCCACATTGTTCTTGGCCAGGGCGGCCTGCTTCTCTTCGGACAGCTCTACGGTGAGGCCTTCCAGCTTCACGGCGTACTTGCCGTTCTCTTTCACCAGCTCAGCGTTCTCAAACAGGTTCATCTGAGGAGTGCCGATGAAAGTAGCAACGAACAGGTTGTAGGGATGGTTGAACACTTCCTGAGGAGTGCCGATCTGCTGGATGAAGCCATCCTTCATGATGACGATACGATCGCCCAGGGTCATAGCCTCGGTCTGGTCGTGGGTCACGTAGATGAAAGTGGTGTTGATGCGCTGACGCAGCTTGATGATCTCAGCACGCATCTGGTTACGCAGCTTGGCGTCCAGGTTGGAAAGGGGCTCGTCCATCAGCATGACCTGGGGGTTCCGGACGATGGCCCGGCCAATGGCAACACGCTGACGCTGACCGCCGGACAGAGCCTTGGGCTTACGGCCCAGGTACTGAGTGATGTCCAGAATTTCGGCGGCTTCTTTCACCTTGCGGTCGATCTCGTCCTTGGGGGCGTGACGCAGCTTCAGGGCGAAAGCCATGTTATCGTAAACGGTCATGTGGGGGTACAGAGCGTAGTTCTGGAAGACCATGGCGATATCACGGTCCTTGGGGGGAACATCATTCACCAGACGGTCACCGATGTACAGCTCGCCGCCGGAGATATCTTCCAGACCGGCGATCATACGCAGGGTGGTGGACTTGCCGCAGCCAGAAGGACCGACCAGAACGATGAATTCCTTGTCGGCGATGTCCAGATTGAACTCCTGAACGGCCACAACGCCCTCAGCAGTAATCTGCAGGTTGCTCTTCTTCTTCTCGGGCTCGTCGCCTTTCTTCTTTTTCTTCTTGGCCTGCTTGGCGTCGTCGCCGTTAAAGGGGTAGACTTTCTTGATGTTCTTCAGGGTTAAGCTTGCCATTGTTTTTGTGACTCCGTGCATCCTGAATCCTCAATGAATGCACTCGCCGTCTGCCAGGTAAAATGGCAGGGGCATTACGACAGGTCTCCACACTGCCGCACCGTGAGTCGGAACGGGGTTTTCCTCCTTTATTTTAGCTTCATATGCCTATTTTTGTGGAGTAGGCATAATCCACCTGGATAAGGAAATGATAACATATTTGCAAAGAATTCGCAATCGGATATTTTACTATTTTTTCCCGGAAGAACTTGTATATTTTGCTATGAAAAACCCCCGGGAATGCTCCCGGGGGTTGCGGCTTCATTCAATATGGTAGCGCATGGTCTGGTCAAAGAAGTGGCGGGCCTGTTCCTCACTGCATTCCAGGCTGACCCGCAGAGGCCGGGTGAGCACCAGGCAGAACATCTCCATAAAGCTCTTGCCGTTCACCCGATGTGCTCCGTCATCCAGATAAATGGAATAGGGCTGGGCGGTGGATAAATTTACAAACTCTTCCACATCCCGGACAGAGCCAAGATGTATCATAAAATCTTTGGTATTTTCCATCTGGCGCTGTACAAACCTTTCCCTTTCGTGTATAATGGGGGACGAATCGTGAAACTTCCCATTAACTGTATTATATCAAATCTGCCGGAAAACGCAATTGTAGCTTTGGACGATTCTAACAATATTTCCGGAACGAAATTGGCGGTTATTACAAATGAAAATCAGTTTTTATACACTGGGATGCAAAACCAACCAGTATGAAACCCAGGCCATGGAAAATCTTCTGCTGCAGCAGGGGCACACCATCGGCTCCTTCGACGAAAAATGCGACTGCTATGTGATCAACACCTGCTCCGTCACCGCCGTGGCGGACAAGAAGAACCGGGCGGTGATTCGGCGGTGTCGGCGGGAAAACCCGGAGGCCATTGTGGCGGTTTGCGGCTGCTACACCCAGCACGACCCGGAGGTTGTGAAAGAGCTGGGGGTGGATGTGATCGGCGGCAGCGGAAACCGGCAGCAATTCCTTGCCGATCTGCTGGATGCGGCCCAGGGGCATCAGTACCGGCAGAGCCTGGACAATGCCCTCTCCCGGCGGGAATTTGAGGTGCTGCCCGCCGGCGGACTGGAGGAACGGACCCGGGCCATGCTGAAGATTCAGGATGGCTGCGTGAACTTCTGCACCTACTGCATCATCCCCTACACCCGGGGGCCCATCCGCTCCGCGCCTTTGGAGCTGGCGGTGGAGCAGGCTGAGGAGCTGGCCAAGCGAGGCTATCGGGAAATCGTGCTCACCGGCATCGAGATTGCGGGCTGGGGAAAGGACCTCCCCGGAAAGCCGGAGCTGTGGCAATTGATTCAGGCCATCTGCCGGGCGGTGCCGGAGCTGCGGATTCGGCTGGGAAGTTTGGAGCCCAGAATCATCACCCGGGAATTCTGCGAGAGCCTGGCTTCCCTGCCCAATCTGTGCCCCCAGTTTCACCTGAGTATGCAGTCCGGATGCGACAGCGTCCTTGCCCGGATGAAGCGGAAATACGACACCGCCCGGTATTGCGAAAGTGTGGGCTTGCTGCGGGAATTTTTCCCCGGCTGCGCCGTGACCACGGACATGATTGTGGCCTTTCCCGGAGAGACGGAGGAGGAATTCGCCCAGAGCCTTGCCTTTATCCGGAAAATCGGCTTCTCGGACATGCACATTTTCCCCTATTCCCGGCGGCCCGGCACCCCGGCGGCGGATTTCCCCGGGCAGCTGAGCAACGCCGTGAAGGAGCAGCGCAGCCGGGAGGCCATCGCGGTGGCGGAGGAAATGAGCCGGGAATACCGCCAAAGCCTGGTGGGAACCAGTCAAAGTGTGCTGTTTGAGGACAAGGAGGGAAATTATTTCACCGGCCATGCCCCCAATTATGTGAAAGTCTATGCCGAAGGCGAGAACCTCCACAATGAGATTCGGAATGTCAAAATTACGGGGATTTTCAAAGACGGCGTTTTCGGTACGAAATGAGGAATCTGACATGAACACATTACTGCATATCTGCTGCGCGCCCTGCGCCAATCAGTGCATCGACGTTTTGCGCGCTGATCATTACGATGTTACCGGCTTCTGGTACAATCCCAACATCCATCCTTTTACCGAGTACCGGGCCCGGCGGAACTGCCTGCGGGAGTACGCCCAGACCATCGACCTGAAGCTTATAGAGAAAAATGACTATGGCCTGCGGCCCTTTGTCCGGGCGGTGGCGGAGGACATTGAGCACCGCTGCGTCAAATGCTATGAATTCCGGCTTTTTGAGGCCGCAAGGCAGGCAAAAGAGGGGGGCTTCGACAGCTTCACCTCGTCTCTTTTCATCAGTCCCTACCAGAACCACGAGCTGATGCGGCAGGTGGCGGAGCGGGCGGCGGCGGAATACGGCGTGGAATTTCTCTACCGGGATTTCCGCCCCTATTTCAAGGCCGGTCAGGAGCGGGCCCGGGAGCTGGGCTTCTATATTCAAAAATACTGCGGCTGCGTCTTCTCCGAGGAGGAGCGCTACCTGAAAAAGAGCAAAATCATTCCGTAAATTGGAGGAATTATGAGAAAAATGGAATTTTCCGTTCCCTGTCTGTTCGGCTTGGAGGGCCTGGCCGGAGACGAGCTGAAACGGATGAATATGGAAAACGTCCGGGTGGAGAATGGCCGGGTGCTGTTCTCCGGGGATGAAACCGCCATGGCCAAGGCCAACATCGGCCTGCGGACCGGGGAGCGGGTGCTGATTCTGCTGGCGGATTTCCCCGCCAAAAGCTTTGAAGAGCTGTTCCAGGGGGTGTGCCGGGCCAATTTGGAGGATTTCATTCCCAAGGACGGCGCCTTCCCAGTCAAGGGCCACTGCCTGAATAGTCAACTCATGAGTGTGCCGGACTGCCAGGCCATCATCAAAAAGGCGGCCTGCAAGCGTCTGGGGGAGCAGTACGGCCTGAGCTGGCTGCCGGAGACCGGGGCCAAATACCAGCTGCAGTTTTCCATCATGAATGACCGGGTGCAGCTGTACCTGGACACCTCCGGTCCCGGGCTGCACAAGCGGGGCTACCGGGCCAACGGCAACGATGCCCCCCTGCGGGAGACCCTGGCCGCCGCCATGGTGACCCTGACCCACTACCGGGGAAGAGAATTCCTCTGGGACGGCTTCTGCGGCAGCGGCACCATTCCCATTGAGGCGGCACTGATTGCCCGGAACCAGGCTCCCGGCATGTACCGCCGGTTCAGCGCCGAGGCCTTCGCCTGGGTGGACCCCAAAATCTGGGGAGAGGTCCGGACGGAATTCCGGGACAGGGAGTTCAAGGGCAATTATCGGATTCTGGGCTCTGACAACGACCCCAAATGCGTGTCCCTGGCCATGGCCAATGCCCGGAAGGCGGGGGTGGACAAGCTGATCACCTTCCAGGACGGGGATGCCACCAAAATGAGCCTGCCCTGCGATGAGGGGATTTTCATCTGCAACCCGCCCTACGGCCAGAGAATGCTGGAGCAGCAGAGCGCCCAGCGGCTCTATGCAGCATTGGGGCGGCACCTGAAATTCGCCGACGGCTGGAAAAAATATATCATCACCTCCGAGCCGGAGTTCGAGCACTATTTCGGCAAACGGGCGGACAAAAAACGGAAGCTCTATAATGGCATGATTAAGTGCGATTATTATATGTACCTGGGTAATCAGAAACGAATAAAATGACGTTTTCTGACAGCACTGCTGTCAAAAATTGGTTGGAGAAATCATTTATTCGTTGATTGGCTTTTCGCAGCATAAGGGACGTTTACCAAATTTTCGTAGGGAACGCATAAATGCGTTCCGCCCTGTTCGTAAATCACCGTGGTTCATTGAATCGAAAAATGTTGTGTTTTGCGTAGGGAACGGATTTATCCGTTCCGAAACGTTGGTGAATATCCATAGTTCGTTGGATGGTTACGGGTTCCAATTTTTTCCCAACAATTATCCATTCAATATACCCCGATAAAAATGTTGCCGATGTGGAATGCATAAATGCATTCCCTACGCAAAAATCATCGTTTTTTGATTCGTCGAACTCTGGTGGTTCATGAACCTTTCGGAACGCATGAATGCGTTCCCTACGAACACATTGCAACATATTTCGTTAATTAACAAAAGCACAATTAAGCTGAGCAAAGCCAACAGCCAAAATCATTTCTTGATTATGTCAAAAGAAAGAAGATAATGACAGGAATTGATTCATATACCATATTAATGAAAGAATAAGAGAGAAGAATATGAAGCATCTATTCATCATCAACCCCGCGGCGGGGAGCCGGGACCGTACGGCTGACTATTCTGCCGCCATCCGCATCGCCTGTGATGCCCGGCGGTTAGACTATGAAATCCGGGTGTCCATGGGCCCGGGGGACTGCGCCAAAATCGCCCGGGAGGCGGCCTCCACCGGGGAGGAGGTGCGGCTCTATGCTTGCGGCGGCGACGGTACATTGAACGAGGTGGCCACTGGCGCGGCGGGGTATCCCAACGCCGCCGTCACCGTCTACTCCGGGGGCAGCGGCAACGATTTCGTCCGGATTTTCGACGACCCCAAGGCCTTTTTTGATCTGGACCGGCTGCTGGATGCCCAGGAATCGGAGCTGGACCTCATCCGGGTGAATGACGACTATGCCCTGAATATCTGCTCCGTGGGCCTGGATGCCAGAATCGGCACCGATGTTTCCAACTACAAGCGGTTCCCCCTGCTCCAGGGCTTCCGGGCCTACGCCGTATCCACCCTGGTGAACGTGATCCGGGGCATTGGGGAGCACTATGTGGTGGAACTCAACGGAGAAAAAATCGACGGGGAACAGACCATGATCTGCGTGTGCAACGGCAGGTTTTATGGCGGCGGCTTCAACCCGGTGCCGGAGGCGGACCCCCAGGACGGAATTCTGGAGGTGCTGGTGGTGAAAAAGGTGAGCAGGCTCCAGGTGCCCGGGGTAGTGGGCAAGTACAAGGCCGGTAAATACCGCCAGCTTCCCCAGCTGATACGCCACTTCTCCACAGACCGGCTCACCATCCACTGCGATGCCCCCACCCCCATCAACCTGGACGGAGAGCTGCGCCGGGCCAAGAATGTGGAAATCTCCGTGGCAAAGGAAAAGCTGCGGTTCTTCCACCCCAGGGATGTGAAGATCGCCCCCGTCCCCAGGGAGCTGTCCCCAGTGGAGACAGGCTGAGGAACAATTCTCCCGGCTTCACTCCCTTTTGCACCAAAGTCGTCAACTGTTAACGTTTTATATCGTAGGGCGGGCGGCTTGCCCCCGCCACTGGGATAACATACCGATCAGAAATACATCCAACCATAACGGGGGAGGGTTTCCTTTTCACATTGGCAACCCCCAAATTTTAGATTGTACTGTGCGGCGGGGGCAAGCCACCCGCCCTACGGTATCGTCTTGAGTGGATAATATTGCCCTTTACACGGGGCCATTGCGCGCCGTGGCATAAATGGTAATTTTGACGAAATTCTTCCTGCTTTTTTTTCTAACAAAGCGGTTTTATCGGGCTGTTTCCAGCTTTTTCAACAAAAATCTCTTCTGAGGCCGGTGGCTCCTTGATTTTAAATCGCTATGGGTTTAAAATGGACTCATTCTATTCAAGGAGGAAAAATTTGTGGAAAAGAAAATTACCTGGATTATTTCCGGCGTGCTTGCCCTGGCGTTGATTGTCACCGGCGTTCTGTTCATTCAGGAAAAGCAGGCCAACGATGCCCGCGTTCAGGAGCTGGAGAGCACCCTCAGCCAGCAGGCCAGTGAGATTGCGGCGCTGAATGCCGACGCGGCGGAGAAGGACAGCCAAATCGAGGCTTTGAGTGCCGATGCCGCGGACAAGGCCAGTCAGATCGAAGCCCTGAACGCCGACTCTGTGGACAAGGACAGCCAGATTGAAGCCCTCAGCGCCGACGTGGCGGAGAGAGACAGCCAGATTGAGGCCCTGAACGCCGATGCCGCGGACAAGGCCAGTCAGATCGAAGCCCTGAACGCCGATGCGGCAGAGAAGAACAGCCAGATCGAAGCGCTGAACGCCGATGCGGCGGAGAAAGCCAGCCAGATCGAGGCGCTGAATGCCGATGTGGCGGACAAGGCCAGCCAGATTGAAGCCTTGAATGCCCAGCTGGAGCAGCAGGCTTCCGCCACCCAGAAGCCGGAGATTCCCGCCTCCGTTCCCGGAGAATATGCCTCCACCCGGGAGTTCCTCTATCAGCTGGAGCAGGAGGACATCATCTATGATTACGGCGGAATCGACACCTACAACGGAAATAAGGAAAAGGTGTCCATTTCCTTTGAGTGCGGCGGCCACGACATCGACATCCGGTTCTGGTTCCCGGAGAGCAACGACGATGTGTCCATTCGGGTTTGGGATGTGATTTCCTACCGTTCCGCTGTGGAGAGCTCGGTGATTCGGGCCTGCAACGAGCTGAACAATACCTACCGCTTTGTCACCTTTGAGGCCGACTCCAACGACTGCACCGTGACATTGAGCATGGATTTGATCGTCCGTCCCGAGGCGGATATCGGCGACATTACCATGGAGGCCATGGTGAGAGTCTACTCCATTCTGAAAGAAGCCTATTCCACCCTGGATTACTACGATTGATATTGAAATATCCAAAAAATGCAGATCCTCTCTGAACTCAGAAAGGATCTGCTTTTTTGTTGGATGATCAATCGTAAATCTTCCGGCCCTGTTCGTCGTCAATGTCGCTGATGCGGTGGAAATAGGTGTTGATGATGTCCCGCCAGTCCTTCGCGTGCTCCGCCTGGTGGGTCAGCCGCTGATGCATCCTGGCATAGGCCTCCTCCGGCAGCAGCGCCTGAATGGCTTCCAGCTTGGCAAGAAACCCGGCGGCCATCTCCGCACCCTCAAAATGGGTGTCGTAGATATGCTGGATGACGGTCTTGCCGCTCTTCAAAACGTGGGTGTAGGGCAGATGGTGGAAGAACAGCACCAGCTCGTCGGGGCAGGTGTCCACGTTTTCGTAGAGGCTGCAAAGGGGCTCATTGTACTGGCGGCAGTAGTCCGTGCCGGTGCGGCCCCGCTCCACGCCGACACCACGGTGATTGGCCCGGTGATAGGTGCCCCAACGGTCGTATTCGTAGCCGTCCACGCTGGGCCCATAGTGGTTGTTGGGGCTGACCATCCAGCCGATGCCCAGGGGGGAGGTGTATTTTTCATAGGCGGGCCAGGACTCCATGAGGATTTCCGTCAGGGTGTCCACCACCTGCTGATTGCTGCCAAAGGTCAGCTGCACCCATTCCCGGGCCAGCTGCTCCGGGTCGGCGGTCATGTCGTAGGCCAGGCGGCCGAAGCCATACCAGTTGGCAGCGGCCAGGTCGTGCCCGGTCCAGTTTTCGTCGTTGCCGGTGTTGGCCACCGCAGCCATGCCGCAGTTGCGGTTACCATAACTTCTGCCGCTGACCAGGTCCGAAACCCTGGAGGGCACCCCGGGGACGCACATCTCCTGCTCCAGCACCTGACGGAACCAGCTCATGAGGTAGCACACATGGCGCTGCTGGCCGGTGTATTCCTGGGCAATCTGGAATTCGATCATCATATTGGTGTGGTGCAGTCCGCCGAAGAGGGGCGCCACCGGCTCCCGGACCTGGAAATCCATGGGACCGTTCTTGATTTGCAAAATCACATTGTCCCGGAACTGGCCGTCCAGGGGCATAAAATTGTCATAGGCGGCCTTGGGGCGGTCGGTTTTGGTATCCCGCCAGTCCTGCCGGCAGTTGTACACAAAGCAGCGCCAAATGATCTTCCCGCCAAAAGGCGCCACCGCGTCCGCCAGCATGTTGGCGCCGTCGGCGTGGGTGCGGCCATAGGTAAAGGGACCGGGACGGCCCTCGGAGTCGGCCTTCACCAGGAAGCCGCCAAAGCCGGGGAGCTTCTCCCAGATTTCCTTGGCCTTTCCTTTCCACCAGTTTTTCACGTCCTCATCGCAGGGGTCGGAGAGGGTCAGACCTCCCAGCTCCATGGGGGCGGCGAAGTTCACGGACAGATACAAATCAATGCCATAGGCGGCAAAAATAAGCTGGATTTGCCGCAGCTTTTCATAATACCGGTCCGAAATCAGCCAGGAGGCGGCTTTCACCACGTTCACATTGTTGATGACCACGGCGTTGATGCCCACGGAAGCAGTGAGCCGGGCATAGTCCTTTGTCCGCTGGGAAACCAGGATTTCGTCGTTTTGGAAGAAGAAGGACTTTCCGGAGTAGCCTCGCTCAATGCTGCCGTCCATGTTGTCCCAGTGGTTCAGCATTCTGAGGGGGTTATCGGGGGTGGCTTCGGTTTTCCAGGAGAAAGCCTCAAAGCTGCCGCCGGAGAGCTGCAGCTGCCGCAGCAGGGCGAACACGCCGTAGAGCATGCCCCGCTCACCGCCGCTTTCCAGGACGCCCTTGCCCTTTTCCACGGCAACGCGATAGCCCTCGGGATGGAGGCAGCTGTTTTTCCGGAGGGTCAGGTCCGCTTCCCCGTTTACCCGGGCCACGGACCGATTGTACATGCCGCCGAAGCCCAGGGTCAGCTCCTCCAGGGCGCTATGTTCCACCGGCCCGGAGAAATCAGAGGATACAGTGAGGGCTTTTCCTGATTCATCCACAAGAAGCGGATAGGTTAACCAACAGTTTGTGTAATTCATATTCTTCACCTTATGTAAAAATATTATTGAAAACGAACCGTGGGGAATTATTGGACCACACCAAAGCCCAGAATGGTGAATACCTTATCTTCCTCCCCGGGGGCCATGGTGATTTCAATGCGGTGCCGGGCGTTTTCCTGCCGGTTGAACAGCACGGTGGTGTGGCAGTGGGTCCAGCCCGCCTCTCTGGGGTCCAGAATCCGCTGCTTTTCTCCGTCAATGGTCACCATCGCCTTGCCGAAACGGTCGTCACCGGAGTCCTTGAATTCCAGCACCAGCTTCCGGCAGGTGAGTTCCAGCGAAAACGGCTGATTCCCCGCCGCCTTCATCCAGTTGTGGGGGAACATGGGGGTGTTGTGGTGGTCGTCGTCCAGGGGCACCATCTGCAAATCCTCGTCAGTGCCGGTAAAGCTGCCGGGGGTGATAACGGCATCGGGGATGGAATCCTTTCTGTCCAGCAGCACCAGGTTTTCGTAGTCCCGGCCATAGTAGGGCGGCACGAAATCCTCCCGCTCCGGCTCCGGCTGCTGGGCATCCAGCCGGTCTATGAGATACAGCAGGCAGTCCGCCATGATCTTGTGGCCCAGGTTGCTGGGGTGGTAGACATCATAGAAATACTGCCGCTTGGTAATCACCCGGTCCGCCGCCTCAAACTGGGGGGACACCGCCTCCAATACGTCCACCATGGGCAGCTGATACCGGTAGCCGATGGGGGCCAGACGGCGTTTCAGGTTCCAGTCGTTGGCGAACACGGCGAACAGCAGAATCACCGCCGGGCGATTGGGGCTCTTCAGAATGTGACGCACCAGGCTTTCGTAGAACACGCCCTCGGTCTCGTCCCCGGCATCATTCACCGCGAATTCGATCACCATCAAATCCGGCTGAACCCTTCCGTCCCGGGTGATGTCCCGGTCATACCGCATGAGCCCCGTCTCCGAGGGGGTGCCTCCCACGCCTGCCTTGATGTAGCGGATGTTCTGGCCGTACCGCTGGCGCAGACCCTCCCAGGCACACCGGGCGTAGCAGTTTTCCTGCAGGGGCACCGCTCCCGCCCCCTGGGTGATGGAGCCGCCCAAAAAGGCCACGGTGACCTCCTCCCCTGCCTTTGCCCGGCGGAGGAAATTTTGAATTCGTTCGTTGTTGCCGGCGCTGAGGAAGGACCGGGCAATCATTTCCCGGTATTTGGGGCCTTCCATGTCCACAACGGGGTCCGGGTCCTGATTGGGAATGGAAAATCCATCGTTGACATAACACTTGACGGAGACCGTGGCCATGTCCGCCACGGTGGGCATTTCAAACCGGAATTCTCCCAAACCGCAGTCAAATTCGCTCCAGGTCAGCTTTTCCAGGTCGATCACCCGCTCCGCCCCGTCGGCGGGGAAGGTGAAGCTGTGGCAGCTGCCGGGGCCGCCGTCACCCTTGCACATCAGGGAGAACACCACCTCCATGCCGTCCTGGCCGGAGATGGACACGCCGATGCTGTGCACCAGCTTCCGGAAGCCTGCCACGCCGGTGAGCAGCTCCAGAATGGCCGGGTCCTTGATACCGCCGGTGACCTGGGCGAAAGAGGGCAGCCGGTCGCTGCTGATGTAAATGGAGTGCCGGCCTCTGCCGTCATCCTGGGGGGTGCCCCCCACCTGCGTGTCCAATAAAACGTAGAATCCGGGCCGCTTTTCTGTGGGGTCCTTGGGTGCTACCGGGCCTGTCATCACAATCGTCCTCCTTTTTTGCCCCGCAACAAGGGCATTCTAATGGTATTCTATAGCGTTTGGAACAATGGTTCCAACCAGTTTTTGCGGTTCCCATGAGAAGATATTGCTTTCTTATAAAAGAACGGACCGCGTTGGCGGTCCGTTGCGGTGGGGGATGATGGCGTTACCGGGCGAACCGGGTTTTCAGGGTGGTGCTCCACTGCTCCCCGGGGGCCAGGATGGCGGCGGCGGGCTTTTTCAGCCAGTCGGTGCTGCCCTTTTCCGGGCTGGGCAGGCTGTGCCAGGGCTCGATGCACACGAATTTGGGAACGCCGGGCTTGCTCCAGATCAGGGTGTAGGGGAAGTCGGAGATGTCACAGATCACCGCCCGGCCGGTGTCCTTTTCGTAAATGCCCAGGGTGTTGGAATTCAGGTTGGTCATGCAGTGGCTGTCGATCTCAAAGAGCTTCTCGTCAATGGGAATCCGGTCGATGTTGCTGCCCAGGTAGTAGCACTTGCCCCGGAGCAGTCCCTCGGGCTGGCAGCTCAGGCACAGGGGGGATTCCATCTTGTCGAAGCGAAGCTCGTAGTCTGCGGCGGTGTGATTTTCGTCAAAGGGGATGGCGAAGGCGGGATGGTAGCCGATGCCAAAGGGCAGAATCTCCCGGTCGGTGTTCACCACGGTGAGGGTGTGGTGCAGGGTGTCCCCAGAAAGGGTAAAGGTGGAAATCAGCCGGAACTCATAGGGAAAATGGGCCAGGGTCTCCGGATTGCTGTGGAGCTCCAGCACCAGGGAATTGGGGGTCTGCTCCACCAGGTCATGCTCCATCAGCCGGGCGAAGCCGTGCTGGGTAGCGGGATAGTCCTGGCCCTTGGCGTGGATGGTGCCATTCAATACCTTGCCTGCGTGGGGGAAGAGGATGGGCGCGTGATAGCCCCAGACAGAGCCGTCCGCCTGCCACATGTGCTCCACGCCGTCACATTTCCGCACCACGCTTTTCACCTGGGCGCCCCAGGTGGTCACGGTTACCCGCAGATAGTCATTTTCAATGGTGTATTCTTCAAAATCCATGTTGATCGCTCCTTTATGTAAAGATCAGGAAATAACCCAGCACGGCGATGCCCAGGATGATCCGGTACACGCCGAAGGCGGAGAAGGAGTGCTTCCGTACATAGGCCATCAGTCCCTTGATGACCAGAAGGCTGACGATGTAGGAAACGGTGCAGCCCACCAGCAGGATCATCAAATCCATGGCGGTGAAGCCTGCGCCTTTCAGGAAGAATTTCAGCAGCTTGATGGCGCTGGCCCCCAGCATGGTGGGAATGGCCATAAAGAAGCTGAATTCCGCCGCCGCGCCCCGGCTGACGCCAACCAGGATGCCTCCCAGAATGGTGGAGCCGGAGCGGGAGGTGCCGGGAATCAGGCTCAGGCACTGGCTCAGGCCGATGATCATAGCGGTGTTCAGGCCAATCTCATGGACATCGCTGATTTTGGGCTCCTTGCCCTCATTCCGCCGCTCCACCAGGATGAAGGCCACGCCGTAGACGATCAGGGCAATGGCCACCACGGTGGCGGTGTGCAGGTGCTCGTCCATCCAGTCGTCGAAGAGCACCCCCACCACGCCGGAGGGGATGATGGCGGCAATGACCTTGAACCACAGATTCCAGGTCTGCTTCTTTTGGAGCTCGTTCTTGTCCCGGTCAAAGGGATTCAGCTTCCGGAAGAACAGGGCGCACACCGCCAGAATGGCGCCCAGCTGAATCACCACATCGAACATGCTCTGGAATTCCTTGGTGACGTTCAGGTTCACAAATTCGTTCAAAAGAATCAGGTGCCCCGTGGAGGACACGGGAAGCCATTCCGTGATGCCCTCCACAATGCCAAAGAGCACCGCCTTTAAGATCTCAATGAATTCTGTCATAATCTTGTTTCCCTCCAAACCCATGGTTTAGAAATGTGTTACTTCGTGCAGGCGTTGGAAATCTGCTGGGCTACGGTGCAGTTGGGTTCATACACGCAGCTGCCGTAGCAGCAGTCGCACTCCGTCAGGCGGCCGTCTTCAAGCTCGATGGTGACCATCCGGCTTTGGTCCAGCTGTCGGCAGTAGCCGGTGAAAAACAGCTCCTCTTCCATTTGTCATTCCTCCTCCACCGCGCAGAAGCCCCGGGGCGCCAGGACCAGACTGCTGTGGGAAATGGTTTGCAGATTCCGCCCGAAAATCACCCGGCCCGGGGCAATCTCCCAGGGGTCGCCGCTTCGGTTGACATAAATCTTAATGGTTTTCCCGCCGTAGCTCCGGGAGAAGCCCAGGTGCTTGTCCCCAGCGGCGAAGAACTGAATGTCTCCCAGCCGCAGCGGCTCCTGCTGCTGTTTTAGCTTGCCCAGGCTGCGGAAATGGGTGAGGATTTCCTGGTCCTCCCGTCCCCAGGGGTAGGTGCGCCGGTTAAAGGGGTCCTTGTAGCCCTCCATGCCGGCTTCGTCGCCATAGTAGAGGCTGGGTGCGCCGGGCAGGGTGTACTGGAGGAAGGAGGCCATCATCAGCCGGTCCCTTGCCACCTCCAATTGGTTCCGGGACAGGTGCCGGTGAGCCTTTTCCTCCCGGCTGCCGTCGAAATCGTCCACCAGAGCGGTGAGGATCCGGGGGGTGTCGTGGGTGCCCAGCAGGTTCATGTTGCAGGCAACCACCTGGGGCGGATAATTTTCCACAATGGACATCACCGTGTCCCGCAGCCGGTAGCCGCTGTCCCGGCCCCGCATGAAGTCCAGAATGGCGGTGCGGAATGGATAGTTCATCACGCTGTCCAGCTCGCCGTTTGTAAAGTACCGCCGCCGCTTGCCGTAGGCCATTTTGTTGGAGGCATCCTCCCACACCTCTCCCAGCAGCAGGGCGTCGGGGTTGATTTCCCGAATCCGGTTGTGAATCATCCGGATGAATTCGTCCGGCAGCTCGTCGGCCACATCCAGCCGGTAGCCGTCAGCCCCCAGCTTCATCCAGTGGGCCACCACGCTGTCTTCATCGGTGATGATGTACTTGATGAAGTCCGGGTGCATTTTGTTCACCGTGGGCAGAGTGTCGAAGTTCCACCAGGAGTGGTAGTTGATGGGCCACTCATAGAAGGTGTACCAGTTGTAGTAGGGGGACTGCTGGCTGCAGAAAGCGCCCTTGCCGCCGAAAGTGTGATTCCGGTCGAAGTACAGGCTGTTGGAGCCGGTGTGGGAGTAGACCCCGTCCAGAATCACCTTGATGCCCCGTTCGTGGGCGGCCTGGCACATTTTGGAAAAATCCGCCTCCGTGCCCAGCATGGGGTCGGGGGTTTTGTAGTCGCCGGTGTCGTAGCGGTGGTTGGAAAAGCTCTTGCTGATGGGGTTCAGGTAGAGTATGGTCACGCCTAAGCTGGCGATATAGTCCATTTTTTCAGTAATGCCCTGGAAATTTCCGCCAAAGAAGTCGTTGTTTTGAATCACGCCGTTTTCGTCCGGGGCCCAGTCCACATCCTCATACCAGTCCTTGTGGACGGTGTAGGGCTCCAGCTTGCCGGTGAGGTCCGGCTTGCCGCAGCGGCGGAACCGGTCGGGGAAAATTTGATAGATGACGGCGCCCTTGGCCCAGTCCGGGGTGGTGAAGTCCGGGGGCACACAGCTCACCTGCCACAGGTCCCCGGCCTCCATATTGGCATCGTCCCCCTGCTTGAACAGCCGGAACATGCCGTGGGGGTCGTGAATCTGGAAATAGTAGAAGTGCAGCCCCGGGGCGAACAGGGAGAATTCCCCCTGCCAGATGTCGTAGGCTCCCCGCTGCTCGGTTTGGTGCATTTCCAGATACCGGGCGGGGCTGCCATCCTCGTAGCACAGCACGATCTCCGCCCGCCGGGTGCACACCGAGGTGGGGATGTGGACATGCAGGGTGCACACCTGCCCGGGGGTCAGCACCCCAAAGGGGGACTTAAACTGGGGCTGCTTACTGTCAAATAGAATCCTCATATGCTCTTCTCCATTTGCTTATTTATGTTTCTGGCGATGATACAGAGGGGAAATTTTGAATTTGAAATGTTCAATGACGCACAGCAACCGTAGGGGCCGATTGAGCACATCGGCCCTTCCACCCGACACGAATTCGCCGGAATCATTCGGTACTTAACACATTACCCCACGGGGCGATGTGGGCATCGCCCCCTACGGAGGTGCCATTCATCGTAATGCCTAATTCAAATTTACCGGCCTGGTCAGCCCTTGCCGCTGGTGCGGGAGGCGATACGTGTCAGGGAATAAGCCATGTCGTCGTAGCAGGCCTTGGTGATTTTATCCACGAAATTGCCGTCGTAGGCCTGCATGGCCTGCTCAATGCGAACCACCCGCTGAAAGCCGTCGGCGCTTTGGCTTTTGGTGACGGTGTAGATGGGGGTGTAGCTGTAGCCGGTGACCCGGGTGGTGCCCTTTACATTGTCCTTGGTGATTTCCACATCCAGGATGATGGAGTAGTTGGTGCCGCCCCGTGCGGCGTCGCCGAAGAAATCCCCCAGGGAGTAGGCAACCAGGGTGCCGGCGGATTCGTTGTAGTCGATTTCCTGCACCAGATGGGGATGGGTGCCGATGATCAGCCCCACGCCGTTCTTTTGCAGCAGTTTGACGATGCTCTCCTGGGTGGAGCTGATGGTGTCGTTGTTCTCGCTGCCCCAGTGGAGCAGGGCAACGGTAAAGTCCGGCTTTTCGGCCTTCACATCGCTGAGAATTTGGGTAATGCCCTCTGTGTCCACCTTTTTGTAGGTGGAGTCGTAGTCCAGGTACAGTAGGTTCACGCAGTCCTCGTTCCCAGCCGGCATGCCTCTGCCGCCCACGCCCTTGGTAAAGGCAACAAAGGCCACCCGCAGGCCCTGGATTTCGCAGATGGTGTAGCCCTTGGACCGGCGGAACTCGTTGGGGCTGGCATAGGCCCCCACCGGCTCCATGCCCGCGGTGCGGATGGCCTGGAGGGTGGAGCTCAGTCCGATGAGGCCGTTGTTGATGGAGCAGGAGTTGGCCATCTGAATCAGGTCCACACCGGCGTTTCGCAGGGCGGTGAGCAGCTTGTAGGGGGCGGAGGTGGTGGCGGTGCCGTAGGTCTCGCCGTAGATGTTGCCCTCCAGATTCAATAAAGTCAGGTCCGCGTCGGACAGGGTGCTGGCCACATCCTGAAAGGCCCGGGTGAAATCAAAGCCCGATGCGGCCAGACCGGCGTCCACCACCGAGTCGGTGACGTTCAAATCTCCTGCCGCCCGAAGGTGGATGGTGGTTGTGGATTCCCTGACGGGGCTGGTTTCCTCGGTGGGGGCGGTGGTGGAAGCGGTGGTTTCCGGGATGGCGCTTTGGACGGTGGCTTCCCCCTGAGGGGTGTTCTCCACAAAATAATAGATGCCAAAGGCGCAAAGACCCAGCACCACCACAGCGGCTGCCAGGCCGAGCCGGAGCTTTCGACGCTGGGCGCGCTGTTTTTTCAGCTGTGCTTGCCGGCGCTGCCGGCGTTTTTCCATATCCTCGGGGCTCATAGCCATGGCGATTCCTCCTTGTTCGGTGGGATGGGTATGTTTTCGGAAGAGAAATTGGTGCTTGATGCATGATCGCGCGGGAGGATGGTATCCTCCCCTACGGTTCAGGGCGCAAATTACGGATTCGGGGTGGCGGCGAAATACTGGAGGGTTTGCTCGGCGTTGCGGCGGATTTCCTGCTGCAAGGCTTCCAGAGAGGGGAATTTTTCCTCCGGCCTTAAAAACTTGAAAAATTCCAAAGTGATTTCCCGGCCGTAGAGGTCTCCGTCGTAGCGGAGAATCCAGGGCTCTACGGTGATGCCCTGGCCCTGAACGGTGGGACGGGTGCCGATGTTGGTCACGGCGGGGTATTTTCTCCCCTCCAGCTCCACCAGGCAGGCATAGACACCGAATTTCGGCACCGCCAGCCCGGAGGGCAATGGCAGATTGGCGGTGGGAATCCCCATCTTTCTGCCCAGCTGATGACCGTGAACCACCCTGCCGGTGAGGATGTGGGGGTGACCCAAAAAGGCGTCAGCTTCCTCCATGTCCCCCTGCTCCAACAGGGAGCGGATGTGGGTGGAGGATACCCGCTTTCCGTGGACGCTTTGCTCCGGCACCACCGCCCAGGGAAGTTTCGCTTCCCGGCAGTAGTCCGCCAGCAGCGTCCCGTTGCCCAGGCCCCGGGCGCCGAAATGGAAATCGTCGCCGCAGACGAAGCCCGCCGCGTCGTAATCCCGGCGGAGCAGCTCCAGAAAATCCATCCAGGGGGTTGTGTGCATTTTTTCGTCAAAGGGCAGGGTAATCACCCGGTCCATGTCCCGCCGGAGCAGCCGCTCCCGGTCCTCCGGGGTGTTGATCAGCACCGGCGCCCGGCCAAACACCAATTCATCCGGGTGGGAGCCAAAGGTGATGGCTCCGGCCAGGCAGTCCGCTTCCCGGGCCAGGCGGCGGCACTCATTCAACAGAGCCCGGTGCCCCAGGTGGACACCGTCAAAAAAGCCCAATGCGTAAATCGTCTTTTTCATGTTTTTCTAATCCGGTTCAAAAAAACTCTTCACCGTCTCCATGGTTCCCCCGCTGACCCTTGCCAGCATGAGAAATTCTCCCTTTTGGCTGTAGGCCCGGTAGGTTCCCGGGGAGAGGGGGACGGAAAAGGAATTGCCGTTGCGGCAGCGTTTTTCCTGATTCGGGGTCAGGGTAACGGCGGGATACTGGGGAAACATGGAGTCCACCGGTCGAAGATAGCTTTCCGGGTGCTCCGCCTCCAGCAGGGTATCCAGCGGGACGGCATCTTCCAGGGTGTAGGCCCCTGCCTGAATCCGCCGCAGGCTGCCCATGCAGCCGCCGCAGCCCAGGGCCTCCCCCAAATCCTGACACAGGGTGCGGATGTAGGTGCCCTTGGAGCAGCGCACCCGGAGCCGGGGCTTCCCGTCGTCGAGGCCCAGCAGGGTCAGCTCAAAAATGGTGATGGGCCGGGGCTCCCGGGGAACCTCCCGCCCCTTTCTGGCCAGATCGCACAGCTTCTGGCCGTTCACTTTTAATGCGGAGTACATGGGAGGCACCTGCAAAATCTCTCCCCGGAACCGGGGGAGCACCGCCTCAAGCTGTTCTTCGGTGACGGACACCTCCTGATGGGACAGCACCGTGCCGGTGATGTCCTGGGTGTCGGTGGTGATGCCGGGAATCAGAGTGGCCTCGTAGGCCTTTTCCGCATGCTCGAAAAACTCCACGCCCCGGGTGGCCCGGCCCACAAACACCGGCAGTACCCCGGTGGCCATGGGGTCCAGGGTGCCGCCGTGGCCAATGCGCCGGGTGCCGAATACCCGTCTCAGCCGGGCGGTGACGTCCTGACTGGTCCACCCGGCGGGCTTGTCCACAATGACGATGCCGTTCATGGCATTTGCTCCAGCATCACCCGTTCTACCGCCTGAGCGGCTTCTTCCAGGGGCATTTTCAGGGTGGCTCCCGCCGCGCCCTTGTGGCCGCCGCCGCCGAAGGGCACGGTGACCTGGGTGGCGTCGTAGCCGGGAATGGCCCGGACGGAGAGCTTCACATCCCCGTTCTCCGCCTGACGCAGGGTGGCGGCCATGCAGACGCCGGCCACGGTCCGGGGGAAGCTGGAAATATTGTCCATATCGTCCCCGGTGACCCCCATGTCCAGCTCCACCTGCCGGGGGATGGGGCAGATGCACATGGCACCCCCCCGGATCAGCTTCATGTGCTCCACGATCCAGCCCTGCATCCGCAGCCTTGCCAGGGTGTTGGTTTCAAACAGCTCCATGTTCAGCCGGTAGATCTCCGCCCCGGCCTGGGCGCAGGCGGCGGCGGTGGAAAAGGTGTGGGCGGTGGTGTTGGCGTAGCGGAAGCAGCCGGTGTCCGTGGAGGCGCCCACATAGATGGCCTGGGCAATGTCTTTGTCCGGAGGGCAGTTCATCAGGGTCAGCACGTCATACACGATCTCCGCGCAGCTGGCGCTGATGGGGTCCACCAGTTCAAAATCCGTGAAGCTGGTGGCACTGCTGTGGTGGTCGATGCGGAGCTGGATCCGCCCCAAAAGAGGCTTGAAAGCCTCCTGGAGGATGCCCGGAGAGGCCACGTCCACGCTCAATACGCAGTCGGTGTCCGCCGCCGCGTCGGTGGTGAGCCCCTGATGGAGCCACCGGAACCGGGGGCTGACCTCTTTGTTTTCCAGCACGTGAGCGGTTTTGCCCAGCTTCCGCAGTCCCAGGCAGAGGGCGGCGGCGGAGCCGATGGTGTCCCCGTCGGGACGGGCGTGGGTTAGAATAATATAATTATTGTGAGCGGCCAGAAATTCCGCCGTCTCAGTTCTCGTCAGTTTCTTCATGACCGGTCTCCAAAGAGTTGATGAGCTTCAGCATTTTCGCGCCGTAGGTGATGCTGTCGTCCAGGCTCCATACGATTTCCGGGGCGTAGCGCAGCTGCAGATTGTGCCCCAGCTCCCGACGCAGGTAGCCGCCGGCGGATTTCAGCCCCGCCATGGCGTCCTTTACCCGCTCCTCCTGGAGGAAGCTGACATACACCTTGGTGTAGCGCAGGTCCGGGGTGGTTTCCACCCGGGTGATGGAAATCATGGTGTCCTGCACCCGGGGGTCCTTTACCGTACGGAGCAGGCTGGAAAGCTCCTTCTGGATTTCTTCATTGATTCGATTGATTCGGTTCGATGCCATATTACCTCTTGATCTCCTGCATGACAAAGCATTCGAAGATGTCGCCTTCCTTAATGTCGTTGAACTTCACCACGCTCATGCCGCATTCGTAGCCGGCGGTGACCTCCTTGGCGGCATCCTTAAACCGCTGCAGGGAGCCGATCTCACCCTCGTGGATGACGATGTTGTCCCGGAGAATGCGGACCTGGGAATCTCTGGTCACCTTGCCGTCCTTCACCATGCAGCCGGCGATGGTGCCCACGGCGCTGACCTTGTAGGTCATGCGGACCTCGGCGTGGCCGATGACGGCTTCCTCATACTTGGGCGCCAGCATACCCTTCATGGCGGCCTCGATCTCGTCGATGGCGTCGTAGATCACCCGGTAGAACCGCATGTCCACGTTGGCTCTCTGGCCGCTGGCTTGGGCGGCGGCGTCGGGCCGCACGTTGAAGCCCACAATGATGGCGCCCGCAGTGGAGGCCAGCAGAATGTCGGATTCGTTGATGGCGCCCACGCCGGTGTGGATGACCCGGACCCGCACCTCTTCGTTGGTCAGCTTTTCCAGGCTGGTCTTCACGGCCTCGGCGGAGCCCTGGACGTCGGCCTTGACGATGAGGGGCAGCTCCTTCATCTCGCCCTCCTGCATCCGGGCGAAGAGATTGTCCAGCGTGACCTTCTGCATCAGCTTGGCCTGGGCGTCTTTCTGGGCCTGCTTGCGCTGCTCCACCAGCTCCCGGGCCATCCGCTCGTCGGTGACCACGTTGAATTCGTCACCGGGGGTGGGAACCTCAGCAAGACCGGTGATCTCCACAGGCACGGAGGGACCGGCGGTTTTCACGGTGCGGCCCTTGTCGTTGGTCATGACGCGGACACGGCCCACGGCGGTGCCGGCGATGATGATGTCGCCCTGGTTCAGGGTGCCGTTCTGCACCAAAAGGGTGGCGATGGGGCCCCGGGACTTATCCAGCCGGGCCTCGATGACGGTGCCCTTGCCCCGGCGGTTGGGGTTGGCCTTCAGCTCCAGCACCTCGGCGCTGACGATGACCATCTCCAGCAGCTCCTCCAGACCCATGCCGGTCTTGGCGGAGATGGGGCAGATCACGGTGTCGCCGCCCCATTCCTCGGGGATCAGATCGTACTTGGTCAGCTGCTCTTTAATTTTATCCGGGTTGGCGGTGGGTTTATCCATTTTGTTGATGGCCACGATGATGGGCACCCCGGCGGCCTTGGCGTGGTTGATGGACTCCACGGTCTGAGGCATGATGCCGTCATCCGCCGCCACCACCAGAATGGCGATGTCGGTGCACATGGCGCCCCGGGCCCGCATGGAGGTAAAGGCCGCGTGGCCGGGGGTATCCAGGAAGGTGACCATATTTCCGTTCACATCCACGGTGTAGGCGCCGATGTGCTGGGTGATGCCGCCGGCCTCCCCGGCGGTGACGCTGGTTTTGCGGATGGCGTCCAGCAGGGAGGTCTTGCCGTGGTCCACGTGGCCCATGACCACCACCACGGGGGCACGGGTTTCCAGTTCTTCGGCGGTGTCCTGATGGTCGTCGATGATCCGCTCCTCGATGGTAACGGTAACTTCCTTTTCCACCTTGCAGCCCATTTCCGTGGCCACATACTCGGCGGTATCATAGTCGATGGTCTGGTTGATGGCGGCCATCACGCCGTTTTTCATCAGCAGCTTGATGACCTCGCCGGCGGTTTTCTTCATCCGGGAGGCCAGCTCGCCCACGGTGATTTCCTCGGGAATCTTCACGGTGACGGGAGCCTTCCGGGCCACCTCCATCTGCAGGCGGCGGAGCTTCTCCTGCTCCTCGTTGCGGGACTTGTTGCCCTTGAATTTGTTGTCTTTCTTGTTCTGCTGCTGGCCCTTTTTGCCGCCGATGCGCTGCTTACCACCCTGGTAGTTCTGCATCCGCTCGGAAACCAGGTTATCCACCCGGTCGTCGAAGCGGGCGGCGTTCACCTGGACGGCAGAGGTATCCACCACCCGGCGCTCCCGCTTCCGTTCGGGCTCCTTGGGCTTGGCGTTCTGCTGGGGATTGGCCGGGGCCTGCTGGCTCTGGGCCTGGGGAGCGGCGGCAGCCTGCTTGGCCGGCTCCTTGGGGGCTTCCGCCTTGGGCTGCTGGGCGGCGGGCTTGGGGGCCTCCTTGGGCTTGGCGGCAAACACCTGCTCCAAAGAATCAATCTGGTGAGCCTGGGTCACGCAGTCGAAAACCACGTTCAGCTCTTCGTCGGTGAGAATCTGGGTATTGGACTTGGGCTTCTCAAAGAACCGGGAGATGATTTCCGCCACCTCCTTGGGGGTAATCCCCAGGTCGGACGCGACCTCCTTCAAGCGATACTTCACCATACTCATATACTATACGCACCTCCATAATACAACACAGTCTGAATCCCCCAAGGGGGGTTCAAACGTCCTTACTTAACTTCAATCATTGCCTCATAATATCGTCAATCAAATGATTTCCCGTAGGGCGGGTGGCTTGCCCCCGCCGCTGGTATAACGTGGGGAAAGGGAATATGCTTCTGTACGACGCGATGTGTCACCTTTCCGCATTCGCGTTCCCATTGCAGCGGGGTGTGCTGCACGGCGGGGGCAAGCCGCCCGCCCTACGGAATATCGATGGGTTATTTCTTGCCCTTGCGGACATTTCTAAGATGGGCCTTGGCCTCCTGCCGGCGCTTTTTCAACTTCTGGGTTTTCGCGGTGAGCACCTGGATGGCCGCCTGGTATTTTTCCGGCTCCGGCAGGCTCTGCACCAGGGCCAGGGCCAGGGCGGCGTCGGAAATAGCGGCAATGGCCAGGCTCTCCCGGCCCACGGCCTCCCCCATTTCCTCTTTGGTAAAGGGAAGCCGGATGCACTGCTGCTCCGTTCCGGCGGCGTAGGCCTTGGCCCGGCGCCAGGTGTGGTCGGAGGCGTCGGAGGCCACGGCAATCACATAGGCCTTGCCCGTGCGGGATAAATCCCCCACCGGCTCCTCGCCCAGCTCCGCCAGGCCGCCTTTCCGGGCCAGGGACAGATAGTTCAGCGCTTTACTGACCATTTTGTGCCATCTCCTTTTCCAGCCGGTCGTAGACCTCCTGGGGGATGGTCACCTCCAGGCTCCGGTCCAGGGCCTTGGAGCGCAGGGCTTTTTTCAGACAGTCGGCGTTGGGGCAGATGTACGCCCCCCGACCCGGGGCCTTGCCGCCGAAGTCCAGGCTCACATTCCCGTCGGTGCCACGCACCACCCGGATCAGCTCCCGCTTGGCCTTCCGCTCCCGGCAGCCCATGCACTGACGCTGGGGAATCTTCTTTTGCATCGGTGTTGCCTCCCTTATTCGGGATTATTCTTCCACGGGAGCGACCTGGGAAGCGGGCTTGATGTCGATCTTATAGCCGGTGAGCCGGGCAGCCAGACGGGCGTTCTGGCCCTCCTTGCCGATGGCGAGACTCAGCTGATCGTCGGGCACCACCACGCTGCAGGCCTTCTGCCCGGGCACCAGGGTGACGCTGACCACATCGGCGGGGCTGAGGGCGGCCTTGACGTATTCGCAGGGGTCCTCGCTCCAGACCACGATTTCGATTTTCTCCCCGTGGAGCTCCTCCACCACGGCGCCCACACGGCCGCCCCGGGGCCCCACGCAGGCGCCCACGGGATCGATGCCCTCCATGGTGGCCCGAACGGCCATCTTGGACCGGGAACCGGCCTCCCGGGCGATGTTGCGGATTTCCACCTGACCCTCGGCAATTTCCGGGGTTTCCAGCTCGAACAGGCGGCGAATCAGGTTGGGATGGGTGCGGGACACGTGAATCAGGGGCCCGCGGTTGGGCTTGCGGACCTCCATCACGTAAACCCTTACCAGATCGCCCTCTTTAAAGCTCTCTCCGGGAATCTGCTCGGAGGCGGGGAGCAGTGCCTCGGAGGCCTCGCTTCCCTGACCGATTTTCAGAATCATGTCCCCGGTGGAGGGGGCGATCCGCAGCACGGTGCCGGTGAGCAGCTCCTGTGCCTTGTTGGAATAGCTTTCAAACATCACGCCCCGCTCGGCTTCCCGGATGCCCTGAATCACCACCTGCTTGGCGGTCTGGGCGGCGATGCGGCCGAACTTGGCAATGTCCACGGGGATGTAGATGGAATCCCCCACCTGGGCGTCGGGGTTGATATTCCGGGCGGCGTCGATGTGGATTTCCAGAGCGATGTCCTCCAGCTCCTCCACGGCGGTTTTCACCTGGAACATGCTCAGACCGTGCTCGTCCAGGTTCACCACCACATTGTCGGCGGGGACGTCCCGATGGTCCTCCCGGTCCTTGCGGTAGGCGTTGGTGAGGGCCTGCTTCAGCCGCTCCACCATATAGTCCACGGGAATGCCCTTGAGCTTTTCCAGGTCCCGGAGACTTGCGAAAATTTCCGCGCCGATGTCCACCTTGGGTGCTTCGGCCTGCTTTTTGGCTTTGGTATTTCTTGCCATGCTCTGTCCTCCTGTCAGAATTCCACCCGAAGCCGCACCAGCGCGACCTGGGATTTTTCAAATTGAATTGTTTCTTTTCCTGCTTCGATGGTAACCCGGCCGTCTTCGTACCCCCGGAGAATGCCGGGAATCTCTTTCAGCCCGTTATGGGGCCGGTAGAGCTTGACGGTAACGGGGCTGCCCAGAAACTGCTGAAAGTCGCCGGGCCGTTTCAGAGCCCGTTCCAACCCGGCGGAGCAGACCTCGAACTGGTAGCTGCCGGGGATGGGGTCCTTTTCGTCCAGAATGGGGTCCACCGCCCGGGAGATGGCCTCGCAGTCGCTGATGTCCACGCCGCCCTCCTTGTCGATGTAAAGCCGCAGGATGTAGTCGCTGCCCTCCCGCACATACTCCACATCCCAAAGGCTGCAGCCGTGCTCTGCCACGATGGGTTCGGCAAAGGCTGCCACCTGATCCGTGATTTTCATAGCTTCATCCTTTCGTCAATAAGAAAGAGAGGGGATGAACCCCTCTCTTTGCCTACAATACTGAACTTACGGTGTGATTATACCACGATACATTTGGTTTTGCAATAGTATTTTTCATATTTTTATGGAAAATATTCAAAAAACCAGCGGGGTGGAGGCGCTGCTTCCAGGCTTGACAGGGGATGATGGTTTGATATAATGCGCCGTAGAAAGAAAAAAGGAGAGATAGAACATGTCCCCGAATTTACTTACCTTTCTGATCGTCTGTCCCCTGGTGGGGCTGGCCGGCTTTGTGGATGCCATTGCCGGCGGCGGGGGACTGATTTCCCTGCCGGCCTATCTCATTGCCGGCCTGCCCACCCAGGCAGCCCTGGCCACCAATAAAATGAGCGCCTGCATGGGGGCCACCATCGCCGCGGGGAAGTACGCGAAGAACGGCTACATCCCCTGGAAAACCGCCATTCCCTGTGTGTTTGTTGCCATGCTGGGCTCCAGCCTGGGGGCGAGGCTTGCCCTGATGATCGACGACTACTATTTCAAGCGGCTGATGCTGGTGATCCTGCCCCTCACCGCCGTCTACATCTATGGGAATAAAACCATGGCCCGGGAGCGGGAGCGGCTGCCCCTGTGGCAGACCATGCTCATCGGCAGCGCCGTCTCCTTTGTCATCGGGATTTATGACGGCTTCTATGGCCCCGGCACCGGGGTGTTCCTCATTCTGCTGCTCACCGGCCTGGCCCATTACGGTTTGAAAGAATCCAACGGCCTGTGCAAGGCAATCAACTGGACCACCAATGTGTCCAGCCTGGCGGTGTTCCTGATGAACGGCAAGGTGCTGCTGCCCCTGGGCCTCACGGCGGGACTATTCAGCATCGTGGGCAGCTACCTGGGGGCCAGAACCTTTGAAAAGCAGGGCGCCAAATCCGTCAAGCCCCTGATGCTCATCGTGGTTGCCATCTTCTTTGTCAAGGTGCTGATTGAAATTCTGTAAGAGGACTTTTTTCCAGTTACACAAAAAACAACGCCAAACCCCTGGGGTCTGGCGTTGTTTCTCTATAGGAATCAGGCTTTTTCGATGAGCAGCTCGGCGATCTGGATGGCGTTGGTGGCAGCGCCCTTGCGGACCTGGTCGCCGCAGCACCACAGGCACAGGCCGTTGTCGTCGGTGAGGTCGGGACGGATGCGGCCCACAAACACGATGTCCTGGTCGCTGGTGTCCAGGGGCATGGGATACTGCTTCTTGGCAAGATCGTCCACCAGCTTGCAGCCGGGGGCTTTGGCGATGGCTTCCCGGGCCTGCTCCACGGAGATGGGCTTGTCAAAATGCAGGCTCACGGAGATGGAGTGGCTGCGGACCACGGGCACCCGGACGCAGGTGCAGCTGACCTTCAAATCGGGCAGGTGCATGATCTTCCGGCCCTCGTTCTGCATCTTCATTTCCTCGCTGGTGTAGCCCTCGAACTGCTCACCGCCGATCTGGGGAATCAGGTTGAAGGCGATCTGGTGGGAGAACACCTTGGGCTCGTAGGTCTTGCCGTGGCCCAGGGCCTGCACCTCGTTCATCAGCTCGATGGGGCCGCCTGCACCGGCACCGGAGACGGCCTGATAAGTGGAGGCAGTCATGGTGCGGATGGGGCTGATGGCATTCAGGGCGTTCACGGCGGTGACGGTGATGATGGTGGAGCAGTTGGGGTTGGAGATGATGCCGTGGTGGTTCTTCACATCCTCGGGGTTGATTTCCGGGACGATCAGGGGCACGTTGGGGTCCAGGCGGAAAGCGGAGGAATTATCCACGAACACGGCCCCGGCCTTCACAATGGCGGGAGCAAATTTCTGGGCGATGTCGTTTTCCGCCGCGCCCAGCACAATGTCCACACCCTCAAAGGCCTCGTCCCGGGCCTCCTGAATGGTTACATCCTCCCCCCTGAATTTCAGGGTTTTGCCTGCGGAACGGGCGGAGGCAAGAGGGATAAGCTTCCCAACGGGGAAGTTCCGCTCAGAAAGAATTTTCATCATTTCCTGTCCCACAGCGCCGGTGGCACCCAGGACGGCAACGGTATATTGCTTCATTTAAATATCCTCCAATCTAAATTGTAGGGGAGGCTATCAGCCTCCCGTGCAGTACAGGCTCACAATAAAATGCCAGGTTGGGCGAATTCACACCAATTTATCACCTGGAACCATTCATCCGGCCGCTCAGAAATGGTTGCCTGTAGGGAGGCTGATAGCCTCCCCTACAGTGGCTGGTACATTATTTTACAAAACTATCGTAGAGCACCCGGATGGCGGTCTTAAAGTCCTTGTTATCCACGCCGAAGATGATGTTCAGCTCATCCGGACCCTGGTTGATCATGCGGATGTTCACCCCGGCTTCGCCCAATGTGGCGAAAATCTTGCCGGAGATACCGGGCCGGAAAGCCATCTTCCGGCCAACGGCGGCCACCACGGCGATCTGATCGTGGACTGTGAGGGAATCGGGCTCCAGCTCCTTCTGAATCTCCGCCATGATGGTGTACAGGCTGGAGCTCACCGCCTCGGTGGGCATGACCACGGACACATTGTCGATGCCGTTGGGCACATAGTCGATGGACACGTTGTGCCGCTCGAAGATGGACAGCACCTTTCTCAGATAACCCACCTGGCCGCTGAGGCCCCGCTTGCTCAGGGAAATGACACTGAAATCCTTCTTGCCAGTGATGCCGGTGATGAACCGATCCGGGTCGGAGTCCCCGTCGAAAGCTTCCTTGATCATGGTGCCGGGGTCGTTGGGGGCGTTGGTGTTGCGGATGTTCAGGGGGATGTTCTTCTCCCGCACGGGGAAGATGGTGCCCTCATGGAGCACCTGGGCGCCGGAGTAGCTCAGTTCCCGCAGCTCGTCGTAGGTGACCTGGGGAATGGTCTGGGGATCGTCCACGATCCGGGGGTCCGCCATGAGGATGCCGGACACATCGGTCCAGTTTTCGTACACATCCGCATCCAGAGCCGCCGCCGCCAGGGCGCCGGTGATGTCGGAGCCGCCCCGGGTAAAGGTGCGGATTTTCCCATCGGGCATCATGCCGTAGAAGCCGGGAATCACAATGCCGAAATCCTTGTACCGGTCCTTCAGCAGGGCGTAGCTGGCCTCCTGGTCCACGGAGCCGTCGAACTTAAAGCGGATCCAGTCGGCGGCATCTACAAACTGGAAGCCCAGGAAAGCCGCCATCAGCTTGGCGGAGAAATACTCGCCCCGGCTGGCCAGCTCATCCTGGCTCACCATCTTCCGGTCCAGGCCGGATTTTAAGGCGGAAAATTCCGATTCCAAATCCAGCTTGATGCCCAGTTCGTCCCGGATTTCCAGATACCGGGAGCGAATCATTTCAAAAATATTGGAGCAGTCCACCCCGTACTGGGTGTGGGCATGGCAAAGGTACAGCAGGTCCGTGATCTTATGGTCGCCGGAGAACCGCTTGCCCGCGGCGGAGACCACCACCACCCGGCGCTCCGGGTCGGCCATGAGAATCTCCCGAATCTTCCGGTACTGGCCGGCATCCGCCATGGAGCTGCCGCCGAATTTCACAACTTTCATGTATTATCCTCTCTTCCTGGAGATATCACTCTCCGATGGCGGCGATGAAGGCTTCGGGGTTTTCTTTCAGCCAGGCATGCATGTCGCTTACTGCCACAGCGCCGGTAATCACCCCGTCGCCCCAGCGCTCGGTCACCTCGCCGGTCCAATTGCCCCGGACGTAGTAGCGGAGGGCTTCGGAGTTGTCGGCGGACTGGGGGGCGCCGTAGGGGGCATAGAAGCCCTTGCCGGCCAGCACATCGATCAGGTCCTGCACCACATTGTATGCAGTGGGATAGCGGCCCGCGCCCTGGCCGAAGAAGCTCATCCGGTCGGAGGTCTCGCCCACAAAGGTGATCAGGTTGTAGTTCAGGGGCACAGCGGCCTCGGGGGTGCCCTCCGCCACCAGGGTGGGCTGCACATAGGCGCTGAAGCCGGTGTCCGTCCGCTTGCCGGTGGAGATCAGCTTGCAGACCTTGCCGTGAGCCTTAAAATTCTCCACGTCGGCGGCGGTGATGTGGGAAATGCCCGCCACGGGAACGCTCTGCTTCTCCAGGGAGATGCCGAAAGCAATGTTGGAGGAGAGAATGACCTTGTGCCAGGTGTCGATGCCCTCCACATCGGTGGCGGGGTTAGCCTCGGCGTAGCCCAGCTTCTGAGCCTGGCGCAGCGTCTCGGCATAGTCGGAGCCCAGCCGGGTCATATTGTCCAGAATGTAGTTGCAGGTGCCGTTCATAATGCCGCCCACCTGGCTGATTTTCTGGGCCCGGCGGGAGCGCTCCAGCTCTGAGAGCCAGCCGATGCCGCCGCCCACGGCAGCGGTGCAGCGCAGCTTCACGCCCATCTGGTTTGCCAGGGGGATCAGCTCGTCGTAGAAGGTGCACACCAGCGCCTTGTTGGAGGTGACCACGTTTTTGCCCGCCTTCAGGGCAGCGCTGACGAATTCAAAGCTGGGGTGCAGGCCGCCCATGGCCTCCACCACGGTGTCGATTTCCGGGTCATTTAAAATAAGGCTGAAATCCTTCACCGCTTCGGCATCGGGCAGCTGGATATCCTCCAGGCACAGCACCTTGGTCACCTGCATGTCGCTTCTTCCCTCGGTGATCTCATACACACCCCGGCCCACCACGCCGAATCCGCACAAACCGATTTTCATAATATCCCTCCGTTATTCAAATTGTATGGGAATAGGATTCTTTCACCGGACGGTTTATGTATGCGCCACAAAAACAAACATCCCTGTGAAATGGTACTTGCAATTTTTCACGGTTCAGTATATCATATACTTTGTCATATTTCAACTGCAACAAAAAGCCAATGATTTCGACGGTTCCCGCTTCTTTTTGTGCAAATAGATAATTATTAAGGAGGAAACTATGCGTTACCACTCTACCAGAAATAAAGATCATTTTGTGGACAGCGCCCAGGCCGTTCTGGAAGGCCTGGCACCGGACGGCGGCCTGTATATGCCCGAGGCCATTCCCGGCTTCGACTGGAAGCAGTGCCTGGCCGGCTCCAGCCAGCAGATGTCCGCCATGATTCTCTCCGCCCTGCTGCCGGATATTCCGGATATGGAGCAGCTGGTACAGCGTGCCTACGACGGAAAATTTGAAACCGAGGACCTGACCCCCACCGTTACCGTGGGAGACAGCACCGTGCTGGAGCTGTTCCGGGGCCCCACCTCCGCCTTTAAGGATGTGGCCCTTTCCATGCTGCCCCAGCTGCTCACCGCCGCCAAGGCCGTAAAAGGAGAGAAAGAGGATACCCTGATTCTCACCGCCACCTCCGGCGATACCGGCAAGGCCGCTCTGGTGGGCTTCCGGGATGTGCCCGGGGTCCGCATCTGCGTGTTCTACCCCGATGGGGGCGTGTCCCAGGTCCAGCGGGCCCAGATGGTCACCCAGGAGGGGAGCAATGTGGCAGTGTGTGCCGTGAAAGGCAATTTCGACGACGCCCAGACCGGGGTGAAGAACATCTTCGCTGCCTGCCAGGGAAAGCGGCTGCCCTTTCAGCTGTCCAGCGCCAACTCCATCAACATCGGCCGCCTGGCGCCCCAGGTGATGTACTATTTCCGGGCCTACCGGAATCTGCTGGATGAGGGAAAAATCCGGCTGGGGGACAAGGTGAACTACGCCGTGCCCACGGGCAATTTCGGCGACATTCTGGCGGGCTTCCTGGCCAAGCTGCTGGGGCTTCCCGTGGGGATGCTGATCTGCGCCTCCAATGCCAACAATGTGCTCACGGATTTCATCCGCACCGGCACCTATGACCGCCGCCGCCCCCTGCTGAAAACCACCTCCCCCTCCATGGACATTCTGGTGTCCTCCAATCTGGAGCGGCTGCTGTACCTGCTGTCCGGGGATACGGAGCTGGTGGCGGAGCTGATGGGGAAGCTGAATGCCGAGGGCGTGTACACTGTGCCCGATCCCCTGAAAGACGCCATTCAGTCCCAGTTCTGGGCCTCCTATTGTGACGATGCCCGGGCTTCGGAGATCATGGGAAGGGTCTACAAGGAGCAGGGCTACCTGTGCGATCCCCACACCGCCTCCGGCTTTGCCGCCGCCCAGGATTACGTGGCCGCCACCGGGGACCATCGCCCCATGGTGATTCTCTCCACTGCCTCCCCCTATAAATTTCCTGCCACCGTGCTGGAAGCCATCGGCGGGGATACCAGCGGCAGCGAGTATGAGCAGATGGACCGGCTCCATGAAATCACCGGCATCCCCGTTCCCCCCGCCCTGGCCAAGCTTCGGACGATGCCCGAGCTGCATACCGATGTGATTGAAAAGAGCGCCATGCTGGAGTACGTAATGGCACTTTGATTGGAGAGATTATGAAACGAGTAACCATCCGCGTTCCGGCCACCACGGCCAACCTGGGCCCGGGGTTCGATGCCTTCGGCTGCGCCCTGAGCCTGTATACTGACGTGACCTTTGAGGAAACCGACGAGGCGGGCCTCACCATCACCGGCTGCGACGAGGCTTTCACCGGGCCGGACAATCTGGCCTATACCTCCTACTGCGCCGTGCTGGCCTCCCTCAGTGAGGAAATCCGGGGTGTTAAAATCCACATCGATGCCCATATCCCCATCTGCCGAGGCTTGGGCTCCTCTGCCGCTTTGCTGGTGGCGGGGGCCATGGGCGCCAATGTACTCCGGGGCAGCCGGCTCTCTACCCAGGGCCTGCTGAACATCACCAATGCCATGGAGGGCCACCCGGACAACCTGGCCCCTGCTTTCTACGGCGGCCTCACCGCTTCCATGGTGGACAGCGGCCTGCCCGTCACCGTGAATTTCCCCCTGCACCCCGGCTGGGAGTTTCTGGCCCTGGTGCCGGACTTCGACCTGCCCACCAGCCTGGCCCGAAGTGTGCTGCCGGAGCAGATTTCCCGGGCGGACGCCATTTATAACGTGTCCCACGGCGCCATGGTGCTGAAGGCGTTGGAGCTGGGAGACGAGAAGCTGCTGCGAAACGGCATGCAGGACCGGCTCCACCAGAAATACCGGAAAAAGCTGATTCCGGACTACGAAAAGATCGAGGCCCTGGTCCGTACCACCGGCGCGGCCTTCTGCCTCAGCGGCGCAGGTCCCACCCTGCTCTGCATCACCCGCAACCCCGGCCTGGAGGAGAAGCTCTCCAAAAAGCTGGGAACCATCACGGAGAAAAACTGGCAGATGCTCCCCCTCCATGTGGAATTCCAGGGCGCCCATGTAATTTCCACGGAAGAATAAGGAGCGTTTCCTGAATTTTCGTAGGGAATGCATTTATGCATTCCGTCCTGGTCGCAAATCACCAGGGGGTATTGAATCGTAAAAACGTTGTGTTTTGCGTAGGGAACGGATTTATCCGTTCCGAAACGTCGGTGAACATCCGTAGTTCGTTGGATGGTAACGGGTTCCTGCTTTTTCCAACATTATTCCATTCAACATACCTCGATAAAACCGTTACCGAGGCGGAATGCATAAATGCATTCCCTACGCAAAAATCATCGTTTTGCGATTCGTCGAACCCTGGTGGTTCATGAACCTTTCGGAACGCATGAATGCGTTCCCTACGAACACAGCGGAATAAATAACGTTAGTTAACAAAAGAACATTATTATCGATTAACCGATAAGCACAAAAAACATGGCTGCTTCGCGAAAAACCGTGAAGCAGCCACTTTTTTGTTATTTGGTCTTGGGAACCTGATAGGTCATGGCGTTTTCACTGTCGGACAGGCCGGCGGTGGTGGGGTCGTTGACGATGCCCAGAATGGTCAGCACCGTGAACAGCTGATTTACCACCGCCAGCGTCCGGTTGCCCGCCTCCCCCAAATCCAGGTTGATGCCGAACATGGCCGCGCCGCTCTGCACCAGCAGCAAAACCGCGGGAATCAGGGCGGCCCAAAAGGCCCGGTTCCGAATTCTTACTTTCCAGTTGATCATTGCTTTCCTCCTCCATGCTCCAGGTCGGACAGCCGGTGGTTGATGACCCGAATCTGTTCCTCCACCACCGGCATTCTTCTTGCGAAGCCGTTGTGCTCCCGGACCTCCCGGGTCAGTTCATCCAGCTTTGTCTCGGTGACGGCCTGGCTTTTCCCGTTGGCAATCAGCACCCCCAGCAGGGTCAGGCTGCCGGTGATGATTGCAGTGATGATGCTCTCCATAAATTCCTCCTATCTGTTTCCGGGCGGGATGTCAAAATGTACATTGGTGCTGTTGATGCGGTAGCTGTACCGGTGTCCCGGCTGGCTGGCCACAAACTGCCGCAGAGTTTCGCTGTCCACCCCGTCAACCCGCAAATCAACGGCCTCTCCATACATGTGCTGGCTGTTTCCAACACCGCCTTGGATTGCGTTCCACTTCTGGCAGCGCAGGCCGGAGATCACGTGGGCGGGTTTTCCGAAATGGGCCCGGGCGGCGTCGGCGATTTTGACCACGGCCTCCTGCATTTCCGCCGGGTAGCCGTTGCAGTATCTGCCTCCGCATTTGCATTTAAATTCATCCCGGCGAAAATGCTTGATATCGTCCCACCAGTCTCCGGACTGTGGTTTGTCCAGCTTCGCAATCGTCCCGGCCACCGCACCAACCATGCCCTCAACGCCAACTCCGTAGTCTGCCTGGAACGCAGCCAGAGCAGCCTGGGTCTTTTTGCCGTCGATGCCGTCAATCGGGCCAGGGTCATACCCAAGATAGGCCAGCAGGCATTGGGTTTGCTTTGCCGTCATAGAAATCCCCCCTTTCGTCAGCCGTTCATTGTGGCCAGAAGCGTTTCCACCGCTGCCTCGTCCAGATAATCGTTGTACACCCGGAAATCATCCAGAATTCCGCTGACGGTGTTGTATTCCCCGCCGCCCTCTTCCCGGCCGAAGAGGTACAGCGGCTCGGCGTGCAGGTGGTCCTCCGTCACCTGATAGCCCAGGGAACAGTTATAGGCCAGGGCGCCGTCCAGGTAGAACCAGTAGTTTCCGCCCTGCTTGGCAATCACCGCCGTGTGATAGCCGTCGGTTGGCTCCGTGTATCCCGAATTGTTGTCAAAGGGGAAATTGAAGCCGCCGAAGCCTCCGGCGAAATTGTAGACCATTGTTCCGTCCGCCTGGGGAAGCAGCCTCAAATAAGCGGCAGTCTGGGTGGAATCGTCGCTGAAATACTTCCGGGTTTCAAACACGCAGCCAATGGTGCCGTCAGAAACCACCATGTCCTCGCTGAACCGGCAGGCAATGGTCCAGTCCTTTTCCGTGTCATAGAGGCAGACCTGGGTATTCACCGCACTACCGGTGCCGGTCATGGGCCCGGTGAGCTTAAAGGCAAAGGCGCCGAATTCATCCGTTCCGTCGGTTTCGTAGCCCAGCTCCGGTTCCTTATTTCCTGCCTCTGTTCCAATCAGCTCCTCCAGCCGCTCCGTCACCAGCTTTCCGATGGCCTTGTAGCCGTAGCAGGAGAAGTGCAGGGAATCGAAGCTTTCCTCCCCGTTTCCGCCGCAGGAGTACATCAGCAGGGGGACATTCTTCTTGATCTCATCCGTGGTGGCCCAGCCGGAGGTGTCCGGCACTCCGGCGCTGGCGGCGATTCCGGCCAGGGAATATCCCCGCCTTTGCAGCAGCGGCGGCAGGTAGAGCAGATGACACACGCCCTGTTCGTCGGTGAGGGCCTTTTGGATGCTGTTGGCGTCCTCCAGCACCCACTGGCTTGTGTATTCCCTGGCCACGATGACCAGGTAGTTGCTGTAGTTTCCGTAGGCAACCATCTGCTTGATTTTTTCGATGTATGCCCCGTGGGAGCTCACCGACCCGTTGGTTCCCATCCAGATCACGGCCACTCCGTTCCGGTAGCGGCGCATGGCGTTGGTTTCAATCATGGACTTCTCCGGCACCTGCACCGCCTCTCCGCTTTGAAGCCGCCGGAACCGGTAGGCGTAACGCCCGCTTTCATCCTTGACCATGTCCCGGAACAGCTCGCCCTCCACCCCGGCCAGGACGCAGGGGTTGATGCCCGCCTCGTTCTCGGCCAGGGGCTGCGCCAGGTCGCCGGATTTGGTTTCGATGCCCATGCGGTCGTCGGAATAGTAGTTTCCCCGGAGATAGCCCACGATCACATCCTCCGAGGCATCCGCCGGGATGGTGAAGCCGCCCACCACCATGGGGTCCGCGCCCTGCCTGGCCATGATGGTCTGAATGGTCTCCCCCCGGCAACCCAGATTTACGCAGGGGAAGCGCTGGGCAACCATGTCCGGATAGGCGCAGACGATGGCGTTCTGGATTCCATCCTGGGTGGGCAACCAGCCCCCCACACCCTCGGTGAGGGAATCCCCCCAGCAGTACACCGTGGGGACGTTTTCCCCGGTGCTGCCCCCGGTTCCCTGCTGGATTTTTTGGAGTACTTCCTCCGCCGCTTTCAGCCGGAGCAGCATTTCCTCCACCGTTCCGGGGGCGGGCTGGGCGCCCTCCGGCCCGTCGCACTGGGCAACCGAGGGCTTTACCATGCCGCAGGAGGCCCAGTTGGTGGGAATCCGCAGCTTGCCCGATGCATCCCAGCCATCCAGTCCGCATTCCAGCCGCTGCCCCGCAATCAGGCATTCCTGGGGCAGACATACCGGCCCGTCCCCATCCAGGGAGACAATGCGGCTCACCTCTCCACAGCGCACCTTCAGGGTCTTGCTCAGGCCCTCCCATTCTTCGTCCCATTCTGCCGTAACCGGGATGCCCACCATTCCGTGAGTGATCTGCCCCTCCACCCTCGCCCTGGCCATGGCTCCCTTGCAAAAGATTGTAATGCTTGTCATGTATTCACGCTCCATTCTCCTTACTCCACCCGTTTCCACATATAAACTGCCAGATAGGGCGGCATGTTGTTGTGGGCGGCATCTGCTCCCACTCCACCGGTGCTCCCCGGGGGATAGCTTTCGCCGGAGGCCAGCAGAAAGGTGTCCGCAATCCGCTCCCAGGTGCCGCCGAAGAGGCTGTCCGGCGGCGTGTCGGTGACGGAGATGTAGATGCTGCCCACGGGATAAACCCGGCTGATCACCCGGTCCACATAGGCCTTGGTGGCCGCATCCTGCTCATTGGTTGGGTCGGCCATGTTCCCGATGGCGCATTCGTTCATGTCCGTGTCCACACCGATGCTCAGCTTTTGGGCATTCTTGGCCCGCATGCCGATGCCCACGGCCTTGGTGCTCCGGCACAGGTCCACCAGAACAAAGGCCACATTCACCAAAGCGGTTTGGCTCGTCACCTTGTTGTAATCATCCTGGACAATTACCTGGCATTCATAGGCGGTATCCTGTCCCGCGCTCATGATGAAGCTGCCGCCCTGCACGCTGCTTTGGCTCAAATACTCCAGCAAGGTAACCTTTCTCTGCTCTTCTCCGTTGTGGACGGTGCACACCCCATAGTAGAAGATCAGCTTGTTGTAGTCCTTGTTTGCCTCCGCATCAAACACCACTTTCAGATATTCGCCGTCCGGCTGTGGCTCCCCCTGCTCATCGCAGCGGAAGGCCTCCCGGATGGTGACGCTTGGCTTCTGGTAGGGCTGCACCTGGATGATCTTTTCGTGTTTTGCAATTCTGCCCCGGCTGTCGGTCGCCGTAACGGTGATGGGGATGCTTCCGCAGTCGTCCATGGCAAATATCACCTGGTCTCCGCTGCCGGTCATCTTCCCGCAGCGCACCTGGATGTCCTGGATGGTGGAGCCGTAGATACCCTCCGCCGTGCTCTGGACAACAATTTTGCTGATGGACTGGACATAGGCGTTGTATTCCTGCCAGATTCCTGTTTTGTCCGACACCCAGACCAGCAGGATTGGCACAACATCCTCCGGAATCTGGCAGATTATCTCCTTTTCCCGTGTGCCCACCTGAGTATCCCCCCGATAGGTGGTCACCGTCAGCACGATGGAAACCTTGGTGTCCTGGGTCTGCTGCTCTGCCAGCTCTATTGGTGGGGTCCATTCCAGCTCCGTCTGCTCCGTTTTTTCCGCAATGGTCCCCTCCAGGCTGCCGCAGCGCCAGCTCAGGGTGTCGGTAAAGCCGCTTGCCTCCCGGGTGATGCGAATGGTCAGCGGCTGGCCCAGCGTTCCATCCTCCGCCTCCAGCTGGGAGACCCGGGGGATGGCTGGCAGATAGGGGTAGACGGTTTTGTTGATGCCATAGTCCAGTGGTGCCTGATTGTAGTAGACGAACAGGTTGGCGTATACCGCGATCTGGGCGGTGCCGTCCTCCTGGTGGTTGACGGTGATGTTTTTGGTGCTGAAGCCGGAGAACCAGCTGTCTCCCTCTCCGCCGCCGGAGTAGTTCTTGGTCATGTCCACGGCGCAGCCGGTGGTGTCGGTGAGGGCAAGGGTTGCCGCCTGATTTCCGTTGATGGAAATGGTTCCCTTGATGTAGCAGCTCAGGTTCATGCTGGCAAGAGAACGCATTTCCACCCTCGTCACCCTCACCACCGACCGGTTCAGCTGGATATCCTGGGTGACCTTGTAGGTGATCCGCGCCCCAAAGGAGCTGCCAATGATTTCACAACTAGGCATGCTTCCCTCCTGTTACTTCCCCATGCTCTTGAACAGGGAAGACAGCAGGGAGCTGTTCTTCTTGGTTCCCGTCTGCTCCTCGGTCTTCTTCTTGCCGGAGGTGACGTAAACCGTCTGCACGGCAGAGGCGGCCGGGTGGGAGGCGGCCCACTGCTGGTTGTAGCGGCGCCGGTTCTCGTCGAACTCCTGCTGCCATTTCCAGTCGGCGATTTCGTCCCGATAGGCGTTGTAGTCGGTGTCCCGGGCGTCGGTGTAGATGTTCCACAGCTGGTCAGCCTCCTTCTGCCAGGCGGCCAGGGCGTCCTGGTAGCGGCCGTATTCCTGCTGCTGGGCCCCGGAGAGCAGGTCGTATTTCTGCTGCAGGCTCTGGGTTTGCAGCCGGTATTGGTTCATTGCCAGGTTGTAAAGCTCCGGGATCCGGTCCGCCAGGCTGTCCAGCTGCCGGCTGTAGGCCTGCTGGCCTGCGGCCTGGGCGTAGGAATTGCCGTAGCCCCCGGTGAGGGCTGCCGCCTGCCCCATGGTGTCCGCCATGGCCAGTCTTCCGTTTTGGATGGCTGCGTTCCGGTATTGCCGGTAGAGGGCGTCCCCGTCCAGGTTGTAGTGAAAATCCTCCCGGTTCAGAATCCGGTCCATCACCTGCTTCAAGGAGGTCTCATAGGCGGAGGTATATTCCCCCGGCTTCGTCTTTTTTTGCTCCTGCATGGCCGCCTCCGCGTCCAAAACCTTTTGGGAGGCGGTGTATTCCTTTTTTTCTGCCATTTATACTCCTTTCTTCATCGGATGCTCAGGTGGCCGTCCACCCCCTGCTCAAAGATATAGTCACCCAGCTGGAGCCATCCTACCTGGGCGCGGTCCGTCTGAATGGATGACGCCGTGACGGCAGTGACGTACAGCCGCCGGTCGCTGATGTAGGCCACCTCCACATCGTTGCTGTCGAAAAAGGACAGCCTGGAGGCGGTGAGCCGGGTGAATTTGCGGAAGCGAATCACCCCGTCCTCCCATTCCTGCTGGCCGATTTCCACACCGTAGATGTCCGCTCCGTCCGGTCCCTGGGTCAGCAGGCCGGTGCGGATGGTGGCGTTCACCTCCACCATGGACGACTTCAATTCCGCCACTGCCGCTTCCAGCTGCTGGATATTGGAAAATTTCTGCTGAATGCTCTGGGCGTTGGCGGTGATGCGCTGCTCCGTCTCCTGACGGAACACCCCGAATTGGGACTGGGCTACATAGGAGCCGGAAAGGCTTTTCTCCACCTGCTGCTGAAAATGCTGGGTGATTTCGGCGCTTTTCAGAATCAGGGCTTTTACGGCGGCGAAATCCACCGCTGGATTCTCCTGCCCACTGCTGGGGCTGTCCGCCTGCTGCTTGGAAGAATCAGATTGCTGGGTGACGGTATCAAAGGCAATTTGCAGCTGCTGGGCCAGGGTGTACAGGTAGCTCTGCATCCGGCGCAGCTGCTCCTGGGTTGTGCCGCCGGAGAGCTCCGGCAGGCGAAGCTCCACCGCCGTCAAAACACATCGCTCCCTTCCTCCAGGGTTTTGGTCAGGTCATACAGCCGCATTTCCCCGGTGCCCTCCAGCCGCAGCCGGAGATGGTCGCACCGGCGTACCGCCACGGGGATGGTGACGGAGCCCAGGGGACCGGGATGAATCTCCGCCAGGGAGTGCCACAGCGGTTCCTCGTCATACCGGACGGAGAGCTTCAGGGAGGCCCCGGGAGCCAGATACAGCCGCAGGGTCAGCCGGGACAGATGCTTGTTGTCCGGGCTTTCCGTGGCCATGACGCCGGTTTCCGCCAGGTAGTGAAAATCCCCCTCCGGCTCGCCCTCGCCGGTGACGCTGATGATCTGCCCCTCCCCGTCCAGAAAATACAGGCTGTTCCGGCAGCTGCAAAAGCATGTTGCCCTGGCGCCGTCCTCCCGGTGCCAGAGTCCTTTTTCCGTGTCGTAGACAAAGAGGTGGCTCTGGCCTTCGTCATCGGCCATGGAGATGTAGTATTTTCCCCGGAGGGCCCCAGCCGCTGCCTGGGAAAAGTGCCCGGTGCCCAGTGGCCGGGAAACCTCCGTGGGCAGGGCTCCGTCGTAGGCACACACGCCGGTGGGGGATTTGTAAAACAGGGTCTCCCCCACAATGGCCAGGCTCTCCTGGCTGCCCTGCTGCACCCCCCGGCAGGGGGTGGTTTGCAGCCGGTAGCTGGCGGGATAATTGCCGTAGATTTTGTGCAGGCAGTTTTCCCGGAAAAACAGGGGGTAGCCCATGTGCTGAATTGCCCCGGTGAAAGGCCCCTCCGCCCCCAGGCTCACCTGGTAGCTGTCGGTGGAGATGCCCTGGAAGCAGTACCAGTTTTTGAAATCCCCCAGCTTGCTGGCGTAGATTTCGTTGACGATTTCCCCCTGGCTGTTGGGGCCGTAGCGGCAGCCCCAGAGCCGGTTTTCGCATTCGATGACAAAGTCCATGATGGGCAGCTTTCGGCTGAGGGTGATGGGGATGTCCCAGAGGATTTCCCCCTCCAGCAGTCCGGGCACCACCAGGTAGTCAGTGTCCCGGGCGGTGATGACGCATTGGGACGCCACCGCCTCCGGGGCTCCCGTGATGGAAATTCCATCCCCCTCCCGGAAGGCGGCGCCGATGCCGGGATGGGAGAGCCGGAGGTAGGTTTTCTCCACGCTCACCCACATCCCGGAGCCCTGGGACCACTGCAGCAGCACCGGCGGCTGCTGGGAGGTGTCCAGCCAGAGGGCCATGTTGGCCGGGTTCTGGGGCTCCTCCGGCTGGCTGTAGGCAGGCAGCAGCGCTTCTCCGTCGGATGTGGCGGGGGTGAGGGTCACGGTGCCCTCGGTGGTAAATTCCGCCTCCAAATTGCCGAAATCCGTGAGGTTCAGGGTGTTGATGTACTTTTTATCCGGGAAGATGATCACATAGGCCCCCATGGAAACCAGCCTTTTGGGGCAGTCCGCCTCTCGCTCCGACAGGCCCATTTCCACTTCGTACCCATTCACCACGAATTTGGAGCCGTCCACCCAGCAAAGGCTGTCCCGGGCGATGAGCCCCTGGGCGTTGGCCGGATGCCGGTATACGCCCCGCTTTTTCCGGGTGGCGAGCAAGGGATAGTGGTCGGAGCTCATGTTCTCCATGGCGGCAAATTCCCCGGGATTGATGCGGCAGCCTGCGTGATAGCCCCCGAACACCGACAGGGTCTCCCGGCTGGCGGGCAGGGCGCTGAGGGTTGGAAAGTGCATGATATCCCCTCCTAAAAGAAGTTTCTCCGACCCGTCCCGGGATTTTCCCGGCGCAGGGCGTTGGCGTATTCCTGCCACAGGGACTGGAACAGGGCCATGGCGTTGTTGAATTTCAGGTACTCCTGATTGGCGTAGTTCATCTGGGCCTCCAGCCAGCGGTCATACATGGAGGCAAAGGGCTCGGGGATGGACAGCGCGGTTTCCTCGGTCACGGGCTCCCACTGCTCCTCCAGGCCGCACCGGGCCAGAAGCTGGGAGACCATCTTTTCCAGCTGGTTCAGCCAGAGCAGCTTTTCCTCCCGGGTGAACACGTTGTGCATCCTCTCGTCCACCCGGCTGATCACATCCAGGGCCGTCATGCTCAGGCCTTCTTTTCCAGCTGCTCCAGGGGCTTGGCAGCCTTTTCCTCAAATTCCAGGGCCTGAGCCAGCATTTTCTCCTGGCGCTCCAGCACCTTCACCACGTTCCAGGGCAGCTCCACCTCCACTCCCCGGGCGATCTGCCAGGTCTGGCCGTTGACGCCCACGAACACATCCTCCTTGTCGTTGCGGGTGAGAGGCAGCTTGATTTTGACGAGTTTCTTTTCCATAACAGTTCTCCTTTTCTGATTTTTGTTTTTGTGTTTATCGGCTTCATCCGTTAAGTTGTGCTTTTCATAACCAGCGTGAACATCAATCCAAAATAACTGATGCACTACAGGGAACGCGCGCCGGGAGGGGGTCCTTAGGGGGAGGGCGGCTTTGGCTTCGGGAGTGAGACATTCAGCGCCTCCCCCTAAGCCGACTTCTTTGGTTACTTTCTTGTTCGGCGACAAGAAAGTGACCCGCCGGAGGCATCCCACTGGTTTTGAGCTGATAACTGGATGCTGTCCATGCTGTTTTAACCGACATTGTATCGTTGAACCGGGTGCCCAATAACCGGAGGCCAGGCGGCGGGGGCAAGCCGCCCGCCCTACGGTCACATTTGGGAATCAACAAACCCGGCATAATTTTGCAGCGGGTCGGTGGGATCATGACCCCACCCTGTAAGCCCCCTTAGTTCATCTTGGCGCTGGGGGAGAAGGCGCTGCAGCACTCCACCCGGTACATGTAGGCCTGCTGGAGAATCTCCGCCGTCTGCATGGCCTTCCAGCCCACGGTGCTGCGCTGGTTCAGGGGGTCGGCGGTACCGGCGGAGCCCAGCTGCTTGATGATGGTTTCCAGGCCGCCGCCGGTGACCTCGGTGACACCGTAGGCGCCGTTGGCAATGAACAGACAGCCGAATACCGCGAGACCCGCGGGGCAGTCGTTCTCCGTACCGGTGTAAACCGCCGCCTCGGAGGTCTCGATGAAGCGGACACCGGCAATCCGGCCGATCTCGCCCTCAAACTGATTCTCGGGCTTGCAGTACTTGTGCATTTCCTCCCAGCGGGGGTCGCTCATGATGTCATAGGCCACATAGGGATGGAGGATGCACACATAGTCTCCACCGAACTTGGGGGCGTTGCTGGCCTTCAGCATGGCCGCCACCTTTTTCACCACATCCACGGTGAGCACGCAGGTGCCGTCCAGCTGGGAGCGGTCGGAGACGGGGGTGGTCTTGCCATCGGCGGCAATCTTGGGGCAGTAGTACACGTTGGTGCCGGACTGGAGCACATTCCGGGTGATGGTGTCCAGGGTCAGGCCCGCCTGATGGCCCACGGCCCGGGTGGCTTCCAGCACGTTGTTGTCGATGGCGGTGAGGTCCAGCACATCAGACAGGCACACATAGTCGCCGTACTGACGCACCTCCGCCTCCACTGCCACGGCGGTCATCTTCCGGCCGTCGGGGGTCACGCCTTCGGTCAGGGGCTGGGTGGCCTTGGGCAGGGCGGCGTAGCGGCGGAATTCAATCCGCTTGCCGCCGTTTTTGGGGATGGGCCGCTTCTGGCCAAACTGCATGTGAATCAGGTTGGGGCTGGCCTCCTCCAAAAGGGCCCGGTCGTAAAAGGTCTTGTTCTCCACGGAGAGACCGGGATCGGTGGTCACGTTCACGTTCTCGGCAAAAAACTGCAGATTCATTTTCTTTTCCATATCATTTCTCCTTCTTGTGTGATGTACTAATTGGTTTAATTGTGCTTTTGCTAACGAACAATTCGTAGGGAATGCATTTATGCATTCCGCCTGGGTAATGGTTTTGCGCCGGTGCGTTGAATCGAAAAATGTTGATTCTTTCCGTAGGGAACGGATTTATCCGTTCCGATTCCTTTGTTGTTTCAAAATCGGTTGGATAAATGGTAAAACGTCGATAATATGTTCCCCCAGATGCCACTCAACAAGCTACGATGATCATCGAACCTTTCGGAAGGTCTGAATCCGTTCCCTACGCACACGACTGGCTGATATTAATTAACTTAACGCCCCTTTCCCTCATGAACGATTCTTCCTCTTACTTATCCGAAGCTCACCCGCTCCCCCCTTTCCACCATCCGGCAGTATTTGTCGTAGTCCTGCCGGGTCATTTGGGTGACATTCCTGCCCACCAGAGCCGCCGCGCCGCTGTCCAGGCCGTTTTCACCGGGACGGTAGCTTCCGCTTCGCAGAGCGGCGGACAGCCTTGCCTCCACGGCCTTTGCCGCGTACTCCATGGCCGCCGGAAGAATCTGTCCGGCGTGGATGGCCTGGTAGGCGCTGGAAATGTCCACACCGGCCAGCAGCATCCCGGCAAAGCGGCGGTCCGACAGCTCCTTTCGGATGTCGAAGTCGGGGAAAAGCTGCTTCAGCTGCTCCCCCTGGGCCATCCAATCGTTGTAGATGCGGTCCACCCGCTGCCAGTGCTCAAGCACAAGAGGGTCCTGCCGGTCTTCCGGCGTCTCTGCCCGGGCTGCTTCCTCCGCCTGCTGCTCCAGCAGGCCGGCAGCCTCCTCCCCCTGGGCCGGAGCGTCTCCCTCTGCGCTGCCCTCCGCCCCCTGGGCGAAAAGCTGTAACCATGTGTTTTTCATCGTTTCCTCCTTTTTCTTATTTAAAATCGCAGGGCTTCCTCCAGGGTGACATTCCCCGGGAAACTGGCGGCCAGCTCGGCAATGCCGTTCTGCACCGTCCAGAACACCATAGCCACCTCCTTCCGAAAGGGCTCCTTCGGTGCGGCGATGATCTCCGCGTTTCCCTCGTACAGCTCCACCCTGGGGCAGCGCCGGAGCATCCCCTGGAAATACAGCCGCTCCACCGCCCGGGCCAGGGTCTCCGTCAGGGCGCTCACCCCGGCGCATACCAGATCCTGCCCCTTGGGCCCCGCGCCGGCGTGGCCCTGGGCCTTCATATGCAGGCTGCCGTCGGCGCTGCAATAGAATTTGGAAAGAATCATTCCATCACCTCTCCTACACCGGCTTGGTGGACTCCGCCACCCGCTGCCGGGCGCTTCGGGCGGCGTAGTGCTCCTGCTTTTCTTTGGGCGCCTTGGGGGAGGTGTACTTGCGGGCGGGTGCTTCCGCCTCCGGCCGCTGCGGCTGCTCCAGCTCCAGCATAGAAAGCGTCAGCTGATACTGCTGGGCATTCTTGGCGATCTGCTGCATCACCATCTCTTTCCGGTCGAAATCCATCATGTCCATGCACAGTAGAGCCTGCTGGGCGTTCCGGGGGTCGAAGAAACCGGCGGAGTAGAATTGCAGGGCCATCTCGTTCTGGCTCATCCGGGAGTAGGCGCTCTGCTTCTGGGCGGATACGGTGATGTCGAACAGGGGCACCCGGCTGCCCAGGGGAATTCCCATCTGGCTTCCCTGATCCCGGGGCAGCAGCCCGGCGTTGGAGTATTGGACGAATTCCGCCGCGCCCTGCTCACCCATGATCCGGAAGCACCGGGGCAGGGTGTAGAACTGACGGATGAGCTCGATGACCATGAGGCACAGCTTCCGGAAGGCACGGTAGGCGGCCTTGTTGCTGTCCCGGCTGAGCTTGCTGCCCGCCTCCTGCATGGCGGCGATGGCGGAGGCCGCGGTGACGCCGCTGGAGGTGCCGCCGGTGGAAATGTCCCGGTTGCCGGTGACCTCTTTCAGCTCGTCCACCTTGCTGTTGAGCACTGCCAGGTATACCTCGCTGAGGCCGGTGCTCTGAATGGGCAGAATGCTGTCCTGGCCCAATCCGCCCTCCACGTGGACGAAATCCCGGGTCAGATCCCCGTATTCCTCCTCGTTCACGCTTCCGTCACTGCGGATGAAGTGCCGGGGCCGGGCGTTTACCAGCAGGTTCATCAAAATGGCCTGGTTGCCCCGGTCGATGTACTCCTGGGCGCTTTTGGCCACATCGATGTAGCCGAAGCCGCAGGGGGTGCCCGCCATGCGGAACAGGGGATCGAACACAAAGGGATACAGCCCGTGGTCGTACCAGCCCCGCTGGGCGTATTCCGGCTCGTTCTCCGTGGCGAAGAGCACCTGGTCACCCACATATTTGCAGTAGTGCAGAATGCTCCGGCCGCCCTGCTGCTTTTTGTAGTACCAGTCCACCACGGCGGATTTGTCGGTGGTGTCCACACGGTCGTCATAGAGGTACTTGCTGCCCACCGGCTCGCTGGGAGGACCGGCAAATTTGTGGGCCAGCTGGGGATACTGCTCCTGCAGCACCTGGTTGCTTACCAGCTGGATGTGGAATACGTTGGCAGACTGCTGAATGTCCGTGATGCCGCTCTCCCAGAAGAGATTCAGAATGTCCACCTTTTTGATGGCCACATCCCCCAAGCCGCCGGAGCCGTTGGGGTCCCAGAACACGCCGTAGATGCCGGTGCCGGCCTTGAGCTTGTAGTCGTTCACCTCGTCGTAGACCTGCTCGAATTCGCTCTGCTCCAGCACCACCGGGAGGATGGAGCCCAGCAGCTTGGCCTCCCCACGGTCACCCTCCTCCCGGGGCAGCACATTGGGGCTGGGGTAATTGTCCATCACGTCGGCGTGCTTGCTGGCGATGGCGTTAAAGAGCCAGCCGGAGGTGGGCTCCACCTGATTTTTTCCATGGCCCCGCATACATTCCCAGTGGCGCAGCTTGTACCACTGTTCGTTGTCCACCACCCGGCGCTCCAGATTGGCCTTGCCCTCCTTGTAGCGGTTCAGAATCACCTGGGCCCGGCGAATCTGCTCCTGGCCGATAACCGGCTGCATTGCTTCTTGTTTAATCATTGATAATCTCCATTCCCGGCCGCTTTTGGGCCGCTTTGATTTGTTCCCTGGGGATATCCAGGAAGAGCTTCAGGGGGGAATTGTCGTAGCCGTCCCCGGTGGGCTTGGACCGGGGCTTGATGGGCCTGGACATGCAGAAGTAGCGCACCTCGTCGGCCACATGGTCCTCTCCGTCGGTGTCCACATCCTCGGCGTTTGCGCTGTCGTATTGCAGCAGAGGCATGGTGCGGATGAAGGCGCGGCAGTTTTTGAATACATACAGCATGGAATAGCCTTCTTCGTCCATACTCAGCCGGTAGTGCACCTGCATCCATCCCGGCAGCCGCTTGTGATCTCCCGGCTGGAAGTACACCTGATGCCGGGCGGCGGTCTGTGCGATGCTCTCGCCGGTCTCGGCGTCCCAGATGGCCGGGTCGGCGATGCCCTGAATCCGCTTTCCCGCCAGCCACCGGTGCTCGGTTTCAATCTGCCGGATTTTGGAGAAGACCTGGTCCGGGGTCCAGCGTACCCCCTCGTTGGGGGTGGCGGTGCAGCCGTAGAGCTCCAAAATCCGGTAGGCCACCCCGTCATAATCCACCGCCCACCAGCCGCAGGAAAAGGGACGGTGATAGCCCCAGTCGAAGCTGCGGTAGATTTTCCAGGTATCGGGGATCTCAAAGGGCTCGATCACATGGGTGAACCGCCGGTCCCGGTAGTGCTCCGGACGGTCGTAAAAATCCTCGAAGAACTGGCCCTCGTATACGTCCCACCGGCCCTCCAGCCAGGCCTGGCGGAGCTTGGGGGGCAGCTTCTCCAGGGAGCGCATGTATTCCGGCTGCCGCTCCATCAGAGCGTGGTTGTCGGTGCACAGGGCCTGGATGAAGGCGTAGTCCTCCGGGTATTCCTCCGGGGTAAACCGCCGGTCGATGAAAAGCCGCTTGAAGTAGCCGTGGCTGGGACCGCCGGGATTCAGGGTGTAGTAGGTGCGCTTGGGGAAATCGTTGGTGCCCCGGACGCAGGCGTCGATCTGGGTCAGCCAGTTCTCCTGAAACTGGCCCGCCTCGTCGGCAAACCAGATGTCGTATTCCGCCCCCTGGTATTGGCCCAGGTCGTCGTCCCCGTCGCAGTAGCCGAAGCTGATGGTGCTGCCGTTGGGGAAGTAGAAGATTTTGTCCCCCTTGTTGTAGTTGGCTGCCCCCGCCAGCAGGGCCTGCAGGGGGGCGATGTGGTTGTTGTACAGCTCCCGGTAGGTCCGCCGGGTGATGAGGACCTTGATTCCCGGAAATTTCAGGCACAGCAGCACCGCTTTCCATCTTACAAACCAGCTTTTTCCGCCGCCTCTGGCCCCGCCGTAGCCCACATACCGGTGAGTTTCCATCAGAGCCTGGCGCTGCTTGGGATTGGGCCGGGGCATCACAAGCACCTTACCCGGCATAGCTTTCCGCCTCCCCCTCCAGAATCACGGTGATGCCCTCCGCCTCCGGCACCCGGTTCAGCTCCTGCTCCAGTTTTTGCAGCTTCATCTCCCGCTCCCGGGCATCCAAAGAGCCATCCCGGGAGAGAATGTCCTGCAAATCCTTTAATACGCCCGTGAGCTGCTTTAACCCCGCCCGATCCACAATTCCCTTGCGCTTGGCCTTGATCAGCTCCCAGGTTTCCTCTCCATCCTCGGTTTTTCGCTTCTCCCGGAGGAGCACCGTCCCCTTGTCCAGCTCCTCCACTGCCTGCTCCAGCCGGTCCAGCAGCCGCTGCGCCGCCAGCTGTACCCGGTCCAGGCCCGTTTTTGCCTCCTCCACCGTTTTCCCTCCTTTCCTCTAATCGATTTCCACCATTCTGTCTTTGACGCAGTCCGGGCACAGGGGGCTGCCGTCCTCCAAGGGGAAATACCGCTCCCCGGCGATGTGCCTGCCGCAGTCGACGCACTTTGGACGGCCCAGCAGCCAGCGGTCCGACCTGGCGGCAATCCGCTCCGCCTGCAGCCAGGGCTCGTCAACCACGGCTCCGTCCCTCCCCCCGGCCGGAGGAATCCCCCCGCCCGGCATATCCTTTTTCATTTTGCTTCATTTCAGCTCCTTTCTGTCCGTTTTATTGGACACGATTCGTGGTATACTTTTTGTGAAAATTCTCATATTACAGTTGAAATTTCCATACTCCTGTGGTAAAATCCTTTTAAGACGGATGACTCCGGTGGCAATTGGAAAACATCCAGTCTTAAAATGGAAGATGCAGTTCACTTAAATTCACTGTAAGTGCATTATAATGCTATAAAGTTTATTTGTCAAGGGACAATAGCATATAATTTTGAACTTACGGAATATTTGGTAAACTGTCATAAAACCACCATGGAAAACCCGGTGAAATTTCCCTGTTCACGCAGCAGTTTTCACAAAGGGTTTCCGGTCAGGGAGTGTCAACTATGTTTTATGATCGTTTTGTTGCCTTGTGTGCCCAGCGGGGAGAAACCCCCTCCCGGGCTGCTTTGAATGCGGGCATCAGTAAAGCCATTGTGTCCAAATGGAAGCAGAACCCTGCCGCCTTCCCCTCCGGGCCGGTGGCGGAGAAGCTGGCAAACTATTTTGGAATCACCATCCCGGAGCTCATTGACGAGAGCCTGGATGTTACCCAGTGCCTGCCCGGCTCCGTCCCCGTGTCGGTAAACCCCAATAGTCCTGCCGCTCAAGGCAGGACTCTGGCCCAGTCGGAGGAAGAGGAGCCAGAGGAAAAGCCCGAGGAAAATCCGGAAACCTTCTATGATCGGCTGGCCCGCATCTCCCGGAGCTATGGCATGAGCCCCTCCCGGGCGGCCCTGGCTGCCGGGGTGAGCAAATCCGCCGTGTCCAAATGGAAGCGGGAGCCGGACGCCGTCCCCTCGGGCACGGTGCTGTCCAAGCTGGCCGCCTATTTCGGCATCTCCGCTTCGGAGCTGCTGGGGGAGAGCAAACCCGCCGCCCCGGAAGTTTCCGAGGAGGACATCAAATTCGCCCTGTTCGGGGGCAGCGAGGACATCACCCAGGAAATGTATGACGAAGTGCGCTCTTTTGCCGCATTTGTAAAGGAAAGGGAGGCAAATAAGCGCGGAAAGGAGTGAAAATGATTCTTCTACCGGAGCTTTATGCCACAGCCTCCCAGCAGAATATCCCGATTTATTCCTATCCCATGGCCCAGTGCGGCTCCATGTCCGTCCAGCTGCAGGACGGCAGCTGCGCCATTGGCATGGATGACCGGGTGGCCGACGGCGGCGCTCAGGAGCGGGTGCACCTGGGCCACGAGCTGGGCCACTGCCTCACCGGCAGCTTCTATAACATCTACGCCGCCGCGGACCTGCGGCAGCGGCATGAAAACCGGGCGGACAAATGGGCCATCCGGCGGCTGATTCCCGTGTCCGCCCTGGATGATGCCATCGCCGCGGGCCACACCGAGCTTTGGGACTTGGCGGAGTTTTTCGGTGTGACGGAATCCTTTTTAAAGAAGGCCATCTGCCTCTATGTCCATGGCAATACTGCCAGTGAGCTCTATTTTTAAAAAAGAAAACCAGGGAAAGCAGCCCTTTTTGGGTACTTTCCCCGGTTTCAAAATAAATTCCACTTTGATGCTTGACAATGAAAAAAATGTATGCTAGAATTTACTAGCTGAATCCGGGAAGCAGAGCTGTGCGGGTGTAGTTCAATGGTAGAACACCAGCCTTCCAAGCTGGATACGCGGGTCCGATTCCCGTCACCCGCTCCATAGACTATGCGCCAGTAGCTCAGCCGGATAGAGCAACTGCCTTCTAAGCAGTAGGTCGGGGGTTCGAGTCCCTCCTGGCGTGCCATTCAGCAGCAATTTCATATGGTGGATATGGCCTAGTTGGCTAAGGCGTCAGATTGTGGCTCTGAAGATCGTGGGTTCGAGTCCCATTATCCACCCCAGATAAGTTACCTGATTTGATACAATGTCAAGTCAGGTAATTTCATTTATATGGCAAGAAAAAGTTGGAATTATCCCAGAAAATGAGGGTAATTCCAACTTTTCTGTTTTATAGTACCTTGACGATAGAACCGAAATGGCCTTCTGCACGAAAAAAACGCTCAACTGAGCAATCCTATCGTTCAATTGCAGGGCTATCGTTCAGGTAATCAAAACCTCGAAAACCCATGTTCGGAATTTAGGTATATCAGCAGCTTGTATTTCCCAGATGCCAGAGTTCATGCTCCAGCTTTGGGTCAGCACATTCCTGATGTGAGAAATAGCTGCATATGTCTTCGTCAAGGGATTCAAAGGATTCTGGGAGGCTCTATTGACAGCGCTCCGCAAAGATTGTATAATTTGAACAGTAATGTAAGCGTATCGTTCAATTCGCCCATCCACCATCACAGAAGGAGTACCTATGAAAATCGGCACATTGGAACTGGTTGTCATTGCCATTGTCGCCCTGCTGGTCATTGGACCCAACAAACTGCCGGAGTATGCCAGGAAGCTGGGGCAGGCCATGCGGGAATTCAAAAAGGCATCCGATTCCCTCACCAAAGAGATCAAAGAAAACATTGTAGAGCCCCTGGACGAGGTTCAAAAACCCCTGAAAGAAGCGGTTGCCCCCATCTCTGAAATGGAGAAGGAAATCAAGGGCAGCTTCAAGGAGGTAACCGACTCCGTGAGCAGCATCGGCAAGCCCCAGAAGGCGGCAGGCAAGCAGGAGCCTCCAAAGGAAGACGCCGCTGCCGAAGAAACCACCCAAGCGGAATCCACAAAACAAGAAGGAGAATCCAAATGAAAATCAGTGTTCAAGAGCTTTTGATCGTCCTGGCCATCGTGCTCATCATCTTTGGACCCACCCAGATTCCCAAGCTGATGAAGCTCTTTAAGAAAAAGAACGATTCCGAAAAGGAAGAAAAGTAATTTTTTACACACATCAGATTCTTCTGTGTGAATATCAGGAAAGAAGGTAATTATCATGGGAAACAACAACTTTACCCGCAGAGACTTTCTGAAGGGTGCCGCTGCCGGTGCCTTTGGTCTGGCCACCGCCGGAATCTTAGGCAGTCTCGGGAAAGCCTCTGCGGAGGGAATCTACACCCCCGGCACCTACACCGCCACCGCCCAGGGCATGGGCACCGTGAAGATGACCGCGGTCTTTGATGCCAACAGCATCGTCTCCATCGACCTGGATCTGGCCGAGGAGACCCCCGCCATCGGTCAGGCCGCCAAGGACGCCATCATCGAGCAGCTGCTGGGTGCCCAGGGCACCGACATCGACGGCGTTTCCTCCGCCACCATCACCACCAATGCTGCCAAGTCCTGCCTGGAGCAGTGCATCGCCCAGGCCAAGGGCGGCGCTGCCATCGTTAACAGCAACGTCGAGCAGGTTCTGGCCACCGAGGGCACCTTTGTCGCCACCGACATCATCCCCGAGGATGTGAACGCCTCCGCCGTGGTGATGGGGCAGATCAAGGACTTCGCCCAGGAGATCGACTGCGACATCGTGGTCTGCGGCGCCGGTGCTGCCGGTGTTGTGGCTGCCGTGAAGGCGCTGGACGAGGGCAAGAAGGTCGTGGTGCTGCAGAAGGAGCCCATCGCCGACTCCCAGGGCAACTGCGCTTCCGCTATCGTCAAGAGCGGCTCCACCCCCGGCGGTCTTGCCAGCTGGAAGAATATGTGCATCGCCACCAACGCCTGGAGAAGCGATCCCCGTCTGATCGATGCCTACATCGAGAATTCCGAGGACGCCCTGCGGTTCCTGTGCGAAAAGGGCGGCGTGGAAGGCAAGCTGGGCGACAAGAATGAGAAAACCGGCGTGGAGGTCTACCAGTCCTCCGACACCGTGTTCACCGGCGTCCGGGTGGACGGCACCCAGAGCTGGGACTTCGGCGAGGACAAGGTGGAGATCTTCGCCCCCTGGTTCGGCCCCAAGCCCAACAACTTCGGCACTCTGGTCTCCGGCATTCTGAATGACGCCGCCGAGCAGTACGGCGATATGCTGGATGTCCACTACTCCACTCCCGTTGTCCAGCTGATCCAGAAGGACGGCGCCGTGGTTGGCTGCATCGGCAAAGACGCCTCCGGCGCCTTCGTCAAGGTCAACGCCAAGGCCGTCATCCTGGCCACCGGCGCTTACGAGAATAACCCCACCATGGTTCGCCGCTTCTGCCCCGACACCGAAGCCTTCGACAAGAAGGTCTACCACCGCACCGGCGACGGCAACATCTTGGCTGTCCTGGCCGGCGGCGTGATGGAGCCCGTGGCCCACTCCACCGTTATGCACGACTTCGATGCAGGCCTCATGTGGGACAATCCCTACCTGTTCCTGAACATGGAGGGCAAGCGCTTCACCAACGAGACCGTGGAAATGGCCTACATCTCCAAGCAGCTGCGCTGGCAGCCCAGCTTCAAGGGTGAGAACATGGATCATGAGCACCAGGAAACCGGCTCCAAGGGCTGGTACTGCCAGATCTATGACAACGACTACATGAACTACGTGGATATGCCCATGCTGGTACCCCCCGTTGCCATGAAGAAGTACATGAAGGAAGGCCCCGCTGAGGATCATGTGGGCGTGTTCCCCCACCTCATCGACACCTTCTGCGCCGACACCCTGGAAGAGCTGGTTGAGAAGCTGGGTCTGCCCAAGGAAGAGGCTCTGGCCAGCATCGAGCGCTACAATCAGCTCTGCGATGAGGGTTACGATCCCGACTTCGGCAAGAACCCCAAGTTCCTGAACAAGATCCAGACCGCTCCCTTCTGGGGCATCCGCCGTCACATCCGCTGCTCCTCCATCACCGCCGGTGTGCTCACTGATGCCAACTCCATGGTGGTTCGTGAGGACGGCACTCCCGTGCAGGGTCTGTACGCCGTGGGCAACCTGGGCGGCCAGTTCTTCGGCGGCTGCGACTATCCCTTCTTCTCCCCCGGCCTGTCCCTGGGCCACGCCGTGACCTTCGGCTACATCGCCGCAAAGCACGCCGCTTCCCTGTAAATCCCTTATCAATTTGGGTGCCTCTGGCCTCGGCAAGGGGCACCCTTTTGTAGCGTGAAAGGAGCATATCCCATGAAAATCAGCGTCCAAGAGCTTCTCATTGTTCTTTTAATCGTCCTTGTGATCTTTGGCCCCACCCAGCTGCCCAAGCTGGCCAAAACCATCGGTGAAAGCCTGAAGGGGTTCAAGAAGGGCATGGAGGACGACACCCATGAGCAGAAGGAGCAGCCCACTGCCGATGAAAAAGAAAACTGATACCGCTGATGGCAGCATGTCCCTCAGCGGCCACCTGCGGGAGCTGAGGAACCGGATCCTCGTCGTTCTGGCGGTATTCGTTGTGGGTGTGGTGGTCTGTTTTTCCTCCGCCGCCCCTGTTGTGGAGCTGCTCACCGGTCTGGGGGAGGATTTTGGTTATCAGTTCGTCTACATACGCCCCCAGGAGCTTTTGATGGTGTATTTCACCATTTCTCTTCTGGGTGCTTTTGCGCTGAGCCTCCCCGTCACCGCCTACGAGATTTTCTCCTTTTGCAGCCCGGGTCTGAAGCAGCTTGAGAAAAGCATGATGCTCCTGGGTATGATTTTCGGCACCGTTTTCTTCGTTGTCGGGGTGCTGTTTGCCTACTTCATCACCGTTCCGTTCATGCTGCGGTTTCTGATTTCCTTCAGCAGCGATGTGGCCGTCACCGCCTCCATCAGCATCCAGGAATACATGTCCTTTCTTTTGATGGTTTTTACCATCTTCGGCGTCATTTTCGAACTGCCGGTGCTCAGCGTCATCCTCACCGCCCTTGGGGTCGTGCGGCCCAGCTGGCTGGTGAAAGCACGGCGGCCCATGATTGTGGCGATTTTCTTTGTGGCTGCCATCATCACCCCGCCGGATATCGTCTCCCAGATCATGGTGGCCATCCCCATCATCGCCCTGTATGAATTCAGCATCCTTCTGAGCCGTCTGGTGTACAAGGCAAAACGGAAAAAGGAAGCAGAAGCATAATTACTCCATTTCGCTGCACCTTCCCCAGGGGTTGGCACACTCCGTGCCGGGTATGAGCAGATTGCCTTCTACCCACAGACAGTATTACGCAGCCAACCATGTTCTATGAAGCATGGTTGGCTGCGTTTGCATTTCATAGGCAAATACTGCGGGCATCTGGAAGGAGCTGCTTTCTTGCCTGAACACCTGTAAATAATAAAATCTGCTGGTCGGCTTAGTTCAGCAAATTGGAATTTGACGGGGAGACCCCGCTGCCAATGCGTGCCCGGGTGGTCTGTAATCGACACGCTCCTGGGTACCGCTCGGTATCGGTTCGGATCCCCAAAAATGAATTTATCGCTCCCCCTTGGCTCCCCCTCTGGGGGAGCTGCCGAGCGAAGTGAGGCTGAGGGGGTATCGTATCGTCCGAAGGAAGAAGGCTGGAGATAGTCGATACCTTACACCATTCAACTGACGACACCCCACCCGACCTCGCAAGCTCGGCCACCCCCCAGAGGGGAGGGCGAGAGCCCGCCAAATTCCAATTTGCTGACGAAAGCCGATAAGCATATAAATCGGGTAGGAGGCTGGTCATTAGTTGCCCAGCCGACCTCCCACAGAACCGTGCGTACCGGTCTGGTACACGGCTCCTCCCCTGTTTATGCCGCTACAGACTTGCGGTAGTAAGGATAGAAAAACTGGAAACCAGCCTTCTCAAGCCGTTGGTTTGAGAGGGCTGTTTGGTGCGCCCGCTGGGCGCACTATGAAAAAATGCGGAAATACATCCAGTATTCCCGCATTTTTCATGCTTTCGCTGGGGTCAAAACACTGGTCGAATCTCCTTGCACCATTATGCGGTGTTGCCCTAGAGCTTTACAAACCAGCCAATGATTTTCCGAAATCCCCGGTACAGGGGGCCTTCCAGTTCTCTTTGGGCGTTTTGAAGCTCCTCCCGGATGGGGATGTGCTGGGGGCAGTGCTTTTCGCATTTGCCGCAGCGGATGCAGTTGGAGGCGGCGGTGGAAGTTTTGCGGATCATGGTGCACATCACGTAATCCTTGAGGCCATGGAAGGTGCCTTCCTGATATTTGCGGTTATAGGCGGCGAAGGTGCCGGGGATGTCTACATTCTGAGGGCAGGGCATGCAGTAGCCGCAGCCGGTGCAGCCGACCTTCATTTTGGCATTGATGGCCTTTACAACCTCTCGAAGCATTGCCTCATCCGCCTGGGTCAGTTCTCCCACGCTTGTGGTGGAAGCGGTGTGGAGATTATCCCGAACCATTTTCTCGGAGTTCATGCCCGACAGGACAACGGTGACCTCCGGCTGATTCCACAGCCACCGGAAGGCCCACTGGGCGGGGGTGTGCCGCAGGGGGTAGTCGGCGAAAATCTTCTTCGCCCCCTCCGGCAGCCGACTAACCAGCTTTCCGCCCCGCAGGGGTTCCATAATTACAACCGGGATGCCCTTGCTGTGGGCATAGCTTAGCCCCCGGCGTCCGGCCTGAGAATGCTCGTCCATGTAGTTGTACTGGATCTGGCAGAAGTCCCAGTCCCAGGCATCCACCAGGCGGCAGAACATCTCGGAGTTTCCGTGGTAGGAAAACCCCACCTGCCGGATGGCGCCGCTTTCCTTCTTTTCCCGGAGCCAGTCCTCAATGCCCAGCCCCTTCAGCCGATCCCAGGTGGCGGTGTCCGTCAGCATATGCATCAGGTAGTAGTCCACATGGTCGGTGCGCAGGCGGCGCAGCTCCTCCGCAAAAAGCTTTTCCATGGCGTCTTTGCTTTTGATGAGATAATGGGGCAGCTTGGTGGCGATGTACACCTTATCCCGGAGGTGATTGCGCTCCAGGATCTCTCCCAGCGCCGCTTCGCTGCCGGGATAGACGTAGGCGGTGTCAAAGTAGTTCACGCCGCCTTCAATGGCAGTCAGAAGCTCCCGCTCCGTTTCCGCCATGTCGATCAGTCCCGCCTTCCTGGGAAAGCGCATACAGCCAAAGCCCAAAACGGACAATTGATTTCCGTACCGATCCTCCCGATAATTCATATAAAATCCTCCAATCTTTCTTTCGATCCTGCCAGGGGGCTGGTGGTGTTTCCGCTTTCGGCGGCGCCGACTCGATCAGATATGCTTCCCCGGCTCACTGGGCTTTGTGCAGCAGATAGGGACAGAAATCCCGGGGCAGGAACATCAGGCACTGGTGCGCCAGCTTATCCGGCGGGGTTGCCATGTCCTCGAAAAGCCAGTATCGGAAGCTGTTGAAAACGCCGCCGATGTGGTAATTGCACGCCAGGGAGTGTACGGCGGCTTTGTTGTTTCCGTGCACCTGGGCAATGCGGGTGTTCAGCTCCTCCAGCAGGAGAAAGGACAGCCCCCGCTGATCCAGCAGGATCAATTCCTTCTTATACCGAAGGAAGCTCTCAAACATGCCGGTAAAATAGGCTTTGGCGGAGATATTCGCACTGACGGAGGACAGGTATTCATCCAGACGAAGCTGATAAAAGCAGCGGACCACATCCTGCTTTGTTCCGAAGTGACGGTAATAGGTGGATCGGTTCACACCGGCCTTTTCCGCAATTTCCTTCACGGAGATCTGGTCGATGACCTTGTCCTGCAAAAGCAGCAGCAGACTCTGTACGATGCAGTCGGACAGGCCGGATGGGGCAGTCGTCTTATACATGGTGGTGACACCTCCATAACATGGATTCCGGAGCGTGATTCAGGGGTTTCTTTTATAAAAATTATACGATAAAAGCAGGGAAAATACAAGCGTGGAGGAAAAACGTTCCGGTCCTCCATTGTTTAAAAAGTTCAGCAAGATACACAAAATGCGATTGCGACAAATCCTGCCTTTTGTTGCTTGTATTTCGCCCTTTTTTTATTTATCATTAGTATTGTAATATTATACGAAATATTTGGAAAGGAGCCCTGAATGGATACTTATCGTGTCATTGAGGTGAAGCAAAGCATTTTTGCTGACAACGATCGGGACGCAGACCGTCTGCGGCAGCAGATGAAGAAGGAAAAAACCTTCCTTGTAAATCTCATGTCCTCCCCCGGTTCCGGCAAGACCACCACGCTGACGAAGCTCATTGCCGCGCTGAAGGATGACCTGCGGATCGGCGTCATGGAGGCGGATATTGATTCGGATGTGGATGCCGACACCATCTCCCGGACCGGGGTCAAGGTGATACAGCTCCACACCGGCGGTATGTGCCATCTGGATGCGGATATGACCCGCCAGGGCATCAAGCAGCTGCAGACGCGGGAGCTGGATCTGGTGATCCTGGAAAACGTGGGCAATCTGGTCTGCCCCGCGGAATTCGATACCGGCGCGGCCATGAATATGATGATCCTCTCTGTGCCCGAGGGCCACGACAAGCCCCTGAAATACCCCCTGGTCTTCCAGGTCTGCGATGCTATGGTCATCAACAAGATCGATGTGCTGCCCTACTTTGACTTTGACATGGAAAAGGTCACGGAATTCGCCCGCCGCCGCAATCCCAAGATCCAAATTTTCCCCATCAGCGCAAAAACCGGAGATGGTGTGGATGCTCTGGCCGCCTACCTGAAAGAAAGAATCACGCAGTGGAAGCAATAAAGGAGGAAAAGACATGATTGACGAAAAGCTGAAAAACCGTGCCTTGAACCCCGTGTGCAAGGGCGATCCCGCGCCCCGGGAGAAGATCCTGAAGCTGGGCAAAAAGGTCACCGACGTGGTGCTGCACAAGCTCAAGGGCATTACCACTGACGACCCCGAATACTGGGGTCTGGCGGCCATCCTCACCGACGAGATGGCGGACATCGCCCTGTCTATGGATGTCCGTGTGCCCTACACCCTCCCCCAGCTGATGAAGATGAACAACATCACCGAAGAGGGGAAGGCTCACTTTGAAGCGGTGCTGGAGGAAATGAGCTATATCGGCCTTCTGGAATTCGACTATGGCTACCACTATGACCACAACGGCCGCACCGCGCCGCCTTCCGAAAAGCGGTACATTCTGACCATGTTCGTCCCCGGCTCCGCGGAGATGTTCAACATGGAAGAGGCGGACAACCTGAGCGAAACCCCCTCCTACAATGAGCGCGGCGAGATCTCCAACTACAACAAGCGCCTGCATGACGAGCATCCCGAGGTGGGCTACTTCTTCGAGCGCATGACCTACATCCCTCTGGAGGGCGTGACCCATCTGCTGCCCCCCGGCGGCGGCGGCGTGGGTATGCACGTCATTCCCGTGGAGAAGGCCATCGAGATGGAGAATACCTCCGTGGATCTGGAGCATTTGTCCTACTGGCTGAAGAAGTACGAAGGCCACATCGGTGTGGGCCAGTGCTCCTGCCGGGCCAGCCGGGGTGTCATGGGGGAGGGCTGCGCGGACGACCCCTCCTCCTGGTGCATCGGCGTGGGCGACTTTGCCGACTACTGCCGGGAGACCGGGAAGGGCCACGACATCACCTACGAAGAAGCCATGCACATCCTGCAGGTGGCAGAGGACAACGGCTTTGTCCACCAGGTCACCAACATCGACGGCGAGAACAAGATCTTCGGCATCTGCAACTGCAATGTGAAGATCTGCAACGCCCTGCGTACCTCCCAGCTGTTCAATACCCCCAACCTGTCCCGCAGCGCCTATACCGCCGAGGTGGATAAGGCCAAGTGCGTGGCCTGCGGCAAATGCGTGGAATACTGCCCCGCCGGGGCGGTGAAGCTGGGTCAGAAGCTCTGCGACAAGCAGGGCAAGACCGTGGAGTACCCCAAGCATGAGCTGCCCCATGGCCTGAAATGGGGCCCGGAGCATTGGGACCCCGACTACCGGGACAACAACAGAAAGAACTGCTACGACAAGGGCACCGCGCCCTGCAAGACCGCCTGCCCCGCCCACATTGCAGTGCAGGGCTACCTGAAGCTGGCCGCCCAGGGCCGGTACACCGACGCCCTGGCGCTGATCAAGAAGGACAACCCCTTCCCCGCTGTCTGCGGCCGCATCTGCAACAAGCGCTGCGAGGACGCCTGCACCCGGGGCACCATCGATGAGGCGGTTTCCATCGATGCCGTCAAAAAGTTCATCGCCCAGAAGGATCTTGATGCCAAAACCCGCTACATTCCCCCGGTGGTGATCGCCTCCAACCGGGTCAAGACCTGGGCCCAGAAGATCGCCATCATCGGCGGCGGCCCTGCCGGTCTTTCCGCTGCCTACTATCTGGCCACCATCGGCTACAAGCCCACGGTGTTTGAAAAGAGCGCCAAGCCCGGCGGCATGATGATGTACGGCATCCCCTCTTTCAAGCTGGAAAAGGATGTCATCGACGCGGAGATCGATGTCCTGCGGGAGCTGGGCGTGGAAATCAAGTGCGGTGTGGAAGTGGGCCGGGATGTGACCATCCAGCAGCTCCGGGACCAGGGCTACGAGGCCTTCTACATTGCCATCGGCTGCCAGGGCGGCCGCCGTCCCGGCGTCCCCGGTGACCAGGCAGCGGGCACCTCCATTGCCGTGGACTTCCTGCACCATGCCCTGGAGGATGAGAGCCAGAGGATGGAAGGCAATGTGGTGGTAGTCGGCGGCGGCAACGTGGCCGTGGACTGCGTCAAGACCGCCAAGCGCTTCGGTGCCGCTAAGGTTTCCATGGTCTGTCTGGAGGACAGAGCCTCCATGCCTGCTTCCAAAAACGAGATCGCCGAAGCCCTGGAAGAGAACATTGCCATCTGCAACAGCTGGGGTCCCAAGGAGGTCAAGGTGGATGCAGCGGGCCATGTCACCGCCATCGTCTTCAAGAAGTGCCTGCGCACCATGGACGAGAACGGGAAATTCAACCCCGCCTATGATGAGAACGATACCATGACCCTGGAGGCGGACCACATCGTCTTTGCCATCGGCCAGGCCATCGAGTGGGGCAGCCTGCTGGAGGGAACCAAGGTGGAATTCTGGCGGGGCAACTACCCCGTGGCAGATCCCCTCACCTACCAGACCGCTGAACCCGACATCTTCGTGGGCGGCGACGTGTACCATGGCCCCAAGTTCGTCATCGATGCCATCGAAGAGGGCAAATGCGCGGCTGAATCCCTGCACCGCTATGTCCACAAGGGCGCAGATATGAAGATCGGCCGGAACCGCCGGGACTTCATCATGCTGGACAAGGACGACATCTATGTGGATTCCTATGACCACGCAGGCCGCCAGGAGGCGGGCATGGACGAGACCATCGATCCCCACTCCTTCCGGGATGCCCACAAGACCCTTACCGAGGAGCAGGTGAAGATCGAGACGGCCCGCTGCCTGGGCTGCGGCGCAAGCTGGGTTGACCCCAACAAGTGCATCGGCTGCGGCGTCTGCACCACCAAGTGCATGTTTGACGCCATCCATCTGAAGCGGGATCACCCCGAGTGCACCGACATGCGCCGGGCGGAGGACAAGATCAAGGTGGTTGCCTCCATGGCCGTCAAGCGGCTGGGGGAGGACATCTCCGACCTTTTTAAGAAGAAGGACTGACCCATGCATGAGCTTGGCGTTGTATTTCATATTGCCGACAGCGTGGTAAAGGTGGCAGAAGAAAACCGGGCACGGAAGGTGCATACGGTCACGCTGGAGATCGGTGAGGTTTCCACCATCATCCCGGACTACCTGATCGATGTGTGGAACTGGAACTGCAAGCGGGTCCCACTGCTGGAGGGCTGCACGCTGAACGTGGAGCAGATCCATGCCGTTACCCACTGTGACAGCTGCGGCAGGGATTACGACACGGTGCCCCAGGGTAAGATCTGCCCCCACTGCGGCAGCGGCCAAACCTGGCTGCTCACAGGAAACGAAGTGAACATCAAGGACATCACCATTGAATGATACGCTGAAAGGCCCCATTATTGGGGCCTTTCCATAGTTTGCCCACCAGCGTCTTTGCGCTGGTGGGCAAAGTCTGCGTGAAATCGGGATCTCCTCTCGTTCAATCCATCTTTTTCAGCGATTCTTTCAGGGCTATGATCTTTTCTTTGATTCGGGCGATGACTTCTCTGAATTCGGAGTCGGATTTCCCGGTGGGGTCCTCCAGGCCCCAGTTGTCGTCGAAGGCTCTGCCAATGAAGGGGCAGCCTACGTTGCAGCCCATGGAGATGGCGATGTCGGGCGCCGGGATTTGGGAAATCAGCTTGGAATACTGGGTCTTTTCCATATCGATGCCGTAAAGCGCCTTCATCAGCCGCACCGCGTCCGGGTTGATGCGGGGCTTTGTTTCCGTTCCGGCGGAATAGCTTTCAAACACATCGGAAGCAAGGTGCTTTCCCAGCGCCTCGGCGATCTGGCTACGGCAGGAATTGTGAACACAAATGAAGGCTACCTTCTTCTTATCCATGGAAGGGGCACCTCTTTCCGATACACTGGGCATTTTGGGAGGAATAAGTACATAGGGGCTCCTCCTGCTCCAATGTGACGGGATAGTTCTCGTTCACATAGGCGACCGCCTGCCGGAATGCCAGCAGGGCATCCCGCTTGCAGCATCTGGGGCCGTTGATTTTCCCCAGCTCCGCCACTGCCCCGGAGGTGAATTTCATGTGGTCGCCCCAGGTCCCGTCCCCGGACAGGGGACCGGTGCCGTCGATGATGGCCAGCGCCGCCCCCATGGAGGTGACGGCTCCGCAAACGCCCCACAGGCCGCACATGGCTCCTGGCATCCGAAGCCCCTCCGCCTTCAGCCGTTCCAGCGCGGCCTCCAGGTCGAGCTCGCCTCCCGCATTGCGGTAGGCCACCAGCAGGCTGGCCCCATCCAGAATGTGATGCTCCGGGCCGTGAATGGACATATACTCCTTTTGCGCAATGTTATGGAAGATCCGAACCGGGTTTGTTCCCGTCTCCTGCCGGATGTCCTGGATGATCCGTTCCGCTTTTTCCGCGACTGTCATTTTTGTTCCTCCGTTTTGAAATAAGTATGAAGGATCCCTGTCGATTCCCTCAGCACCTGGCGGTTCAGAGCGCGGCAATGCCATTTTTCCTCGGATCCGCTTCCGGACCTTTTTCCACGGGGCGCTTCCTGTGGCGGGGTGGAGTGGGGGGAAACATCAAACCGCGATTTGCCACCAGGGACTGTGCCGGGAAGCGCAATGTTCTCAGATAAGTTACCTGATTTGATACCATGTCAAATCAGGTAATTTCATTTTTATGGCAAGAGAAAGTTGGAATTATCCAAGAAAATGAGGGTAATTCCAACTTTTCCGTTTTATAGCACCAGAACGATTGAACCAATATATCCTCCTACGCAGGAAAAATGCCAAACCTGACAGTCCTATCGTTCATTTATGGGCTATCGTTCAGGCAATCAAAACGGCCGGAGGAAGTATATCCTTTCCCGCATACAAAGGAGGATGTTTACGGCTCACACATCAAGCCGGTTGTAGGCTTCGCAGCAGTCCAGGCAGACCTTTTTGCCGCCCATGATGCGAATCCAGTTTGCACCGATGCTTTCGCCGCAGCATTCGCAGGTGTAGGAATCGAACAGCTTTGCCTTCACAACCCGGGTAGGGGGATAAATTGAGTGAACAGTGAAAAACGGTTACTTCGCTATTCACTTTTCACGCATTTTATCCCCCCGGGGGGCTTAAAAGGCGAAAGGATATGTGATAGAATACTTTCAGAAAAAGAGAGAAGGTGGCACTACGGTTCTGAACTATGACAGCGGGACGATTTCCGCGAAGCTGGAGCAATCCGAAAAAGAACTGGTCAGCGGTGTCCGGTTCTCCATGGAAGAAGGAAGGAGTCTTGCGCTGATCGGGGAGACCGGTTCCGGCAAGACGATGATTGCCCGCTCCATCATGGGGCTGCTGCCGGGAAATGTCCAAATGAAGGATGGGAAGATTCTGTTCTGCGGTGACGAATTGACAGGCCGCTCTGCCCGGAAGCTCCTTGGGGATCGGATTGTCTACATCCCCCAGAACGGTCTGGAATCGCTGAACCCTTCCCGAAAAATCCGGCACCACCTGTATGACAATCTGAAAAAGATCGGCATTCCCCGCGCAGAGCTGGAACAGGAAGCCCTCTCCAAGCTGGCCTTGGTTGGGTTCCCGGAGCCGGAGAAGCTTCTGGACAAGTATCCCTTTCAGCTCTCCGGCGGCATGGCCCAGCGGGTGACCATTGCCATCTCCGCCTGTTCCCGGGGGGCTCTGATGATTGCGGACGAGCCTACCAACGGTCTGGACGACGGGGCTAAGCTGAAATTCATGGAGCTGCTGCAAACGGTTTTCCCCCATGCGGCGAAGCTGATGATCACCCACGATATTACTCTGGCGGAATTATGCGACGAAACCCTGGTGCTCTGCGGCGGCAGGATGATGGAAAAGGGGCCGTCCTCCCAGATTCTGCACGCACCCAGAAATCAATACACCTGTGCGCTCATTCTGTCTCTGATCAAAAACGGGATGCGGGAAACGCCGGTTTTGCACTCCGAAACCGGGGAATGCCCCTTTTTCCGCCGATGCCAGGCTGCTAGACCCAGCTGCCGGGTAAACGTAGAGCATCATCAGTCTGGGCAGAGAGAATGGTGGTGCAATCATTTGATATGATTCGGATAGAGCACTTGCAAAAACGTTTTGGCGGCAGGCTGATTTTTGATGATCTGAATATGGAGATCGCCCCGGGGCAGATCGTGGGCCTCTACGGTGCCAGCGGCATCGGCAAATCCACCCTGGCAAAGCTTCTCTGCGGCGTGCTGAAGCCGGATTCCGGCAGCGTGTATCTGGACGACAGGCTCCTTTATTCTGCGGACACGCCCTATGACCGGAAGCGGGGCATCCAGATTCAGATGGTCTATCAGCAGCCCTATTCCTCCCTGGACGGCAGCCAGAAGCTGGGAAACGGCTTCCGGGAGCTGATTCGATACCACGCTCTGGCCCCCCGGCGGGAGGAAACCCGGCGAATCAACGACACACTGGCACAGGTGGGACTGGAGCCGGGCATTTTGGAGCATCTTCCTCACCAGATTTCCGGCGGAGAAGCCCAGCGGGTTGCCATTGCCCGATGCCTGCTGTTCCAGCCCAGACTGCTGATTCTGGATGAAGCCACCTCCATGCTGGATGTGTCCACCCAGGCCAACGTCATCGCCCTGGTGAAGCGGGTGATGCTTGACCGGGGCGGCAGCGTCCTGCTCATCAGCCATGACCGGGAGCTGGTGAATTACCTGTGTCATCAAATATATTTATTTGATCAATTTGTTGCAAAGGAGAAAGAGCGATGAAAAAACTGTTTTCCGTCCTGATGGTTCTGGCACTGTCGATTTCCCTGCTGGCAGTCACAGCAGGCGCCGCTCCCATCGAAAAGGTCACCATCGGCACCACCTCTGTCATTGAGGTTGCCGACAGCAGCGAGTACGCCTACGAAATGCTGTCCAGCGGTGTCAGCGCCATGCCCCTGGTCTGCCAGGACACCACTGGCGGCTATCATCCGTTGCTTGCCACCTACGAAACCCAGGATGCCCAGACCTGGGTCTACACCATTGTGGAAGGAATGCACTGGTGTGACGGCGAAAAGGTGACCGCCGAGGACATTCTGTTCACTTTGGAATACGATGATGCTCACGGCAGCGCCAACCTGATTGACCAGACCGATTCCGAGGGCAAGACCACCGCTGCCAAATATTCCGGTTACGAGCTGTCCGAGGACGGCATGAGCATCTCCCTGACCCTGGCCAAGGCAAACGTCCGGGAGCTGAGCAACATGACCTCCTTCCGGGTGGTGCCCAAGCACATTCTGGAGGGCAAGGACGAACCAACCAGTGATGATCTGCGCATCGGCTGCGGCCCCTATATGTTCGACTCCTTCAACAAGGATGCAGGCACCATTTCCTTTGTGGTGAATCCCCATTATCCCACCGCCCCCAACGTGGATACCATTGTATACCAGCTGTTCAGCAACGAGGACACCATGTACATGGCTCTGCAAATGGGCGACATCGACTTCACCTGGAATTACTCCATGGGCGTTCCCGCCACCTATCAGGACATTCTGGCAGCCTCCGAGAATGTGACCCTGGAAAGCGTTTCCGCCGCCAACGAGCCCGCAGTTCTGGCCTTCAACAACGCCAAGGGCCCCTTCGCGGACGAGAATCTGCGTAAAGCTGTTTCCTATGCCCTGGACTATGAAGCCTTCAAGACCTACTTTGGCAGTGCCTTTGCCGAAATCCCCAACACCGGCTTTGTCCCCACCTCCACCATTGGCTTCAAGGAAACCGATAAGCTGACCACCGATACCGAAAAGGCTGCCGAATACATGGCTGCTGCCGGTTACACCGAGAAGAACGCTGACGGCTTCTATGTGGATGCCCAAGGGAATGTGGCTTCCTTCGCGCTGACGGTCAATGCGGGAAAGACCGCCCATGTGGGCTACGCCGAGCTGGTGAAGACCCAGCTGGAGCAGTTCGGAATTCAGGTTACGCTGGATGCTCTGGACGGTGACTCCTACAACGCGAAAACCAGCAACAAGTTCTCCGAGAACAACATCACCATGGAGGCCGCTATCTATGGCTACACCGTGGCCGGTATGGGTATGATGAATGGCCTGGGCTCTATTTATGTAAGCGGCAATCATCCCGTTCAGGGCGGCTGCCAGGTCTTTGATGAGGAATTCCAGGGGATTCTTTCTGAAATGAGCGCCGCCGCCAATGTGGAGGAATACACCGCCGCCGCCGGAAAGCTCCAGGACTTCTATGCCCAGCACACGCCCCTGCTGGCTCTGTACTGGGACAACATGGTTCATGCCCACGCTGCCCGCTTTGAAAACATCACCATTGACTACACCTTTGGCATCAACAATGTAAACAACTGGTTTACCATTTCCGAAAAGTAAGAAATCTATCCCATAGCGAGGCCGGCCTTCGGGCTGGTCTCGCTATGGCAGTCTTTTAAGGAGGGACATCCTTGAAGCAATACTCAAAAAATATCCTTGTGGCTTTGGTGTGCTTCCTGATTGTGATTGTGCTGAATTTCCTGCTGCCCAGGCTGTTGCCGGGAAATCCCATCGCCTATCTCACCGGCTTTTCCGAGGAGGATATGACCGTCGCCCAGCAGGAATTTTACGAAAACGCCCTGCATCTGAAGGAAAGCGGCTTCGTCCAGTTCGGGTTCTATCTGCGCTCCCTGTTGGACGGCACCCTGGGCTATTCCTACAAAAAGAACGCCGTGGTTTCCGCTCTGATTCTGGAAAGGCTGGGCATAACCCTGCAAATCACACTGCCCAGCGTACTGCTCTCCACCGTCCTGGGCCTTGTGTGGGGGCTCCACAATGGCTATCAAAAGGACAGCCTTTCGGATCGGCTGTCCACCTCCGCCATGATTGTGGTGAACACCATCCCAACCTTTCTGATCGGACTGGTGCTGATTATTCTGTTTTGCTTCCGGGTACGCTGGCTGCCCTATACGGGCCTCAGCTCCAGCCATCCTGGAACGGGCCCTGCGTGGCTCCTTGACCGGCTGAAGCATCTCTTTCTGCCGGTGCTGACCCTGACAATTGCCACAACCCCCTCCCGGTATCTGCTGATGCGCAACACCGCCAGCCGGGTTGCGGATGAAAAATACATCCTCTACGCCAAGGAACGGGGACTGTCTGACCATACCATCAAATACCATTACCTTCTGAAAAACATCGCCCAGCCCTTCATCACCATGGTGGGCATGAGCGTCAGTACCTGCGTGGGGGGTTCTTTGATTATCGAGAATATCTTCTCCATCAACGGCATGGGCAAGCTGCTCACCGATGCGGTGTACACCCTGGACTATCCGCTGATGCAGGGCATCCTGTTTGTGACCACGCTGATTATGGTCATTTCCATCGTGGTGACGGATTTCATCTGCATTGCCATCGACCCGAAAGTGAGGCTGCGCCATGAGAAATAGACGGCTGCTTCCTCTGATTCTGGGCTGCCTGCTCCTGTCCCTTTTCCTGCTGATGGCGCTTTTCCCCCAGCTGTTCACCCCCTATGGGGTGAAGCAGATGTTCGCCCCCTGGCAGACATGCACCGGGGAGCATCTATTGGGAACCAACGCATTGGGCTATGACATCTTCACTGAGCTGGTCTACGGCACCCGGGAAACGCTGTTCATCGGACTGATGAGCAGCCTGCTGACCATGCTCCTGGGCACGGCCATCGGCACGGCGGCTGCCTGCCGGGGCTTTGTTGGCCATTTCTTCAACGGCCTGATTAACATTTTCGTCCTGCTGCCCCGGCTGATTACGCTGATTGTGCTGGCCTCCTTTGTGGGAAGCTCCCAGTGGAATCTAATTTGGCTGATCTGCGCCTTCAGTTGGGTGGGCATCGCCAGAAATGTCCGCTCCAAGGTGATGCATCTGAATGAGCAAACCTTCATTGAGAATTGCATCATCCAGGGCTATGACCGGGTGCATATCGCAGTGCACCACATCCTCCCCAATCTCTATGATGTGCTGATCTCCCGGTTCCTGCTGGGGGTGAACAGCTGCATCATGATGGAATCCACCCTGAGCTTTTTGGGCTTTGGTGACCTGTACCACCCCACCTGGGGAACGATGATTAACTTTGCTTACAAACGGGGGGCCTTTATCCGGCAGGCCTATTCCTATCTGCTGACGCCGGGCATCTGCATCATGCTGCTGTCGCTGTCATTCTTCTTCCTCAGCCTCTATTTCGAGGGCAGGAGGGACACCATTTCGGAGGGATAATATGGAGCCTTTCTTTTCTGAATTTCACGCTTCCGCCGCCAGCCAGCTGAATGGGAAGCCCTGTCAGCTGAGGCAGAGTGCGGATTCCTTCGATGGCTGGATGAAGCTGGGAAAATCTCTCAGTCACGAGCTGCGCTATCTGGAAGCCATTGAAGCCTATTCCCATGCCATCCTTTTGGAGTCCAACCGCATGGACGCCCTCCGGCAGCGGGGAGGAAAGTATCTGGCCACCTTGCAGCCGGAGAAGGCCATGGCGGACTTCGAGCGCTGCCGGATGCTGGGGGGCGAAGAAAGCGACCTGAGCTACCGCATGGGACTGTGCTGGTTTTATGCCGGTGTTTACGGCATGGCCATCCGGGAATTCTCCCACTGCTGGGAGGTCTGCGACGACGAGCTGGGCATCGGGGCAATCTACTGGAGCATGATTGCGTCCTGGCGCAGCGGGAGAGAAGCCAGCCTGCTGCAAAATTACCGTGATGATATGAATGTGGGCCATCATACTGCCTATGCTTTCGCCGTCCGGGTCGCCCTGGGAAGGATTTCCCTGGAGGATGCCCTCTGGGAGCTGGACATTCAGCGGGAGGATTTGGAATTTTCCATGATGGCCTACGGTGTCGCCGCCTACTGTGAACACATCGGCGAGAGAGAAACGGCACAGGTCCTCTACCGGGAAATTCTGGAGCGGGAGAGCTTCTGGATCAGCTTCGGCTTCCTGGCTGCCTGGAATGACAGAAAGCGGGGCAGACAATGCTGACGCTGGAGGAAGCCCTGAAAAACTGGGAGCAAGCCGGTCACCACGGCACCCGGGAGCAGCGGATCGCCCGGGGCAAGAAATGGCTGCCCTACTATGCCTATCTGGCGCAGCGGCAAAAGGATGCCCCCTTTTCCCTGCCGGAAAAACCCAATGTCTTTGTTGCAGCCCTGCTGGAAGAAGGAGCAGTTCAGCCCGGAGATACCGTGCTGGACATCGGCGCAGGGCTAGGCAGCTACGCCCTGGAATTTGCCCGGGTTGGCTGCCGTGTTACTGCCTTGGATGCCAGCCAGGAATGCCTGGATGTTTTGAAAATCCGTGCCGTCCAATGCGGTTTTGAAATTGAAACCGTTCAATCCACCTGGGAGGAATTCGCACCGAAACAAACCTACGATGTGGCCTTCAGCTCCATGTGTCCGGCCATCTGCAATATGGAAGAACTGGAACGGATGGAATCCATCACAAACAAAACCTGCTGCCTGATCACTACAGCCCGGGGCTCCCGGGACAAGCACCGCAAGGCCATGATGGCCGCACTGGACATCCACCCCCAGGGCGGCATGACCACAGAGGCACTGCACTATCGGAACGCCCTGTCCCTCTCCGGCAGACCCTTCCGGATGAAAAGCATGTCCACCCATTCCACCCACCGCATCAGCACCGACACAGCCCTGGAGCAGTATCCCATCTATTTCCACATTTTCGGAGTCCCCGAAGAAAAATCAATCCCTTTTCTGAAAACCTATCTGGAAGACAATGCGAAAGACGGTTTTCTGGAGGAGGAAAGTCAAATGAATCTGGAGATGCTGTTTTGGAATGTGAATAGATGATAAAATGGAGCTTGAAACAGATGCTCTCTCCTCACAGAGTAACAGAAAAAGTGGGGGTGATGCCAATTTAAGCGATTTGCAAAATCGCGCAGCCGCTGGAATTTTCCAGCGTTTTCAGAACACACTTTCAGTGTTCTGCGGGGATTGGGGCAGCGCCTTAACAAGCAGAAAACGCTCATCTCTACCGAAGCGGAGATGAGCGTTTTTCCCATATGGCGCGCCATATGCATTGCTTGCCACGAGTGTCTTATGCCGTTTTCTCCACCTTGCTATAAGAGAAAACAGCACGCTTCCCATAGTGATGATTTGCAATCTCTATGTAATCCGGTTCGCTGTCGTGAACTCTACTGTCAAAAGTGATTTCCGCTTCATCGCCGGTGTGAAGCACCTTCACTTCTTCATCCCCGGATTCCGGCGGCAAACACCATAATCCTACAATACCGTCATAACTGTGATGATGAATCTCGATTTCCCCCAACTTCACGCAAAATCGGTAGGTTGACTTCCCTGGGTCCTGTGAAAAATCGATTGCATAGCCATGCAGTGCCAAAACAGGATGCAAGGTAACGGTCTTTTCTTCCATGTATACTCCATCTTCTTTCTGCAAAATAGCCTTGCTGAGACTGGACTGTGTGACATAGAGATTCTGTGATGCCTGGTTGATCGATCCGCAGTGTGCGATCTCAACTGCGTATTTCATCTGTTTTACAGAGATATCCAGCATTTTCTGCCTCACATTCTTGTCTGTAGCCTTATTTCTGTTTTCCAAATTATAGTGCGGATGCGTCGGTTTTTGTAGTCTCTTTATTTCATATTGTTATGAATCTATTTCATAACGCAGATTTCAAGTAGAATGCCGCAAGAAAAAACCACCAGTTCAACAGCTGGTGGTTTCCTTTTCCCTTCCGATATCCCGATTCAAGCTACAGATCGCAGGCCTATCCCTGTATCGCCAAAACGGGAGTTCAGAGTGATTGTTTCCCTGAATTTACAGCACATGCGTTTCCCTATCCTTCCAAATCGACCTATAAAAGAAGATGGACATCACCGTTGCAACGCTCCATCCGATTGGCCAGGAGAGCCAGATGCCTGTCACTCCCCAGAGCTTGGAGAGTCCAAACGCGAGCACCACCCGAAGCACCAGGTCGGTAAAGGTGGCAGTCATGAACTGTCGCATTTTGCCCATGCCGCGAAGGACGCCGTCTGAGACCAGCTTGGCGGCAACCACAAAGTAAAAAGGTGCCACGATACGCAGGAATGTGACCCCCGTCTGCATTGCCTCTCCGGAGCCATCATCCAGGAAAATATACACAAGGCTTTTTCCGAGGAAGAAATACAGGAGCGCAAAGGGAACGCAGAGGGTCCACACCAGCCCCAGTCCCGCCCGGAAACCGGCGCGAATACGGTCCAGCTTCCCTGCTCCCAAATTTTGGGCAGAGAAGTTGGAGATGCCATTGCCCAGCGTGGTCAGCGATGTGATGACCAGATTGTTCAGCTTGACCGCTGCGGAATATCCGGCAATGACTGCCGAACCAAAGGAATTGATCACGCCCTGGATGATGATGTTACCCACAGAAATAAAGCTTTGCTGCAAAATACTGGGCACTGCAACCACAGAAATCTTCCCCAGCAGCCTCCAGGAAAACAGCTCGGGCTTCTCGTCTGTTTCAATTCTTCCGAACCGCCTGAACACAAAAATCACGGCTAGAATGCAGCTGACCCCCTGGCACAAAAAGGTTGCCCACGCCACACCGTCAACGCCCCGGGTGAACACGGTGGACAGCGCGGTGGTAAACAGGATGTCCATGCCGATATTGGAGACGGAGGACGCGGCAAGAAAATAAAAGGGTGTCTTGGAATCCCCCATCGCAGAGAAAATGCCCGTGGAAATATTGTAGAAAAATACAAAAGGCAAGCCCAAAATGTAGATATCCAGATACAGCCTGGAGTTCGCCAGAATATCCGCCGGGGTGTGAATCCATTCCAGCAGCTGGCTGCTGAAACCGAAGCCCAGCGCCATCAGCACGGCACACAGCACGCCTGTTGCAATCAGCGCCGTAAATACCGCCGTCTTCATCTGCCCAAACCGCTTTGCCCCGAAAAGCTGGGAGGCAATCACGCTGCAGCCGATGTTGCAGCCGAATCCGAAGGCGATGAAAATCAGGGTCACTTCATAGCTGTTGCCCACCGCGGCCAAAGCCGCCTCTCCGACGAATTTGCCCGCCACAAAACTGTCCGCCACATTATAAAGCTGCTGGAAAATCACACTGCCGAAGAGCGGCAGGCAGAATTTCAGCAAGACCCTGGAGGGTTCGCCAACGGTCAAGTCTTTATTCATAGATGCTCACACTTTCTTTTCAGGAAAGGAAAACACCGCCGTGGTGTAGCTCAGCATCGCGCCGATGACATAGAACGCAAATATCCAGGGGACTGGCTTCTCCATCGCTTTCCAGACGATTCCCACCACAAATCCAATACAGATGGTAATCATGGTCAGCCGTTCCCACTTTGCAGCGGACTGTCCGCCGCTGCTGAGAAAACGCAGCAATTCCCAAGCCAGCCCGGCGCAAATACACAGAATCATCATACACTCGAAAATCGTTTCCATATCTCTTTCCTTTCTTTTTGTTGACTCCCGAAGGTGCCTGTATTATAATCCAGTTCAGATTGATATGTAAAATATATTATTTGCATATCGGAAATATAAAAAAGGTATGATTTGAGCATGTACATCAATTTGGACCATTACAGGGCTTTTTACTACGTTGCCAAATACGGGAATATTACCCGGGCGGCAGCCGCACTGATGAATAACCAGCCCAATGTGACAAGAACCATAAAGCTTCTGGAAAAGGAGCTGGGCTGCACCCTGTTTGTTCGTTCCAGCCGGGGTGTTCAGCTGACCCCCGACGGAGAAAAGCTGTTTGCCCATGTCCGTATCGCCATGGAGCAGCTGGAGATGGGTGCGGAGGAGCTGATGATGGATCAGACCCTGCAGAGCGGCACCGTCACCATCGGCGCAAGCGAGGTGGCGCTGCGCTGCTTCCTGCTGCCGGTTCTGAAGGAATTCCATCAACAGTATCCCAATGTGCGGCTGAGAATCTATAATTACTCCGCTGCCGAAGCAATCACCAGTCTGAAGAACGGCATTGTGGATCTGTCCGTTGCCCGGGTTCCCATGGAGGCGGCGAAAGGCTTGTCTGCACGAATCCTCTGCCACATTCCGGAGGTCGCCGTCTGTGGAAACGCCTTTCGGCACCTTGCCCAGCAGGAATGCGATCTGGAGCAGCTGACCCATTATCCGATCATTTCCCTGGACGCCAATACATTGATGTATCAGGTCTACAGCACCTGGTTTGCCAGCCATGGACTGCGCTTTTGCCCAGAGGTGGAGGTGACGACTTCCGACCAGATTCTCCCCATCGCGGCATGCAATCTTGGAATTGGCTTTGTCCCGGAAGCTTTTCTGTCCGAGGCCCCGGAGGGAAGCGTTTACCGGCTGCGGCTGAAAGAACCCATTCCGGTGCGCTCTCTGTGCTTCCTGAAACGAAAGGATCTTCCAGCCTCTGCCGCCGGGAAACGGTTGGAGGAGATGATTCTCAGCGCTGCCAGAAAATGAATTGACAAGTCCTCTATCTATCAGTATAATTATATCGGAACGAAAAAATGTACCATTCAGGTGCCCGGGGTGGAATCAACACGGACGGGTGAAAAGGGAAGCCGGTGGGAATCCGGCACGATGCTGTCACTGTGTATGGGAGCTGTTTTCGATTGCTCACTGGGAAACCGGGAAGAGGAAAATGGCGATGATCAAAGTCAGGAGACCTGCCTGAATGTGGAATTTCGGATTCGCAGTCTACGGATCGTCTTTCTCACATGTTTTCTTTCATTGGGCAGAAAAAAGCTGTGCGTCGATTGGCGCATGGCAGTTTTGTGTATGCTTTTTCCGATGAAAGGGAAGCTGTTTTGATTGCCGCCGTAGCAATACGGCGGTTTTTGCTGCCTTTTTGGAGGGATCAAGGATGAATACGCTGTACTTCAACTACGCACTGGAGGTAGAAAAAACAGCCTCCATCACCCAGGCCGCGGACAATCTGTTTATGACCCAGCCCACCTTGAGCAAAGCCATCAAGGACCTGGAAAACAGTCTGGGCTTTTCCATATTTCGCCGCACCTCCAAGGGAGTGGTTCCCACCCAGAAGGGACGGGAATTTCTGGAGCACGCCCGGAAAATTGTGGCGCAGATTGAAAAGATGGAGCTGTCCCTGCAATCCAGAGATTCTGTAAACCAGGTCTTCAGCCTTGCCATTCCCCGAGCCAGCTATATTTCCCAGGCTGCGGCGAAATTCCTGTGCTCTTTTGACAACAGCCGGGAAATGGAGCTGGACATTCTGGAAACCAGCTCCCTGAATGTAATTGAAAAGGTGGCCACTGGAAATTTTGTGCTGGGTATCATCCGCTGCCATGTAGAGGACGAGGATTATTTTCTGAAAAATCTGGCGGAAAAGGGGCTGCAATATGAAAATCTGTGGCAGTCCCACTTTGTGGCGCTGATGTCCCAGAATCACCCCCTTGCCCGACAGTCCAAGCTGACGGCAGAGGAGTTTGCCCCTTATATTGAAGTCGCCTTTGGGGATGACCATGTGCCCTATGTTCGGGTGAGCAGCCACAGCAGAGCAACGGATACGCTGAATAACAAGCGGATTCTGGTTTATGACCGTGCCATGCAGTTTGACCTGCTGCGGGCCAACTCCCTGGCGTATATGTGGACATCTCCCCTGCCCGTGCAGCTGCTGGAGCAGAACAACCTGGTCCAGCGCAAAATCAAAAACAGCTGTGAATTCAAGGACCTGCTTATCAGCCGGGCCGGCTACCGGTACAGCAAGCTGGACCGGGATTTCATCAACGAATTGACGTTACAGCGAAATGAGGTTGCCTATACAGACGGCTTCTGAGCCATGCCACACCGGAATGTCTGTCATTCCGTTTTCAATCACCTTTCTCTCTTCTGGGTTTCAAAAAAATAGGAGCCTGCCGAAAAAAGATGGCCGCTTGCGGGGTCAGTGAATTTTTCGGCAGGCTCTTTTTATCTTTTTGTGAGAAATGTCATAAGAAGTCAGTTGCTCCTTTGTGGCAATCTTCGATGTCATATTTTGATTTGCTTTAAGCTGTTTTACCCCCAAATGACACCGCTTTTATGGGAAAAAGGGTCAGAGAAATCAAGTCTATCCATACAAGAATGGAATCTGTGCCATTCGGAAGTTGAATTGACGGGAGCGCACAGGAATGATATGATGGGAGCGTCAATAAACTTCAATTGATAACACACCGAAACTACATGGATATTGACTGGTCCATCCATGCGTGTCGGTGTGTTGACAAAACAAGTTTTCTCAGAACGAACCTTCCTCGTTCTTTGAAATCACCTTCTTATGGAAATGCGCCGCGTATCTTGCAGTCAGATGTGCGGCGTGTTTTCATAAGCATAAACCATGTCAGAAAGGATTGTGCATGATGTCAACCATCTTCATCTCCCCCTCCAAATACATTCAGGGCCCGGGCGAAATAAACAACATCGGTAAATATACCGCTGGGCTGGGCAAAAAGGCGCTGTGCGTGATCTCCAAGGGTGGATATACCCGTCAGGGTTCCCAGATTGAAGCCAGCTTTGCAGGTGTCGATGCCGATGTGATTTTTGACTATTTTAATGGCGAATGCTCTATGAATGAGATTAACCGACTGGTTGACGTCGTCAAAGAGAAGCAGTGTGACGTGGTTATCGGTGTCGGCGGCGGCAAGATTTTCGACACCGCAAAGGCTGTGGCCTACCATGTGGGAGCTCCGGTCATCATCTGCCCCACCATCGCCTCCACTGACGCTCCCTGCTCCGCACTTTCCGTCATTTATACCGATGAGGGCGTATTCCAGGAGTATCTGTTCCTGCCCTCTAATCCCAATCTGGTCATAATGGACACCCAGATCATTGCCGACAGCCCTGTCCGGCTGACGGTTTCCGGCATGGGCGATGCCATGGCCACCTGCTTTGAGGCAAGAGCCTGCTGCCTTTCCGGTGCCAGCACCTGTGCAGGCGGCAAGGTCAGCGTTGCGGCCTTGGGCATTGCAAAGCTGTGCTTTGACACGCTGATGAATGACGGTCTGCTGGCGAAATCCGCATTGGAAACCCACACCTGCACCCCTGCCGTAGAGCGGGTCATTGAGGCCAATACGCTGCTGTCCGGCATTGGTTTTGAGTCCGGCGGTCTGGCGGGTGCCCATGCCATCCACAACGGCCTGACTGTCCTGGAGGAATGCCACCACATGCAGCACGGCGAAAAGGTCAACTTCGGTACCCTCACCCAGCTGGTTTTGGAGCAGATTCCCGAGGAGGAATTGTGTGTTATGCTGAACTGGATGACCGCTGTCGGGTTGCCGGTTACGCTGAAGGAGCTGGGCATCACCGATGACAGCCGTGAACATCTGATGCCCGTTGCCGAGGCAGCCTGCGCTGTAAACGATACCATGCACAACCTCCCCTTCCAAGTGGACGCCGAGCGCGTCTACAATGCGATCCTGGTTGCGGATTCCTACGGCCGGGCAGCGCTGGCAATGTAAATCCAGCCGAACGCCCAGGGGAACCCCATGCTATGCTCCATGCCGTAATCAGATTGCAAAACTATTTCAAATTATTCTCTCCTACCCATGCCAAAGAAGAAAGAGTGCCATAAATGTTTTCTATTTCCCTTTTTCTCAACGATGTTGTATAATAAAGGCACATAGGAAATACCCCCTTTACCGATGCTTCTGACAGGTGACAGATTTTTCTTCTTGTATCTGTGTTGGAGCAGCTGCCGGAAGCATCGGTACTCCTTTTCTTTTGTCATTTCGGAATGCTGCCCAATCATTCTGGTATGATTTCCCTAGCTGGAAACACGCCGCACACTCTTGAGGAGGTGCGGCGTGTTTTCTGTGATGGGTTTCTTTACAAATCCAGTTCAATGGGTTCCCCATACAACGCGGATGCCCTTTTCTTCCAGCAAATCCGCAGACCTTTGCATATGGGGACAGTGGGTGCCGTCCCGGTGGGAGGCGCAGATTCCAATGTGGGCGGTTTCCACGCCGCAGCTGACGATTCGTTCCAGCTTTTCCATCATTCCAGCATCTGCTTCCGGGTCCACACCGCATTGGCTGCACCGCAGGAACGCACACAGCTGCACCTGCTCACCGGCATATTCCCGGAAATAGGCCCGCCGCTGCTCCAGCGCATCTAGGCACCCCACTCCGGCGCACACATCGTTGGCCTTCAGGCAGGCCAGAATGGCGATCTTCATTTTTTACCCCCATTCACTTTGAGAGAAGTATACCACATTCAGCTTTCCGGTTTTCGGATGGCGCATCACATCGCAATCCACCTCGTAAACCTCCCGGATCAGCTCCGACGTGATGATCTGCTCCGGGCAGCCGTGGGCAACCACGCAGCCGTCCTTCATCACATACACATAGTCACAGTACATCAGCGTCAGATTCAGGTCATGCAGCGCCGCCAAGACACCAATATTCAAGGATTTCACCACATCCATGATCTGAATCTGATACTTGATATCCAAATGGTTTGTGGGTTCATCCAGAATCATCATGTCCACCTGCTGTGCCAATGTTCTTGCTAGCAGGATTCTCTGCTTCTCCCCGCCGGACAGGGTGAGAAAGCTGCGATCCCGGAATTCCAGCATATTCACCCGGCGCAGACTATCCTCTACAATTTGAAAATCCTCTGCGGTGTCCCGGGACAGTGCCTTTTTGTGGGGGGCTCTGCCCATGAGGACGACCTCCTCCACCGTAAAATCGAAGCTCATGTTTGTAAACTGGCTGACCACACCCATCCGTTTCGCAGATTCCCGATGGGGAAGCCGGGTGATATCCGTATCATCCAGAGTGATGATTCCTGAGGCTGGCTTTAATACCCGGTACACGCTTTTCAGCAGGGTGGTCTTTCCGCTGCCGTTGGGCCCCAGCAGTCCCACAAACTGCCTTCCCTTTACCTGAAGGGAAGCCTGCTTCACAATGTCCTTTCTGGACAGGCGAACCACCACATCCGTCGCTTTCAGCTCCATCAGTCGTGCCCTCCAAATCCATAGGATTTTTTCACCATCATGTAGACGAAAATCGGAGCACCCACAGCGGAAGTAATCACGCCAATGGGAATCTCCGTGTTGGCAATCAGCACTCTGGCCAGCACATCCGCCCAGATGAGAAAGATGCCTCCGGTCAATGCTGCCATGGGAAGCAGAAAGCGATGATCCGACCCCACAAAGCCCCGGACGATATGGGGAATCATCAGACCTACAAAGCCCACAATGCCGCAGGTACACACCGCCACAGCGGACAGCAGGGAGGTCAGTACCATATACACCTTTCGCCGCTTTGCCAAATCCACGCCCAGGGTGATGGCTGCTTCATCTCCCAGCAGCAGGGTGTTCAGCGTCCGGCCCTGGGTCAGGAAGAACAAAAGCCCCAGCCCCATGCAGATGCCCGGAAGCAGGAGCTTCTCCCAGCGTGCGGAGGTCATGCTGCCCAGCAGCCAGTAGGACACGGTTTTCATGTCCTCCGAATTGCTGTTGCCCACATAAATAATCATATTCGTAAAGGAACTGCATAGACTGCCTACCACACTGCCCGCCAGCACCAGCTTAGCTGAGGTGATTCTCCCCCCACCCATACTGGCAAGCAGCATCACCAGACTCATGGCCCCCAACGCCCCGGCAAAGGCCCAGAAAGCGGTGCCCATTCCCGCAAGCACGCCGGTAAATACCGCAGATGCGCCAATCATAATGGAAAAGGTGGCACCCAAGGAAGCACCGGAGGAGATACCCAGAATATAGGGGTCTGCCAGAGGATTCTGTACGGTGGCCTGCATGACCACGCCGCACATCGCTAGCAGCACCCCAATGATTGCCCCCATAAGAACCCGGGGCATCCGAATATTCCAGACAATCTCATAAACGGTTCCCTTGGAAAGAAAGCTCGCCTCACCAATGGGGATATGGGTCAGCTTATATAGAATAATGCGGTAAACATCCCACAGGGGTATTTTCACCGCACCGATGGTCACTGCCAGAAGCACAGAGAACACGAACAGTCCGGCAAAGCCCACTGTCAAGGCACTCAGCATCAAATGACGCTGGCGCAAATGCTTGTCCATCCGATACACCTTCCTTGATATGGCCATTCGCCACTCCGGCGGGGTTTCCACCGGAGTGGCTTGGTATCGATGCTTCTTATTCTCCGTACATGAAGTTGAACATTGCCTCCACAGAAGGCACCATACGGATGCCTCCTCCGTAGACATCGGTCAGGTTAACGGCCATTACCTTGCCGTTGGCCACTGCGGGGATTTCCGCCAGAGCTCCAACAGAGGTCACCGTTTCGATGGCATTGCGGGCGCATTCCTCGGTGGACACGCCTTCCTTCTCCATGTAATCTACGATAATCACATCGGGGTTCAGATTTACCAGATCCTCCACAGACAGCGTACCGCCATCGGGGCAGGCATACACACCGCCGGCAGCCACCGCCAGAGAGCCCGTCAGGGTGCTGGCACCCCAGCAGTACCAGGAGCCCTCAGAAGGCTCAATCACAATTACGGACAAGGGCTGATCGATGGAGGCAACCTTCTGTGCTACCTTTTCCAGCAGGGCATTTGTATCGGCAATATAGGCATCCGTCTTGTCCTCAATGTTGAAAATCGCACCAATATCGGCAATGTCTGCCAGCACCGCATTCAGATTCCGCTCCTCCGCAGGGACGGTGTTATTGGAGCAGCGCAGGATCATAGTGGCCACGCCCAGGTCATGCCATTCGGCCACATTGCCCAGGGCATTGTCCGAGAAAGCGCTTCTCCAGCCGAAAATGAAATCCGGCTCCAGGGACAGAACCACTTCCTTGGAAGGATAGCCCTTCACCGTCAGCTCTTTTCCGGCAGCAGCCAACGCATCATACTGCTCCTTCAGGTCATTCCGAACGGCTCCGTCCAGATATGCCATTCCGGCGATGTATTCATCCAGGCCAAAGTACAGCATCAGCTCCGTCTGGCTCTGGTTGGTGCAAATTACCTTCTGCGGGCACTGCTGGAAGGTGACCTGGATGGGATTTTTTTCATAGTCATAGGTGTTGATCGTTACGGGGTAGTGGTCAGCTTCCGTTTCCGCATTGGCAGCTGCGGTAAGGCAGAAGCTGGGAGCCATGAGCGCCAACGCACTGATCATCAGAGCGGCAGCAAGCAGAATGGACAGGATTTTTCGGTTTTTCATTGTGTCTCGAACCTTTCAAAATGAAGTCAATGAGTAAAAAATAAAGCCATTTCCCGTATCTGAACGGAAAATGGCTTATCCAAAACTACAACGAAACCGGACTTGCCCTGCCAGGCAAGCCCATAACGCATCATTTCAGACAAGCTACTTTCTTCGGAAGATACTCATCGTTCCATCCAAGCAGGCTTCCTGGCTTACGGAATCGCTCCAAATGCGCCTTCTCGCCTTTCGGCAATGGCATATGCCCTGGGATAACCGCTTACAGTGACCGGATCGCTCGGGACTTTCACCCGATTTCCTTTTACCTTTTCCGTTTCCACGGAAAAGCACTTGGACAGTAGTATTCAGCTTTATCGTACGCCTTTGGCGCACTTGAATCACTCATTGCTGTCTATAAAGATACCACATTGCAGGATGCTTGTCAACAATCTGCGTTGCCTGAGGTATTGCAAAAAAGCGGGTGATATGTTATCATATTAGAGAACTGAATAAGGAATCGGTGCCGTTTGTTCCTGTGGGAATGGAACGGATAATAGGGAAACAGGTGAAAGGCCTGTACGATCTCGTCACTGTATGTAACGAGCGCACCCTCTGTGTCAGAAAAGGACAGTCACTGGCGAAAGCCGGGAAGACGAAGGTGCGTGATGACTTACGAGTCAGGAGACCTGCCGATTGCTGGTACGGGAGCATCGTCGAGGTGTTCCAGATCACGAGGAATTGATTGTACCGTGTTCACGGGGGGGCTGAATGGCGTCCCGCGGTCATTGTGCGTGGTCATCTTTATGGATGATCACTTTTTTTCGGCGTGTTTCCGTACCTGACTTTGTTGTTGTGCTTTTTACATTGCAAAACGAAGGAGGAAACACCAATGAACCCACAGACAATCCATCAGGCGGATAACCCCAGAAACCAGGATGGTATCGGAGAAAAGGAGCTGCTGGCGGTCAGCTTCGGCACCAGCTATCTTGACAGCTGCCGGCTGACCATCGGAGCCATCGAGGATGCTCTGGAAAGGGCCTTTCCGGGGTACGATCTTCGCAGGAGCTTTACCAGCCAAATGATCATTAACCACATTCAGCGTCGGGACGGGATCTCCATCGACAATGTTACCCAGGCTTTGGATCGGGCCGTATCCAATGGAGTGAAAAACCTGGTCATTCAGCCAACGCATATCATGGACGGCTTTGAATATCAGAAACTGGTCAAGCAGGCCGCCCGGTATCAGGATGCTTTCCTTTCCCTTTCCATTGGTACCCCGCTGTTGACCTCTGATGAGGATTTCCGGATCGTTGCCGATGCCCTGGCTGCATCCGTCGCCGCCTATGACGATGAAAAAACCGCCATCTGCTTTATGGGCCACGGCACGGAAGCCGCCGCCAACAAAGTGTACGAAAGAATGCAGCAGCAGCTGACGGACAGCGGCAGAGACAATTACTTCATTGGCACGGTGGAGGCGGTCCCCACCGTTGAAAAGGTATTGTCCCTGGTGAAGGCCGGGAATTACAGGCGTGTGCTTTTGCGGCCAATGATGATCGTCGCCGGGGACCACGCCAACAACGACATGGCCGGTGAGGAAGAGGGCTCCTGGAAGCACATCTTTGAAAGCGCCGGTTATGAGGTGGCATGCCAGGTGCATGGCCTCGGGGAACTGGAAGCCATTCAGAACCTGTTTGTGAAGCACGCAAAAGCGGCCATTGAGGTTATCAGCAGCCTGTATGCTACCCGTAAGCGGTACTGAACGACGAGGGGTGTCTGATGAAACGGATGATACTCTCCTGCCCCACGTTGAAAAAAGAACTCATGCAGCTGCTCTCCAACTATCATCTGGAATACCCTGTATACTTCCTTCCTACCAATCTCCACAGCAGCCCCAGTCAATTGCACGAATATCTACAAACAATCATCGACGCACAAATGGATGCAGAACAGATTCTCATCTGTATCTCCGGCTGCGGCGGTGGAACCTCCAGACTGAAAGCAACCACCGCAGAACTGGTTATTCCAAAAACAAGGGACTGCGTGGACATCCTGCTCTCTCAGGACTCTGTTCCAGGTATTCGCCGGGCAACAGATGGAATATTCCTGACGGACAGCTGGATGGAGTTTTTCCGGGAATCCTCGCTGGACTATCAGAGCATGGTTAATCTTTGCGGACAATCCCGTGGGGAGGAGCGACTGAAAACCATCTATCAGGGTTTTGAGCATTTCTATATAATTGATACCGGCACCTATGATCTTACTCCCGTCAAGGAGTACATACAGCCGCTGGTAAGTCTCCTGGGTGGAACACTTGAAATCGTACCCGGAAAATGTGGGATTTTGAAGAAGCTCGTCACTGGCATTTTTGATGATAATTTTCAGATCGTACCGAAAGGCACTATCTCCCAATAGCACTTGCCTGGTTTCGCTTTCTTTTTAAAAGCATTTGACAAGAGAATCAACATTCAAATCCAAATGAAAGGAGCCCCAATATGAGTAAAGTGATTTTCAAAATTGAGGGCGGAACTCCCGTCTCCATCACCTGCAACACCGGGGATAACCTGCTGGAAGCTGCCCGCCGGGCCAATGTGGCCATTGACGCTCCCTGCTCCGGCAATGGTTCCTGCGGCAAATGCCGGGTAAAGCTCATCGAAGGCAGTCTGGACAGTATCCAATCCCGTCACATCTCTGAAGAAGAATGGGCAGAAGGCTGGCGCTTAAGCTGCTGCTCCAAGGTGTCCGGCGACTGCACGGTTCTGGTACCGGACATCGCCTCCGCCTACCAGAGCCGCATGAAAACCGCCGACCTGTCCAGCCCAAAGGAGATTGCCATTTTTGAAAATGCCCAGGCGGGCCTGAAAGCAAGTGGAATTCCGTTCACCAATCATTTCCGCGCCGTGGTGCTGACCATGGCGGAGCCTACTCTGGACGATACCATGCCCGATATAGAGCGGCTGATCTGGGCGGTTGAGGAAGCACTGGGTGTGGATCAAGTGGAAGTTCCTTTCGCTGTCATGGTAAAGCTGGCTTCCACGCTCCGGGAGCACGACTTTACAGTGTGTGTCAAGGGTGAATTGGCCGGTAATGCGTTCCGGTGCATGGAGGTCTGCGGGCCGGATGACACCGCCATTGTCGGATGCGCCATCGACATCGGTACAACCACGGTGACCATGGTTCTGACTGACTTGACCAACGGAAAGCTGCTTGCCAAAGGTTCCTCCGGCAACGGGCAAATCCGTTATGGTGCGGATGTCATCAACCGCATCATCGAGCAGAGTAAGCCCGGCGGCAGGAAAAAACTCCAGGATGCCATTGTAAAGGAAACTTTGACTCCCATCATAGCCAACCTTTGCAAATCAGCCGAGATCAACGCAAGAAGCATCCTGCGGCTCAGCGTAGGAGCCAATACAACCATGAACCATCTGTTTGTAGGTGTGGACGCCAACCCAGTCCGAATGGACCCCTATATTCCCAGCTTCTTCCGCTGGGAGGGATTGCTGGCCGGAGACCTGAAGCTGCCTGCCAATCCCCTGGCCCCGGTTCTCATCGCGCCCAACATTGGCTCCTATGTGGGCGGGGATATTACCGCCGGTACACTGGCCAGCCTGATCTGGGACAAGGAGGAAATGAGCCTATTTATCGACCTGGGAACCAACGGCGAGATCGTGTTCGGCAATCGGGATTTTCTCATGTCCTGTGCCTGTTCCGCTGGTCCCGCTTTTGAGGGAGGCGATATTTCCTGCGGTATGCGAGCTACGGACGGTGCCATTGAGGCCTGCACCATTGACTGCGAGACCATGGAACCCATCCTATCCATTGTTGGTGATCCCGGTCAGAAACCGGTGGGTATCTGTGGCTCCGGCATCATCGATATTATCTCCGAGCTGTACCGCTGTCGCATGATCAACGCCAAGGGCCTGTTTATCCGGGAGGGCAGTCGGGTGAAGCGGGACGCCCATAACATGGGCCGCTATGTAATCGCCGCTGCTGAAGAATCCGAAACAGGCCGAGAGATTTCCATCAACGAGGTGGACATCGACAACTTCATCCGGGCAAAGGGCGCCATCTTCTCCGCCATTGATACCCTGCTGCAAAGCGTGGACATGACCGTGGATATGATCGATAAGGTCTATGTCGCAGGCGGCATCGGCTCTGGGATCAACATGAAAAATGCCGTGAATATCGGTATGTTCCCGGATGTGGAACTGGAGAAATTCCAATACATCGGCAATTCCTCGCTTACCGGTGCCTACGCCATGGTCATGAGCGATGAAGCCACCGCCAAGTGTTCGGAGGTCGCAGCCAATATGACCTATCTGGAGCTGAGCACCCATCCAGGATATATGGATTCTTTTGTTGCCGCCTGCTTCATTCCCCACACGGACAACAGACTGTTTCCCAACAGCATTCAGGCATAACCTGTGACAAAGCGGCTTCTGATTCCTGCGTAATGAAACGCTCTGCAAAAGCGCAACATCCAAACGAAAAGAAATGATACCTGCGGTTCGGTTTGTTCGCAGGTATCATTTTTTCCGGGCAGGCATACCTGGCTATCCAGTGTGCCCGATGGAGTACAGCGGCGCAGCCCCGGATACACAACAGTCTATTGCCCCAGGCTTCTTTCGCATTCTTTCCGAAGCGTTTCCTCCTTCAGCCGAATCTGCAGCCGTCCGCATTCTTTCAGATACTCCGGGCAATTGTGCCGGGCGATAAAGGTCATAATGGCAGGACTGGCGGTCATCTCAGAAAGGAGGGCTGTCAGTTCCTGTCCGTTTCCAAGGCTGTCCCGCAGCCATTTGATCCCATTTTCAAGCATCCGGCGGACTTCCTGAACCTGCTCATTGCGAGCGATCAGCCGTTTCTCAAAGCGGCTGCGAAGGTGTTCTTTTATCTCCTCCGGCGCAGTCAGTCGTTTCTCTTTCAGCTCCAGCGCCATTGCTTCCAGCTGCGTGAGCACCGCTTCTTCTCTGCGGAGCTCCCCATCGGTGAGCAGGGAGAATTTCTGTTTGGTCTGCATCGCTTCCCGGCGCTTGGACAGGTACTCCGTAAAATCCTCCTTTTGGGCGAAATAGATTTTCAGCGCTTCGTGGAGCAGAACCGTTTCCTCCTCCATACGGCTGTATTTTCCGCACACATCCCGCAGACGGTGGAGCACCATTTCTGTCACTGCAAAGCGCTCCACAAAATCCCCATCAGCTGCCAGGGCGCATTTTTCCCAATACGCTTCTTGGGAGATTTCCCCGGACAGGATTTCCGGGATGCAGTAGTCACTTCCGTACTTTCGATAGAGACTGTAATAGGCAAAAAATTCCCGGGATGTTTCCGGCAGGCATAGATATTCGGAAATCACTTCCTCCGCCACCGGGATGCCCAGCTTCTCGTAGCTCTCCAGAAGCGCCGACAAATCCTCCCACCCCCGGGCTGTCACATAAAAAAGCCGGTTTTCCTGGCGGCTCACATGGTAAAACCGTTCCGGGTGCAGCCGCAGATAGGATTGAACTGCCCCGTGAAGCCCCTGCTGGCAGCCGTATTGCAGGAACACCTCCACATTGGGGGTCACTTCGATGGTTCGGATTCGATCCAGAGTCACAATATCAAACTCCCGTACGGATTTGTTATACTCCGCCGGGTTGCCCGCCGCCACAATGATCCACCCTCGGGGAAGGGCGTGGGTGCCGAAGGTTTTGTTCTGCAAAAACTGCAGCATGGTGGGCGCCAGGGTATCCGAGACGCAGTTGATTTCGTCCAGGAACAAAATTCCCTCCCGGCAGTGGGTTCGCTCCATGGTGTCATAAACCGATGCAATGATCTCGCTCATGGTATATCGGGTCACGGAGACCGTTTCGGTCCCATAGGTCTGCTGGTTGATCTGGGGCAGGCCGATGGCACTCTGGCGGGTGTGATGGGTCATGGTGTAGGAAACCAGACCGATGTGCAGCTGCTGGGCAATCTGTTCCATGATGGCCGTTTTTCCAATGCCGGGAGGGCCCATCAGCAGAATCGGCCTCTGGCGGACGGTGGGAAACAGATAATTTCCTCCTTCATCCTTACACAGATAGGCACGAAGGGTATTTTCTATCTCCTGTTTTGCTTCCTGAATGTTCATAAAACCTCCTTGATCACCGCCCAGGGGGGCAGAAGCTCCGGGTGAATCGTCTTTCCCGCCAAAATGAAGACCGTCTCATAGTCCGGCGGCTCAGAGGGATACGCACCATCCCCATCCGTAAAATACAGCAATGCCCTTGGTTTTTTCAGAATGCCCTCTTTTCGGAGACGCTCGATCTCCCGGAATACCGGACGGAAATCCGTACCGCCCCGGCCATGGATTTTCACATTCCAGGCATAATTCAGCCATTCCTCCCGGGAGCGGATTCTGGCCATATCCTGCAAGCAGCAATCGCACTGGAAGAAAATCACATTCATCCTGCGGAAGAAGTTTTCCTGAGCCGTCAGGATGGCGTAGGCCTCCCGCAGAAAGCGGCTCACCGTTTCCTCATCGCAGGAGGATGAGGTGTCGATGGCAATGACCAATTCATCCAGCCGGGTAACCTCCCTGTATTCCAGCGGTTCCAGCAGGGGAAGATTGCCGTACTGCCGCATTCCCAGGTCGTAGTAAATATAATCAAAGCTTTCATCGTCCAGTTCCATTTCCTCCCCGGGCACCATGTATTTTCGCAGATACGGGCGGTAATCCCGGGGCTCCGGCTTCAAAAGGATGAATTCTCCCCATTCCGAGTCCGTGGAGGTTCCTCTTGTCCCCTGCCCGAAGGCACCGCTGCCGGACTGGACAGACTGCCATTTCTGAATCAGTTCCGGATGGCGCATCTCCCACCAGAGCCGATGGTCATCGAAGCGGAACGCCTGTGTCAGTTCTTCTTTCGTGAAAGGGAGCTTTTGGATGTAGGCCATCATTTCATAAGGGGACTGATCCCCCTCCGGCAGCTGCGCAAGAACCTGGGTGCGAATGGGTACGTCTGTTTCCAGCCGGGGCTGGGAAAGGGCTGTGATCTGCCTTTCCACCAGCACATCGCAGGCAAGTCCCCACAGCTTCACATCCACTCCCGGGGGCGGGAAAATGTGAAGATACAGGCAGTGCAGAAGCGTGTGGAGGAAGCCTCTGCGAAGGGCAGCGGGAGAAGCTGCATAGATAGGAAAAATGGCTTCCGAGGCATACAGTCGGATGCCGTCCGTCCCAAAGGGAATTTCTTCGGATGGTTGATAAGGCAGCCATGCAAAGGCCAGGTTCAACCCGGGGTACAGCTGGCAGAGCTCTGTACGGCATATGGTCAGCAGGTCATGAATCAGTGTCTGCTTATCCATATTATAAGGAAAAATCCCTGTCCGGGAATCCGAAACGTCTTTCCTTTAATTGCAGCAGCCACACGGTGGCCTCCTGTGCACCTGCGGAAATGGCCGTTTCCAGGAAGCTGTCTGTCAGCTCTGCGGTAAAAGCACCCTGTTCCTCCAATTCCGCAAGCTGGGATACCCGCCCGGAAAGAATCAGCTCCGAAACCGCAGGACGAATCCTGTTCATCAGATACTGTAAATAAACATCCGCTTTCCCTGCCCCAAAATAGCCATACAGCGCACAGGCCAGCTTCACATCCGCTCTGCTTGCAGACTGAAATTTCCGCATCAGCGCCTCCTCCGTCATATTGGAACGGGCAAGCTCCGCCTCGATCCTCTGAACCTCTGTGATCAGCACCATTTTCCATCCCCCGCCTTCCCTGATTTTCTGTATTATAGCAAATTCTGCGCTGCATTGAAACCACTGTCAATCAAAAATATACAAAAAACAGCAATCCGTTTCGACACAGCTTTGATTGCATCGAAGCGGATTGCCTGAATTCAAGAACGTCTGACGCACATCACCGGCAGCGCAAATCCCGGAGCCTAAAGCGGGTGTGCCTGCCGCAATGCTTCATCGATTTCTTTTTCGGTATGTCTGTGGCCATGTTTTCTCTCATTGGAAAGGTGATTGTGTGGATGGCTGTGTTTCAGAATGTGGGTGTGGGTTACGCCGCCGTGGGTATGGATAACAAGATGGGTGTGGGTAAAACAATGCAGCCAAAACAGCGTATCCAATTGCCAATCGTTTTGCTTTCATCGTGTCTCACCTTTGCATCTTTCGTGCTGCCAATCCAAATTACGGGGAATCAAAAAGCCTTTTCCCTCATTTTACCGCAGGGAACCCACTTGCGTAAACACGCAAATTTTGAAACCATTACCCCCACTGATGTTGGGGCAGCTGTGTTAATGAGTGAGTTCTTCATAGGAGATGCCCTGGGAAGCCAAAGCCTGCTTCAGCAGGTCGAGCTGCTCACATTTGTGGACAATGCAGGTGGCGATGTGGACTTTGTCAACATTTTCCTGCTTCATTCGTTCCAGCTTTTCGGTGAAGCCGGGGTCGGCCAGCTTATCGGCCTCACAGCCATTGCAGTGGAAGTAGGCGGAGAGCTCCACTTCCTGACCTTCGTACTGAGTGAAGTTTTTCTTACGGTCATAGAAGCTGCGGAAGCAGGCCGCACCTGTGCAGACCCGTCCGGATTTCTTGCAGTACAGAATGGCAATTTTCTTGATATCCATTTATGTTCCCTCCGGTTCGACAATTCCGTTTTCAACGATATAGATGCGGTCACAAACTCCGTCGCAGAGACAGCGGTTGTGGGTAATGAAAATGTAGGAAGCTCTGTTTTCCTGTTGGTATTCCCGAAGCATCTGGATCATCTGTGCCTGGGTGATGACATCCAGCATGCTTGTGGGCTCATCCAGGATGATAACCTTCGGCTTCATGACCAGCAGTCTGGAAAGTGCCGCCCGCTGCAGTTCACCTCCGGAAAGCTCCGCAGGCTTGCGGTAGAGGTGCTCTTCATGAAGGCCGAATTTCTCGATATTCTCAATCAGAATATCCGTGGAGTATGGAAGCCGATAGAGCTTGTAGGGTTCTTTCAGGCTGGCAATCAGCGGCAGCGATGGGTTGAAAGAAATCTCCGGGTGCTGAAAGAGAATTTGGATATTCTTTCTTGCTTCCCCACGGAATGGATAACGGATTTCCTGTTCCTCGAAAAAGATTTTCCCGGAGGTTGGCTTCAGCAGACCGGAGAGCATCTGGCCCAGGGTTGATTTCCCGCTCCCGCTGTCGCCAAAAAGTCCGACCGTTTCCCCTTCTGCCAGGGTGATTTCCACATCCCTGCAGGCATAAAAGGATTTGCCCTGCTCCGTCCGGCTTTTGTAGGTTTTACAAAGCTTTTCTGTTCGGATCCGCATAGAGCCAGCACCTCACTTTCCGGTCTCCCACGTCGAAAATGGGAGGCATTTTTTCGCACTGTGTGGTGCAATACCTGCAGCGATGCCGGTAGCGGCAGCCATAGTTCTTGTAACCGGTGTGGGGTGGGGCAAAGCCCGCCTGATCCACCTTCATCCCATTTTCAGGAATGGCATCAATCATATCCAGGGTGTAGGGATGCAGGGGGGAGACGAGAATCTGCTCCGTGGTTCCAAATTCCACCTGCTGCGCCGCATACAGAACACAGATATGGTCGGATATTTTACTCGCAAACATCAAATCATGGGTGACGCACAGAATGCTTTTTTCCTCCAGCCGGTTAAAGGCATCCACCACCAGGGCAACACGCTTTTCGTCCAGCCCCTTACTGGGTTCGTCCGCCAGCAGAATTCTGGCACCGGCGGCAATTCCCATGGCAATCATGGCACGTTGGCGCATTCCGCCGCTGAAAGTATGTGGATAAGCCTGAGCCAGTGTTTCCTCGCTGCCCAGGTGGAAATATCGAAGCAAATCCACACTTTTGGCGACAGCATCCTTTTTTCGGAAGCCCTTGTGCTCCATTAAGGGTTCGCCAACCTGGAAGCCTACCTTCATCAGGGGGTTCATGCTTCCGCCCCCACCCTGGGGGACATAGGAAATCACGCCGCCGCGCAGTCTGTTCAGCTCCCGCCGCTTCATCTTCCAGATGCTTACACCGTCTAAAAGCACATCGCCCTTCGTCTGAGCAGCTTCAGGAAGCAGCCGAAGCACAGCCAGCAGAAGAACACTTTTTCCGCTGCCGGTTTCGCCCACCAAGGCAATCCTTCCCCCGGCAGGCAGCACCAGGGACACATCCTCAACCGCCTGAACATCGCTGTCGGCGCTGAATTTGACGGACACGTTTTTCATTTCCAGCATACCGTCCCTCCTTACCTGCTCTGCTGGCCGTAGTAACCAACCAGCATGAAGCCCAGCACTGCCAGAGAGGTACAGAGAATCGGCGGCAAATACCACCATGTGAAGCCGCGGATGACGCCATTGCGAAAGAAAGCATAATGCAAAATGGCGCCCCAGCTCTTCTCTCCGAATTCCCCCAAGCCCAGAAAGCTCAGGGATGCCTCCGTCATCATGGCAGAGGACACGGCCATAGCGCCTCGGGAGAGGATGATATCCTTCAGATTTGGCACCAGATGCTTGCCCATAATCACAAGATCCCTCTGGCCAATTGCCTTTTCAATCTTTACAAAGGGTTCCTCCGTCAGTGCCAGAATCCTTGATCGAAGCACGCGGGCGGTACCTGTCCAGGCGGTGATGCTGATGGCGACGATGATGCTGATTTTGCCGGGGGACAGATAGCAGACCAGAAGTGTGGTCAGCGCCAGGCCCGGCACTGCCATGGCCAGATTGGTCAGAGCAGTGACAGCTTTGTCCACAATTCCGCCGTACCAGGCGGAGAGCAAAGCGAACAGCGTGCCGATAATGGTAACGATTGCCGCTGCGAACACGCCGATGAGCATGGAAATCCGGGTTCCATAGATCAGTTCGCTGAAGATATCCTGACCCACATCATTTGTCCCAAGCCAGTGCTCGGCACTGGGTTTGGCATATGTGGTCACACTGGTCAGCGTGGGATCATAGGGTGCAATCCATGGCGCAAACACTGCCACCAGGACAAAGCATCCGATGATGATACTGCCGATGAGAACGGGAACGTTGATTTTCTTTTTTCGTTTCATATCCGTCCTCCTTATTTCACCATCACCCTGGGGTCAATTACCGTGATAATCAGGTCGCTCACCAGATTCGCCGTGACCACACAGAATGCGGAGATGAGAAAGCACAGCTGAGCCGTGGGGAAATCCCGGTTGGATACGGCATTGTAGAACAGCTGGCCCATTCCCTTCCAGCCGAAGATCGTCTCAATCATCATGGAGCCGGAGAGCAGACTGCCCATCTGCATGCACATGCTGGTGACATAGGGCAGCAGGGCGTTTTTCATCACATGTCGAAACAGCACCTTCCGCTCCGGCAGGCCCTTGGCCCGGGCGGTGGTGGTGTAGTCCTCACGCCGAATCTGGGAGACGCTGCTCTTCATCAGCATGAAATCGCCGGAGACGCGGAAGAGGATCAGAATGGAAAGCGGCAGTGCCATATGGTGCAGAATATCCGCCGTTCTTGCCCAGCCGGTGGTCATACCGCTGGTCATGCCTCCGATGGGCACCCAGCGCAGGTTGTAGGCAAATACCACCAGCGCCAGAATGGCGATACAGTTGGAGGGAACGGTGTTTAGGAACAGTGCTATGGGGGTCATAATAGAGTCAAAGAGTTTTCCTGGCTTCCATCCTGCGATCACACCAAGAATTCCGCCCAACAATCCGCCTACGATCCAGGTTGGAATGGAAAGCATAATTGTCCAGCTCATACAATTGAGCACGTTTTCCACCACAGGCTGCTTGTTAGAATAAGCGATACCGAAATCCATGTGGATGACATTCTCCAGGTAGCGCAGATATTGAACGCCAACGGGGTCATTCAAACCGTATTTTTCTGCCAAACGTTCCAGCTCGGCAGGGTCATTCTCCATTAAATAGTAGTATTCTTCCTGACCGACCAAATGTTGAAGGGGATCTCCCGGCATGAAGCGAACCATAAAGAAGCTCACTGTGATTACCACATAAATCGTCAGCAGTGCCCCCAGAAGCCTTTTCAGCCATAGTTTTGCCATTTTGGGCTCCTTTCTATCAGAAAATGGCAGCCCTTGCCGGATAGGAGCATCAGGCTGCCTTTGCCATTGACCCGGGGAGTTTCTGAATGACCTCCGTTCATGAAGCATTCAGAGACTTCCAGAAATTATTTGGTGTACAGGGTGTACCACAGTTCGTCGTTGACGACACCCCAGGAGGCACGGTTGTACCAGCCGCCATATTTGTCCGTGCGGTAGGGGTAGAAGCAGTAGGTCCAGCTCAGTGCGGCACCGAACAGGGTATCGGAGGCCTCCTGCTGCAGCCACTGGATGCACTCCACATATTCCTCGCTGGAGAAAGCGTTCAGCATACGCCATACGGTGGCGTTGAATTCCTCGTCCTGGTAGGTACCCCAGAGCCAGGAGGCGCTGCGTTCCGTTCCGGGTTTGGGTGACCAAACATAGTAGCGGAAGGCGGAGCTGTGGCGCGCCATGCCAGCGGTGGTATATCCAATGGCGATGTCGTAATTGCCCTCCATGATGTTGCTCTCCCATACCTCGGAGCTGACAATGATGGACTGATCCACATAGGCCTTGATGCCAACAGCGGCTAGGTTGTTAATCAGAACCTCGGCGATCCGGTTGCGCAAATCCATCTTCTTGGAGTACTGAGGAACAATCAGGATGTTCATTTCGGTTCCATCGGGGAACTCACGAATGCCGTCGCCGTTGATATCGGCATAGCCGGCTTCATCCAGAATTCTGTTGGCTTCGTCAATATCCTGTGCAAAACGGGGCAGGCCGTCCAGATAGCCATTGCAGGAGGGCGGAATGATGCCGCCGCAAGGAATTTCGGCGTAATCACCGCCGGTCACATTGGCCAGCAGCTTCCAATCCATGGCCTTGGTTACAGCCAGACGGAAATTGTAGTCCATACCGGCAGGACGGGTCATGCCAAAGGTGATCTGATCCTCGCCGGAATAGATGCTCTTGCCGGGGTCAATGGCATCGTCCATAATCAGGTCAATCAGGGTGGAGTCAATGGGAGAAGAGTAGGCATAATAGCAGTCAATTTCGCCCTGGTTCAGCGCCATCATGACGGCAGTTTGGTCGGGATAGGTTTTGATCGTGACGGATTTGACAGTGATGTCGCCGTGGTAATTGTTTTCGGGGATTGCTTCATAGTAAGAGACCTGAGCATCCACATCATAGGAGACCAATTTGTACGGACCGCAGCCAACTGCAGCCTCTGGCTCGGTATAGCTGCCGTAATCATCGGTACCCTCAAACTTCTCCCACACATGCTTAGGCAGAACGCCCTGCATCATGGCTGTGCCGACCAGATAAGCATAGACGTCTGGAGCACTGAATACCAGACGTCCGCTTCCTTCCCCGGTCTGCTCAATGTCGGTCAGATGGATCAATCCGGTATTCTTGGCAGTGTCGCGCAGGAAGCGGAATGAAAATTCTACATCGTCCCAGGTAACGGGCATGCCGTCACTCCACACCGCAGTAGTGGGGAAGGTAAAGTCCAGCGTGGTACCGTCCTCGGAAATCTCAAAGGAGGTCAAAAAATAGGGCTGTAAGCTGCCGTCCTCAGCCTCGTAAATCCAGTTGCCGCGGCAGAAGCCCACATAATTGATGCGGCCAAAGATGTCCGCCTGGCTGTACAGGTTAAAGGTGTTGTTGGCAGTAGTCGTTCCGATGACCAGGTGCTCCACAGGAGCCTTGGCATCATCGGCTGAGACAGTGACGGCAAACAGGCTGCACAGTATAACCAGCGCCATCAGAAAGCAGGAAATTCTTTTCATGAGATACTCCTTTTGATATAGATTCCTAAAACCTGCTGTCTGCCAAAAAGGCACCCCACCGCAAAACGGCAGAGTGCCCCTACATACAAAGACCTATCCTGTTTGTAAGCACATTTCCCCCACCGGAAAGACAGACATATTTATAGGCAGGTCTCCTGGCTTAAGTTCATCACCTCCTGTTCCCTTCTCAGCAAAAGCCAATGGGATAACAACAGAAAGCTCCCTTTCACAGTAGAGCGGGCTGCTGCAGACTTGCACTGCATTCCCTATTAAATCCGGAGAACGAAAATCGCCCTTCCGGATACCTATAAACGCAAATATTTAGTTAGGAACATTATATCACAGCAATCCAGAAATTGCAATACGGTTGACAAAGCAAGCCAGAACTTGTTGTGTAATTTCTTTTCCCTTTCGCTTTACTTTCTTGTTTCTTCGTGTTATTCTGCCTCTGAAACCAGAATGGCTTTGGATACAACGGGTGCAACCCCCCGGTATGGCTGCGGTGGATCAGCTTGTGGTCAATCTTGCAGAGGTTTTCTGTAAGAGTTTCCCGGACATACTTGCATAACACCCGGTGCATCCATCGCTTCTTGGTGCATTGTATCAACTTAACATACCTTTGCCAGATAAGTTACCTGATTTGATACAATGTCAAGTCAGGTAATTTCTTTTTTATAGCAAGAAAAAGTTGGAATTATCCCCGTAAATGAGGGTAATTCCAACTTTTTTTGTTTTTCTGCTTCCGAACACTTAACCCGATGCAGCCTCCTGCTCAAGAAAAAGGCGAAATCCGACAGTCCTATCGTTCAATTATGGGCTATCGTTCAGCGAATCAAACTGGAAAGAATTGCTTTTCCTGAAGGAGTTGTGCGTATACCAACACTCCATTATGGGACAAGGAGCATTTTGTAAGGGCGAAATAAGAAAGATATAACAGGACCAGAACTCAAGGTGGCAGAGTATACGAGAAAAAGCTTGTTCGGAACGCGGTGACGCAAAACAGTCCGGCATTCAGGTGTCGGGGCTGTTCAGTCTCAACGAGTGCACATACGGAGTTTACTCCGTATAGAAGTGCGTCCTTAGTTCCTAAGGGATCTGCTTATATTTCTCGAAATTGTAGTTCCCATTAATTTCTTCACACAAGCGGGACAAGCGTTCTTCCGCTATCCGTTTCTTTAATTCGCACTCCCACACAACAATTACTTTCCATCCATCCAATTCAAGTTTCTGCTTATTGTCGGCATCCCGCTGGATGTTCCGTTCGATTTTCGGCTTCCAATAGTCTTGATTGGAGCGCGGGAGTCTGGATCGGGAGCAGCCGTGCATATGCCAGAAGCAGCCGTTGACGAAAATAATCGTGCGGTACTTGGAAAGCACAATGTCGGGCTTTCCGGGATAGCATTTGTCATTCTTGCGGTAACGGAAGCCATGGCTGAATAAATATTTCCTAACGATTTCCTCCGGCTTGGTATTGGTACTGCGGATGCGGGACATATTCTCGCTGCGTTCAGCAGGAGTTTTTGTGTCTGCCATCAGAGCTTCCCTATACCTGATAAACCACCGCTTCTTTCCACCATGCTTTTTTCATTCCGTATCCCACCCCCATAAAATATCTGCTTTCAGCCGCAGTATATCACAGTGGAATTTTATTTGCAATACCGGGTCAAAGGAATGGACGCAAATCACAAACCAAGCCAACAGTACAACGAAAGACAAGAAGATACATTTCTAGCCCTTTTCAAAGTGATGCACTTCCGCTATACTTAAACTGTAATGATGCCTAAATATGCGGGAGGTATTACGATGCGGTATGGATATTTTGACCACAAGAACGAAAATGATCTCCATGCCAACACCCTGCCGAAGCTGTCGGGACCCAGCTGCAATTGAAATTTCTCGGGAAATGTGGTATTGTGAGGTTCTGAAAAGAGAACGGGGGAGAAACCATGGCGAGGCCGAAAATATCTCTAAAACTGGGCCTTATGACCACCATTGTCATTTGCTGGCTGGTGCCCATAATCATCATTGTGGCCCTGGCGGGAATTCTCTTCGGGGATAATTACCGCCGCAGCGTGGAGCAGGAAATCGCGGCCAGCGCGGACTATGCCCTCCGACAGGTGCAGGTGCTGCTGGGGGATGCCATCAAGGACTCCAAAACCATGTCCTACGACGGCATTGTCCGCAGTGCCTACCGCAGCTATCAGCAAAGCTGCGACAGCGCGGCGCTCTACCGCAGCATCAATGACTATCTGAACCAGAAATTCTCCCGGGCGGAAAACTACAAGGCGGTGTTCATCAGCTTTTGGGATAAAAATGTGGATGTGGATGCGTACCTGCTCAGCAGCGGCACCGCCGGCTACGAGCTTTTGCAGGCCTGCCGGGACTGCGAGCCTCAGATTCTGGAACGGATGGCAGACGCGGATACGGATATCTGCTTTTTGCTGCTGGATGGAAATTTATACATGGCCCGGAACCTGCTGGACAGCCATTTTGAGCCCTATGCCTCTGTGGTGATGGTGCTGGAGCCCACGGTGATTTTTCAGTCGGTGTATTCCATCCCCCGCATCCACAACATCCGCCTGACCATTGACGATATCCAGTTCTATCCCGACGAACAGAATTCCCTTTCCACGGCGGAGGGCAGGCAGGGCGGCATCCGCTATGAGGCGGAAATCGATTCACACGGCTTTTCCTTTACCGCCGAGCCGGAGAAATATGACCTGTGGGGAGAAAATCCCTGGCTCTCCCGGGCGGCCTGCGCGGTGGCACTGATGGTGCTGCCCATGCTGATTGTGGTGATCGCGCTGTTCCAGTACCATGTCTCACGGCCCATCGAAACCCTGGCCAAGGCCAATCTGCTGGTGCAGTCCGGGCAGCGGGGCTATCAGATCACCCAACGTCCGCCCAATTCGGAATTCCAAAAGCTCTACTCCCATTTCAATGCCATGTCCGCAGAGATGAAGAGTCAGTTCGAGCGCTCCTATCAGGAGCAGCAGGCCGCCCAGCGGGCCCAGATCAAGGCATTGCAATCCCAAATCAATCCCCATTTTCTGAACAACACCCTGGAAATCATCAACTGGGAAGCGCGAATCGCGGAAAATGACCGGGTCAGCGCCATGATCGAGGCCCTGTCCACCATGCTGGGTGCGGCGCTGGACCGAGATGGCCGCACCCAGATCACCCTGAAAGAAGAGCTGGGCTATGTGGAGGCCTATCTGTACATCATCCGGGAACGGCTGGGGGAGGGGTTCCATGTCCACCAGCAGATCGACCAGCTGCTTCTGGAGCAGACGGTGCCCCGATTGATTTTGCAGCCCATTGTGGAAAATGCGGTGGAGCATGACATCACCACCCGCCGGGGCGGAGATCTGTGGGTGCGTGCCTTCCGCCGGGAGGACCGGATTTTCCTGGAGGTGGAGCACGACGGCAAAATGACGGAGGAGGACCGGAAAAGCATTCGGCTGCTGCTTTCGGACAGTGCCGAGGGCGGCAGTCAGGTGGGCCTGCGGAATGTCCATCAACGGCTGAAGCTGATTTACGGTTCTGATGGGAAGCTCACGGTTGAAGAAACCCCGGCGGGAACAATCCTGGCGCGGATTTGCTTCCCGATGGCAGGAAGAGGAGGCGGAAACCCATGAAAAAAGGAATTGCGCTGCTGCTGGCTCTGGGAATCTGTGCAGCCCTGGGGGCCTGCAATGGGGAGTACCAGCCGGCAGACACGGAACCGGCTCAGGATAACGTTATCCTGACCGTCGTCACCTCCTACGGCGGTGACGACGGCAACCGAGGGAATTTTGTGGCAGCGGTGGAGGAATTTGAAGCGGCCACCGGCGTTGCGGTGCAGGACAAGTCTGCTGCCTCCAATGAGGAATGGAAGACAAAGGTGCTGACGGATTTTATGACCGGCTCCGAGCCGGATGTGCTGTTCTATTTCACCAACGCCGATGCCGACCCCTTTATCAACGCCGGGAAGGTGGTCTCCATTGAAGAAATCCGGGAGGAATATCCCGACTATGCCACCAACATGAAAGAATCCATGATGGCGACCGCTTCTGACGGGCTGCATTACGCAGTGCCCTCCAGTGGCTTCTGGGAGACGCTGTTTGTGAACAAAGCGGTGCTGGATGCGTGCGGCGTGGCGGTCCCGGGGGCGGACTACACCTGGGAGCAGTTTCTGACGGACTGCGAGACCATCCGTCAGGCGGGATATATCCCCATTGCCTGTTCCCTTTACGAGATTCCCCACTATTGGTTCGAGTTCGCCGTGATGAACAATGGGTCCATTGCCAACCATCTGGAGGTTCCCACCCTGGATGAAAACGGCAGGCTCCGGGATGACGGGGTATCCCAAAAGTGGATTGGGGCGCTGGAAGACATCAAGCTTTTATATGATGCGGGCTTTTTCCCCAGGAACACCCTGACCGCCACCGACGCGGAAACCGTGGCCCTGTTCGGCGAGGGAAAGGCGGCCTTTCTCATCGACGGCTCCTGGAAGGTGGGGTTTTTCACCAGGAATTACCCCGACTGCCTGGACAATTTTAAGGTGCGCTTTGTGCCGGGAAAGGGACAGCGGCCTGCAACGGATGCCATCGGCGGTATTTCCATGGGCTACTTCATCACGAGAAAGGCCTGGGATGACCCGAAGAAGCGGGAGGCGGCGGTGGAATTCGTGTTCCACATGACCTCCGAAGAGGTGTTGGGAACCTTTGTGACAACGGAGGTCACGGCCCTGGTCAACGGCGCTGTTCCCCAGGGACTGAACACCATCCAGCAGTCCGCGGCGGACGCCATTGTGGAGCTCACCGGCGTGGTGGGAGCGGTGCAGGATGCCATTTCCAGCGAAGCAAAGAGCGACCTGTTTGTCAACATTCAAAGGGTGGTCACAGGGCAGATGACGGCTGCCGAGGCGGTGGAATCGGCCATCCGGCTGAATGGGTAGAAAAGGAGGGGAAAGCCACGTATCGGGTAGTGCTGATCGATGACGAGAACATCATTGTGGAGGGCCTGCGCCGGGTGGTCCGTTGGGCGGACTACAACTGTCAGGTGGTGGGCACCGCCTGCGATGCGGAAGAGGGGACCCGTCTCATCCGGGAGCTGCACCCGGATATCCTGTTTACGGACATCCGGATGCCCGGCCGGGACGGGCTGTCCATGGTGGCGGCGCTGCGAAGCGAATACCCGGATATGCAGGTGGCCATCCTCACCGGCTACCGGGATTTTGCCTATGCCCAGGAGGCCATCCGCCTGGGGGTGCCCCGTTTTCTGCTGAAGCCCTCCAAAATGGAGGAAATCAAAGAGGCGCTGACCGCGATGGTGGAGCGCCTGAACAAACAGCAGCCCATGCAGGAAGAGGAAGAGCAGAACCAGAACGCCGGCAGCTTCATCGTCAATCAGGCCCTGAGCTTCATGGAGAAGAACTACAACCAGAAGCTGACACTTCAGGCCGTGGCGGACTGCTGCTATGTATCCCAGTGGCACCTGTCCAAGCTGCTGAACCGGTATGCGGAGAAGAGCTTCTATGATATCCTTAATGCCATTCGCATTCAGAAGGCCAAGGAGCTGCTGGCTGACCCTAAATTGAAAATCGGTGAGATCGGGGAAATGGTGGGCTATGCGGACACCGCCCATTTCGCCCGAACCTTCAAAAAGCTGGAGGGAATGAGCGCCAACGAATACCGCAACACCATCCGATGACCCAATCCCCGCCGCGCTTTTTGCGGTGGGGATTTTTTAATGAAATACGTATTTCATTGTTCGGCCTTGTTCGGCAGATTGGTATTTGCAGAGATGTGTTCGTAGGGAATGCATTTATGCATTCCGTCCCGGTAACGGTTTTGCATCGGTGTGTTGAATGGTAAACACCAAAAAGGAATTTCAAAACACCATTCAACGAACCGCAATAGGAATCCAACGTTGCGGAACGGATGAATTGTATAGTGTAGTAACATAGTTTACAAGTTGTGTAAGCACATGGTTTACAGTTTTTGATACAATTGAGCCATACCAAAACAGAAAGGAAAGAACGGTATGGCTTGGGAAGAAAGGACTGTAGAACAAATGCGAGAAGA
>JAQYLT010000013.1 GCA_028719885.1 Bacillota bacterium
GCTTGCTCCAGGTTATGAACCGGGTTCGTTTTAACGGAAATGCTCAAATATTTGCCACGTTTCGGCGGGGGCAAGCCCCCGCCCTACGGCATTGTCCAACATCATACCATTCAACCCGCCAAACACCAATTTAATGATGTGACAAGCTGGCGGGGGAAAACCGCAGTCCACAAGACCATCCACATAAAAAAACACCGCCGGTTGCCCGGCGGTGCAATTTAATTGGAATCGATGGAATCAGGCGGCGTTGTCGGCGGCGAAAGCAGCCACGTAGGCAACGGCGCTCTCGGCGGCGATGCGGCCAAAGACCACGAAGTCAGCCACGGCGTTGCCGCCCAGGCGGTTGGCACCATGGACACCACCGGTGATTTCGCCAGCGGCGAACAGGCCGGGGATGGCGGTGCCGTCCTCAGTCAGGACCTCGGTGGCGGAGTTGATCTTCAGGCCGCCCATGGTGTGATGCACGCCGGGGGTGACCTTGATGGCATAGTAGGGAGCGGTGTTCAGGGGATTGGCAAAGCTGGTGCGGCCGAAGTCGGGGTCGTTCTTGGCCTCCACATAGCCGTTCCAGGCGTTCATGGTCTCGGCAAAGGCAGCCTCGTCCATGCCCAGCTCCGCAGCCAGAGCCTCGTAGGTGTCGCCCTGGGTGGTGAAGCCCTTCTTGATGTAGCCCTGGATGACGCTGGAGGCGTCCACCATGGCCTGATCCACGATCAGGTAGCCGTAGCTGCCGGTCTGGGCGATTTCAGCGGCGGAAACCACGTCACGGGTGCCCACCTCGTCGATGAAGCGCTTGCCCTCGGCATTCACCAGGATGGCACCGTCGCCCCGGAGGCCTTCGGTGATCAGCGCGGCGGTGTTGGCCTCCACGGTGGGATGGATCTGAATCTGAGCCATGTCCACGGTGGCAGCGCCCAAAGCCTGGGCCATCACAATGCCCTGGCCCTGAATGCCGGCAGCGTTGGTGGTCATGAAGCCTTCCAGCTCGGGCTTGTAGGAGACAACCATATCCAGGTTGGCGCCGAAGCCGCCGGTGGCCAGGATCACGGCATCGGCGTTCACGGTGAGCTTGGAGCCGTCTGCAGCCACGCCAGTCACGCCGCACACGGCGCCGTTGGCATCGGTCAGAATGGTATCAACAGTGGTGTTCAGAATCACTTCCACACCGGCATCAGCCAGGTTCTTCTCCAGAATGGGAACGATGTAAGCACCCACGGAGACGGTCTTGCCCTCGGCATTCACGGGCCGATGGATCCGCTTGACGGAAGCGCCGCCAAAAGCGCCCACGCTGGTCAGAGGAGCACCGATGCTCTCCAGCCAGGTGATAGAGTCAGCGGTGTTCTCGCAGAGGGTCTTGACCAGCTCGGGGTCGTTGACGCCCTTGCCGCCGATCATGGTGTCCAGCTCCATGAGCTCCACGGAGTCGAAGTAGCCCTCGGGATTGGCCTGGTAGGCCTCCCACTGCTCGGCAACGGTCTTCGCCAGAGCGGTGATGGCCTCGTTGTCGGCATAGCCCTCAGCGGCAACCAGGGTCTTCTCCACACCGGCGGCTTCGCCGAATTCGTTGTTGTCCTGCAGGGGAGTCTTGGCAGCGTTCATGCCGCCGGTGGAACGGACGGAGTTGCCGCCCACCATGGCCTGACTCTCCACCACAACCACGTTCAGACCCTCGCCGGCAGCGGCGATGGCAGCGGTCATACCGGCACCGCCGGCGCCCACGATGACCAGGTCGGCGTCCACGGTTCTGTCTTCACCGGCAGCGGTTTCGATGGCGGTCTTGTAGTCCTCGGGATTCAGGCCGGCAGCGGTGAGGGCAGCAGCGGCGGCATCCACAAAGGCATTGGAGGTGATGGTGGCGCCGGAAACCGCGTCCACAGCGATGGAGCCGGATTCCACAACGGCAGCGGGGAAGCTGTCGATGACCACGGAGCCGATGCCTACGGTCTCCTGGTCGCCGGTAGCGGTGCAGCCGGTGATCTTGCCGTCAGCCAGGGTGAGGGTGACGGTCACGTCGCCGCCCATGCCCTGAGCAGTGCCGGTGAACTCACCGGAGACACCCTCGGCCTGGGCAGCCGCGCCCATGGAAAATACCATGCACACGGCCAGAAACAGTGCGAAAACTCTTTTCATGGGATAATCTCCTTTTCTTTTGGGGGTAACCCCCAGATTTCCAATCTAGGATACCACAGAATTATGAAAGAATCAACAAAAAGAAAATAAAGAAAGTAGTTTTCCCATTTTGGATGGGACGTGTTTGCCGGAGGGCTGAAAATTTAAGAAATTATTTCCCGGGGGCTATTGATGATCGGTGGGTTTCGTGGTAAAATGAGATAGAATATCCACAAAATCGTCCGTTGCTGTCGAATGAGGAATGGGCAATTTGCCGGTGGTGTATTCCGTTTTCAATATCAGCAGCCTGCTTCCCTCTGGGAGCGGCGCACCAAAGGAGGCCCTATTATGAAATTACTCTCGAATATGCATCCCGTCAGCGTGCTGGTGATCCTGCTGATCCTGGCGCTGTTCGCCGTGTCGCTGGTGATGCTCTTTGCCGTGTGCAAAACCTACCGCCGTCAGGCCAAGCTGGCCCTCACCGGCGATACCCACCGCAGCCGGGTGATGTACGATGCCCTGGAGGATTTCACCGCGGCCTACAAAACCTTTGGCCCGGAGACCAATACCCCCGCCATCGTCAACAGCGCCATCCATGCCAATCTGGGCTTCTACCTGCTCTGTGAGCGGTTTTTGAACAACGCCGTGTCCCTGTTCGTCACTCTGGGCCTGTTGGGCACCTTTTTGGGCCTGAGCCTGTCGGTGTCCTCCCTTTCCCAGCTGCTGGGCAGCACCGCCGACTGGCAGAACGCCCTGAACAACATGGGCAGCGGCCTGTTATCCGCCCTGTCCGGCATGGGCGTGGCCTTCTACACCTCCCTGTTCGGCGTGGCCTGCTCCATCATCCTCACCATCCTCCGGTCCATTTTCAATCCCGAGAACATCCGGCTGGAGCTGGAGAACGAGATGGAGCTGTGGCTGGACCACCGCACCGCCCCCCGGCTGAACACCGACCGGGTGAAGGACGATTCCGAACTGATTCGCCGCATGGCTGGTGGACTGAACAACGCCGCCGACGCCATGAGCACCAGCCTGGCCGAGTCCACTGAAGCCCTGCTGAAAACCATGGATGGTTTCTCTGCCACCGTGGAGTCCTTTAACAAGGGCGTGCGGGACTTCTCCGAATTCGACTATAACCTGCGGGGCACCGTGGAGCGGATGGACCTGGCGGTCCGGGAGCTCTCCAGCGCCATCCGTCGGGTGACCCGCGGCCCTGAAAGGAGCGACAAGCAATGAAACGGTCCCGCAGAACCGGCACCGCCCGGGATACCGGCGGCGAGCAGGGCTTCTGGCCATCCTATACGGACATGATGTCCGCGGTGGCGCTGATCCTGTTCTTTCTCATGCTGCTGGCCTACATCCAGAACATCATCACCAACAACGATTTGTCCCAAAAGGAGCAGCAGCTGCGGGATACCCTGAACCAGCTCTTCGCCACCACCACTCAGGTGGAGGATAAGGAAAAGGAGCTCCAGGACGTTTCCGATATCCTGGAAACCGCCCGGCAGGACCTGGACATTCAGCAGATGGCCCTGGACGCCCAGCAGGCCCTGCTGTTGGAGCAGGAGCAGAAGCTGGCCCAGCAGCAGGCGGATATCGAGGCCCAGCAGGCCACCATCGCCCAGCAGCAGGCCCAGATGGCACAGCAGCAGAGCTACCTCAAGGATACCCAGGCAGAGCTGACGGAGGCCCGGGAGCAGATGCGCTCCGCCGCTTTCCTCCGGCTGGACATCGTCAAGAGCATCAAGGAAAATATGGAAGAAGTGATGGGCAACGAGAATACCATCACCATCAGCGATACCGGCAACCTGATCCTCAGCGAGAGTGTGCTGTTCTCCCGGGGCTCCTTTGAGCTGAAAGAAAACAGCCGCATGGTGCTGGATCAGCTTGCCCTGGGCCTGGCCAGCTTCCTGGGCACCAGCGACAGCATTCAGTATGTGGATACCATTGTCATCGGCGGCCACGCAGACAGCACCGGCTCCGACGAAATCAACCGGAAGCTCTCCTGCAACCGGGCCAACGCAGTGCTCAGCTATTTGATGACCACTCAGAACGGCTGCCTGTCCCCCTTTGCGGAGTATTTCTGTGCCTCCGGCTATGGCTCCACCCGCCCCGTGGCGGACAACTCCACCTTTGAGGGTCAGGCCCTGAACCGGCGGATCGAGATCTCCGTGATCTTAAAGGACGACGGCATTCTGGATGCCCTGGATAACTACCTTGCCATTGAGATACCGGAAAACACCCAGGCCACCGAAGCAACGGAAGCCACCGAAGCCCAATCCTGAATTCCATAAGCCGTCCTGCGTCAAAGCAGGGCGGCTTTTTCATGCAGCGGCAGGGGGGATATTGGAAAATCCAACGAAATTGGGGGGATTTTGCTCTTGCTTTTCACGGAAAGCATGACTATAATGAAAGCATCTAACATAGAATGAAAGGGGTATCCTCTATGAAGCGTTCCGAAATCAACAAAGCGCTGAAAGAGCTGGAGGCCATGTGCAAAAAGCACTGCTGCTATCTGCCTCCCTTCTGCAATTTCACCCCGGAGCAGTGGCAGAGCATCGGCCACGAATACGATGAGGTCCGGGACTGCATGCTGGGCTGGGACATCACCGACTACGGCATGGGCAATTTCGATAAGTTCGGTTTCTCCCTCATCACCATCCGCAACGGCAACCGCGCCATGGCGGACAAATATCCCAAGGTCTACGCCGAGAAGCTGCTGTATCTGAAAGAGGGCCAGTACGCCCCCAACCATTTCCACTGGTACAAAACCGAGGACATCATCAACCGGGGCGGCGGAAACGTGCTCATTCGGGTGTACAACAGCCTGCCCAACGAGGAGATCGATTATGAGTCCGATGTCACCGTCCATACCGACGGCCGCACCTACACCGTCCCCGCGGGCTCCCAGATTCGCCTGACCCCCGGCGAGAGCATCCATGTGCAGCAGTACCTGTACCACGATTTCTCCGTGGAGGAGGGCACCGGCCCGGTGCTGCTGGGCGAGGTCAGCCAGTGCAACGACGACAACACCGACAACCGGTTCAACCCATCCGTGGGCCGCTTCCCCACCATCGAAGAGGATGAGCCGCCCTACCGGCTGCTGTGCAACGAGTATCCCAAAGCAAAGTAAACGGCCTCCTTTGACGGAAGCCGAAAAGAGGTGAAGCCCTGCCTTGATTAATCTGGAAGAAATCCTGATGGTGAATCTCACCGGTGTGGTGATTCTGGTGGTTCTGATGCTGCTGCGGGTGGAGAACCGGGCGGCAAAGCACCTGGGAGACTACCTGTTCGATACTATGGAGTATCTCACCCTGTTTGCCCTGGCGGCGGAGACCCTCTCTTTCCTCCTGGACGGAATGGCGGGGCCGGTGGTTCTGGTGCTGCAGTACGTCATCAACGGCGGCCTGTTCCTGTGCTCCTGCGCTGTGGGACTGGTGTGGGTGCTGTTTGTGGACTACCAGATCTACCACAGCTTGAAGCGGCTGAAAAAGAGGTTCTTTCAGTTCCTGCCGCTGTTCGCGCTGATTGCGGGAATGGTGGTGTGCGACCTGTTCGGCGCCGGACTGATTTTCTCCATCACGGATGAAAACGTGTATGTCCGGGGCAATTGGGTGATGCTGCCCTACCTGGTCCTGTTTTTCTATTACGGCTTCAGCATCGTCCTGGCGGTTCGCGCCGTGCGCCATGACGGCCATGTCCAGTTTTTCCCCATTCACTATTTCGTCACCCCCGCCCTGCTGGGCACCATTCTCCAGGGGCTGTGCTACGGCCTGGCAGCGGGCTGGTTCAGCCTCAGCCTGGCGCTGATGTTCATCAGGATGCAGCTGCTGAATCAGCGGGCCTTCGTGGATGAACTGTCCGGGCTGTATAACCGGCAGTATTACCACCATTTTCTCGGCAAGATGAAAAATTCGAGGAAATGGAAGTCCGTCGCCGGCATCCTGCTGGATGTGAACCATTTTAAAAGCATCAACGACCAGTTCGGTCACACCATGGGCGACGATGCCATCCGCAGCATGGGCATGGTGCTGTCCCAGGTGAGCACCGAGCGGAGCACGGCCTTCCGGCTGGCGGGAGATGAATTCATCGTCCTCACCGGCGGCGCCCAGGAGGCGGAGACAGAGGCATTGATTGCCGCCATTGAGCAAAAGCTGGAGGCGTTCAACGCCAGCACTGGAAAGCCCTATCAGCTCTCCGTGGCCATGGGCTATACCATCTGCGACACCGCTGGGCTGGACTACGATGAATTCCTGCACGGAATGGACCGGAAGATGTACCAGGCCAAGGACCGCTACTATTCCCAAGCGGGAAAGGACCGCCGCCGCAAGCCGGAGCAGAACCGGTGATATCCCCACTGAAATCATAAAACTGCCGGACTCCCTGGCAGTTTTTTATTGGATATGGGATGCAGTGAGCGCCCCAACGCCGGAGATGATTATGTGATAAAAACGATGTGCATATCGGCTTGACGCAGCAATCCGCCAAATTCCAATTTGACAACAAGCTGAGTCAAGTCGATATGCATGTAAAACAAAGCTGGGCGTCGGCCGACGTCCAGCTGATTGTTTTATTTGACCGCTGCAAAGCCCTTTTCCAGGTCTGCGATGATGTCGTCGATGTGCTCCGTGCCGATGGACAGCCGGATGGTGTTGGGCTTGATGCCCTGGTCCAGCAGCTCCTCGGGAGACAGCTGGGAGTGGGTGGTGGTGGCGGGATGAATCACCAGGGATTTCACATCCGCCACGTTGGCCAGCAGAGAGAAAATCTCCAGATGGTCGATAAAGGCATGGGCTTCTTTCACACCGCCCTTGATCTCAAAGGTGAAGATGGAGCCGCCGCCGTTGGGGAAATACTTCTGATACAGGGCGTGGTCCGGATGGTCCGGCAGGCTGGGGTGGTTCACGTGCTCCACCTGGGGATGGTTTGCAAGGAACGCAACGACCTTTTTCGTGTTTTCTGCGTGGCGGTCCAGGCGCAGGGACAGGGTCTCCACCCCCTGCAGCAGCAGGAAGGCGTTGAACGGGGAGATGGTGGCACCGGTGTCCCGCAGGAGGATGGCCCGGATGTAGGTGACGAAGGCGGCGGGACCGGCGGCCTCCACGAAGCTGACGCCGTGGTAGCTGGGGTTCGGCTCCGCGATGGGGGCGTACTTGCCGCTGGCCTTCCAGTCGAATTTGCCGGAGTCCACGATGATGCCGCCCAGGGTGGTGCCGTGGCCGCCGATGAACTTGGTGGCGGAGTGGACGACAATATCCGCCCCATGCTCAATGGGCCGAATCAGGTAGGGGGTGCCGAAGGTGTTGTCGATGACCAGGGGCAGGCCGTGCTTGTGGGCAATGGCGGCGATGGCATCAATGTCCGGAATGTCGGAGTTGGGGTTGCCCAGGGTTTCCAGATACACCGCTTTGGTATTGGGCTGAATGGCGGCTTCCACTTCCTGAAGATCGTGAGCGTTCACAAAGGTGGCGGTGATGCCGTACTGGGGCAGGGTGTGGGCCAGCAGATTGTAGCTGCCGCCGTAGATGGTCTTCTGGGCCACAATGTGATCGCCCTTTTGTGCCAGCGCTTCAATGGTGTAGGTGATCGCTGCCGCGCCGGAGGCCGTGGCCAGAGCGGCGACACCGCCTTCCAGTGCCGCGATTCGCTTTTCCAGCACATCCTGGGTGGAGTTGGTCAGGCGGCCGTAGATGTTGCCGGCATCCGCCAGACCGAACCGGGCTGCGGCATGGGCGGAGTTTTTGAACACATAGGAAGTGGTCTGGTAAATGGGCACGGCCCGGGCGTCGGTGGCGGGGTCGGCCTGCTCCTGGCCAACATGGAGCTGCAAAGTTTCAAATTTATAGTTAGACATAAAAAGTTACCTCTTTCATTTTGTTTATAGATAAATGGATACAAAAAGGCCCGGGAACGTAAACATACTCCCGGACCGGCTATGGCAGGAGGGCTCCTCAGAACCCCGCCCTTTTGGGCGCAGGACAGCACCCGGCCATGGCAGCAGCCCGGGAATTGCACATTCGCCCAGAGCGGAAGTTCTGCCGCAGCAGCGCGAGAAACGGGTTGGTCATGGTTCTGTCCTCCTTTTAATTCCTAGTAAGCAACTTGCTTTGTTGGCATTATAATCCATCAAAGGAAATTTGTCAACAGGAAATTTACCAACTGGATAAATAGGAAATTAAGATATCGGCCTTGCTTCGCTTTATTGCGCTTTCGTTAACGAATAATTCGTAGGGAATGCATTTATGCATTACGTCTGGGTAATGGTTTTGCGCCGGTGCGTTGAATGGGAAAATGTTGATCTGTTCCCTACGCAAAACACAACATTTTTTGATTCAATAACCCCTGGTGATTGACTGCCAGGGCGGAATGCATAAATGCATTCCCTACGAAAATTTAGTAAACGCTCCCATGGTGTCTAAAGCCGATCACGTGAATCGGAAATATTTTCATAAAACCTATTGACAAACTAGGTTAGTAGGAGTATAATCCAACCATCCAATTTGAGCCAAGGGAAAGGAGCGAATCGTTATGCTGAATCTGAATGTTTCCAATATCATGTGTTGCTGTCGTATGCTGTTCTCCCGGGCCTACTGTGGCGCGTGATGCCTTCGGCGGCTTGCCGCTGCATCCGTTCTTCGGCGGACTGCCATTTGCCCGGGAGCTGAAAAGGCTTCCGTTTTTTTGTGCTCAAATTTGGAATCATCTGAATAAACTGAAAATAAAAAGGAGTGTAGACCCATGAAAAAGTTTTGGAATATTACTGTTTTTGTTCTTCTGCTTGCCGTACTGGTAGCCTGGCTGCTCCCCGGCAGCGCTCAGGCCAAGGAGAGCTTCCGCACCCTGGAGGAAATCCAGGCCAGCGGCACCGTGAACATCGGCGTGTTCTCCGACAAGAGCCCCTTTGGCTTCGTGGATGAGAACGGGGACTATCAGGGCTACGATGTGTACTTCGCCAACCGCATCGGGGAGGACCTGGGGGTGAAGATCAATTTCGTCTCCACCGAGGCCGCCAACCGGATTGAATACCTGCAAACCGGCAAGGTGGATATCATCCTGGCCAACTTCACGGTGACCCCGGAGCGGGCGGAAGAGGTTGACTTTGCTCTGCCCTATATGAATGTGGCCCTGGGCGTGGTCTCCCCGGAGGATGCGGTGATCACCAGTCTGGAGGAGATCGGCGAGGACGACCAGGTGATCGTCATCTCCGGCACCACCGCCGAGACCTACCTGGAAAAGAATTACCCCAATATCAAGCTGCAAAAGTTCGACACCTACGCAGCGGCAAAAACCGCCTTTGAAAACCGCACCGGCGTGGCCTGGGCCAACGACAACACCGAGGTCATCGCCTTCGCCATCGAGAACCCCGGCTACACCGTGGGCATCCCCTCTCTGGGCAGCGCGGATACCATCGCCCCCGCGGTCACCAAGGGCAACGAGACACTGCTGAACTGGCTGAACGGGGAAATTGTGGCCCTGGGGGAGGAGAATTTCTTCCACGCCGACTACGAGGCCACCCTGCTGGACACCTATGGCGCGGACTATGAGGACACCCTGGTGGTGGAGGGCGGCGCAGTGGCGGAATAAGGCTACAGCCGAATCACGCGTTATCCTGGATTCCTGCCTGGGCAGCCGGGCAGGAATCCGTGTGTATGGGAGGCCAATATGGATTTCAATGTGATGCAATCCTACCTGCCCCGTTTCTGGCAGGCCCTGGGGCTCACCCTCAGCATTGGCTGGCAGGGAGCCGCCCTGGCGCTGGCCGTGGGCATTGTCTGCGCGGCGGCGGTGCATCTGCAAATCCCGGTGCTGCGCCGGGTGGTGGCCGCCTATATTCAGCTCTTCCGCAACACCCCCTTGCTGGTGCAGCTGTTTTTCCTGTATTTCGCTCTGCCGAAAATCGGTATCCGTATTCCCGCACGGGTTTGCGGCAGCCTGGGATTGGGGCTGCTGGGAGGCGCCTACATGGCGGAGACCTTTCGCAGCGGCCTGGAAAGCGTCGCTCCCATCCAGCTGGAAACCGCCGAGAGCCTGGGCATGACCCCCTTGCAGGCCTTTGCCTATGTGGTTCTCCCTCAGGCGGTGTCCTCCAGCGTCCCCGGGCTCATGGCGAATCTGATCTTCCTTTTAAAAGAGACCAGCGTATTTTCCACCATCAGCCTGATGGATTTGATGTTCACCGCCAAGGACCTCATTGGCATGTACGCCAAAACCATGGAATGCCTGACCTTACTGGTGATTTTCTATCTGATCATGCTGCTGCCGGTGTCCATCCTGGGAAGCTTTTTGGAAAGGAGGCTGCGCCATGGCGAGTTTGGGACTTGAGGTGCTGTTCAAGGGCAAGAATTTCCTGCGGCTGCTGACGGGGCTGTGGGTGGCGGTGCGAATCAGCCTGATCTCCGTGGCCATCAGCATTGTGCTGGGGGTTTTCCTGGGTATGCTGCTGGGCAGCCGAAGCCGACTGCTCCGGGGGGCGTTCCGGCTGTATCTGGAAACCGTGCGGATCATGCCCCAGATGGTGCTGCTGTTTGTGGTGTATTTCGGCACCACCCGGGTGTTCGGCTGGAATTTGAATGCGGAGGCGGCGGCCATTTTCGTGTTCAGCTTCTGGGGCACGGCGGAGATGGCGGACCTGGTACGGGGAGCACTGCAAAGCATTCCCCTCATCCAGCGGGAGAGCGCCCAGGCTTTGGGGATGAAGCCGCTGCAGGTGTATACCCTGGTCATCCTGCCCCAGGCGGTGAGACGGCTGATCCCACTGTCCATCAACCTGATCACCCGGATGATCAAAACCACCAGTCTGGTGATGATGATCGGCATTGTGGAGGTTTTAAAGGTGGCCCAGCAGATCATCGAGGCCAACCGGAAAACCGCCCCCAATGCGGCCTTTGTGGTGTTTGCGGTGGTATTTTTGATGTATTTTCTGATTTGCTGGCCGATTGGCTCCCTGGCGGGATATTTGGAGAAAAGGTGGTCGTAGCTGTGGAAGAGGTATTGCTGCGGGTGGAGCATCTGAAAAAAGCCTTTGGGGAACATGTAATTTTCAAGGATTTCAATTTGCAGGTCCGTCGGGGGGAAGTGGTGGTGGTCATCGGCCCCTCCGGCTGCGGGAAGAGCACCCTGCTTCGCTGTCTCAACGGCCTGGAGCCCATTCAGGGGGGAAAAATCCTGCTGGATGGGGAGCCGGTGCTGCGGGAGGAAGCCTCCATCGCCAAAATGCGGCAGAAAATCGGCATGGTGTTCCAGAGCTATGAGCTGTTCCCCCATAAGACCATTCTGGAAAACATCCTCCTGGCGCCCATCAAGGTGCAAAAACGCAGCCGCACAGAGGCGGAAGCGGAGGCCATGGCGCTGCTGCAGCGGGTGGGGCTGGCGGAGCGGAAAAATGACTACCCCCGGCAGCTCTCCGGCGGACAGAAGCAGCGCATTGCCATCGTCCGGGCCCTGTGTATGCACCCGGAGATCCTGCTGCTGGACGAGATCACCGCCGCCCTGGATCCGGAAATGGTGCGGGAGGTATTGGAGGTGGTGCTGTCATTGGCCAGAGCGGGCAGCACCATGGTGATTGTCACCCATGAGATGAATTTCGCCCGGGCCATCGCGGACCGGATCCTCTTTATCGAGCATGGGGAGGTGGTGGAGGAAAGCAGCGACCCCAAGGCCTTTTTCCGGGAACCCGCCACCGCCCGGGCCAGAGCCTTTTTGCATTCCTTTGATTATGCATAATATCCCGTTGACTGATACATTGTTCCAGCCAGGTGCCCAGCCCCCCCTTTTTGCACAGGGGGGCTTTGGCATGTCCAACAGCGAAAAATTTCGGTGTTTACGAAAAAGTGTATCAGATTTACAAAAGTTGCGCTGAATACGAAAAAATTTCGGAAATGAAATATTTTGAAATATCCCGGAAGCCCTTGCAATTTTTTGGGGGATATGGTAATATGAAAACGTTTAAGGAAAGAGGATTTTCGTTCAATTCGCTGTACTCCCTCAAGGGCGGCAATCCCAATCCATAAAATGTGTCTTTCATAATCCATTCCATATCAAAAAGGAGAGTCGATATGCGCTACGGTTTTTTTGACGATGCGAAAAAAGAATACGTAATCGAGACCCCCGCAACCCCTATGCCCTGGATCAACTATCTGGGCAGCAAGGACTTCTTCTCCCTGATCAGCAATACCGCCGGCGGCTATTGCTTCTATCGGGACGCCAAGCTCCAGCGTCTGCTGCGCTACCGCTACAACAATGTCCCCGCGGACATCGGCGGCCGCTTCTTCTACGTGAAGGAGGCTGGCAAGGCCCCCTGGAGCCCCACTTTCCACCCCTGCGACACCCCTCTGGACAGCTATAAGTGCCGTCACGGCATGGGCTACACCGTGTTTGAATCCGAAAAGGACGGCATCGCTGCGGAAATGACCTTCCTGGTGCCCGGAGACGAGAACTGTGAGGTGCAGCAGGTGAAGCTCACCAACAAGTCCGATGCCACCCGTTCTTTCCGGTTCACAGGCGCCGTGGAATGGTGCCTGTGGAACGCGGTGGACGACTCCACCAACTTCCAGAGAAACCTGAACATCGGCGAGCTGGAGGTGGAGGGCAGCGTCATCTACCACAAGACCGAGTACCGGGAGCGCCGGGACCACTACGCCTACTACGGCGTGAATGCCCCCATTGCCGGCTTCGATACCGACCGGGATTCCTTCCTGGGTACCTTTGGCCACTTCGGCGCCCCCCAGGCCATCCTGAACACCAAGGCCGGTGACTTCATCGCCCACGGCGGCGCGCCCATGGCGGGTCTGCACCTGGATGTGACCCTGGCCCCCGGGGAGAGCACCTCTTTCGTGTTCGTCCTGGGCTACGGCAAGAATCCCAGAGATCAGAAATTCATCGCCCCCGGCGTCATCCGCAAGGACGGTGCCTACCGGGTGCTGAAAGCGTTTTCCACCGATGCCGCCGTGGACAAGGCCATGGCAGAGCTGGCCGCCTACTGGGATGGCCTGCTCAGCACCTACACCCTCCACTCTCCCGATGAGAAGCTGGACCGGGCCGTGAACATCTGGCATCAGTATCAGTGCATGGTCACCTACAACATGAGCCGCTCCGCCAGCTACTTTGAGTCCGGCACCGGCCGGGGCATGGGCTTCCGGGACAGCTGCCAGGACCTGCTGGGCTTCGTCCACATTGCGCCGGACCGGGCCCGGGAACGGATCATCGACATTGCCTCCGTCCAGTGGGCGGACGGCTCCACCTACCATCAGTACCAGCCCCTGACCAAGCGGGGCAACAACGACATTGGCTCCGGCTTCAATGACGATCCTTTGTGGCTGGTGGCCGCCACCCATGCCTACATTGCCGAAACCGGCGACTGGAGCATTCTGGATCATCCCACGCCCTTTGACAATGTGCCCGGCTCCGAGCAGCCCTTGATGGAGCACCTGCGGCGCAGCGTGAACTACACCATGACCCACAAGGGCCCCCATGATCTGCCCCTCATCGGCCGTGCCGACTGGAACGACTGCCTGAACCTGAACTGCTTCTCGGATGACCCGGACGAATCTTTCCAGACAACAGAGAACAAGACGGAAGGTTCCAAGGCTGAGTCTCTTATGATTGCCGGACTCTATGTGGTTGTGGGAAAGGACTTTGCACGGTTGCTGGACCGCATTGGACAGGATTCTTCCGAGGTGTTGGCCGGGGTTGAGGCGATGGAGAAGGCCGTGGAGGAATATGGCTGGGACGGGGAATGGTTCCTGAGGGCTTACGACTACTTTGGTCGGAAAGTGGGCTCGAAGGAGAATGACGAGGCGAAAATATTCATCGAGAGCCAGGGCTGGTGTACGATGGCCCGCATCGGAGCCGACCGTGGAATGTGCGACAAGGCAC
>JAQYLT010000014.1 GCA_028719885.1 Bacillota bacterium
GAATCAACCTGGAAGCCAGAGCCTACACCCTTAGAAGAGCATACCTTTTGGAGAACGATCCAAGAGCAAATGTGTAAACCATGTTGTTACACAATCTGTAAACCATGTTGCTCTTGACATAAATCCGTTCCCTACGAACACATACTTACAAATTCCAATTTTTCTCTCGCTGCACAAATCAAATGCTTCAAAAAGGAACCGCCCGAACATGGGCTGTTCGGGCGGAAGAAAAAATCAGACAGGCTTTGCGATGAACACGTTGGGGAAATTGTCCTTGAGCATATTGCACACCACGGCGGCATATTCAAAGCTCGGCATGATGGCAAAGATGGCAGAGCCGGAGCCGGTCATCTGCATGCCCAGAGCGCCGTAGCTGTTGCAGATGGACTTGATGTAATTCAGCTCCAAATGCTCTGCGGTGACCACGGGGTCAAACACATTTTCAATCAGATCGGCAATTTTTCCCAGGTCCCCCGCCAGCAGCGCGCTTTCCATGGCCATGTTGTCGGGATGGTGGGCGATGGCCACGGTATCGATTTTCCGGTACAGCTCCGGGGTGGAAACGGAAAAGTCCGGCTTGCACACCACAAAAACGCAGTCCGGCATATCCGGCAGCTTGCGAATCCGCTCGCCCCGGCCCTCCACCATGGCGGTGCCGCAGACCACGCAGAACGGAACATCACTGCCCACCTGCGCCCCCAATTCCGCCAGCGCCAGAATGGACAGGGGGCTGCCATAGTGCTTATTCAGCGCCCGGAGCACCGCTGCCGCGTCCGCGCTGCCGCCGCCCAGCCCAGCGCCGGAGGGAATCCGCTTTGTAATGCGAATGGCCAGTCCGCCGGGGTCCTTTTTCACGGTGTCAAAGAACACCTCCGCCGCCTTCCAGGCAAGGTTCGTCCGGTCCGTGGGAATTTCGGCAGCGCTGCAAGCCAGGGTCCATTCCTTTCCGGTGCCGATGTCGATTTCCACATCATCCCGGATGGAGATGGCCTGCATCACGCTTTTCAAATCGTGATAGCCGTCTTCCCGTTTTCCCAGCACATCCAGGGTCAAATTCAGCTTGGCAAAAGCGCCCTCATACAAAGTTGTCATATTCCGCTCCTTATCATCAAATCGGGATGGGTCTATTATACCGCAAATTTCGGCAAAAGCAATTGCCGTTGCTGATAATATTTTAAAATACGGGAATGCTATGGCTATCCCACAAAAATGGAGGTAAACGCATGGATACACTGACTCTGATACTGGCCATCATCGGCTGCGCCAACTGGGGCCTGGTCGGGCTGTTTCAGTTTGACCTGGTGGCCTGGCTGTTTGGCGGGCAGGCCTCGCTGCTCAGCAGAATCATCTATACGCTGGTGGGTCTGGCAGGCCTGTGGTGCATCTCCTTTCTGTTCCGCAGACGGGTGTTCACCCAGGGGGAATAAGCACAGCGGCAGCCCGAAACCGGACTGCCGCCACTTTTCATCGCTTCATTATTTGAAATTGCAGCGCACCACGCACTCGGCCACCTGGCCTTCGTACTCCGCGCGAATCACGCAGACGCCTCTGCCCAAGGCAGTGACATTGCCGTTGTACACGGTGGCGATGCTGGAATCGCTGGTGGACCACTTGACGCTCTCGGGAGAAATGCCGTTCTCCAGCTCCAGCGTCACATAAACGCCCCGGACGGAGAAGGTGATGTCCGTCTTCTTCAGCTTGAGCACGCCGCTGCTGGGCGTGGCCACGGTACCGCTGCCGGAGGTGCCGGTGCCGGAGGTACCCTCTGCAGGAGCGGCGGTGGTAGCCTCGGTGGCCTCGGTGTCGAAGCTGACGACTGCGGGAGTTTCAATCCGCTTGTCGCCGCAGGCAATCACGATCACGGTTTCGCCCTCGCCCACCGCGGTAACCCGGCCATACTCGTCCACTGTTACCACGGATTCGTCGCCGGAGGTGTAGGTGACCTTGTCGGTGGTGTCCTCGGGGGCGTACTTCACCATCAGTCTCCAATACTGGCCGGCAAAGGTCAGCTTGTCCATGCTGGCAACCAGAGACAGTTCGGTGCAGGGAATGGTGGCCTCGGTGGCTTCGGTGGTCTCAGCGCCCAGGAAATCAGTGACCTCAGGCTCCGTCACATCCACAGGCTCGGTAGCAACCGTCTGCTGGGGCTTATTGTCGTCGCTGCCCACCTGGTTGGGCTTCCAGAGCTTCGTGTAGGCGATGTAGCCGCTGACGGCCAGCAGCGCCAGAATCAAAATCACCAGGACAACCACCAGGAACTTATTGGAGCCGGATTCCTCCTCTTCCTCGTCCTCCTCTTCCTGCACGGGTGCGGGCTTGGGAGGCCTTGCAGGTCTCGGCGGATTCTGGGGTGCCGCCTGGGGACGCCGGCGGGGATTCACCGCGTCGTAGTCGAACACGGCCTTGCCTTTCTGAGGGGGAGTGTCGGAGAGGGCCTCATCCAGATCCTCCAGCTGGAAATCGTCATTGAGAATATCGTCCATATCAACGGAGGGGTCCAGGGTCTCACCAGGCGCCCAGCCGCAAACCGGGCAAGCGCCGGCCGCATCGTCGTAGGTTGTGCCGCAAATTTCGCATACCATTTTGCTCATATTGATTCCTCCTGACCAGGTGGGTAGATGCACCCATCCTTTCGACACATTATATCACAGCTTTTTCAAGAAAACAAGCACAAACATATTGCAATTTTTGTAATTTTCATTTATGATACAGGGGATAAAGGAGGCGATTTACGTGGCCGAACAATTTGCCGTCTCCCCCCTGCTGGACGGCTTTACCATCGGTACGCCAGTCAACGACCATTACGGTGTTTGCTGTTATCCCGCTGTAAAGGAAAACTCCCAACGTAAATATATTGTAAAAGTGATTTCCATCCCCCCCTCCCAGACCCAGTTGGATGCGCTGCTGATCACCGGCGCTTACAAAAATTCCTCGGAGGCGGTGGAATATTTCCGCCAGCTTTCCGACAATCTGCTGGAAGAGGCTCAGCTGCTGCATGACCTATCCCGGCTGGAGGGCTTTGTTTCCTTTGAGGGCTGCCAGGTGGAGCCCATGGGGAAGAACCGCATCGGCTACCAGCTGTATCTGCTCAGCGGCTTCCGGCTCTCTCTGGAGCGGTATATGCACCGGCACACCGTCAGCCATCTGGAGGCGGTGAATCTGGGCATCGACCTGTGCGCCGCCCTCAGCGCCTGCCGGAAGGCCGGGATGATGTATATCGACCTGAAGCCGTCCAATATTTTCATTTCCACCAAAAAGGAATATAAAATCGGGGATTTGGGCTTTGTCCCCCTGGATTCCATGAAGTTTTCCTCCATGCCGGAAAAATATCGCAGCTGCTACACCCCGCCGGAGCTGCTGGACGATCTGTCCGTTCTGAACGGCACGGCGGATACTTATGCCCTGGGCATGATTCTTTACCAGATTTTCAACAACGGCGCCCTGCCCCAGGACCCCACCAAGCCCCTGCCCGTCCCCGCCTCTGCCGACGAGGAAATGACGCAAATCCTGCAAAAGGCCTGCGCGCCGGACCCCGCCGACCGTTGGCAGGACCCCGGCCAGATGGGCCAGGCGCTGATCGACTATATGCAGCGGGGCACCATCAACGATGTGCCCATCATGGAGCCCATCACCGGCTCCCTCTCCGGCCGAAAGGACGAAGCCCTGTACCAGACCACCCAGTTCCCCATTCCCGGGGAGCATCAGGAAATGGAGGAAGCGCCGGAGCAGGCCCCTGCCCCAGAGCATGAGGAGCAGGAAACGCCGGAAGAAGCCGTCTCTTTTGAGGAAGCACCTCCAGCAGCCGGGGAAATGCCCCTGACAGAGGAAGCAGCGGCAGAGCCTGGGTATCCGGAAGAGGAACCCCAGGTGCCGGAGGAAGCAGCCCCGACGGAGGAAGCCACTCCAATTGAGGAAGCCGCTCCGATGGAGGAAGCCCCGGCAGAATATGTGTTTGATTCCGAAATTCCCTCAGAGGCAGAGGTCGTGCTTCCCCCGGAGGAAGCGGACATCCCGGAGCTCTCCACCATGGACATCGAGGCCGCCGCTGCCGAGGAATTTTCAAAGCTCACCGGAGATTTTATTCCTCCGGCAGAAGAGGAGGAACCCCCGGCTATCAACCCGGAGCAGCTGGATCAGGAGCTGGCCCAGATGAATCAGCTCCTCCGTGCCTCCGAAAAGCCCGTTGCCCGGGAGCGCAAGCCCCAGCCCCATGTGGAGCCGGTGGTCATCAAGCCGCCGAAGAAAAAGCGTTCTCCCGTGGGCGTCCTGTTCTTCATTCTCTTCCTGTGCTTCCTGCTGGCTGCAGGGGTTTGGGGATATATGTACTATGAGACGGAATACCTGCAAACCGTCAACGCTGTCACCATTACGGAGGATTTGAGCAAGGTCACCGTACAGGTGGACAGCGGCATTCAGGAGGGGCTGCTCAGTGTGGTCTTTACCGACCCCTACGGCAACTCCTTTACCCGGGATGTCCGGGGCGGAATCGCGGAATTCACCAATCTGACCCCGGGCACCTTCTATAATGTGCAGGTGCAGATCAGCGGTCTGCACAAGCTCATGGGGCCCGTCTCCCAGGTTCACACCACCGAGGGAATCACCAACGTGGCAGCCCTCAACGCCGGAATGGGCACCGAGGACGGCAGCGTCCTGCTTTCCATGGTGGTGGAGGGGCATGAGCCCGACCAGTGGAAGGTGTTCTACTCCGCCGAGGGAGAGCCGGAGCTGGCCCAGACCTTCACCGGTCACTCCGTCACCATTGGCAATCTGACCATCGGAAAGCTCTACACCTTCCGGATGGAGCTGATCAACGGAGGCAATCAATCCGTCGCCGGAGGCCAGAGCACCGTTCAGTTCACCCCCTCCCAGGTGATCAACGCCGAAAATCTTTCCATTGTCTCCTGTACCGACGGGGCGCTGACCGTTCAGTGGAGCAGCTCGGCGGACATTCTGCCCGAATACTGGCAGGTGCGCTGCGTCGGTGCGGATTACGACGAATCCCAGCAGGTGACCAGCACCCAGGCGGTGTTCAACGGCATTTCCTCCGACAAATCCTACACGGTGGAGGTATACGCCAAGGGCATGACCCAGGTCTCCCGGGTCACCATTTCCGCCAACCCCATCACCCTGGTGGATTTCCGGATCGACGAATCCGATCCTCAGGAATTGGTACTTTCCTGGCAGTATCAGGGCGCGGCTCCCGAAAATGGCTGCATGGTGATGTACACCCTGGACAACAGCGATCTGCCCAGCGTGGTAAAGGCCCAGGGCACCACCGCCACCATCGCCCCCCGGATTCCCGGCGCGGTTTATCACTTTACCATCCAGGCCGACGGGGATGTGTCCGTTTTCGGCGGCAGCCAGGTTTACAATTGTCCCGCCGCCGAAGACTACAGCGGTCACGCGGTAAAGGGGAGCAACATCTCCGCCCGGCTGCTGGCCACGCCGGAGGACAGGGACTGGAGCTTCTATTCCATTTCCAGCGACAGCTACACCCAGAGCTTCGCCGCCGGGCAGCCCATCTCCGTCCTGCTGCAGAGCAACATCCGCTTCTATCTGGAAAATGAGGATATTCAGATCCTCTATGTCTTCCGGGATTCCTCCGGCGGTGCGGCCCCCGAGCTGGTGGGCGAGGACACAAAGGACTGGAAGGAAATGTGGATGCGGGATGACCAAAGCACCGCGGAGCTGAATGTACCCGTCAGTCCCACCAAGGCCGGCAATTATGTGCTGGACATCTATTTCAACGGCATGGCCGTGACCTCTGCCAATCTCACCGTCTATTGATACCAAATCCCGGCGCCGTTTCTGGCGCCGGGATTTTCAGAATTTGGAAAAGGGATTTCCGAATTTATTCACAAATTATCAAATGATTGTGATATAATGCAGCCAAAAGAGAAACTGGGAGGCCGCCATGCGAAACAAAAGTCACGCCCTGATGGGGCAAATCCTGCTTCGTGAATATCTGTCCGGTCTTCCAACAGGCCACGCCAGATTTTTTCTTCTGGGCTGCACCCAGCCGGATAAGAATCCAGCCACCTATCTGAAAGGCTCTATCCGCAGCCGGTGGATGCGGGGGCACAACTACAGCAACGCCAGCCGGTACATGGTCCGGCTCACCCTCCGGTTGGAGGCAAAGGACCATTTTAACCTCTGGGACTGCTACTGCCTGGGCAAGCTCATCCACTACTGCATGGACGCTTTCACCTTTGCCCACGATGAGCGGTTCCCCAAAAAGCTCAAGGCCCACCGGGTCTACGAAGCCAGGCTGCAAAACTACTTTCTGGCCCAGGTGCGCCGCCGGCCCATTCCCTCCGGCCGGTTTCAGGGCTCCCCCACCACGCTGATCCGCAGCATGCACGTTTCCTATTCCCGGCTGCCGGGAAGCATCGAAACCGACACGGACTTTGCTTTCCGCGCCTGCTGCCTGCTGACCCAGCGGCTCACCGCCGGGCTCCAATACCGGCCCCACCCCGCCGCTTCCAAAGAGGCAATGGGATAATAAGTCAAAGGAAAATTGGAATTTATCGCTCTGTAGCTATGGCAGGAGAATAAATGAATAATGAAAGATGAATGATGAAGAATGAATAATTGTGGTGTCCGCAAAGCGGACTGTTTTATAAAATTTTCGAAGAAAATACCACAATTCTTCATTATTCATCAGCGAAGCGACTTCATTCTTCATTATTCATTATTTTTTAAGTCAGACTCCTTCAACTCGCCAAATCCCAATTTGTGTCTCTTTCATAGCGGCTTTTCAGCAGCGGGATTGGCTCTGCTGTAAATAGTCGAAGAGCACCGGGGTGATGGCGGGGTAGGTCACGTTTGGGGGCAGCTGGTCAAATGTCTGCACCCGGGCCATCTCGCTCTCCGGCAGCGGGCCCAGCTTGGTGATTTTCGCCCGGAATACCATGCCGCACGCCCAGTCCTCCGGCGTTCCCGCCCAGTAGTCGCACAGGGGCGCAAGCTCGAATTCCAAAGCCCCGGATTCCTCAAAAAGCTCCCGCCGGGCAGCCTCCACGGGGGTCTCCCCGGGCTCAATGTGGCCTCCCTGGGTTTCCCAGGTGGTGCGGTTTTTGTGCTGGCTCAATAGAATCTTTCCCTGAAATTCCGACAGAATCACCACATATTTGTATTCTTTCAGGGTTCCTGTTTCATAGGTTCTGCAAGTCATCTGTCTTTCTCCTCTTCTTCCCGACGGTTCTCCCGGATGAATGGCTCCTCAACTTTGGAGTCCACCAGGAGGCCGTATTTTTTTGGGCGGCGGTAGGCATTGCCGTGGACCTCGGATTTGCGGTAACTGCGAAGCTGCTCCAAATCCAGCTCTGCGATGTAAATCCCCTCCCCGCCGCCTGCCTGCAAAATGCAGGTATCCCGGGAGCCGGGCAACTCGGGCAGATAGGCCACGCCATCGAACACACTGGAGCCGCCGTTGCAGTCGGGCACCGTTTCCGGGTAATTGCAGGTGGCAATGGCCGTCATGTTTTCATAAGCCCGGCCCCGGAGCTGGGAAAGGCGGTTGATTTCCATAGGGCAGGCATTGGGCACCAGAATCAATTCAGCACCTTTCAGCATGAGAATTCTGGCGCTTTCCGGGAATTCCCGGTCATAGCAGATCATGGCCCCCACCTTTACGGCTCCCTGGGCGGTGTCCAGCGTCGTGACGAAGAAGTCCTCCCCGGGGGTTAAATTCCGCTCCACATCAAAGTCGCAGGTGTGCACCTTGGCGTAGACGAATTGCCGCTTCCCGAATCGGTCAAACAGGACGAGAGAATTCCGGGGGCCATTTTCGTATTGCTCAAGCAAAGTAATTCCGATTGCCATATTGAGCCGCTTTGCAAGGCTGCCGAAGGCTTGGACGAACGAACTGTCCACGGGAATCGCTTCCTTTTTCCACTCCTGGACGCTCCGGTTGTAGATGTTGTATCCGTTGCTCCACATTTCCGGAAACAGGGCAATGTCTGCGCCTTTTTCTTTGGCCTTCTGGCAGTATTCGATCCCCTTTTCCAGATTATCCTCCAGCGTTTTTCCGGGAGCAATCTGCAGCAGGGCAATTTTCAGTATCCTCTTTTGATTCATGGCGTTTTTCTCCTTGTTCCCGCAGTTCCTCCCATTCCGCCCGGGTGATGGCGTAGGCATAGGAGATGGTATTTTTCGGGTCCGGGTATTCCTTTACCTTTTTCATGCCGTTGGCGATGGCGGTGGAGTAGGAGCCCACGTTGGTATACTTCATGTAGGAATAGAGCACATCATAATCGGTATTTTGGAAGGCCCAGTCCCGGGCGGCCCTGGCAGCCTCCTTGCCGTAGCCTCTGCGCCAATATTTTTTGTGGATGTGATAGCCGATTTCCGGGAGCATCTGGCCATCGATGTTTTGCAGGGAAAGGCCGCAGTCGCCGATGAATTCCCCATTTTCCCTCAGCACCACCGCCCACAGGCCGAAGCCGTACTTTTGGTAATTTTCCAGGTTCCAGGTGATCCAATTGCGGGTCTTTTCCCGGGAGAACGGGGCGGGATAATGCTGCATAGTCTCCGGGTCGGACAGGATCTCATACAGGGCATCAAAGTCATCCGGGGTATACTCCCGCAGAAGCAGGCGTTCCGTTTCGATGGTCAAAGCAATCACACTCCTTTATCGTTGGTTGCGCCATTATAAAACATTTATTCGGAATAGTCAAACATTTTTTCGTGAAAACTGCAAAAAAATACTTGCAATTTGTAAATTGTAGTGATATGATTACCACAAGTTGTTGTTGGAGGCTAACGCCATGACTGCCATTCGCTCTGCTGCACAGTTTTACTTTTATTACTATTACTTTTTTACCCGGAAAAAGTAATAGCGATTTGTGCTGCAATGCATCCTTCAGGAGCAATACAACGTTTTTTCAAACGCCGCACGATTCGCCGTGCGGCGTTATTTTTGTAAGGAGTGTTTAGATATGATCGCGATACTGAAACACGGCACCACCCCCGACCAGACCAGCCACCTGGTAGACTGGCTCAAAACCATGAATCTGGATGTCCACATCTCTCAGGGCCAGGAGGTCACCATTCTGGGCCTCATCGGCGATACCAGCCGGGTGGACATGGAGCTGCTGAACAGCCTGGAAATTGTGGAAACCGTCAAGCGGGTGTCCGAGCCCTTTAAGCAGGCCAACCGGAAATTCCATCCCCAGGACTCCGTGATTGAAGCAGGCGGCTCCAAAATCGGCGGCGGCTATTTCGGTTTGATCGCAGGTCCCTGCTCCGTGGAGAGCGAGGAGCAGATCGTTCAGGTTGCCCTGGCCGTGAAAGAAGCGGGGGCCAATTTCCTCCGGGGCGGCGCCTTCAAGCCCCGCACCTCCCCCTACGCCTTTCAGGGCATGGGCGCCGAGGGCCTCAAGCTGCTGCTGAAAGCGAAAGAGGCCACCGGGCTGCCCATCGTCACGGAGCTGATGAACATCAACACCCTTGATTTGTTTGACGATGTGGATGTGATTCAGGTGGGCGCCCGGAACATGCAGAATTTCGATCTGCTGAAGGAGCTGGGCAAAACCAAAAAGCCCATCCTTTTAAAGCGGGGCCTGGCCAACACCCTCCAGGAGCTGCTGATGAGCGCGGAATACATCATGAGCGAGGGCAATGAAAACGTGATTCTCTGCGAGCGGGGCATCCGCACCTTTGAAACCTACACAAGAAACACCCTGGACCTCTCCGCCGTGCCGGTGCTCCATGAATTGAGTCATCTGCCCGTGGTCATCGACCCCAGCCACGCCACCGGAAAATCCCGACTGGTTGCCAGCATGGCCTACGCCGCTGCCGCCTGCGGTGCCGACGGACTGATGATCGAAGTCCACAATGACCCGGAGCACGCCCTGTGCGACGGTGCCCAGTCCCTGACGCCTTCCCAGTTCGCAGACATCAGCCGGAAGGTGCAGCAGATTCGTGAGGTAATGGTATGACCGTTGGAATTTTGGGCCTGGGGCTCATTGGCGGCTCCCTGGCCAGGGCCTACAAGCTGGCAGGCCACACCGTTTATGTAAAGAACCGGGACGAAAGCATGTTCTCCTTTGCCATGCTCTCCGGGGCGGTGGACGGAAAGCTGGATGAAAGCACCATCCCGGAATGCGATTTGATTCTGCTGGCCATCTATCCCGACGGCTGCGTGAACTGGCTGGAAGAAAACGCTCCCCTGATTTCCGGGGATGCCCTGGTCATCGACTGCTGCGGCATCAAAGAGCAGGTGTGCAGCCGCTGCTTCCCGATTGCAAAGGAACGGGGCTTCACCTTTGTGGGCGGTCATCCCATGGCAGGCTCCCAGTTCTCCGGGTTTAAGTACAGCCGGGCGAACCTCTTCCAGGGTGCCCCCATGGTGCTGGTGCCTCCGGTATACGACGACATGGCCCTTTTGCAGCGGGTGAAGGATGCCCTGGAGCCCTGCGGCTTCGGCTTCTTCTCCGTGACCACCGCCAAGGACCACGACCGGATGATCGCCTTCACCTCCCAGATGCCCCACATCCTCAGCAACGCCTTCATCAAGTCCCCCACCGCTTTGGAGCACAAGGGCTTCTCCGCCGGCAGCTACCGGGACCTGACCCGGGTGGCCTGGCTGAACGCGGGGATGTGGACAGAGCTGTTTCTGGAAAACCGGGACAATCTGCTCTTCGAGCTGGACCAGTATATCGACAGCCTCACCCAATACCGGCAGGCTTTGGCAGACCGGGACGAACAGCGGCTCTTTACCCTGCTGGAAGAGGGCAAAAAGCGGAAAGAAGAGGTGGACGGATGCAAAAAGTGACCATTCAGGCCTCCCGCTCCTATGATATTCTCATCGGCAGCGGTCTGTTAGCCACCCTGGGTGAAGAGGCAAGAAAATTTCCAAAGGTAAAAACCGTCTGCATTGTCAGCGAGACCAACGTCTATCCCCTCCACGGCGCCGCTGCGGAAAAAAGTCTGACAGATGCCGGGTTCAAGGTGGTTTCCTACGTCTTCCCCGCCGGGGAGGAAAGCAAGAGCGGCGAAACCTACCTCTCCCTGCTGAATTTCCTGGCGGAGAACCAGCTCACCCGTTCTGACCTTTTGGTCGCCCTGGGAGGCGGCGTGGTGGGCGACCTCACCGGCTTTGCTGCCGCCACCTTTTTGCGGGGGGTGAAATTCATCCAGGTGCCCACCACCCTGCTGGCCGCCGTGGATTCCTCCGTGGGCGGCAAAACCGCCATCGATCTGCCCGCAGGAAAGAACCTGGCCGGGGCCTTCTACCAGCCCAGCCTGGTGCTGTGCGACACGGACACCCTCACCACCCTGCCCCGGGAGATTTTCCTGGACGGCTGCGCCGAGGTGATCAAATACGGTGTGATTTACGACCGGGCTTTCTTTGACTACCTGAAAGAAACCGGCCCGGGATTTGACCGGGAAATGGTCATAAAGCGCTGTGTGGAACTTAAACGGGATGTGGTGATGGAGGATGAATTCGACACAGGTAATCGGATGAAGCTGAACCTGGGCCACACCATCGGGCACGGCGTGGAAGCCAGAAGCCATTTTCTGCTGTCCCACGGCAAATCCGTCGCCATCGGCATGGCCATGGTCAGCCGAGCCGCCGCGAAAAAGGGAATGCTCTCCCAGGAAGATGCAGACGCCATCCAGGAAATTTTGGCCGATTACGGTCTGCCCCTCCGCACCGAATACACGGCGGCGGAATTGGTGGGCTACATGCTCTCCGACAAGAAGCGCTCCGGCGGCACCATTCCGCTGATCATCCCCACCGAAATCGGTCATTGTGAAATCATCCCCACCCCGGTGGAGGCGCTCACCGCCTTTGTAAAGGCAGGACAATAATATGGACATTACCATCACGCCAAAAAAGCTATCCGGCCAGGTTACGGCCATCCCCTCCAAATCCCAGGCCCACCGACTTTTGATCTGCGCCGCCTTTGCAGACGCCCCCACAACACTTTCCTGCCCGGAGACCAACCGGGATATTGAGGCCACCGCCGGGTGCCTCCGGGGCCTGGGCGCGGACATTACCCGCACAAGCACCGGCTATTTGGTCAGTCCTGTGCAGTCCCCCCCCGCTTCCGCGAAGATCAACTGTCAGGACAGCGGCTCCACCCTGCGGTTCCTGCTGCCGGTGGTGGGCGCTCTGGGAGTGGACACGGTGTTTCAGATGGAGGGCAGACTGCCGCAAAGGCCCCTTTCTCCCTTATGGGAGGAAATGGAGCGAATGGGCTGCCGATTGAGTAGACCTACGGAATCCACCATCCGCTGCCAGGAGAAGCTCCAGCCCGGGGATTACACCATCTCCGGCGGCGTTTCCAGCCAGTTCATCACAGGGCTCCTGCTGGCCCTTGCCCTGATTCCCGGAGAGAGCCGGATTCACATCACCGGCAAGCTGGAATCCGCCCCCTATGTGACCATGACCCTGCAGGCCATGAAGGCCTTCGGCATGGAGGTCACGGATTTCACCGCAGTGGGCGGGCGGAAATTCACCTCCCCCGGTTCTTTCACCGTGGAGGGAGATTGGAGCAACGGTGCCTTCTTCCTGGCGGCCAGGGAACTGGGAAGCGATGTGGAGGTTGCAAATCTGTCTGCCGATTCTGCCCAGGGTGACCGGGCGGCAGCCACCTTTCTGCCAGGGCTAAAGAAGCATCTCACCATCGATGCCGCCGATATTCCCGACCTGGTGCCCATTCTGGCGGTAACCGCCGCCTGTAAGCAGGGGGCAACATTCACGAACATCGCCCGGCTCCGTCTGAAAGAATCCGACCGGGTGGAATCCGTGCTTGCCATGCTTCAAAATCTGGGAGGCAGGGCGGAAGCGGACGAGAATACCATGACCGTGTACGGCACCGGGCTGGTTGGCGGGACGGTGGACGCCAAAAACGACCACCGCATTGCCATGTCCGCCGCCATCGCCGCCACGGTGTGCCGGGAGAACGTCACCATTCTGGGGGCGGAATGCGTCCGAAAATCCTATCCCCAATTCTTTGAGGAATACCGAAAACTGGGAGGCAGCTATGAGCAGTACCTACGGTGAACATCTGAAATTATCCATCTTCGGCCAATCCCATGCCCCGGCCATCGGCATGACCCTGGACGGCATCCCCGCCGGGCTCCCGGTGGATTTGGAAGCATTGCAGGCCTTTCTGAACCGCCGGGCTCCCGGCCAAAACGACTACTCCACCCCCCGGAAAGAGGAAGACAGGCCGGAGTTTTTAAGCGGTGTGCTGAACGGCTTTACCTGCGGCGCGCCCCTGGCCGCCATCATCCGAAACACCAATACCCGCTCCGGGGACTACGCCAACCTGAAAGACTGCCCCCGTCCCGGCCACGCCGACTACACGGCTCAAGTGAAATACGGCGGCTACCAGGACACCGCCGGCGGCGGGCACTTCTCCGGCCGGCTGACGGCTCCCCTGTGCATTGCCGGCGGCCTCTGCAAGCAATGGCTGGAAGCAAAAGGCATCCGGGTTGGGGCTCACATTGCAGCCATTGCCGGCATAGAGGATGAGGCCTTTGACCCCAGAAGTCCCCAGTTGGATGACGTTGCCGCCGATTTCCCTGTTCTGAAACCGGAGGCCGGGGAGAAAATGCGGGAAGCAGTGGCCGAAGCCCGAATGGAGCAAGACAGCGTGGGCGGCATCATTGAATGCGCCGTCACCGGGCTGCCTGCCGGACTGGGAGAGCCCATGTTCGGCGGCGTGGAGGGCCGGATTGCCCAGATCGTCTACGGAATCCCAGCCGTGAAAGGCGTGGAATTCGGCATGGGCTTTGAAGCGGCCAAGCTCCGGGGCAGCCAGAATAACGACCCATTCCGCATGGAAAATGGGAACGTGGTCACCGCCACCAACCACTGCGGCGGCATTTTGGGCGGCATTACCAACGGAATGCCTCTTCTTTTCCGGGCGGCCATCAAGCCCACCCCCTCCATCTCCCAGGTGCAGAGAAGCGTGTCTCTCAGCCGAGGGGAAAATCAGGAGCTCATTGTCAAGGGCCGCCACGACCCCTGCATCGTCCCCCGGGCGGTGCCGGTGGTGGAGGCAGCAGCGGCCATCGCCATTTTTGACCTGCTGCTGGATAGCGGCTGGCAGAAATAGAGAGGCCGAACAGCGCGGCAAATTGGAATTTGTCAGTATGTGTTCGTAGGGAACGGATTTATCCGTTCCGAAACGTCAGTCAACATCAATGGTTCGTTGGATGGTAACAGGTTCCTGTTTTCTCAACATTTTCCCATTCAACATGCCCCGATAAAACCGTTACCGACGCGGAACGCATGAATGCGTTCCCTACGCAAAAATCATCATCTTACGATTCGTCGAACCCTGGCGGTTCATGAACCTTTCGGAATGCATAAATGCATTCCCTACGAAACATCTCTACAAGCACCAATTTCCCGCCATGGAAATCGATAAAGCAAAACAAAAGGAAGAAGGATGCCCCATGGACATTACCGAACTGAGAGCCGAAATTGATCAAATTGATGACGAACTGGTAAAGCTCTTCTGTGCCCGGATGGAGGTTTCCGCCAAGGTGGCGGATTATAAACGGGAGCGGAATCTGCCCATCTTCGTCCCCACCCGGGAGCGGGAGATTTTGCAGGAGGTGGCGCAAAAGGCCGGGCCGGAATTCGCGGGCTACACCAGGAGCCTCTACTCCACCATTTTTGAGCTGAGCCGCAGCTACCAGGCCAAGCGCAACGGCAGCCAGACGCCCCTGTTTCAGGAAATCACCCGGGCAATCGAGTCTACCCCCAAGCTCTTCCCCCAGTCCCCCATGGTGGCCTGTCAGGGGGTGGAGGGTGCCTACTCCCAGCTGGCCTGTGAGAAGATTTTCAAAAGTCCCATGATCATGTACTTCAAGAATTTCGATGCGGTGTTCTCCGCCATCGAAAAGGGCATGTGCCAGTATGGGATTCTCCCCATTGAGAACTCCACCGCCGGTTCCGTGAATCAGGTTTACGATCTGATGATTCAGCACAATTTCTCCATCGTCCGCACCTTCCGGTTAAAGGTGGACCACAATCTGCTGGTAAACCCCGGTACAAAATTGGAGGACATCAAGGAAATCTATTCCCACGAGCAGGCCATCAGCCAGTGCGCGGGGTTCCTGCAGGGGCTCCCCGGCGTAAACGTGTCCGCGGTGGCCAATACCGCCGTAGCCGCGGAGATGGTGGCGAAATCCGGCCGCAAGGATGTGGCCGCCCTCAGCAGCCGCTCCTGCGCCCAGCTCTATGGGCTGGAGAACATTGCCTCCAGCGTCCAGGACAAGGGCAACAACCGGACGAGATTCATCTGCATCAGCAAGAATCTGGAAATCTATCCCGGTTCCGACAAAACCAGCATCATGATGATCCTGAATCACAAGCCCGGCGCCCTCTACAAGGTGCTGGCACGGCTCTATACCCTGGGCATCAACGTGACCAAGCTGGAATCCCGGCCCCTGCCCGACCGGGAATTCGAGTTCATGTTCTATTTCGATTTGGAGACCTCCATCTACTCCGAGGAATTCGTGCAGCTCATGTGCGAAATTGAGGATTTCTGCGAGGAATTCAAATACCTGGGCAGCTATACAGAGGTGGTTTAAATGCAGTGCGGATTGTTGGGACGGAAGCTGGGGCACAGCTACTCCCCCCAGATTCATGGGCTTCTGGGAAGCTACGACTACAAGCTTTTTGAGAAAGAGCCGGAGGAAGTGGGCGATTTTCTGAAAAATGGGGATTTCACCGGTCTGAACGTGACCATTCCCTATAAAAAGGATGTGATCCCCTATTTATCCCAGCTCTCCCCGGTGGCAAAGCGGCTGGGGGCGGTGAACACCATCGTCCGGCGTCAGGACGGCAGCCTGATTGGCCACAACACCGACTATTTCGGCTTCCGCTATTTGGTGGAGCGAAGCGGTCTGACAGTCAGGGGCAAAAAGGTTCTGGTTCTGGGCAGCGGCGGCGCCTCCAACACGGCGGTGGCAGTGCTGCAGGAGCTGGGGGCTCAGGTGGTGATCATTTCCCGCTCCGGCGAGAACAACTACCATAATCTGCACCTGCACCATGATGCTTCGGTGATTGTGAACACCACCCCGGTGGGTATGTATCCAAACACAGGCATCAGCCCCATTGATCTGAATCTGTTCCCCCAATTGGAGGGGGTGCTGGATGCCATTTACAATCCTGCCAGAACCCAGATCCTGCTGGATGCGGAAAAGCAGGGCCTGGTGGCCATGAACGGTCTTTGGATGCTGGTTGCCCAGGCAAAGGAAAGCGCCGAATGGTTCACCGGCAGCGTCATTGACCAGGGCAAAATCCCGGAAATTCACGCCTGCCTCCGGCGTCAGATGGAGAACATTGTCCTCATCGGTATGCCCGGCTGCGGCAAATCCACCATCGGAAAGCTGCTGGCCCAGCGCACCGGAAAGAAATTTGTGGACGCGGATGAGGCCTTGGAAGCCAGGCTGGGCCGGAAAATCACGGACATCATCCCCCAGGACGGGGAGGACGCCTTCCGCCAGATGGAGAGCGACACCCTCTCTGAATTGGGAAAGCAAAGCGGTCTGGTGATCGCCACCGGCGGCGGCTGCGTCACCCAGCAGCGGAACTACCCCCTGCTGCACCAAAACGGCACAATTCTTTGGCTGACCCGGCAGCTTCATAAGCTGCCCACCGAGGGGCGTCCCCTGTCCCAACCGGGGAAGCTGCAGGAGATGTTTGCCCAGCGGCAGTCCCTATACCGGCAGTTTGCCGATGCTGAAATTTCAAATAACGGCCCGGTGGAGGAAACCCTGACAGCAATCCGGTCCGCATTGGGAGAATAAGGAGAAAATCATGAAAATTCTTGTGATCAACGGGCCAAATCTGAACTTCCTCGGCATTCGGGAGCCGGGTATCTACGGAAAAAACACCTTTGCCGACCTGCTGCAGATGCTGGATGCCTGGGGCAAGGAGCTGGGCGTGGAGGTGGAGCAGTACCAATCCAACCACGAGGGGGATTTGGTGGACAAAATTCAGTGGGCCTATGGAAAGGTGGACGGCATCGTCATCAACCCCGCCGCCTACACCCACACCAGCGTGGCCATTCTGGACGCGCTGAAGGCGGTGTGCATCCCGGCGGTGGAGGTGCACCTGTCCGATGTGAATGCGCGGGAGAGCTTCCGCCACATCTCCTACGCGGGCATGGCCTGTGAAAAGACCTACGCGGGCTTTGGCTTTGAGGGCTATAAAATGGCCATCGAGTACCTGGAAGGGAAAAATAATTTGTAAATTATTCGTAACTTTTGCCGGAAAACGGGCAAGAGGGGGCCTGTGTGGGGCAGACAGACCCCGCTTATGCTTGAACTTGTGCAAAAATGGTGGTATAATGTTATCCATTGAGATTTGCGCGAAAGGCAGGTGCGGGGTTTGAAACGGAAAAAAATGCTCTGGCTGTTTGGCATGGCAGCCTTGTGCCTCGTGCTTTTTACGATTATTGACGCCCGGCTGGAGAACACCTCCAGCGTCATTATGGGCGGGGCCCAGGGAGCCTATGTCACCAGCGACACCGTGACCTTTGAAGACCCCAACGCCGAGGCCGAGCCCACGGCGGAGGACCTGCTGGACTGGCCGGAGGTCGACTTTGAAGACCCCTCCAACCAATACCGCATGGTCAGAGACGAGACCAACTTCCTTCTGTCCTCGGTCTTTATCCCGGAGGACCTGACTGAGATCCCCGGATACCGGCTGAGTATTTCCTCCGTGGCGCTGCCCTATCTGGAGGCGCTGATGGACGCGGCCAAGGAGGCGGGCTTTACCATCTATGTGGCGGGGGCTTACCGAACCTACGGACATCAGAACTATCTTTTCAACAGTAAGGCCAGTCAGATTGCCGCCGGTATGGGAATTGACGACTATATGGA
>JAQYLT010000015.1 GCA_028719885.1 Bacillota bacterium
CCGCTCAATTTGTCGGCAAATTCTTTTTCAATACGTTTATCCTCTAACAAAGAACGTTGCCGGGCAAGATTCTGATCTATGCTTGAAACTCTTATATAACTGATATTAGCCATGATATGCTCCAATCCAAAAAAGATTCATAAATATTTTTGAACATCCATATAAGTGAATTATAACATTTATGGATATTGGAAACAACTATCCAACAAGGTATACCTTTCGGGAAAGATTATGTTGAAAATTTTTTGACACTAATTTTTGCCTGTGCTAAACTTTAAGCAAAAATGAACGCGCATAGTATTGTTAATGAATTGAGGTATTTGATTATGACTAGTACGTTAAATACTGCTTTTTTAAGCAACAAGGGCGAATATACTTTTTTTAGGTTTCGCGATAGAGTAATAACTTTTTTGACCGGAAACCGATTAGAAAAGTATACAGAAGTATTAGAATGGGATAATGGCTATATAGTTGTACTTTGCAAAAATAAGAATGAAGATAAGTTAGAAGAAGATTATATAGATTTACTGCCGATTTTAGATAATCTTTATATTGAACCAGGGGAGTTTCTTGCCTCAATCAAGAAGTTTGAGATTAGTTATGATTGATGCCAAAATTTAAGTGTTTGTACTAATGTATTAAAAAACCAGTGAGGATGTACCTAACGGTAAATACTCACTGGTTTTTCTGATTTTTCTCCATCAAAAAAGTAATTTTACTTATACCGTTTGAGAGAACCAATCCATATATTTGTAGGGGGTGTATCACACGCCCTTACAAATATATGGAGAATATAAAGAGATGTAATTACAATAATATTACATTAATTATTATTTATTATAAGGAGAAAAAATGAAAAAACAAAACCAAACCAAATTGGATAGCCTGTCCTTTCAGTTGTATATCTGCCTTGATAACAGCAATGTAGCTGAGGCTATCTACCGCACCAAATTGGCAGCAACTACCGTCAGCAATAAGGATACTATGATTGAGATGTGCGAAGTACACTATACCGCAGATGATTGCATTTTAGAGGTAGATTTATCCTGCGTTAGCAGCATTAGTGATCAGACCTGTTATGATTGTATCCACCAACTGTATCATATGCTTCGCCAGTGGATTCCTGACGCAGTAGATTACTCTTTGTTGCATAACAATCGCAGCATTAAGTATATGCATCAAATCTGGGATGATAAGCACAACGATAATCAGACTAACTAATATTTTGGGCCCATGAAAAAGAATAAAGCCACAGACTATAGCAGCTCTGTGGCTTTATTTTATGCAAGTTTACTCAAAAAGAATTTGTTTAATTTTAGCCAGGATTCGACTAAAACTAAATTTTTTAGTTTTGTCAGTGCTAGAAATTGAGTTTGATTGCCTTAGGCTTTCGGCTTGCGCCATACTCGCATCAAGTTTTGCTAGATATGCAGCATTACGTTCTTCTTTTGTTGACATGTTATTATCCTCCATATCTTTGCGTATATTATAACATACATTGTTGAAATGATTAACAGGATAAATCATATGCGACGCAACAAAACAGACGCTCTACGGGCTTGTTGAGCCGCGTAGAGCGTCTGTTTTATACGTCATGGATTTCTATGATTATTTTTAAAGATGGAGTTCCAGTGCGCTCATAACAACTTGCTGATTTGAAGAACTTTAACTTGTAAAGGTGCTTCTGCTTTGTTGGCTGATACCCAAATGGTTCTAGAACAGCTTTCTGAAGCAGGCCTATGCACTGCCTTGTTTTTTCATTAGCAAGATCGATAGTACAAGTTGGAGGTTTACAAAACTTTTCAATATCCTTTGCGCAAGCTGAAAGCGCAGGTTTTTTTTCTTCGCATTTACATATTGCAGCGATGATTGAATCATCACGATTAAGAATATCGAAAATGGCCTCAAAATCTGGGTTAGAAGAAAGAGCTTTTGGAATTTTATATTTTTTACAAGCAGTAGCAAAATTAGCTTTGCGAGAAATTGTGTAAGAACTTGGCATATGAATCACTCCTTTTTTAATACGGTTAACATGCGTTTTCGCTTGTTCATGGCATTATTATACGATATGTTGTTTCGCATGTCAATGGAGGCTTGAAAATTTTTTGAGAGAGGAGGAATCCGATGAAGAAGTTTTGGAAGTGGAAAAATCAAACCAATCCGGAGGAATATCTGGAAAGCCAATCATTGTCTACCTGGTATACCTTTTTGAATATAGATAAAGATAAAAGCATTAATAAGGTGAATTATAATAATCAATGAAGAAAGGATTTGATAAGCTATGAAAATTAAAATAGGCTATGACAGAGAAATTGATAGGTATGTGATTTATGATAATTTAGGCAATACAAGGGAGTTACACTGCGGGAGTTGCCTGGAAATATGCATTGGTAATTGTTGGATTGATACTTCTATAGAAATGCGTTGGTGCGCTGGTAAGGGTGAGTGGTATCTGACTACAGCAGGATTGAACATTGAACAGATAGCACATGATGGTTGCACAGCAAAAATTGAGTAGAGTGTCGTAATTAAAGGAATAAATTTTTTCGGGTAGCTAAAGCCACCCTGCAAAAATTTACGCTATCGCGAGCAGCGAAGGTCGGCATCACATAATCATAAATATTAGAATGCGTGTCGCTATCGCTCCAACCCCCAAGCCCCCTAAAGGGGGATGTCCACTCAAGGAAGAATGAAAATGCTTTTATCGTTATTTTAACGAAAATGGGGCCCCACCCACGCCGGTGGGCACCCCATTTCTTTAAGGATGAAATTTTATTGAAGGAAGGTTAGCTGCTTTCGAAAAAAATGATTAAGCGAAGAGTAATTCAATGTACCGTTCTTGTACTACTTTTTTGGGAATTTTATTTAATTTTAATTCAATGAGATGTATTAAGCAACACATATGGTATCAAGATTAAAGCACATGATACTATATATTGTATATAACAGCAATTAACAAATAGTGCAAAAGTTCGTAATCAGTAGGTCGCAGGTTCAAATCCCGTCAGTAGCTCCATTAAAAAATCAAGCACCCATGCGGGTTTCGCATGGGTGCTGTTTTTGTGTAAAGCTAGTACCGCAAGCAGCAAAAAAGGCCCTGCTTGGGCAGAGTCAACACGGCTACGATTGCCGCTAGAACTGCTCAAGCAGAGCCTTAATCTTGAGAAAAGTATAACACATGAATTGCCGAAAAGCAATTCTAAGTTATCCGCTTGCTCCGGACTGTGTGCCGAAGTTTCTTCTTATGGAATAATCAAAAACAAAATAAAAATATTAGCAAAAATATGCTGAATATGATATAATGATTTTGGTAGATGTCATAACATTTTCCGTGAACATTCCACCTTAATGTTTTTTTGTTTAACGTTTACCACCTTTTTTCAGCAAAACCCCACGGCGAAAGCTGTGGGGTTTTTGTGTCGTGCGAGTTAATCTCTGGGGTTTTCGTTCTCCCATTTATGGACAGCATCCTTGAACGCCATTACGCTGATGATTTTGGCTACACTTTCGCCTTTTCTGAAGCCTTTGCCACGTCCGCCGTAAAGATTGATAACTTTGTACAACTCCTCGGCAAAAGGTTTTACGGTAGCCTCGATGATAGCATCGGTCTGTTGTTCTCTTTCAGCCTCAAGCATTTTAGCCTTGGATTTTTCGCCTCCGCGCAATTCGGCAATGAAATTCTTTACCGCGATACGCTCGGTATCAGTCAGCTTAAAGGATGTTACCCTTGCTCCAGCGGGGAGCTCTCTTTTACGGCCTGCACCCTCTCTGGCACCGCCGGCTTTGATAGAATTTTTAACATTTTCCATAACAAATACCTCCTTGTCTTACAAACGGTAATAATGAATTTGAAATTTCTATAATTATAATACTACGCTCGAGAAAATATGTCAACTATAAAATGAGAAAAATATGATAAGGTAATACTAAAAGAGCGACTTGCTTTTGTAATTGTCTATGTGAAGCTATATTCTCATAGTAGCAGTCAGTCTGCAATAAAAAAGCCGTTGGTCAAACCAACGGCTTAGTAAATTCTGGTGGAGATAAGCGGGATCGAACCGCTGACCTCTTGAATGCCATTCAAGCGCTCTCCCAGCTGAGCTATACCCCCATAGGATTTATTGAATTGGTTGCTGTCGAATCAGCTTCTGTATTATAACACAGATGGCGGAAATGTCAAGAAATTTTTTGAAATTTTGAAAAAAATTTTGCGGGGCATTTTTTGCAGCATTCGGGCGGTTTTTTGAAAAAGAGCGCTTCCTTTTTTCGGCGGTTGCTGGTATAATGAAAAAAAGAATTTTGGGAGGGCTTTTTATGGCTGCACCGGTATTATATCTTTCATCTCAACAGAAAAACATCCTGGATGCCGGATTCCGGGAAACCTTTGGCACCGCGCCCCAGCGGTACTTTTCCGCGCCGGGGCGGACGGAGATCGGCGGCAACCACACCGATCATCAGCGGGGCCGGGTACTGGCAGCGGCGGTGAATCTGGACACCCTGGCGGCGGTACGCTTAAACGGCACCGGAACCATCCGGATTCTGTCCGAGGGATACCCCATGGCGGTGGTGGAGCTCAGCGAGCTGGAGCCCCGCAAAGAGGAAGTGAACACTACCCCTGCGTTGATCCGGGGAGTGGCGGCCCGGTTTTCCCAGCTGGGCTGCCGGGTAGAGGGCTTCGATGCCTACTGCCTGTCCACGGTGCTGCCCGGCTCCGGACTCAGCTCCTCGGCGGCCTATGAGGTGCTCATCGGCACCATCATCAACCATCTGTTCTTTGACGGACGGGTGAGCCAGGCGGAGGTCGCCCAAATTGGTCAGTACGCTGAGAATGTGTTCTTCGGCAAGCCCTGCGGATTGATGGACCAGACCGCCTCCGCCGTGGGCAATCTGGTGAGCATCAATTTCTTTGACAAGGACAACCCGATCATCACCCCGGTGGACTTTGATTTCTCCGCCTGCGGCCACGCCCTGTGCATCATCGATACCCGGGCCAGCCACGCCGACCTGACGGATGAATACGCGGCCATCCCCCTGGAGATGAAAAAGGTCTGCGCCCATTTCGGCAAAGAGGTGCTCAGCCAGATCGATGAAGCGGATTTCTATGCTGCCATTCCGGCGCTGCGCTTAGAATGCGGCGACCGGGCGGTGATGCGCTGCATTCATTTTTATCAGGACAATGCCCGGGTGCCCCGCCAGGTGGCAGCCCTTCGGGAGGGGAATTTTGAGGAATTCCTCCGGCTGATTTCCGAGAGCGGCCGGTCCAGCTGGATGTATTTGCAGAATGTGGTGCCCGCCGGGTACAAGGAGCATCAGGATGTGGCGGTGAGCCTGGCGCTGTGCGAGCATTATCTCCAGGGCCGGGGCGCGTTCCGGGTTCACGGCGGCGGCTTCGCGGGCACGGTGCAGGCCTTTGTCCCCTTTGACCTGCTGGATGCTTTCCGCAGCGGAATGGATGCGGCCCTGGGCCAGGGAGCCTGCCATGTGCTCTCCATCCGTCCCCAGGGCGGCGTAGAGGCATTCCCGGAGGAATAAGAGAAGCAGGAGGATACACACCGCCGATGGGCGGGTATCCTCCTGTTTTTTCATATCTTCATTTTGAACAGCCCGTGGCGGTTGCAGTAGGCGTACAGGAAGCCGTGGCCCCGGAGCTGGAACCGGGCCTCCGCCGGACCCTCGGGGTAGAGCTTGACGAACTGCACCCGGTCAGAGCTGACAAAGGCCAGAAATGAGATGAAATGGGTCTTGGTCATGGGGTGGTCCAGGGTGACAAGGGTTTCGTCCTCCACCCGTTCCAGCCGGATTTCGTGTTCTCCCTCTGCTGCCTCTGCATCCAGCGGCGGCAGGGTGATGCCGCAGCAGCTGATGACTGCGTCACCCATGGAGGTGAGCAGGTTGCCGCAGATGGGGCAAACGAAGAATTTGGACCGGAGCACGTTGCAGCTGGTGTTTCGGTTGACGATCTGCTCCCCGTTCATCAGCTCCATCACGGAGACCCCCAGGCTTTTGGCCAGAGGCTCCACCAGGGAGATGTCCGGCAGTCCTTTTCCCGTTTCCCATTTGGAAACCGCCTTGTCGCTGACCCCAATTTTTTCCGCCAGCTGGGCCTGGGTCAGCCTTCGTTCCTCCCGGAATCGCTTGATGGCCGGGCCGGTGATGTAGGAATTCATATGATTCCCTCCTTTCCTTTGCTGTAAGCATACCAGAGCAAACGGAATTTCGCAACCTACGCTGGGTAGAGCCACGCAAAAACTGCCCCCACTGGGAGGCGGTTAAAAGAAGCTCATCTGCTTTTCTTTTTCCTCAAAGGTCATCATATAGGAGAAAATCCGGTCATTGTCGTGCCAGATGCCGTACTGCTCGCATTTTTCGTGGAACAGCTGCCAGAGCGCCTGGGAATTGGGACTTGGCAGCTCGTAGGCGTTGCCGTAGGTTTGGATGTAGCGCTGTTTCAGGCCGGGGAAATGCCGGTCCAGGGCGGCGTAGTAGTACTCCCGGTCCCCGTCCCGGAGGGTCAGGCCCATGCCGAAATTGATGATGCCCTTGACGCCGGCTCCCCGGCAGTATTCCAGAATGCCCAGAATGTTTTCCGGGGTGTCGTTGAGCCAGGGCAGCAGCGGGCTCAGCCACACCACCGTGGGGATGCCCGCATCCCGGAATTTTCTCAGCGCCTCCGCCCGTTGACAGGTGGTGCTCACGTTGGGCTCCACCATGCGGCAGAGCCGCTCGTCGTAGGTGGTCAGGGTCATCTGCACCACGGCCTTGCTCTGGTCGTTGATGGCTTTCAGCAGCTCCAAATCCCGCAGAATCCGGCAGGACTTGGTCTGGATGGCCACGCCGAAGCCGTAGCGGTGAATCAGCTCCAAAGCACCCCGGGTGAGCTGCAGCTTTTCTTCCAGGGGCATATAGGGGTCGGACATGGCCCCGGTGCCGATCATGCACTTTTTCCGTTTTGCCCTCAGCGCCTGCTCCAAAAGGGGCAGGGCGTTTTCTTTGACCCCGATGTCCTCAAAGGGGTGGTTCATCTGGTAGCACAGGCTCCGGGCGTCGCAGTAGATGCAGCCATGCTGGCAGCCCCGGTAGAGGTTCATGCCGTTTTTCGGGGAGAGGATGGATTTCGCCTGGACAAAATGCATGACCCGCCTCCTTACATGGCTTCCAGCAGGTCTTCCAGCTGGGATAGATTTTCAATTTCAAAGTCCGCCGGAATGTCCTGCCGGGGCGGCTGGTGATTGGGGTTGACCCAGCAGGTTCTGATTCCCGCCCGGATGCCGCCCAGGATGTCGGAGGTCAGGCTGTCCCCCACCATCATGGCTTTTTCCGGGTCAAAGCCGGGAATCTGGGAGAAGCAGGCATCAAAATATTCTTTCGCCGGCTTGTTGTAGCCAATGTCCTGGGAGATGAATACCTTTTCAAAATAGGGATAGAGCCCCGCGCTGGTGAGCCGGGCATGCTGCACCGAGGCGGTGCCGTTGCTGGCTAAAAACAGCCGGTATTTTTTGTGCAGATGTTCCACCGCCTGCTGGGCTCCCGGCAGGAAATAGTGGCCGATGCCCAGATTGCGCTCGTAGCACCGGGTGACAGCCACTGCGTCCACCGGATGCCCCAGCTCTGTGAAAAGCACCCGGAAGCGCCCCTCCAGCACCTGGTCCCGGGTCAGTTCCCCCCGCTCCAGCCGTTCCCAGTGAAGTCGGTTGATTACATGATACCGCGCCAGCACTTCCTCTGTGGGCTCCAGGCCGAAGCCTGCCAGGGTTTTGGAAAGGGCAATGCGCTCCGCCTTGTGAAAATCCAGAATGGTGTCGTCCAGGTCCAGAAAGAGAAATTCCATCATCGGCTTTCCCTCCGGCGGCAGATCTCGTTGGCGATTCTGGCAAATTCCGGGATACCCAGAGTCTCGCCCCTCACATTTTCCGGTAAGCCGCAGGCGGTGAGAATTTCCTCCGCCTCCGCCTTGCCCAATTCCGGGAATCCGGAGGCCAGGCCGTTAGAGAGCTTTTTCCGCCGCATGGCGAAGCTGGAACGCACCACCCGGAAAAAGATGCCGGTGTCGGCAATCTCCCAGGGGCGCTCTTTCCGCACCCGGAGGGTGATGACTGCCGAGGTTACCTTGGGCTGGGGCAGGAAGCAGTGGGCGGGCACATCAAAGAGCAGCTCCGGCTGGGCATAGTACTGGCAGAACACGGTGAAAGCGCTGTAGTCCGCCGACCCGGGCTGGGCGGCGATGCGCTGGGCCACCTCCTTTTGCACCATGACGGTGACGGCTTCGAAGCACTCCGCCTCCAGCAGGGCGGTGAGGATGGGGGAGGTGATGTAATAGGGCAGATTGGCGCAGGCCATGGGCCGCAGACCGGGGAGCTTCTCTTTCACCAGAGCGGGGATATCCTGTTTTAACACATCTCCCCAAAGAAGCTCCACATTGGAGCAGCCCTCCAGGGTGATGTCCAGAATGGGCTTCAGCCGCTCATCCACCTCTACGGCGCAGACCTTTCCCGCTTTTCGGGACAGCTGCTGGGTCAGCGGGCCGATGCCGGGGCCGATTTCCAGCACCCCCACATCCGCTGTCACGCCGGATTCCACCGCAATGGATTCCGGCACCCAGGGGGCAATGAGAAAATTCTGCCCCTTGGCCTTGGAAAAATGGAAGCCATGCGCTGCCAAAAGGGGCTTCATCACTTGAATGTCGCAAACGTTGATCATTTTTTATACCTTTCTGTCTGACCTGCCCGCCGGTTTCACGGAGAGAAATTGGAATTTGTCGAGAAGTTTCGTAGGGAATGCATTTATGCGTTCCGAAAGGTCCATGAACCACCAGGGTTCGATGAATCGTAAAACGATGAATTTTGCGTAGGGAATGCATTTATGCAATCCGCCTCGGTAACGTTTTCATCGGGGCATGTTGAATGGAAAAATGTAAAAAATGAACCCATTACCATCCAACGAACCACGGAGGGTAACCGACGTTTCGGAACGCATGAATGCGTTCCCTACGCACACGTTGAACATATCCCGTTGGGCGAACCCGCCAAATGCCAATTTACCGTATCTGTACACTGGAAACACTTTCGGATATCATATCAGAGAAAGGCGCCTTTTTCAATCCTGTTACCCCAGAAAATATATCACGCAGCTTCTCCTGCCGAATTCCTCCTGCTGCTCCCGGGTGGAAAAGCACAGATCGATTCGCTTCCCCTGCATGGAGGTGCTGGCCTGGGCCTGGGCAATGCCGTAGACATGGGAGCCGTCGGCGGCCATAATGTACAGCCGGGTTCCCGGGGCAATGAATGCCGGGTCAACGGCCACGGTTCCCGGTCGGGCATCGGGCATGGCCCCGGCATCGGCGGAGGTGAAGCCGGTGGCCTCCGCTTCGGCGGTGTGGGTGTAGGTGAGCAGCCGGCCATCCGGCAGCCAGAGGTATCCGCTGCCTGCGGTGGGCAGGGGATTGTCCAGGGTCCCAAGGGCAATCAGCTCGTTCTGGGCCGGATACAGCAGCTGCTTGCCGGTGACCTCCCGTCGGACCTCTATTCCATTTACATAATCCACCTGGGCGCAGCAGCGCATTTCCCCGGGGCTTCCCCCAATCAGCACCGCCTCCTTTCCAAAGGGCAGGGTGTCATCCAGGCGGTACTGGGTTTCCGGCGGGATGGAAATGGTGTAGACCTCCTGCCTGGACTGGCGGTGCTCCACGGTGAACACCGTATTGGCAGAGAGCACCGTGTCCAGGGGGAGGGAGGGCACATCCTCATTTGTCAGGGTCAGCCCCAGGTTTTGCAGCAGCTCCCCGACGGTCTGGCCCGTGGCGGGAAGCTGCTGCCGCTCTCCCCGGAACACCAGGGTGACCTCTGCCTCCTGAATAGGAGGCACGCTCCAGGAAAATGTCAGCAGCCCCAGCGCCGCCGCCCAGAGCAGCACAAACAGAAAGCACAGCTTCATCAGCCGGCGCTTTTTTCTCTTTCTTCCGGATTTTGCGGTATGGTACATGAAAATTCCCCCCTTTCCCTTATCATATCCCATTCACAGGCGGAGTCCATCGAATTCCGTCGTGTATGGTGGATAAGGAAAAGGGGGGGATGGATTACAGCAGCTTCAGGCTGCCGGAGGTGATACGCTCGCCGCTGGAGCGGTCAAAGAGCATGATCTCACTGCCGGAGATGTTCAGCCGGATTTTCTCACCCAGCTTAAACAGGGTGTTGCCGAAGACCACACCGGTGAGCAGGAATTTGCCCACCCGAATTTTGATGGTGGATTCCATGCCGGTGGGCATGGCACCGTAGATTTCTCCCTCCAAAGCGCCGTTGGGGTCGATCTGCAGAAATTCCGGTCGGATGCCCAGTACCAGGTCCTCGTTGGTGAGCACCGGGTCCTCCATCAGGGAGTCGTCCTCCTCCACCACCTTGGAGATGTGGTAGCGGAATACCTCGTCTTTGTTGCTCTTTTCCACATAGCCCTTTTTCTCAGAGGCCTCTTTCAGGGCGCGGGCCTTTTCCTCCTGACGCCGGTCCCGCTGGCGGAGCCACTGCTCCAAATCCAGGCTCTGATTGGGAAGAAATTCGGCGCTGCTGCCCTCCAGCATGGTCAGGCGGATACTCCCGTCCGGGGCGGCCTTGCCCTTGGCCTCCACAAAATTGATGGAGGGGTTGCCCACAAAGTCCGCCACAAACAGGTTGTTGGGCTTGCTGTAGACGGTGAGGGGGGCGTCGTACTGCTGCAGCACGCCGTTGTTGATCAGGCAGATCTGGGTGGCCAGGGTCATGGCCTCCATCTGGTCGTGGGTGACGTAGACGAAGGTGGAGCCGGTTTCCAGGTGGAGCCGCTGCAGTTCATACCGCATTTCCAGCCGGAGCTTGGCATCCAGGTTGGAAAGGGGTTCATCCATGAACAGCACCAGGGGCTCGGGCGCCAGGGTGCGGGCGATGGCCACCCGCTGCTGCTGGCCGCCGGAGAGCTCTGCGGGATACCGGTCCATGAACATGCTGATTTTCACGATCCGGGATACCCGGCGGACGGACAGGTCGATTTCCTCCTTGGTGAGCTTCCGCACCGAGACCGCGGGCTTGCCGTTCTTGATCAACTGGAAGTCCTCGGTCATCCCCGCTGCTTTGGCGGCGGCCACCTTGTCTTTCAGGGCTTTGATTTCGGAAGAGACGTCCTTATTTTGCTCCAAATGGTATCCAAAGAGCTTTTTGGCGGTGTACTGGGAGATGGTGAAGGCGTCGATGAGCTTGATGATGGCCTTCTTTTCGTCCAGCTTGCCGTTTTTATCCCGGCATTCCTCCAGGACCTTGACCACATCCTCGGGCCGGGAGAGCAGCTCTGCCAGCCGGGCGGCGGTTTTGGCCTCGAAATTGTATTCCGGCATTTCCTCCTTGATGTTGGAAAGCCCAAAGGCGATGTTCTGGTAAACGGTCATGTTGGGCCACAGGGCGTAGTTCTGGAAGAGGAAGCCCACCTTCCGCTTGTTGGCGGGGATGTTGATGCCCAGGGCGCTGTCGAATACCACCTTGTCGCCGATGGTGATCCGGCCGCTGGTGGGAGTTTCCAAACCGGCGATCATCCGCAATGTGGTGGTTTTTCCGCAGCCGGAGGGGCCGAGCAGGGTGACGAATGCGTTGTCCTGAATCACCAAATCCAAATCGTCCACGGCGTAGAATTTGCCCCAGTGCTTTGTTACATGTTCCAATCTGATTTCAGGCATGGTGTTAACCTCCGATTCCTTCGTCCAGGCTTGCGCCGGTGATCTTGTTGACCAGTGTGTTGCACACCAGAATGGTGATGATCAGCATCAGGTTGATGCCGCTGGAGAATGCGTAAAGGCCCATTTCGTCGAAATAGTCCAGTGTGGTGGAGAGGATGAAGCCCTGGACGCACAGCAGCATGAACAGGCTCAGCTCTCTCAGGCAGGTCATGAACGGCAGCAGGTAGCCGCTGATGATGGAGGATTTCTGAATGGGAATGATGATGCGGGTCATCCGCTTGATCCAGGGAATGTCCTGGATGATGGCGGCCTCCTCGATTTCGCCGGAGAGCTGGAGCATGGAGTTCAGGGCGTTCCGGCTGGCAAAGGGGATGTATTTGATGGTGCCCACGATGATCAGCAGGGTGTAGGTGTTAAAGAGGTTCAGCCTTTCCGAGGAGAAGAGAATGAAGAAGGCTGCGCCCACCGCCAGCGACGGCATCAGGTAGGGCAGGAATGCCATGGAGTTGACATAATTTGCCCATTTGCTCCGCCGCTGCTTGCTCACCGCGTAGCCGATGAGGGTGCCGATGGTGCCTGCCAGCAGCGCACAGGCCACGCTGACCCAGATGGTGCCGCCGAAGGCATGCCAGATGGTTTCGTTGAAGAGGATGCCCTTTTGGCCGTACATGCCGTTTTCCGTGATGTTTTCGTTGGTGATCCACCATTTGGTCGTCAGGTTATCCGGGTTGCCGGTGTAGAGGAAGGAGTAGTCACCGGGGTTGGGCAGGAAGGTCTCAAAGGCAAAGGAAACGATGGGGAAGATGCTGGTGAAGAAGGTGATGACCACCAGCACCAGAGCGATGGCGTATTTGCCCACCTTGCCCAGATTGATCTTGGAAATCTGGCCGGACTTGCCGGTGACGGTGGTGTAGTTTTTCCGGCTGGTCAGCGACAGCTGGTTCAGCAGCATGATGGCCACGCCGAAAATCATCATGATGATGGCCAGCACCGAGGCCTCGCCGGTGTACTTGGAGTTCATGGACACATACTTGGTGGACAGGGTGGTGAGGCCCAGATAATGAGGCACCGGGTAGGAGCCCATGGCGCTGCCGAACACCAGCAAAATGGTGGAGAGGATGGCGGGCTTGACCATGGGCAGGGTGATCCTGGTCATGGTCTTCCACTTGGGGGTATCCAGGATGGTGGCCGCCTCCTCCAGGTTGGCATCCATGTTCCGGAAAATACCGCCGATGAGGATGTAGGCAAAGGGGGCATAGTGCAGGCCCAGCACCATCAGGCTGGGGAACAGCCCCTGGCACCACCATTTGGGCATTTCAATGCCAAAGAGGCTGGCAAGCAGGCCGTTGGCGGTGCGGGTGACGGTATTGGAGTTGAACAGGTTCTGCCACACCACAGCCAGTGTCCACTGGGGCATGATGTAGGGGAAGATGAAAATGGAGCTTAAGTATTTCCGCCAGGCCAGATTGGTGCGGGTGATCAAAAAGGCGAACACACCGCCGAATACAATGGAAACCACGCAGGTGCCCACCGCCAGATAGACGGTATTCAGCAGGGGGGTCCACAGATTCTTCTTGGCCATTTTGCTTGTAAACAGGTCGATGTAGTTCACCAGGGTGTAGCCGCTGGTTTTGCCCGTCAGGTGGGCGTCGATGGTGCCGGGGTGGATGCTCAGGGTGTCCTCGATGATGGCCACAATGGGCGCAATGGTGGTAATGGTAACCACAATGCCCAGCACCAGCAAAATGACGTTGTAGGGCTTACTCAAATAGGTGCCCAGCTTGTTCAGCCAGATCCGCAGAGGGCTGGCCGCCAGCGTATTGTTTTGTTTCATGGCGCTCTCCTTGCCTTATAAAACGGCGCCTCTGGACCGTTTGTTTTCCAAATCCAGAGGCGCCTGATTGATTCGTTGGGTTACCGTTGGAATTGAGGCTTAGTCCGCGCTGTACTTATCCAGCATTTCAATCCAGCTGCCCACGGTGAAGGCAACGGAAGCGCAGTACTCGGGATCCTCCAGAACCAGCTTGCCGTCGGTGGTCCACCAGTCGTAGCCGGCGTCGTTCTTGGCAGCGTAGGCAACAGTGGTGCCGTCCTCGGCCATACCGCCGGTCATGTGGTGGAACTTGGCCTCGTTGTCAGCGGCGACGGTGGGGTTGGAGGAGTAGCCGCCCATGTCCTTGCCCCAGGCGGAGAAGCCGTCCACGGTGCAGGTCATGTAGGCGATGAAGGCGCAGGCAGTCCAGGGCAGGGGGGAGTTATCGGTGACGAACAGGTAATGGCAGTAGCCATAGCCGCCGATGCCCTCATAGCCATCCTGGTAGGCAGCGACCTTGATATTGTTCACGGAGACGGAGTCGGACTCTTCCACGCTTCTCAGCTTGGAGTAAACCAGCAGACCGAACTGATCGGTGGCGGAGTCGGTGACCAGGGTGTTGCAGATGGGGCCGTCATCGGTCTGTGCGGAGTAGCTCTCCACCCACAGCTTGATCCAAGCCAGGGCGTAAGCGCCGTCCTCGCCCAGGCCCAGGTCCTCGGCGTCAACCTGCATTTCCTCGATGACAGGAGCGAAGTAGGCCTGCTCGTCAGCGGGCAGAGCCTCGTAAGCCTCCCGCAGCCAGGCGGCGTAGGTGTCCTCAGTCAGCATGTACAGGAAGTTCTTGCCCACGATTTCGGAGTCGATGTCCATGAACAGGCCATGCTCGCCCTCGGCCACGAAGTCCCAGCAGTTGTCGTAGGTCTTGTCGCCGGTGCAGTTGTACTCGAACACCTTGTTCAGGGTCTGCAGGGGCAGGAAGCCCTCGTAGTCGGCGGCGGTGATGCCCTTGGCCTCGGCCCAGTCCTTAGGGATGAAGGTGTCCAGGATGCCGGTCTGAACCATCTTGGATTCAATCTGGTTGCCGTCCTGAATCAGGGTCATGGCGAAGGTGCCGGTGCTCTTCAGGGAGTCGGCGGTGAGCTGATCGAAGATCTTGTTGTTCTTGGGCTGCTGCCACTCGAACTCCATGTTGTAGTTGGGGTCGATGGTCTGCAGGTAGGCGATGAACAGGGGCAGGGCGCTCTTGCCGCGGCTGGAGTTGCCCACGCCGTAGAACATCTTGCCGTTGGATTCCTCAATGGCCTTCTTGGCCAGCTCTTCCAGAGTCATGTTCTGGGCTTCGGCAATGATTGCCTTCACGTCGGTCTCGGCGGATGCCCTTGTGGCACCGCTGACGGCTATGGCCAGCACCATGCAGACGACCAGAACCATAGAAATGAGTTTCTTCATATCGGATTCCTCCTGAATTAAAATGTTGTTGGGCAGGAGATGCGCTCCCGCTTACATCTTTCATTATAGCAGCGATATTCACAAAACCAAGCGGACAAAACTGATATTTTTTGTTTGAATCAGCTTTTTTTACAAAAGCAGGTGCAATCAGCGTCGAAAAATGATATAATTTGAGGCATCCCAACATCCAAACCGTAGGGGAGGATACCATCCTACCGCCAAGTACGTTTCCGTCCGCAGCAAGTTGAAAGGAATCATTTACCAAATTGCCGTAGGGCGGGTGGCTTGCCCCCGCCGCTGGGATAACGTACCGATAAGAGAAACATCCAACAATAACAGGGGAGGGTTTCCCTTTTCCATCGGAAATCCGAAAATTTAAGATTGTGCTGTGCGGCGGGGGCAAGCCACCCGCCCTACGAAAACGCAACTATCACATCATTTATGGAGGGACTATGAAAAAGATCGCTTTCTTATCCTTATTTCTCATCCTCCTGCTGCTCTCCGGCTGCGCCGGGGAGGCGGCGGTGTCGGGGACGCTGCCCCAGCCGGAAAACCGTCTGGTGGTCTACACCTCCCACAAGGAGGAGGTGTATCAGCCCATCATCCGGGAATTCGAGGAACGGACCGGCATCTGGGTGGAGCTGGTCACCGGGGGCAGCTATGAGCTGTTGGAGCAAATCGAGGCGGAAAAAGCCGCGCCCAAGGCGGATGTGATGTTCGGCGGCGGGGTGGAGAGCCTGGAAAGCTACCGCCATCTGTTCCAGCCCATTCGCTGCCAGGACTGGGAGCAGATTTCCGCCTCCCTGCGGCAGAGCGAGGACCTGTGGACACCCTTTTCCGCTCTGCCTTTGGTGCTGATCTACAATCCCAAGCTGGTGGACCCCAGCCATCTCACCGGCTGGCAGGACCTGACCCGGGAGGAATTCCGGGGGAAGATCGCCTTTGCCGATCCCACCAAATCCGCCTCCTCCTTTACCGCCGTGGTCACCATGCTCCGCTCCTGCGGGGAGGAAACCCTGGGGCAGGTGGCCTGCTGCCTGGATGGCTGCCAGCTCAGCTCCTCCGGGGAGGTGCTTCGGGCGGTGGCCGACGGTGAGGCACTGGTGGGCGTCACCCTGGAGGAAACCGCCCTCCAGCGCATTGCCGCCGGGGCCAATCTGGGCCTGGTCTACCCCAGCGAGGGCACCAGCTGTGTTCCCGACGGCACGGCGGTGGTGGCCGGTGCGCCCCATCCGGAAAGCGCCCGCAGCTTTCTGAATTTTACTGTCAGCCGGGAGGTGCAGCAGCTGCTGGGCAGCCGGTTTTTCCGCCGCAGCGTCCGCAGCGACGTGACGGTGCCGTCCTCCCTGCCCGCCATGGATCAGCTGACGCTCATGGAATATGACGTTCGCTGGGCCTCGGAAAACCGGGAGACCATTCTGGCCCTTTGGGCCAATGCCTTGGAGGAGGAAACCCATGGGGATTCTGAAAAAGTCCTTTCGTAACCGGCTCTTTGCCGCCATGCTGCTGTGCTCCCTGATTCCGCTGCTGATCTGCACGGTGCTGATGACCCGCATCACCCAGCTGCGGCTGGACAGCAAAACCCGGGAGGATGGGCAGGAGCAGACCGCCGCGCTGCTTTCCAGCATGGATTTCATCAGCCAGGCCCTGACGGATTCCGCCCAGCGGCTTCAGGACACGGAAACCGCCATTCACGGCCTGGGGGCGGGCGCTGGGAGCCGCCTGCAAATCAACAGCCTGCTTTTTGATGCTACGGACAGCTACCGGAACCTGGCGGTGTTCGATTTGTACGACAGCACCGGCGCCTGCCGCTACTCCACCCGGGGCACCGTGTCCGCCAGCCTGAGCACGGACTGGGGCCCCCTCTGCGGCGCCGCCCGGGAGCCTGGGCAGCCGGTGTACTATGCCACTGAGGACCCCATGGATACCGGCTCCCCTTTGCTTTTGGGGGCGGTGCAGCTTCGGGCGGAGGACGGCTGCAAGGGGTATCTCGTCATGCGGCTGTACCTGGCCGGCTTCCACAGCCTGCTGGATGGAAAATACTCTCAAAGTGACATCCTGATCCTGAATCCCTTTTTCCGGCCCATCTACAGCTCCCAGTCCTATCTGACCCAAACCCTTGCGTCGGAATTACGGCAGCAGCTACTGGCGGGAGAAATCCCGGAGGACGGGGAATATGTCTATTCCATCAGCTGCCATGAGCCCACGGGGCTGTATCTGGTGCTGCGACAGCCCAGAATGTTCACCGCCGGAACGGTGCGGCTGCTCTACACCGCCAGCCTGATCTGCATGCTGGTGTGCATTCTGATTTCCGTGCTGGTGAGCCTCCCCATCAGCCGCCAGATCACCTCCCCCCTGCGGCGGCTGATGACCGCCTTTGACAAGCTGCAGCAGGCGGACCTGGAAACCCAGCTGCCGGTGGAGGGCACCGACGAATTCGCCCGCCTGGCGGTGCAGTTCAACCAGATGGTGCTGGCCCTGAAATCCAACCGGGAGGAATTGCTCTCCAACCAGCAGGAGCTGAACGAGGCCCAGATTCGCATGCTTCAAGCCCAGCTGAATCCCCACTTTCTCTGCAACACCCTGGACACGATGAAGTGGATCAGCAAGATCAACAAGGTGCCCCAGGTGGCGCTGATGTCCACCAATCTGGCGGACATTCTCAGGTTCTGCATCAGCGCCGAGGAATTCGTGCCGCTGTACCGGGAGCTGGAAATCCTGGAGCGGTATATTGAGATTCAAAAGCTTCGCCTCAGCGATGATTTCGCCTTCCGGCAGGAGATTCCGGAGGAGCTGTACGACTGCCTGGTGTCCAAGATGATTTTGCAGCCCATTGTGGAAAACGCCATTCTCCATGGGCTCAGCGGGGTGGCGGGCAGCGTCATCCGGGTCCGGGCGGAGGAGAAAGGGGAAATTTTGTACATCACGGTGACGGACAACGGCCAGGGCTTCCCGCCGGAGATGACGGGGCGTCCTTACCGCCGGGACAAGGACCTTGCAAAAGGCCACCTGGGGTTATATAATGTGGATATGATTCTGCGGAGAAATTTCGGCGAGGAATATGGCCTGTTTCTGGAGCAGGGGGATGGGGGCGTTGGCGCCTCCGTCACCGCTTCCTTGCCCATTCGATATGAGGAGGAGACATAAATGCTGAAGGTGCTGATTGTGGAGGATGAAGAGATGATCCGCAAGGGCATCGTGCTCACGGTGGATTGGGCCGCTCTGGACTGCGTGGTGGTGGGAGAGGCCTCCAACGGCTTGGAGGGCCTGGAGGCTGCCCGGCGCTTGGAGCCCAGCCTGATCATCACGGATTTGAAAATGCCCCAGATGGACGGCATCGAAATGCTCCGCAGCCTCCGGGAGCAGGGCTGCAAGGCCCATGTCATCATCCTCACGGCCTACGACAATTTTACCTACGCCCAAAGCGCCCTGCGTTTAGGAGCAGTGGACTATCTGCTCAAGCCCTTTCACGACGGGGACCTGGAAAATGCCATCATGCAGCTGCAAAACCGGCTGAAAAGCGGCTCCGACAGCCCGGAAACCATCGGCACCCCCCGCAAGGGGGACAAGAGCAAATATGTGCTGGAAGCCATGGCCTACATCAGCAAGCATTATAACGAGCCGGATATCTCCGTGGGCACCGTGGCCCAGAGCCTGAACATCAGCGAGGGGTACCTGAGCCATACTTTTAAAAAGGAGACGGACTATACCCTGCTGAATTATCTCACCCGCTACCGCATCCACAAGGCCATGGAGCTGTTAAAGGACTGCCGGGTAAAGGTCTATGAGGTGGCCGAACAGGTTGGGTATCGGGACATTGCCTATTTCTCCGCCACCTTTAAGAAGTATACGGGGCTCTCCCCCTCGGAATACCAGCTCACCAGCCGCTAAGGAGGCTTTATGATCAAACTCATTGCCAGCGATATTGACGGCACCCTGCTGCAAAAGGGGGAGACCGCCATCAGTGAACGCTTTTTCCGCCAGGCCCGGCGGCTCATGGAGCAGGGCGTGGCCATCTGTGCCGCCAGCGGACGGCAGTATTCCAGCCTGAAAAGTCTCTTTGCCCCGGTGGCGGAGGGGATGTATTTCCTCTGCGAAAATGGGGCGGTGGTCTACGGCCCGGGGATGGAGCTGCTGTCCAAGACCGTCATCTGCCGGGACACCGCTTTGGAATTGTGCCGGGATATTCTGGAAATTCCGGACTGTGAGGTGCTGATTTCCGGCACCAATATGAGCTATCTGTGCCCCAAAACAGAGGATTATGTGGACCATATTCGCTACTTTGTAGGCAACAACACCACGCTGCTGCAGGAGCCGGAGGAAATGCCGGAGGATTTTGTAAAAATCTCCGCCTACTACCGCCCCGGCGCCAAGGTGGTGGAGCCCCTGCTGGCACCGAAATGGAAGGATATCTTCCAGGTGGCCGTGGCGGGGGAGTGCTGGCTGGACTTTACCTTGGCGGACAAGGCCACGGGCATCCGGGCCCTGTGCCGTCACCTGGGCATTGAAGCGGACCGGGTGATGGCCTTTGGAGATAACTACAACGATATCCCCATGCTGGACGCCGTGGGCCACCCCTATTTGATGGACTCCGCCGCCCCGGAGCTGCGGCAGCGCTACAGCGCCCAGTGCCGCCGGCCGGAGGATGTGCTGGAAACCCTATAAACGAAGCTTTCCCCCTGGAATTCGCGTTCCAGGGGGAAATTGTGCTTTTTTTGGATAGTGCTTATGGGCTTAACTCAGCAAATTGGAATTTGACAGTACGTTAAATGGTGCACTTTCCGGTGTTTGCGTAGGGAACGGATTTATCCGTTCCAAAAAGTCGGTGAATATCCATGGTTCGTTGGATGGTAGCGGGCCCTTTTTCAACATTTCTCCATTCAACGTGCACCCCATGAAAACGTTACCGGGCGGAACGGATAAATCCGTTCCCTACGAAACATCCTGTCAAATTCTTATTTGACAACTAGCTGAGTGAAACCGATATACACATTTTGGATTATCGCTTGATGGTGGAGATTTCCGGGATGACCTCTTCCAGGGCATCCAGCAGGATGCGGGCGGTGTCCAGGGAGGTGAACATGTTCACGCCGTTCTGCACCGCGCACCGGCGGATTTCCGCGCCGTCGTCATAGTGAATGCCGGAGGTGATGGCCCGGGTGTTGATAATATAGCTGACGTAGCCCGCCCGGATGGAGTTCAGAATCTCGTTGCTGCCGTCGCTGAGCTTTCTTCTCACCCGGGTGCGGATGCCGTGGCTTTTCAGAAAAGCGGCGGTGCCTTCGGTGGCCTCGATGTTGAAGCCCAGGTGGTAGAAGCGCTGGGCCAGGGGCAGGCCCTCTTCCTTGTCCTCATCCGCCAGGGTGATGATCACGGTGCCGTAGTCCTTCATCTTGATGCCCGAGGCCTGCAGCGCCTTATAAAGTGCCCGGCGGAGGCTCCGGTCGTAGCCGATGGCCTCGCCGGTGGACTTCATCTCCGGGGACAGGTAGGCGTCCATGCCGGTGAGCTTGGCAAAGGAGAAGGCCGGAGCCTTGACATACCACCGGTCCGCCTCGGGGTAGAAGGCGGCGTCAATGCCCTGCTCTTTCAGGGAGTGGCCCAGCATCACCCTTGTGGCGATGGAAACCAGATTGAGACCTGTGGATTTAGAGAGGAAAGGCACGGAGCGGGAAGCTCTGGGGTTGACCTCAATGACATAGACGTGGTCCTGGGCATCCACAATGAACTGGATGTTGAAAAGGCCCCGGATGCCAATGCCCAGGCCCAGCTTGGCGGTGTAGTCCACAATGGTCTGCTTCACCCGGCCGGACAGGCTGAACGGGGGATACACACTGATGGAGTCGCCGGAATGGACACCGGTGCGCTCCACCAGCTCCATGATGCCCGGCAGGAACACCTGCTCTCCGTCGCAGATGGCATCCACCTCCACCTCCCGGCCCACCACGTATTTGTCGATGAGCACCGGCTTCTTTTCGTCGATTTCCACGGCATTTTTCAGGTAGTGCCGGAGCATTTCCTCGTTGGCCACGATTTCCATGGCCCGGCCTCCCAGCACGAAGCTGGGGCGAACCAGCACGGGATAGCCAATGGCCTCCGCAACGGCGACACCCTGCTCAATGCCCGTCACCGCCTCCCCCTTGGGGTTGGGGATGTGCAGGGCCTTGATGACCGCGTCGAAAGCGTCCCGGTTCTCCGCCTTTTCAATGGCTTCGCAATCGGTGCCGATGATTTTCACGCCCCGGTCGTGGAGCCCCTGGGCCAGATTCACCGCCGTCTGGCCCCCCAGGGTGGCGATGACGCCCTCGGGCTGCTCCAGATGGATGATGTTCATCACATCCTCGATGGTCAATGGCTCAAAATACAGCTTGTCCGCGGTGGAATAGTCGGTGGACACGGTTTCGGGGTTATTGTTGATGACAATGGCCTCATAGCCCAGCTCCCGGATGGTGTGGACGGCGTGAACCGTGGAGTAGTCGAATTCCACGCCCTGACCAATGCGGATGGGGCCGGAGCCCAGAACGATGATTTTCTTTTTGTCCGTCACCACGGACTCATTCTCCTGGGCGTAGGTGGAGTAGAAATAGGGCACGTAGCTCTCAAATTCGCTGGCGCAGGTGTCGATCATCTTGTACACCGGGAACAGGTTCGCCATGGTACGCAGCTGATAAACCGCGAATTCCTCGGTTTTCCACAGCTCCGCCACATAGGCATCGGAGAAACCCAGGCGTTTGGCCTCTTTCAGATATTCCAGATTGCCCCGGTTGCTTTCCAGCTCCTTTTCAAAATCCACGATTTTCTTCACCTTGTCCAGGAAGAACATGTCAATCTGGGTGATGTCGCAGATCAGAGAGGCGTCCACCCCCAGCCACATCAGCTGGGAGATGGCGTAGATGCGGTCGTCGGTGCCCTCTTTGATATAGTCCAGCAGCTGCTCCACGGTCATGTGGTCAGAGTCGAATTTGGCCATGTGCAGGTGGTTCTTGCTGTCCTCCAGGGAGCGGATGGCCTTTAAAAGGCTTTCTTCAAAGCTGCGGCCCACACTCATCACCTCGCCGGTGGCCTTCATCTGGGTGGAGAGCTGGTTCTGGGCGGCGGGGAATTTGTCAAAGGGGAACCGGGGCATTTTGGTCACCACGTAGTCCAGGCTGGGCTCAAAGCAGGCGGGGGTATTGGCCAGCTGAATCTCGTCTAGGGTCATGCCCACGGCGATTTTTGCCGAGACGCGGGCGATGGGGTAGCCAGTTGCCTTGGAAGCCAGGGCGGAGGAACGGGATACCCGGGGATTTACCTCAATCACATAGTAGCGGAAGGAATGGGGGTCCAGAGCGAATTGGACGTTGCAGCCGCCCTTGACTTCCAGGGCCCGGATGATCCGCAGAGCGGCATCCCGGAGCATGTGGTATTCCTTGTTGGTCAAGGTCTGGCTGGGGGCCACCACGATGGAGTCGCCGGTGTGGATGCCCACCGGGTCCAGGTTTTCCATGTTGCACACGGTGATAGCAGTGTCATTGGCATCCCGGATGACCTCGTATTCAATTTCCTTGTAGCCCTTGATGCTCTTCTCCACCAGCACCTGATGAACGGGGGAGAGGGCCAGGGCGTTTTTCATCATTTCCCGCAGCTCGTTTTCGTCATAGGCAAAGCCGCCGCCGGTGCCGCCCAGGGTAAAGGCGGGGCGGAGAATCACGGGGTAGCCGATTTTTTCTGCTGCCTCCACCGCCTCCTGGATGGAATAGGTGATCTGGCTGGGCACCACCGGCTCGCCAATGGACTGGCACAGCTCTTTAAACAGCTCCCGGTCCTCCGCCCGCTCGATGCTGCGGGCATCCGTGCCCAAAAGCTCGATCTCGCATTCCTCCAGCACGCCTTTTTTCGCCAGCTGCATGGCCAGGTTCAGTCCCGTCTGGCCGCCGATGCCGGGGACGATGGCATCCGGACGCTCATAGCGGCAGATTCTGGCCAGGTATTCCAGGGTCAGAGGCTCCATGTATACCTTGTCCGCCACGGAGGTATCCGTCATGATGGTGGCGGGGTTGGAGTTGGCCAGAATCACCTGGTAGCCCTCTTCTTTCAGGGCGAGGCAGGCCTGGGTGCCGGCGTAGTCGAATTCCGCCGCCTGACCAATGACGATGGGGCCGGAGCCGATCACCAGAACCTTTTTAATATCTGTTCTTTTGGGCATGGCCTTTTGCCTCCTTCATATACTCCACAAAATGCTGGAAAAGATACTGGCTGTCCTGGGGGCCGGGGGCGCTTTCCGGGTGATACTGGACGCTGAATACCTGATCGGCCCGGCATTCTGCACCCTCCACGGTGTTGTCCAACAGATTCATATGGGTGATTTCCAGGGGGCTGCCCGAAAGACTCTCCGGAATCACCGCGTAGCTGTGGTTCTGGGAGGTCATTTCGATTTTTCCGGTTTTCAGATTCTTCACCGGATGGTTGCCCCCCCGGTGGCCGAATTTCAGCTTGTAGGTTTTGCCGCCGTAGGCCAGGGAGATGATCTGATGTCCCAGGCAGATGCCGAAAATGGGCACCTTACCGATGAGCTGCTTCACCGTGGCGGTGACCTCCGGCACGTCCTCCGGGTCTCCGGGGCCGTTGGAGAGGAACACCCCGTCGGGCTTCATGAAGAGAATCTCCTGGGCGGAGGTGTCGTAGGGGACGATGGTCACGTTGCAGCCCCACCGGTTCAGGCTGCGGATGATGTTCAGCTTGATGCCGCAGTCGATGGCGACCACGTGGTATTTTGCGTCGGCGGTGCGGGAGTACCAGCGCTTCCGGCAGCTTACCCGATGCACCGCGTCGTGGGGCACCGGGGTTTCCGCGATCCGCTTCAGTGCTTCCTCCACGCTGGTCTCCGGGGTGGTGATCAGCACCCGCCGGCTGCCCAAATCCCGGATGCTCCTTGCAAGCTTGCGGGTGTCCACCCCGGAAATGCCGGGGATATTGTCCTCCTCCAAAAGCTCCGACAGGGCCTTGACGCAGCGGAAATTGGAGGGATTGTCATTATAATCATAAACCACCAGGCCGCCAATGCTGGGGATCTTGCATTCGTAGTCCTCTTCGCAGATGCCGTAGTTGCCAATCAGCGGATAGGTCATTACCACCATCTGATCCGTGTAGGAAAGGTCGGATACGATCTCCTGATAGCCCGCCATGGAGGTGTTGAACACGATTTCGCATACCCGGTCCTCCCGGCTGCCAAAGCCGTAGCCGTAGTACTCGCTGCCATCCTCCAGGACGATTTTGCGGTCGAATTGTCTCATTGTAACGCCTCGCTTCCACATTCTAAAAAGAAAACAAGGGCGTTCATCTGCAAAGGGAAATACTTCCCCCCTGTGCACATGAGCGCCCTTGCTCGATTGCTGATTATAACATAGCCGGCATCGTTTGTCAATTTGCAATGTGAAAGAGGTGATTGATAAGCAGGCAAATTCCGATTCTTTCCTTAAAGGCTCACAAGGGATATTCCATCTGGACATCGCAGGGCTCCTCTTCTGCGATGGCGGGGATGATCTCCTCTGCGTGGACGCAGCCCAGCCTCCGGTAGGCGGCCTGGGATTCCTTGGAGGAATGGGCGGAGATATACAGCTTCGGGATCCCCATGGATTTTGCCTCGCTGCACAGCCGGGTGAAGAGCTGTCGCCCCACGCCCAGGCCCCGGTGCTCCTGGGATACCTGGAAGTCCACCAGCTGACGGTACTGCCCCCGGCTGCCAAGGGCTTGGGCACCCAGGGTAATGTAGCCCACCAGCCGGTCACCGTCGAAGGCGCCAAAGCCCAGCATACCAGCTTCCAGACCGTCCGCAAGCGCCTGGGCGTTGGCCCGGAGCTTTTCCAGGTCCCAGTCCTCGGTGAAAGCAATGGGATACAGGCCCCACTGCCCGTCCACCCTCCGCCAGCACTCCGTCACAACCTGATGGCGGATGAAATGGTCCAGAGAATGCGCGTTCAAATTTTCTTGGCTCAGTTTTTCTACAGTAATCATTTGAAAAGCCTCCATATACCTGTTTTTCCCTATGATATCACAAAGAAAAGGGAAAATCCATTGACAGCCTGCGAAAACCTATATATACTTGCCTTGCTGAAAGAAAGGAAGCATGATTCATGAAGCGTAAAACCATTCGCGGCATTCTCTTTGCTCTGATTTCCGGCATCTGCTGGGGCTTTTCCGGCACCGTGGGGCAGTACCTGTTCGCCCACACCCAGATGGATTCCGGCTGGCTGACCACGGTGCGGCTGCTGTCGGCGGGGATCATCCTGCTGGCCATGGCGGCGGTAAAGACCCCCAAAGCCCTGGTGCAGGTCTGGCAGAATAAAAAGGATGCCCTTCAGCTGATCTTTTTCGGGATTGCCGGATTGATGGCGGTGCAGTTCTGCTACATGCAGGCCATTTTCTATTCCGATTCCGGAACGGCCACGGCGGTGCAGTACAGCGGAGAGGCCATGCTGCTGGTGTATACCTGCCTGGTGGGCCGCCGGCTGCCGAAAATCAGCGAGGCCCTGGGGCTGCTCCTGGCGCTGTTCGGTATTTTCCTGCTGGCCACCCACGGCAGCCTGTCCAACATGGTGCTGTCCCCTGCGGGACTGGGCTGGGGACTGGCGGCGGCCGCTGCTCTGGTGGTGTACACCGTGGCACCCGGGCGGCTGATTCAGAAATACGGCAGCAGTCCCGTCATTGCCTATGGCATGCTCATCGGCGGTGCCTGCCTGGCGCTGGTGCTGCGGGTCTGGCGGCTGCCCGGAGCCTACAGCCGGGAGGCCCTGCTGGGGCTGGGTGCCATTGTGCTGATTGGAACCGTGCTGGGCTTCACCCTGTATTTGCAGAGCACTGTGCTCATTGGCGGACTGAAGGCGGGGCTCATTGCCGCGGTGGAGACGGTTTCCGCGCCGCTCTTTTCCAGAATCTGGCTGAAAACCCCCTTTGTCATGCTGGACTATCTGGGCTTTGCCTGTATTCTTGCCATGGTTTTCCTGATTTCCCTGCCGGAATTGCTGCAGCAGCGAAAGGAACGGGTCAAATCCGCCGCTGAATCGGCGATTTTTTTCCAATCTTAATGGAATCTTTCGATTTTTGTCTTTCTCACCAATTGACGGGACGGAAGAAATCCAATATAATGGTTCTGATTATTCCATGTGATTGTCCGCTTTTCCCGGCGGAATGATTCAGGAGGAATTCCTATGAAAAAAATAATAACGCTGCTCTTATCCCTGGCCCTGGTGCTGTCGCTGTGCCTGGCGGGTTTTGCTGAAAACCTTGAAACGGATTCCACTGACACGGGATCACCCCTGACGGATGACACCACCACAGCCACTACCGCACCTCCCGTAACTACGGCGCCTCCGGAGACTACTGCGCCTCCCGCAACCACGGCCCCCCCGGAGACTACTGCGCCTCCCGCAACCACCGCGCCCCCGGAGACCACCGCGCCTCCCGAAACCACGGCACCTCCGGAGACCACCACGCCCCCGGAGACCACCGCGCCCCCGGAAACCACGGCACCTCCGGAAACTTCCGCACCCGTGCCGCCCACCACCGAATCCCACGCCATTACCAAGCATCCCACCTCCGAAACCGTTCAGGAGGGCGGCTATGCCGAGTTTGTGGCCAGAGCGGATAACTGCATCAACATCATCTGGCATCTGCAAAGCCCCGGCGGCGGCAGCGATATCCTGGCCCAGAACGCACCCATTTCTTTCCCGGGACTGGTGGTCAACGGCCTGGGAAGCGAACGACTGGCCCTGAACAACATCCCCAAGGAGCTGAACGAGTGGCGGGTTCGGGCGGAGTTTGTGTATCTCACCGGGAATTCCTGGAGTGACGCCGCCGTTATCTACGTCAAGAGCCAGGGCCTCACCGCGCCCACCATCCAGTCCCAGCCCCAGAGCGCCAATCTGAGCCAGGGGCAGACCACCTCTCTCCAGGTAAGCGCCAAGAGCCCCAGCCAGAATACCACCCTGACCTACCAGTGGTACAGCAATACCGTGAATTCCAATTCCAACGGCCGGGCCATCCTGGGAGCTACCTCCACTACTTATACCCCGGATTATGTGCCGGGCACCGTCTACTACTACTGCGCCGTCCGGTCCTCCGACGGTACCAATATCAGCGCAGCCACCAAAACCTCCTGCGCGGCAGTGTCCTATCCTGCCGCCGCCACGGAAACCACGGCGGCACCGACCCAGCAGACCCTGGCGACTACCCCTGCCTCCGCCGCAACCCTGGCCTCCTGGGGCGTGGAGACGGAGGAGCAGGAGCAGACCGGCATCACCGTGCCCATTGCCACCGCACCCACCCGCACCTATGCAAAGTCCAATCCCCTGCTGGTGGTGATCGTGGCGGTCATTATCATCATTGCAATTTTGGGCGTTGTTGCCGCACTGATCATTCTCAAGTATTATTCCGACCGGGACGATACCCAGGAGCCTGCACCCCGGTCCAGACGCCAAGCTCCCCCGGCCAAGCCGAAGGCGGCTCGGTCCGCCCGGCAGCAGCCCAAGCAGCCGCCCAAGAAGACCTTCAGCCGGGAGGATGACCCGGAGTGGGACGACCTCAGCGACCTGGATTTGAGCTACTACCTGGACGATGAGGACGATCTGTAAGCATCCTTTTTCCATTCTTTTTCCGGCAGCCGCATACCCGGCTGCCGGATTTTTTGGCATTTGAGCCGATTTGTGACCCAAAAATGAACATTCATCGGATGGTTTGTGAATTTTAGCACTCTCGTATTGACAGTGCTAAAATCAGTGCTATAATGCATATTGTTCCTTGAGAGGAACGGCAGCAAGTGTTCGCCAACGGCTGGCATTCCGCCGGACGCCTACGAAGAATTATGAATGGAGGAATGACTTATGTTGCCTAGCATTTTTGGAGAAAACCTGTTTGATGAATTTTTTGCCGATCCCTTTGGCCTGGTGAATGCCGGCCGCACGGAGGAAGCCCTTTATGGCAAGCATGCCCGGAATCTGATGAAGACCGATGTGCGGGAGAAAGAGAACTCCTATGAGCTGGACATGGATTTGCCCGGCTTCAAAAAGGATGAAATCACTGTGGATTTGAAGAACGGCTATCTGACCATCGGCGCGTCCAAGGGCCTGGACAAGGACCAGAAGGACGCAGACGGCAAGTATATCCGCCGGGAGCGTTACGCCGGCGTGTGCAGCCGCAGCTTCTATGTGGGCACCGCCGTTCGCCCTGAGGACATCGGCGCCAAGTATGAGGACGGTATCCTGAAGCTGTCCGTGCCCAAGACGGTGAAGAGGGAGCTCCCGGAAACCACTTCCATCGCCATCCTGTAACGATAAAACAAGAAACAGCAGCGCAGAAGGCAGCAAATGCTTTCTGCGCTGCTGTTTTTAAATAGACAAAATGGAATTTGCAGAGGTGATTCGTAGGAAAACGGATTTAGACCTTCCGCCCGTTCCGGTAAGTACCCAGTTTCGAATCATCATAAAAATGTTGTTCATTTTGTAGGGAATGCATTTATGCATTCCGAAAGGGTTATGGATCATCAAGGTTCGACAAATCGTAAAACGATGATTTTTGCGTAGGGAATGCATTTATGCATTCCGCCTCGGTGACGGTTTTATCAAGGTATGTTGAATGGAATAATGTTGGAAAAAACAGGAACCCGTTACCGTCCAACGAACCATGGATAATAATTGACGTTTTGGAACGCATAAATGCGTTCCCTACGCAAAACACAACATTTTTTCGGTTCAATACACTCGGTGGTTTACGAACAAGGCGGAATGCATAAATGCATTCCCTACGAAACATCTCGTCAAATTCCAATTTTTTGCTGTGCTGCGGCGAGGGAAATCAGTACGAAGCATTATAGCACCGTGCATTTTTCCTTTGGGAGCTTCTTGGTCAAAAGGGCCCAGAGCTGATCCGGGTCCTCCAGACAGGTGTGGGGAAGAATCAGAGCCCGCTGGGGGGTGAGATAGAGGTAGGTGGCAGTGAGATTCCGGTAGGCATGGTGCACGGACTTCCAGGCATAGGTCAGCTGCTCCCGGCCATTGTCCGCCAGAATGCCCTGGGCCTTTTCCGTCAGGGTGACGGTGTAAACATGCTGGGGCCGGGTCAGACCCTGCTGGCGAACCTGACGGCTGAGGGAGGAAAAGAAATAGGCGAAGTAGACACAGGGCAGCCCCAGTCCCACGGCCAGCAGCACATTGCCCAGAAGCATGGCCCCCTGGGTATCGGTCCGGGTGAAGCAGAGGGCGGCGCTCACCCCCAGGATCAGGGCAAACAGCACCGGCCCCTGCCACTGCTTCCGCCGCCGGAGCAAATCAAAAATGGTGAATCGGCGGAACTCCGCCCCGGATAATTGGACCTCTATAATCACGGCAATGGCTCCTTTGTAGATAATTTACAAAAGTATACCACGATTTTTGACAGATTGCAATATCATGGGAAAAAAGAATTCAATTTGCCACAAATAGCTCTTGCTTTTTTCTTAACAATTTGGTAAAATTATAGCCATGAAAGAACGCTTTCCCGTGTTCGTTCAATTTAGGAAAACATAGGAGGAAAAACAAATGAAAAAGCTGCTTTGCGTTGCTCTGGCTCTCGTAATGGTTATGGGCCTGGCAATCACCGCTCACGCCGACGACCAGGTGACCCTGGTTATGGCTGAGGTCAACCCCCTGACCACCATCGTTGGCCAGACCGACCAGTTCTTCGCCGAAAAGGTGGAAGAGCTGACCGGCGGCTCCGTGAAGATCGACCTGCAGGCCGCTGGCGTGCTGGGCTCCGAGAACGACGTTCTGGACGCCATCGCCAATGGCGACGACTCCATCGACATCTCCCGTATCTCTGCTTTCGCCCTGACTACTTACGGCTGCCAGAAGGCCTCCCTGCTGTCCATCCCCTACACCTGGACCGGCCGCGACCACTTCTGGGCTTTCGCTGACTCCGAGCTGGCTGCTGAGTTCCTGAACGAGCCCCAGGAGATCGGCCTGCCCCTGCGCGGCATCTTCTACGGCGAAGAGGGCTTCCGTCACTTCTTCACCCGTGAGCCCGTTACCGGCATCAAGGATCTGGCCGGCCTGAAGCTCCGCGTTTCCAATGACCCCGTCATGGTGGGCATGGTCAACGGCCTGGGCGCTTCCGCTACCCCCATTGCCTTTGGCGAGCTGTACTCCGCTCTGCAGACCGGCGTTGTTGACGGCGCCGAGCAGCCCATTGCCAACTACAAGGCCAACGCTTTCCCCGAAGTTGCCAACAACCTGATTCTGGACGGTCACACCCTGGGCGCCATCCAGGTGGTCATCACCGACACCGCTTGGGACAAGCTGACCGAAGAGCAGCAGGCTGCCGTTATGGAAGCCGGCAAGCTGGCTCAGGAGTTCAACCGCGAGCTGTCCCAGACCGCTGAGAACGAGGTCCTGGAAGAGCTGAAGGCCAATGGCTGCAACGTTGTCGAGGTTGACAACCCCGCTGAGTGGGCCGAGGCCTGCGCCGAGGTCATCACTGAGAACACCAAGTCTCAGGCTGAGCTGTACCAGCAGCTGCTGGATCTGGCGAAGTAATCTGCTTCTTACCTGATTGCCGCGAGGGTGCGGGGGAGTACCCCACACCCTCGTTTCCTATTCCCGTATGGGAAATGCTCAAGAGAGGAGATTCTCCATGCCCAAGTTTTTTGAAACAATGGATCGGGTGCGCCCTGTTTACGACTGGGTGTACAAGGTCATTATGGTGGTCTGCAAGCTGCTGCTGATTGCGGACATTCTGATCACCTCCTATGCTGTGGCCGGCCGCCTGATCGGCGGCATCCAGCTGCCCGATGGCCGTTATCTGCGCCATGTGGTCTTCTTCCTGGATGACCCCGCCTGGTCGGAAGAAGTGGTGCTGACCCTGATGAGCTATATGGCCGTGCTCTCCGCGGCGCTGTCCATCCGCACCGGCGCCCACATCCGCATGACCGCTCTGGACCGGTATCTTCCCAAGAAGCTGATCATGGTGCTGGACGTTCTGGCGGATGTGGCCGTGATGGCCCTGGGCATCATCATGCTGGTTGTGGGCGGTTCCTTTGCCGCCAAGCAGAAGGGCAGCTTTATTTCCCTGCCCAGCGTCTCTAAATTCTGGATGTATCTGCCAGTGCCCATTGCCGGTGGTGCCATGATCGTTTTTGAGATCGAATCCCTGTACAACAACATCAAGAAATTCTTTATCAAGGAAGAAAAGGAGGTTCAGGCTTAATGGATACTCAGTCTCTTGCCGTATTGGTGCTGCTGGGAAGCTTCGCGCTGATGATTTTCCTGCGGTTCCCCATTGCCTACGCCGTTGGCCTTTCCTCCGTGTTCTGTCTGCTGGTTCAGGGCAACTCCCTGATCGCCATCCCCCGGCTGCTGGTGAAAGGCATTAGCTCTTTCTCCCTGATGGCCGTGCCGTTCTTCATCACCATGGGCGTGCTCATGGGCTCCGGCGGCATTTCTGAAAAGCTGATTGCCCTGGCCAATTCCTGCGTGGGCTGGATGCGGGGCGGCCTTGCCATGGTGAACATCGTGGCCTCCTATTTCTTCGGCGGCATCTCCGGTTCCGCCTCTGCCGACACCGCTTCCCTGGGCTCCATGCTGATTCCCATGATGGTGGACGAGGGCTACGACGGGGATTTCTCCACCGCCGTCACCATCACCTCCTCCTGCGAGGGCCTGCTGGTGCCGCCCAGTCATAACATGGTCATCTACGCCACCACTGCCGGCGGCATTTCCGTTGGCTCTCTGTTCCTGGCAGGTTACCTGCCCGCCGGCGTTCTGGCGCTGTCGCTGATGATTGGCTCCTACATCATTTCCGTCAAGCGGAACTACCCCAAGGGCCAGCCTTTCAGCCTGAAGGTGTTTATCAAGCAGCTGCTCACCTCTTTCTGGGCCCTGGCCGCCATCCTGATTGTGGTGGTGGGCGTGGTTGGCGGCCTGTTCACCGCCACCGAGTCCGCAGCCATCGCCGTTATCTATTCGCTGATCGTTTCTGTGTTCGTCTACAAGGGACTGGATTGGAAAGGCGTGTGGAAGGCACTGGACAACTGCGTGAGCACCTTGTCCATTGTTCTGATTCTGATTGCTACCTCCAGCGTGTTCGGTGACTGCCTGACCAAGCTCCATGTCCCCGACCTGGCAGCTCAGGCCATCACCAGCATCAGCTCCAACCGGATTGTCATCGCCCTGCTGCTGAACCTGATTCTGCTGGTGCTGGGCTGCATCATGGATATGGCTCCCATCATCCTGATCGCCACCCCCATCCTGCTGCCCATTGCCAAGAGCATCGGCATCGATCCCATCCAGTTCGGCATCATCGTGGTGCTCAACTGCGGCATCGGCCTGCTGACGCCCCCTGTTGGCGCGGTGCTGTTCATCGGCTCTGCCGTGGGCAAGACGCCCATGGAGAAGGTGGTCAAGGCAACATTGCCGTTCTACCTCTGCATGATCATCACCCTGCTGCTGATCACGTTTGTTCCCGATATCTCCCTGCTCATTCCCAAGCTGCTGGGCGGGTACATCCCCCAGTTCGGATAACTCCTTTCCCCTGCGGCAAAAGCCGCAGGGGATTTTATGGGAGGAGTATGGGCTGTTAACCGAATTGCGGAGCAACATTGTCCTTTTGCTAATTAACAATTCGTAGGGAATGCATTTATGCATTCCGCTTGGTAACGTCTTTATCAGGGTATGTTGAATGGAAAAATGTTGATTCTTTTCGTAGGGAACGGATTTATCCGTTCCGCAATGTTGGATAACCTCCACGGTGCGTTGAATGGAATGTTTTCACAAAAAGCGCAGCATTTTCCCATTCCACCGGCTGCCTTATAAGACGTTACCGGGCGGAACGGATGAATCCGTTCCCTACGCAAAACACAACGTTTTTTCAATTCAATAACCCCCTGGTGATTTCGACCAGGGCGGAATGCATAAATGCATTCCCTACGAAAATTCGGTAAACGCCCCTTTCCTTTGCAAAACAAAATACGAAAAGTTTTTTAGGTGAATCAAATCATGACCGAAACAACAAGAAAGCAAGAAAACCGTCTCATTGTGTCCACTTTGTTTGTGTTCTTTGTCAGCGGCGCAGCCAGCATGCTCATGGGCAATCTGATGCCGTTCCTCCGGGAAACCTATGACATCAGCTATGCCCGGGCGGGATTTTTATTGTCCCTGCCCTCCTGGGGCAACCTGGCCTCCGTGTTTCTCACGGGGTACCTGCCCACCTACATCGGCCGCCGGAAGACGGTGCTGCTCACCTCCGTTTGGATGGCCCTGGCCTTCATCCTGGTCACCTTTGGCATCGGCGGCGCGACCCTGCTGCCCCTGGCCTGCGTGATGATCGGCATCGCCCGGGGCGGCAACAGCAATTTCTCCAACACCATGATGTCCACGCTCACCGGCGACCGGGCGGCGGTGGGCTACAATCTGCTCCATGGCGCCTTTGCCGTGGGTGCGGTGCTGTCCCCCCTGGCGCTGGTGGCCTGCACCAGCCGCAGCGAGAATGGCTGGAAAATCATGGGCGGCGGCATCATCGTCCTGTGTGTGATTCAGGTGATTGTATATGCCAAAATGGCCCTGCCGGCGGAAAAGATCACCGGCTCCATCAAGAGCGTGGACAAGAGCTTCCTAAAAAGCAAGAGCTTCTGGCTGGGCAGCGCCATTCTGTTCTTTTACATTTCCGTGGAGTATGCCATCTGCAACTGGCTGGTGACGTATTTTAAGGACTCCGGCTATCTGAGCGCCAATGTCTCCCAGATGATGACGAGCCTCCTATGGGTGGTGATGTTCATCGGACGGATGGGCGGCGCCTACCTGGTGGGCCGGGTGCCCAGAAAGGCGCTGCTGGTGGCCGATGGCGTGGGCTTGACGGCGTTCTTCCTGCTGGTGTTCTTCAGCCGGAGCCAGACCCCCATCTTTATCGGCATCATGGGCGTGGGCCTGTTTATGGCCACTATCTACACCACCGCCCTGGCCCTGGGCACGGAGAAAATCCGGGGCAATGACCTGGGGGTGAGCAACATGGTGCTTATTGGCAGCTTTGGCGGAATTATCACCCCGGCGCTGGTGGGCATGGTGGCGGAAGAGGCCGGCATCCATGCGGGCATGGGTGTGGTTGTCTGCGTCACCGTGCTGCTGCTTATTACCATTCTTTGCAGTGTGTTTATGAAAGGAGACCAGGAATGATCGAGAAAAATCAGCGTTGGGCCTACCACGACCAGTCCGAAGCCCAGAATGGGGGAGAGGGAGTCACCCGCCGGATTCTGGCCTACACCGACAATTTGATGTGCGTGGAAAACACTTTCCAGAAAGGGGCCGTGGGCAAGCTCCATAGCCATCCTCACACCCAGATCACCTATGTGGTGTCCGGCGAGTTTTCCTTTACCATCGACGGCGAGACCCACACCGTCCGCCAGGGAGATACCCTGCTGAAAACCGATGGGGTGGTCCATGGCTGCGTCTGTACAGAGGCTGGCATCCTGCTGGATATCTTCACCCCCATGCGGGAGGATTTCCTGAAATAATCAGATTCCCTCTCCAAAATTGGAGAGGGAACTTTCTTTTTACTTCCCTTTTTTGAATTTCGTGATATAATAGAAATACACCCGATGAGAGGAGATTTGCCGATGATGTATCCATTTTTGACCCTTGACGATTCCGCTGAGATTGTCCACTCGGAGATGCGGCCCGATAACACCGTTAAGGTTTATGTGGAAAAGCCCGATGAAAATGACTGCTTCCACTATGGTACCTGCATTCTCCCCGGCTATCAGTGGCAGGATGTGTTTGGCTTCACCGCGGAGGAATTGGCCAGGTATGAAGAGGTCATCCGTTCCACAGCCCATTTGATCCTCCGGTTTTCTCAGGAGGGAGGCTTCGACAGTGCCGCAGGTTTTTAAGATCGGCTCCTTTTGGGTTTATTTTTGGTCAAATGAAAACGAACCGCTGGAGCCGGTCCATGTCCATGTTTCTCAGGGTGCTCCGACTGCAAACGCCACAAAAATCTGGATTACTTCTGCCGGGGGCTGCTACCTGTGCAATAACAATTCTCAGATTCCACAACGAACCTTGCGTAATATCATGATGATTATTGAAGCCAGAAGCGACGAGGTTATCCAAAAGTGGATTTCCTTTTTTGGAAGCGCAACCTACTACTGCTGATGCCTATGTGAAAAAATGACTCCCTCTCCGAAATTGGAGAGGGAACTTTTTTACAGCTTTGTAACGTTCATTTTGGAATCCAGGGTCAGAGGCTCCCCGGTGATGGGGTGGGTAAATTCCAATCTTTTGGCGCAGAGGAGCTGGGTTTGGATGCCCAGTTTTGCAGAGTAGGCCATGCTTTCTTCCGTTCCGTATTGGGGGTCCCCCAGGATGGGACAGCCGAGATAGGCGCAGTGGAGCCGGAGCTGGTGGGTGCGTCCGGTTACGGGGTGCAGCTCCAGCCTGGCCGTCTGGGGCCCTCGTTCCAGCATCCGGTATTCCGTGATGCAGGGTTTGCCGTTGGGGTCGATTTTCCGCAGCAGGCTGGGCAGGGGGCACCGAGCAATGGGAGCGGTGACGGTGCCTTGCATTTCCGCCGGGGCGCCGTATACCAGGGCGTGATAGGTTTTCCGGGGCTTTTCCTGCTGCAAAAGGGCATGAATGTGGGCATTTTTAGCCAAAAGCACGATGCCAAAGGTGTCCCGGTCCAGCCGGGTCAGGGGATGGAAGGCGCATTTCTGGCCGGTTTTCTGATAGAATCCTGCCACGAAATTGGCCAGGGTGCCGGTATTTTTTGCCCGGGAGGGGTGAATGAGCATACCAGAGGGCTTGTCCACCGCAAGCAGCCAGTCATCCTCATACAAAATGGTGAGGGGGCCATCCTCTGCCGGGTATTCGGGGGTTTCCTCCTCCAAAGCCACGGTGATCACATCCCCGGGCTGCACCGGATAATTCGTGTGTTGGGGGATGCCATTCACCCGGATGCCGTCGCCCCATTTCAGCTTGTTCATCAGCCCGGTGGACATTTTCAGTTCTCTCAGCAGAAACGAGGACAGCCGCCCGGTGCGCGCTGCTGTGATACGAAGCCTCTGCTTTTCGGATTCGATGGTAGGATGATGGAATAGCTCTGACATAGAAGTTGCTCCTTATCGGTTTAACCCAGTAATGGGAACGTATCGAAAATGAATAATGAATAATGAAGCCGCTTCGCTGATGAATAGTGAATAATGATCTTGTATCTCGTATCTAATATCTATCATATAGAAAAATCCCTGCCGGGGGTGCCGACAGGGATTTAAAAAACGACTTAGTTCAGGGCAGCCTTGGCTTTTTCCACAACGGCGGCGAAAGCGGCGGGATCATGGATGGCCATTTCGGACAGGCTCTTCCGGTTCATGGTGATGCCGGACTTGTGGACACCATTCATGAAGGTGGAATAGTTCATGCCGAAAGGAGCCACGGCGGCGCTCAGGCGGGCGATCCACATGGTGCGGAAAGTGCGCTTCTTCATCTTGCGGCCTGCGAAAGCGTAGTTGCCGGACTTCATCACGGCCTGCTTGGCCATCTTGAAGTGCTTGGACTTGGAACCCCAGTAGCCCTTGGCCAGCTTCAGGGTAGCATTTCTTCTTTTGCGCGTCATCATTGCGCCTTTAACTCTTGCCATTTCTGTATCCTCCTATCCTTATTTGTACGGAATCATCTTCTTGATTGCATCCACATTGGTCTGATCGGCGTATGCGGTTGCGCGCAGATGACGAGTACGCTTGGTGGTCTTCTTGGTGAGGATATGGCTCTTGAAAGCGTGTGCTCTCTTCACCTTACCGGTTTTGGTCAGGTTGAATCTCTTTTTTGCACCGCTATGGGTTTTCAGCTTGGGCATGGGTCGTTCTCCTTCCGTATCTTTAAGTTTCGTTTTATTTGCTATTCTTTGGAGCCAGGAACATCGCCATAAAGCGGCCTTCCAGCTTGGGATTCTTTTCCATCGAGGCGATTTCGCTGCAGGCAGCGGCGAAGTCCATCAGGAGCTTCTCGCCCAGATTGGTGTGGGCCATCTCACGACCGCGGAAACGGACGCTGACCTTGACCCGGTTGCCATCCTGGAGGAACTTCTGCGCGGCCTTGACCTTGGTGTTCAGGTCGTTGGTGTCGATGCTGGGGCTCATGCGAATTTCCTTAACTTCCACCACACGCTGATTTTTCTTGGCTTCCTTTTCCCGCTTCTTCTGATCAAAGCAGAATTTGGAATAGTCCATGATCTTGCAGACGGGGGGGACGGCATTGGGAGAGATCTTCACCAAATCCATGCCCTGCTCCTCGGCCATGGCGTTGGCCTGGGCGGAGGAAACGATACCCAGCTGGGCACCGTCGGCACCGATGAGCCGAATTTCTTTGTCCCGAATCTCCTCATTCAGCTGATGATCTAACTTTGCGATGGTAAGCACCTCCAAATTAACAACAAAAAAACGGATGCCAGAGCATCCGCACACGCAAAGCCCCCCCACAAACCGGGAGGAAAAGGAAGCGTATCAACCGTTTCGCTTTCTGCTTACGGTGAGGCGGATGTTCAGCCTTCTTGATTACTTGGGTATTCTAACACACCAAAGAGGCGGTGTCAAGCACTTTTTTTGAGAGAATATCCCCCGGAAGAATCTTACCAGAATTGGCATAGAATTTCCTCCGGGGGGTTAGAATGGTAAAGAGTATCTAGCCGACTATGGTGCCTGGGGTATCGGTAAAGGTGGAGCGGACCTCCAGCGGGATTCTATTGTCCCGGGCCAGCTCCACACACCGGTCATGGAGCACCTGGGCACCCCGCCGGGCCATGGAGAGCATCTGGTTATAGCCGATCCGCCGGTAGCGCCGGGCGTTGGGGTATTTCCGGGGGTCCCGGTCGTAGACGCCGTCCACATCGGTATAGATGCGGCAGCAGTCCGCATGCAGCGCCGCCGCCAGGGCCACCGCCGTGGTGTCGGAGCCGCCCCGGCCCAGGGTGGTGGTGTTTCCGGCACAGTCCACGCCTTGAAAGCCGGCCACCACGGCGATTTTTCCGGCTTCCAGCGCCTCCTGAATTTTTGAAGGCGCGACCTCTATGATTCTGGCCTGACCAAAGCAGCCATCGGTATGGATTCCCGCCTGTTTGCCTGTAAAGCTCACGGCCGAGACGCCCAGGCAGTGCAGCGCCATGGCCATCAGGGCGGCGGACATTTGCTCTCCGGCGGACAAAAAAGCGTCCATTTCCCTGCCGTCGGGACAGGGTGACAGCTCCTTTGCCTGCTGAATCATCAGGTCCGTGGTATCCGCCTGGGCAGATACTACCACAACCACCTGGGCCCCTCCCTCTGCCTGCTTTGCCGCCAGGGCGGCGGCGTGGCGAATACACTGGAGGTCCGCCAGGGACGAGCCTCCGAATTTCAGAATCATCCGCATATTCCATCCCTCCTGCTCCCATATTATGTCAAACTCGGGCGAAGCGTGTAACGAAAAACGCCGCCCCGGAGGGAGCGGCGCAGGAGGGGAAAACATTATCCGGCGAGAATCTCCGCTTTCACCACACCCCGGGTGGCGTTGAGCCGGGCCATCAGCTCTTCGATGGAGATGGTCAGGTCCATGGTGGAGGCGGAAATGGTGATGACGGCGGTGCCGTTGGTGGGTACAATGGAATTGATGGTCATGATATTGGCCTGGGCTTCGGCGAAAATAGCCAGAATCTCGCTGAGCCGGCCGGGCTCGTCGTGGACCAGGAGCTGAAAGGTGATGACTCTGCCGGTCATCATGTTCTGGAACGGAAGCACGGAGTCGCGGTACTTATAAAAAGCGCTGCGGCTGATATCCGTCATGCGGGTGGCCTCGTTCACAGTGGTTGCCTCACCGGTGGAAAGCAGGCGTTTGGTCTCCGCTACCTTTAGGAACACCTCCGGCAGGGCGGACTCCTCAACCAGATAATACCGCGGTTTTGATGTCATCATGTGACCTCCTGTTGTGTCGTGTATGCGTGACGCGCACACACGTTCTCATAGTATGTATTCTAGCACATTTTTTTGAAATTTCAACCCCTTTTTAATGCATATTTGGTGCGGCAGTAATCGCTACCCATCCTACCAAGCTCGGTAACGCTTTTGCGGCAAAAGGAGCAGCGCTTTGACGCGTATTTGGCGCGGCGGTAATCGCTTCCCATCCTACCAAGCTCGGTAACGCTTTTGCGGCAAAAGGAGCAGCGCTTTGACGCGTATTTGGCGCGGCAGTAATCGCTGCCCATCCTATCAACCTCGGTAACGCTTTGACGCCGTAGGGCGGGTAGCTTGCTCCCGCCGCCGGGATAACCTAACGATTGTAAAAAATAAGGATGATGCAGCAAGTTACCTTTCTGACTTAGCAACCCAAATGATTCAGACTGTGCTGTGCGGCGGGGGCAAGCCACCCGCCCTACGAAAAGCGTATTTTTTATTTGCGACAAGCTGCTGCAATGCAAACATGATTTTTCGGAGAAAGGAGAGGCAATCCATGCAGCTGAATTGGAAAAAAATATTCACCGTTGTATTCACCCTGGCGGCGGCATGGCTGGCGGTGCGGTATCTGCTGCCGGTGAGTATGCCCTTTTTGCTGGGCGGCCTGCTGGCTTTGGCGGCGGAGCCGGGGGTGCGCTTTCTCTCGGGGCGGCTGCGGCTTTCCCGGTCCGTGGCGGCGGGGATTGGAGTGGGGACAGTATTTGCCGTGCTGGTTACCCTGGCAACACTGCTGCTGGGCCTGCTGCTGCGGCAGCTGCGGGTATTGGCGGGGATCCTCCCCCAGATGGAGCTGACGGCCCGGGCGGGGCTGGAATCCCTGGAAAACTGGCTGATGGCGCTGGCCCGGCGGGCCTCTCCCGGGGTTCAGGCGGTGCTGCAGCGGAATGTGATTCAGCTCTTTTCCGGCGGCGCGGAGCTGCTGGACCGGTTCACCGGCTATGCTTTGGAGCTGGCGGGGAATCTCATCGGCCGGCTGCCGGACAGCGCCCTGGGGGTGGGGACGGCGGTGCTCTCGGCCTTTCTCATTTCCGCGGAGCTGCCCCGCATCCGCAGCTGGCTGCACAACCATGTGCCCCGGGGGAAATTTGAAACGGTCATTGCCTTTTTCAAAAAGCTCCGTTCCACAGCGGGGCAGTGGCTCATTGCCCAGCTGAAGCTGATGGGCATCACCTATCTGCTGCTCACCGTGGGCTTTTTCCTGCTGCGGGTGGAGTATGCGCCGGTGTGGGCCCTGGCGGTGGCGATGGTGGATGCCTTTCCCATTTTGGGCACCGGCACCATTTTGGTGCCCTGGAGCCTGGTTTGCCTGCTGCAGCACAACAGCGCCAAGGCCCTGGGACTGCTGGGGCTCTACGCCCTCACCGCCCTGACCCGCTCCACCCTGGAGCCCAAGCTGGTGGGCCGTCAGCTGGGGCTGGACCCGCTGCTCACCCTGATCGCCCTGTATACCGGCTTCCGGCTTTGGGGCATTTTGGGGATGTTCCTCATGCCCATGCTGGCGATTACCGTGATTTCCATGCTTCCCCAGGGGAAAGGGGAGCAATAAATTCCATATATCGAAAAAAAGTATTGTGCTTCCCGGCTGCTTTTGATATAATACCAGGAAAAGCTTTTTGGATGTGTATTGCTGTGAAATATGGAATTTGGAATGTATCAAAACCGGAACCGGAAGCGGTGAATGCCCTGTGTCAGGGAGGCTACCCCCGGCTGGCAGCCCGAATCCTGGCCTCCCGGGGCATTAAAACCCCCAAAGAAGCCCACGACCTGCTGGACTGCAACTGTCCGCTGCCCTCGCCCTTTTTGCTGACGGAGATGGATGTGGCCGCCGGGCGGGTGGCCTGCGCCATGGAAAACCATGAGAAAATCGCGGTATTCGGCGACTATGATGTGGACGGCATCACCGCCACCTGCCTGCTGACGGATTTTCTGTGCCGCTGCGGGGCGGACTGCATCAGCTATATTCCCGGCCGGCTGGAGGAGGGCTACGGGCTGAATCCCATGGCGCTGCACAGCCTGCGGGACCGGGGCGTAAAGCTCATTGTCACCGTGGACTGCGGCATCACCGCCGTGGAAGAGGCGCAGCTCTGCCGGGAGCTGGGCATGGAGCTGGTGATTACCGATCACCACGAATGCAAGGACAAGCTGCCCCAAGCTGTCGCCATTGTGGACCCCCACAAGCCCGGCGACACCTATCCCCACCGGTACCTGTCCGGGGTGGCCCTGGCCTTTAAGCTGGCCTGCGCTCTCAGCGGGCAGCCGGAGCAGGTGCTGGCGGATTATGCCGACATGGTCTGCCTGGGCACGGTGGCGGATGTGATTCCCCTGGTGGGGGAGAACCGGGTGTTTGTCTCCCGGGGACTGGTCTCTCTGCAGCACACCACCCGGCCGGGACTGGCCGCGCTGATGAAAGAATGCGGCTGCGACCCGGCAGCGCTGAACGCCTCCTCCATTGGCTTTATGCTGGCACCCAGAATCAACGCCGCCGGACGGATGGGCCAGATCGACCTGGCGCTGGATTTGTTTATGACCCAGGACCCGGAGCGGGCCAGCCAGGTGGCCAAGGAGCTGTGCGAGCTGAACCGGCAGCGTCAGGCGGTGGAATCGGAGATTTACCGGCAGGCCGTGTCCATGCTGCCCCAGGGAAAGGCACCGGATGCCATTGTGCTGGCGGACGAAAGCTGGCATCAGGGCGTGGTGGGCATTGTGGCCAGCCGGATTGCCGAGGAATATGCCTGCCCCACCTTCCTCATCTGCCTGGACGGAGAGCATGGCAAGGCCAGCTCCCGGAGCCACGGCGGCTTCAATCTGTTCGCATCCCTCACCGCCCTGTCCGATCTTTTGGAGAGCTACGGCGGTCATGAGCTGGCGGCTGGCTTTACCATCACCCGGAGCAACATCCCGGAATTCCGGAAACAGGTGAGCGCGCTGGCGGCGGAATATTTCTCCGGGGAGACCCTGCGGACCAGCCTGGACATCGACTGCACGGTGCCTCCGGAGTTGATGACCCTGGAGGAATTCGAGGCCCTGGAAATTCTGGAGCCCACCGGCAGCGGCTGCCCCAAGCCGGTGCTGATGCTGCCCGGACTGACGGTGGAGCGGGTGACCATGGTGGGCGGCGGCAAGCACATGCGGCTGCGGCTGCGGCGGGAGCGGCAGGTGTTCAACGCCATCTATTTCTCTGTGAATACAAATGTGGTGAATCTGCACCAGGGGGAGCAGGTGGATGTGGCCTTCCTGCCCCAGATCAACTGCTTCCAGGGGGAGCGGCTGCTGCAGATGAATGTGGTGGATATCCGCCCCAGCTGCGCCGTCCCCTGCGGCACGGAAACCGCCCACTACCGGGCGCTGCTGGATGGCAGCCTCAGCCCCGAGGGGGCAAAGCTGCTCACCCCCAGCCGGGCGGTGCTGGCGACCGTGTGGCGGTATCTGGCCTCGGTGCCGGTGAGCCCCATCCGGGAGTCGCCGGTGTGCCTGTGCCGGAAAATTGTCCGCTGGTCCGGAAAGCCCCTGGAGCTGGAGCAGCTGATGATCTGCCTGGATATTTTCCGGGATGTGGGATTGCTGGAGCAGCAGCGCGTGCATAAGTACATGACCATCCGCCTGACCCCCGGGCCCCAGAAGGCGGATTTAAATCAAAGCGCCACCATGCAGCTTTTGCTGCATTGGATGAATCCATAAACGTATCCTGCAAATTGGAAATTACAGAGGTGATCCGTAGGGAACGGATTTAGACCTTCCGAAAGGTGGATTACCATCCATGGTTCGTTGAACGGGGAATGGTCCGTACACACCCTTGGGAATGGGCTTGCTCATTCCGTCGGCGAAGCCGCTTTTGCGAATGTTTTTATCATGAATTCGGCTAGTAATTCGGATAACTTGATCCTTTGCCAAATAATTGGACGCGGTAATTCCGCTTCGCGGGCGGAACGGATAAATCCGTTCCCTACGAAACATCTCATCAGATTCCAATTTTCAACCGCGTCCGTCCCTGTTTCCTTGTTGAAAGAGAGTTGATATTCAATGGAAACCTTTGAAGAACACTATGACTCCATGTGTGCTGCCATTGCCCGGCGGATGCCCACGGCAGACATGGATTTGATTGATAAAGCCGTCCGCTATGCCGACGACAAGCATCGCCAGCAGAAGCGAAAGGATGGCTCCCCCTACATCATTCACCCCCTGGCCGTAGCGGAGATCGTGGTGGAGATGGGCCTGGATATGGACGCCATTCTGGGTGCCCTGCTCCACGACTGCATCGAGGACACCGACGCCTCCCACGAGGAGATTGAAAAGCTCTTCGGTCAGACGGTGGCGGAGCTGGTGGAGGGAGTTACCAAGCTGACCCGGGCCAATTTTTCCTCCACCGAGGAAGCCCAGATGGAAAATCTGCGGAAGATGTTCATGGCCATGTCCAAGGACATCCGGGTGGTGCTGATCAAAATTGCCGACCGGCTCCACAACATGCGTACCATGCAGTATCAGTCTCCCGCCAAGCAAATCATCAAGTGCAAGGAGACCATGGACGTTTACGCGCCCCTGGCCCACCGGCTTGGTATGCAGAAGATGAAATGGGAGCTGGAGGACACCAGCCTGCGCTACCTGGCGCCTAAGGAATACACGGAGATCACCAATTATCTCCAGGCCCATCGGGAAAAGGATGAGGCCTTCATGCAGTCCATCCAGTTCAAAATCACCGATCGGCTCAATGCCATGGGCATCCAGAATACCACCTATGGCCGGATCAAGCACGTTTATTCCATCTACCGGAAGATGGTGGCCCAGGACAAGACCATGGACCAGCTCTATGACATCTACGCTTTCCGGGTGATCGTCAACTCCATCCCGGACTGCTACAACGTGCTGGGCCATGTCCACGACCTGTTCAACCTGGTGCCCGGCCGGTTCAAGGACTATATTTCCACCCCCAAGCCCAATATGTACCAGTCGCTGCACACCACTGTCATCGGCTCCGAGGGCATTCCCTTTGAGGTGCAGATTCGCACCTGGGACATGCACGAAACCGCCGAATACGGCATCGCTGCCCACTGGAAGTACAAGCAGGGCACCGGCTCCGGCACAGAGAAGGATTTCGAGTGGGTGCGCCGCCTGCTGGAAAGCCAGCAGGACGCGGACGCGGAGGAATACGTCCAGTCCCTGAAAATCGACATGTTCGACGATGAGGTGTTCGTCTTCACCCCCAAGGGGCGGATCGTGTCCCTGCCCTCCGGCTCCACCCCTATCGACTTTGCCTATGCCATCCATTCCGGCGTGGGCAACTCCATGATTGGCGCCAAGGTGAACAACCGGATTGCCAACATCGATACGACCCTGAAAAACGGCGACATTGTGGAGGTCATCACCTCCAAAACCGCCAAGGGCCCCAGCCGGGACTGGCTGAACATCTGCAAGAGCAACCAGGCCCGCACCAAAATCAAGCAGTGGTTCAAAAAGGAGAAGCGGGAGGAGAACATCGTCCACGGCAAAGCCTCCTTTGAATCGGAGATGAAGCGGGTGGGGCTGCCCCTGTCGGCCCTCACCGACGAGGAGCTGGAGCCTCATCTGCTGAAAAAGCTGGCCTTCGACTGCTGGGACGATATGTACGCCGCCATCGGCTACGGCGGTCTCACTGCCGTGAAGGCCGTGGGCCGGATTCGGGATGATGTTTCCCGGGCGGTGAAGGCCCAGACGGCGGAGCGGAATGCCAGCCCCCTGCGCCTGAACCCGGATTCCGAGGCGGTGAAGCAGAACCGCCATGCGGTGAACGGGGTAATCGTAGAGGACATCGACTCCTGCATGATCAAGTTTGCCAAATGCTGCACCCCGGTGCCCGGGGATTCCATTGTGGGCTTCATCACCAAGGGCTTCGGCGTCTCCGTCCACCGGGCGGACTGCCCCAACGCCCAGAACCGGGACGACCCCCGGCAGGCTGCCCGCTGGGTGCGGGTGCGGTGGGCCTCCCAGGAGGAGCAGCCCTTTGAAACCACCCTGGAGCTGGACTGCCTGACAAGAGACGGCATCGTGCTGGATGTGGCTACCGTGCTCACCACCGCCCGGGTGCGGGTGAAGGAGCTGAGTGCCAAGGACCTGCCCGGGGGCAGAAGCACCTGCCTGATTCGTTTTGAGGTGAAAAATGTGGCGGAGCTGGAAGCCATCCGAAACCGGCTTTTGAACATCCGGGATGTCACCGGCTCCCGGAGAGGACAGAACTAACATGAGAGCCGTTTTAACAAGAGTGAAAAGTGCCTCCGTCACCATCGACGGGGAAACCGTGGGGAAAATCGGCCCCGGGTTTTTGATTCTTTTGGGCGTGGGCCCGGAGGATACGGAAAAGGAATGCCGCCTGCTGGCGGAGAAAGCCCTGGGACTTCGGATTTTTGAGGATGAAAACGGGAAAATGAACCTGGGCCTGGACCAGATTGGCGGGCAGGTGCTGGTGGTGAGCCAGTTCACCCTCTACGGCAACTGCCGCAAGGGCCGCCGTCCCAGCTTCACCGAGGCCGCAGGGCCGGAGCTGGGAAATGCAATGTATGAAAAGTTCCTGTCCATCTGTGAGGAATTGGGGTATCCCCCTCAGCATGGCCGCTTCGGCGCGGACATGAAGGTGGAGTCTGTAAACGACGGCCCGGTGACATTGATTCTGGATACCGACCAGCTGATGACCGCAAGACACGGATGATTTTTGCCGGGCAGGCCGAGATAGGAAAACAATGCACACAAGGAGGTTCCCCATGGAAATTACGGTTTTGACGTTGGGCGACTATATGACCAACTGCTACATCCTGCATCAGGAGGGAAGCGGCAAGTGCCTGATCATCGACCCAGGGTATGAGGCCGGGCGGATTCTGGATTTGCTGCAGGAACGGAATTTGGAGCCGGAGGCCATTCTGCTGACCCACGGCCATTTCGATCATGTGGGGGCGGTGCAGGACATCGCCGCAGAGACCGACTGCCGGGTTTACATCAGCCAGGCCGACTTGGGCCTGCCGCCCATGATTACCAACGGGAGGCTGTTTTATACCCACACCTATCCTGTGCAGGGGGAACTGCACCTGGCGGGGCTGACCATTCGGGTTCTGCCCACACCGGGACACACCCCCGGCTCTGTCTGCCTGCTGGTGGGGGATACCATGTTCTCCGGAGATACCCTGTTCCGGGGCAGCTGCGGCCGGACGGATTTCCCCGGAGGCAGCTGGGAGCAAATCAGCGCCTCCCTGAAAACCCTGGCCGCCCTGCCCGGAGACTACCGGGTGCTGCCCGGCCACGGGGAGGAAACCACCCTGGCTGAGGAGCGGGCCCACAATCCCTTTTTCGCCTGAATCTTGGCGAGGCAATGGCATCGACTTAGGGACTGTCGTAGGGCGGGGGCTTGCCCCCGCCGCTGGGTTCCGCTTTTTGAGTGATTACCTTTAACGGGAATGGGCTCTTATCGTTACCATTCGGCGGGGGCAAGCCCCCGCCCTACGGAATAGCAAAACATTTAGCGGATTACATTGCCCCAATGGGGGAGGTAAGAAAAACATAAGGAGTCAAGCCATGAATCTGACCCTGTCCGGTCATGATGACCGCTATGCCGTGGAGCAGCTGCTTTTGGCGCTGTTTCCGGAAAATACCCCTTTGGAGGCGGTTTCTTCCCTCCACCGGGGCAAAACCTGGATCACCGTCCGGGCCTCCATTACATTGGACGGCAAAACGGCCCAGGCAACCCGACGGCTGAAAACCGGGGAAGAAACCGTCCGCCTGCGCCGCCGAAGCCTGCAGCAGAGCATGTACCTGGCGGCCCGGCAGCTGCTGCCGTCGGAGCCTGCCTGGGGTGCTTTGGCCGGGGTCCGGCCCACCAAAATCACCACCAAGCATCTTCTGGAGGGGGGCACGGCTCAATCCGCCGAAAAGCTCCTAAAGGATGTGTATTATGTCACCCCGGAACGCCGGAAGCTGGCGGTTGCCTGCTCCCAGTCCACGGTGAAGGCGGCCCGGCTGCTGGAACCGGAGGATGTATCCCTGTATGTGGGCATTCCGTTCTGCCCCACCCGGTGCAGCTATTGCAGCTTTGTCAGCCGGACGGTGGGGAGGAAAACCGAGCTGCTGGAGCCCTATCTGGAAGCCCTGCTGAAAGAAATGGAAGTAACCGGCGCCCTGCTGGAAAAATCCGGCCGCCGGCTGCGTACCATATACATCGGGGGCGGCACCCCGTCCACCCTTTCCACGCCCCAGCTGGAGCGGCTGATGGACGCCATTGCCTCCGCCTTCGATCTGTCCCGCTGCCTGGAATTCACCGTGGAGGGGGGAAGACCGGACACCCTGGACGAAGAGAAGCTCCGCGCCATTTATCACCACGGCGCGAATCGAATGAGCATTAACCCTCAGACCATGGTGGATTCCGTGCTCCGGGCCTGTGGGCGTCCCCACAAGGCGGAGGATGTGGTCCGCGCCTACCGTCAGGCGGAGGCGGCAGGGTTTGAGGCCATCAACATGGATTTGATCGCCGGCCTGCCGGAGGACAATGTGGCCCTCTTTTGCCGCAGCCTGGATGAGGTGGCGGCGCTGCACCCCTCCAACATCACCGTGCATACCCTGGCTCTGAAAAAGGGAGCCGATTTGTTTGAAAAGCGCCAGAGCCTGCCCACTGCCCACCAGGTGACGGAAATGGTGGCCTATGCCAATCAGACCCTTGCCGCCCTGGGCTACAGGCCCTATTATCTCTACCGGCAGAAATACATGTCCGGCTCCTTTGAAAATGTGGGCTGGAGCCGGGACGGGATGGACTGCCTTTACAACATCTACATGATGGAGGAGCTGCACACCATCCTCTCCGTAGGCGGCGGAGGCATGAACAAGGTCAACCTGCCCGACGGCTCCCTCCGGCGCTTCCACAATCCCAAATTCCCGGAGCAGTATATCGAGCTCATTGACCGGGTAACCCAGCAGAAGAAAGAGCTGTTTGAACTTCTCTGATCCGCCGGAATGGGGCCAGTCTCCGACAGAACGCAGGAAAGGAGTTTACTCTTTCCGTCTGCGTTAGCAGCATAAGGGGCGTTTACCCAATTAACGCCGCACCCCTTGCCCTCCCCAATGGGGTAATGTCATCAACCTAACGATTTATATCGTAGGGCGGGTGGCTTGCCCCCGCCGCATAGGCCGAGCAATTACCGCAGGACGTTAGGTGGCGAAATGTGGCGCCTTGTCCGTAGGGAATGGGCTTGCTCATTCCGACTGCGTCAGCAGCTTCTTCTGCACAAACAGACTCGAAATGGTTCTGTTTTTATGAATATTCCACCAAATATGAAATGAAAAGCGGTTTTCTGGGGCGGCTTCGCCGACGGAATGAGCAAGCCCATTCCCTACAGTTTCGTCCAACCTGATACCATTCAAGGGAGAAACCTTGGAAT
>JAQYLT010000016.1 GCA_028719885.1 Bacillota bacterium
CCGTTCGACTTGCATGTGTTAGGCACGCCGCCAGCGTTCGTCCTGAGCCAGGATCAAACTCTCAAAAAATGGTATCTTAAACTCTTTCGAGCCTAAAATCAATTTTTTGAATAATCTGCTTCTAGCATTAATTACTCAAGAATTTTCGTTGGCTTATTTTCGCTTACGCTTAAACAATCCATTTATTGTCCAAGGTGTCTAGTTTGTCTTTTCGTTATTCAATTTACAAGGTACAGAGCTGTTCTCGCCTCGCGGCTGGGAACTCGTTTAGTCTATCACAGCGGCTTCCTTTTGTCAAGAGCTTTTTTACTCTTTTTCGACTTTTTCTGCCGCCACGCTCCCCTCCCGCGCCCCACAGAGCCCGTTCATCGGAAAGCCTACGTATATTACCACGCCATATCCCGTTTGTCAAGCACTTTTTACAATTTCCCTCTATCTTTTTTGGTGACTTTTACCCGTGCACATCTGTCCGCTCTTGGCAGAATATTCCAGAAAACCCACGGCGCATCCACGGATTTCCTTTGACATTATCTTTATTTAATTGTATAATAGAGGGTTGTATCATTCTGTTTGGAGGAATCGCGTATGAGAATGAGAAAAATGCGGAATCTGGAGCCACGGATGGAGCGCTGTGCGGCCTACCGGATTGCCGACCCCGCCTCCATGAAAGGCAACTGGCGCTCTTTAAAGCCGGACTGCACCGCCCTTTGGGTGGAGGTTGGCTGCGGCAAGGGCAAGTTCACTGCGGAGACTGCCCAGGCCAATCCGGATGTGCTGCTGATTGCCGTAGAGCGCTGCCGGGAGGCAGTGGTGGTGGCCATGGAGAAGGCAAGGGACATGGGTCTGACCAACGTATATTATATTGACATGGATGTGGCCATGATGGAGGATTTCTTTGCTGCCGGAGAGATTGACCGTCTCTTCATCAATTTCCCCGACCCCTGGCCCCGGAAAAAGAACGCCAAGCGCCGCCTGACCCATCGGAGCTTCCTGGACAAATACTGCCGGGTGGTTCGGGAGGGCGGAGAGTTTCACTTCAAAACCGACAACGCTCCCCTGTTTGCTTTCAGCCTGGAGGAATTTGCCGCCTGTGGCCTGGAAGTGAAGAATGTGACCCGAAACCTCCACGCCAATGGGATCGTGGGCATCATGACCGGGTATGAAGAGAAGTTTCACGCCCTGGGCACCCCCATCAACCGGTGCGAGATAGTCTGCAAGCCTTTCCAGCTGCCTCCCGAGGAAAAGAAATCCAAGGAGCAGACCCCGGAGGAAGAACAATGACCTATTTTGCCGGAAGCTGCGATGTGGCCGTGGTGGGCGCGGGCCATGCCGGCATTGAGGCGGCGCTGGCTGCCGCCCGGATGGGGCTGCACACCATTCTGTTTACCATCAATTTGGACGCAGTTGGCAACATGCCCTGCAATCCCGCCATCGGCGGCACCGGAAAGGGTCATCTGGTCCGGGAGCTGGATGCCCTGGGGGGAGAGATGGGACTGGCTGCCGACGCCAGCTGCATCCAATACCGGATGCTGAACCGGGGCAAGGGTCCCGCTGTTCACTCCCTGCGGGCCCAGGCCGACCGGGTTCGCTACCGGACTTACATGAAGCATACCCTGGAATTGCAGAATAATCTGGAGCTGAAGCAGGCCCAGATCACCGAAGTACTCACCGAAAATGGGGCGGTTTCCGGGGTTCGGACCCAGCTGGGGGCGGAGTACGCCGCCAAGGCGGTGATCATTGCCACCGGCACCTACCTGGACAGCACCGTCATCACCGGGGAAAGCGTGATTCCCTCCGGCCCCGACGGGATGCACCCCAGCGTGGGACTGGCGGACAGCCTGCGAAAGCTGGGGCTGAATCTGCGCCGCTTCAAAACCGGCACGCCGCCCCGAGTGAACCGGAGAAGCATTGATTTTTCCAAAATGGAATTGCAGCCCGGGGACGAGACCGTGGAGCCCTTTTCTTTCCGGACGGAGCACAAGGTGAACAACTCCGCCGTGTGTTATTTGACCTACACCAACGAGGAAACCCACAAAATCATCCGGGAGAATCTGCACCGCAGTCCCATCTACGACGGCACCATCTCCGGCGTGGGCCCCCGGTACTGCCCCAGCATTGAGACGAAAATCGTCCGCTTTGCGGACAAGTCCCGGCATCAGTTATTCATTGAGCCCTGCGGGCTGGACACCGAGGAGATGTACATTCAGGGCTTTTCCTCCAGTCTACCGGAGGATGTGCAGCTAAGGATGCTGCGGACCGTCCCCGGGCTGGAGCACGCCGAAATGATGCGTCCGGCCTACGCCATTGAATACGAATGCGTGGACCCCACCCAGCTGCTGCCCACCCTGGAAACCAAGCTTGTTTCCGGCCTCTACGGCGCGGGGCAGTTCAACGGCACCTCCGGCTATGAGGAGGCGGCAGTGCAGGGTCTGGTGGCCGGAGTAAACGCGGCGCTGAAAATTCAAGGGAAGCCGCCCATGATTCTCACCCGGGACACCAGCTACATCGGCACCCTGATTGACGACCTGGTGACCAAGGGCACGGAAGAACCCTACCGGATCATGACCAGCCGCAGCGAATACCGGCTGCTCCACCGGCAGGACAACGCCGACCAGCGTCTGACGAAAATCGGCGCCGCCATCGGTCTGGTGAGTCAGGAGCGTCTGCAGCAGGTGGAGGAAAAATACGAGGCGGTCCGCCGGGAACGGAATCGACTCGAAGCCAACGGCATTCCGGCCAGTGAAGAACTCAACGCCATGCTGGAAGCGAAAGGCAGCGCCCCGGTGACCGGCTCCGCCCGGCTGGCGGATTTGCTCCGGCGGCCGGAGATCGGCTATCAGGACATTGCCCCCTTTGATGCAGATCGGCCCAGTCTCCCCCAAAGCGTCACCGACGAGGTGGAGATTCAGATCAAGTACGCCGGGTACCTGCTGCGGCAGGAAAAGCAGGTGGAGGAATTTAAAAAGGAAGAGGCCAGGCTGCTGCCCGCCGATCTGGACTACGATGCCATTGGCGGCCTCCGGCTGGAAGCGAGGCAGAAGCTCAGCCAGATTCGCCCCCTGTCCATCGGTCAGGCGGGGCGGATTTCCGGCGTGAGCCCGGCGGATATCGCGGTGCTGCTGATTTATTTGGAGCAGCGGTAGGAATTTTACCGGCAAATTGGAATTTGGGGTGCACCAGGGAAATGCTTCCGGAACACATTTGTTTTTTATCGCATACCTTATTGGGAGGCGATGAAATTGGCAATTGTGAAAACGGATGTACCCACGACATCAAAAATTTGCAGCGATACCATCGATCAACTGGTGGCTGCCTACCCATCCTGCCGCAGCCAGGTTCTAACCCAAACCGCCTTCGGCAGGCCGGTGAAAACCCTGGTGGTGGGCAGTGGGGAGCGGAACGTGCTGTTCACCGCCGCTCACCATGCAAACGAATGGATCACCACTCCCCTGCTGCTGAAATTCGGAGAAGAGCTGGCCCAGGCCATTGAAACCGGCGGCAAAATCTGGGGGGTGGAGGGAAGAACCATCGGCAATCTGGTGACCGTCCACATGGTGCCCATGGTGGACCCGGACGGGGTGGACCTGGTGACGGGCGCCATCCAGCCTGGGTCGGAGGAATACGCGATCGCAGGGAATCTGGCATCGTACTATCCCCAGATTCCCTTTCCTGACGGCTGGAAGGCCAATCTCATGGGGGTGGATCTGAATTTGCAGTACCCCGCCGGTTGGCTCACCGCGAGAGAAATCAAATTTGCTGCCGGATACGACCGGCCCGGTCCCCGGGACTATGTGGGCCGGGCGCCCCTGAATCAGCGGGAGAGCCGGGCGCTGGCGGAGTACACCCGTCAGGTGCGGCCCCGGCTGGTGCTGGCCTACCACACCCAGGGGAAGGTAATCTACTGGCAGTTCCGGGATTATCGGATTCCCGGTGCCCGGGAGCTGGCCCAGGAATTTGCCCGGGTCAGCGGCTACCAGATGGAGGACACCCCCTATGAATCCAGCTTTGCCGGATACAAGGACTGGTTCATCCAGGATTTCCGCCGGCCCGGATTCACCATTGAGGCGGGCAGCGGCGAGAATCCCCTGCCCATTGAGCAGTTCAACACCATCTATCGGGATAACCTGGGGATTCTGGTCACCGCCGCTCTGGGGCTGCCCGGCGGCGCATAAGCAATTGATTTACAAGAGGAGAAACAATGGTCATCTTTTTCGACATCGACGGAACCATCGTCGATGATAAAACCCATGAAATTCCCGGCTCCGCCATCCGTTCCGTGGAAAAGCTGGTGGAAAACGGGCACATTCCCATCGTCAACACCGGCCGGGCCTATTTTCAGGTAGGCCATCGGGTGACCCGGATGGCCTTCCGGGGCTTTGCCTGCGGCTGCGGCATGGAGGTGCTGCTGGACGGGAAATGGCTGGTGCGGGTAAAGCCCCCGGCCCAGCTGCGGCGCAAGAGCGTGGAGATTTCCCGGAAATACGGGATGTGCTCGTTCTACGAAACCCAGGACGGTGGAATTCTGCTGGACGGAGCCCACTCCGTTCATCCCATCATGTCCCGGGAGGTGGAGCGGCTTCGGGAGGCGGGCTTTCCCATCCATGAGCTGATGCCGGGACAGGAGCCGGACTTTTTGAAATTCGTCACCTTTCAGGGACCGGAGGGGGATGTGTCCGGCTTCAAAAAGGAGCTGGAGGCGGACTACACCATCATCGACCGGGAGAACGCCATGTATGAGCTGGTGCTGAAAGGCTATTCCAAGGCGGCGGGCATGGAGCGGATTCTGAAGCAGCTGAACCTGGGCCCGGAGAACACCCTGGCCATCGGCGACAGCACCAACGATCTGCCCATGTTCCGTCTGGCAAAGCACACCGTCTGCATGGGCGGCGGCATGGACCAGGTGAAGCAGATGTGCGAATACGTCACCGCCACGGTGATGGACGACGGCATCGAAAAAGCATTGAAGCATTATGGTTTGATTTGACCATGTTGAGATGGGGCAGATAAATTGGTGTTTGCAGAGATATTTCGTAGGGAACGGATTTATCCGTTCCGCCCGGTAATGTTTTTATGGGGTGCACAATGAATGGAAAAATGTTGAAAAAAGGAACCCGTTACCATCCAACGAACCATTGATGTTGACTGACGTTTCGGAACGGATAAATCCGTTCCCTACGGATACATACTGACAAATTCCAATTTTCTGATTTTTTATTGCTGCATTACAAAAAATTTGACCCGCAGGACGGAATCGTTCTGCGGGTCATTTGTTTATTTTGGGAAAGAAACCTGAATGGTGGTACCCTGGCCCAGGCGGCTTTCCAGCTGGATTTGGGCGCCCATCACCAGGGCGGCGTGCTTCACAATGGAAAGCCCCAGGCCGGTGCCGCCGACCTCCTTGGAGCGGCTTTTATCCACCCGGTAGAACCGCTCGAAAATCCGGTCCTGCTCCTCCTCCGGGATGCCGATGCCGGTGTCCTTTACGGTGAGCAGGACACCCTCATTCTCCCCGGAAACGGTGACGGAAACCGAACCGCCGGGCTGGTTATACTTGATGGCATTGTCGCAAAGGTTATAGACAATGCCCCTTGCCAGCTCCGGGACGCCGGTGATTTCGGCGGCGGTGCCCTCCAGGGTCAGCTGCACCTGCTTGTCGGCAGCCACCGTTTGCAGATCACGGACCACCTCCCGGGCGGTATCGTACAAATCCATCTGCCTCGGCTCATAGCCGCCGCCCTCGTCCAGCCGGGACAGGTTGATGATGTCCTCCACCAGACGGATAAGCCGCTGGGTTTCGTCATAAATGCGCTTGGCAAAGGGCTGCACATCCTCGGGCTTGGCCAAGCCGCACTGGATGAGCTCCGAATAGCCGGAGATGGACTGCAAGGGCGTTTTCAGCTCATGGGACACATTGGCAGTGAATTCTCTCCGGCGCTGCTCCGCCTGCTCTGCCTGGGTGATGTCGAAGAGCACCACCGCCACCCCAGAAAGCTCCTGCTCCTTGCCCACGGCAGCGGCGTGGACCTGAATGGTCCGGCCGTGGATGGTGGTTTTTTTCGTAACATTCACCCCGGCCAGGGCCTGATTCACCGCCTCCTGGAGCTCCATGTTCCGGTTCAGGGACAGCAGGCTCAGCCCCGCCACATTTCTGTTTCTCACATCCATCAGCCGCAGGGCCGCCTGGTTGGCGGTAATCACCCGGCAGTCCCGATCCAGCAGGAGCATGCCCTCCTCCAGATGGCTGACAATGGCATCCAGCTCGTTCTGTTTCTGGGCCAGGGTGGCCTGCTGATTTTTCAGGCTCTGCTGCTGGCTGTAGATCCGGCGAAGCAGGGGGGAGAGCTCGTCATAGCCCTCGTTTTCCAGGGGTTCATCCAGATTCAGCCGGTTCATAGGCTCCACAATGCGCTTGGAAAGGCGGCTGGCCAGCAGGAAGGAAAGCACCAGCGCCACCGCAATCACAATCAAAATGGGCTGGAGCATGCCCAACAGCAGCACAAAAATGGTATTGTGGGAGACAGAAAGCCGCAGCACCGTGCCGTCGCTGAGCCGCTGGGCACAGTAGAGATACTGCTTCATCAACGTGGAAGAATACCGGGCGCTCTGGCCCACACCGTCGGAGAGGGCCTGGCGGATCTCCTCCCGCTGCAGATGGTTCTCCATGGTGTCGGAGTCGGAAACGCTGTCGTAGAGCACATCGCCATTGCCCGCGATCCAGGTGATGCGGAGATTCTCCACATCCAGTCCGTCGAAGTAGGCCATGCCCTGCTGCTCCACGCCCTGCACCGCCAGAGCGGTCTGGGCCAGGAGCTGCTTTTGCTGCACCGAGGAAAAATAATTATAAAGCACGCCCATAATCAGCAGCATGGTCACCACAAAGACGGACAATGCCGCCGCACAGACGGCTTTGAAAATTCGATTTGTCATGGCTCAACCCTCCAAGCGGTAGCCCACGCCCCGCACGGTTTTGATGGCCTCCCCCGCCGCGCCCAGCTTGGTCCGCAGGGTGGCAATGTGTACGTCCACGGTTCTGGTCTCTCCCTGAAACTCGCTCTCCCAGATGGAGGAGAGCAGGTTCTCCCGGGTAAAGGCCACGCCGGGATTTTTCAGAAACAGCCGAAGCAGCTCATATTCCTTCACCGTCAGCTCCACGTTCTTCCCGTCCACGCTGACCCGGTGGGAGGCTTCGTTCAGCCGGATGGTTTTGCAGCTCAGCTCCGGGGCAGCCCCGTTGGGCTTCACCCGGCGGAGCACCGCCTTCACCCGGGACACCATCTCCATCATGCCAAAGGGCTTTGAAAGATAGTCGTCGGCACCCAGGTCCAGGCCGATGACCTTATCGAATTCCGTCCCCTTGGCCGTGGCCATGATCACGGGGATCTCCCCGGTGGCCGGGTTGCCCCGAAGCTTTTTCAGGATGGAAATGCCGTCCTCATCCGGCAGCATGATGTCCAGCAGAATCAGCTCCGGCTTCTCCTGCTTCAGCGCCTGCCAAAGTCCGGCGGCGTTGGGAAAGCCGAGAACGCCATAGCCCGAAGCCCCCAGGGCATAGACCATCAGCTCCCGGATGCTGTCGTCGTCTTCCACGCAATAGATCATGTTTATCCCCTCATTTTTCGCTTGTGTGTCCGCCCTCTTCAAAATAAGCGGTGTCGAATTCCAGATTGCCGGTGAGGGAGAACAGCACCCATTTGGCGATGTTCACCGCATGGTCGCCGATGCGCTCATAGTATTTGGCAATCATCAAAAGGTCCACCATCATCTCCCCGTTCACCTCCGGCCGCTTCAAAAGCTCGATCAGCCTGGCTTTCACCGTGTTGAACAGGGAATCCACAGTGTCATCATATTCTATCACGGCTTTGGCGATTTTTCCATCCTGTTTTACAAAAGCGTCAATGCTGTCCGTGACCATGGTGATCACTCCGGTGGCCATGTCCCGGATGGGCAGCCCCTGGGGGATGGAGGGGATATTGCCCAGGGCCACAATTTCGCAGATGTCCGCGGACTGGGTGCCGATGCGCTGGGCGTCGGTGACCATTTTCAGGGCCGAGGACACCGCCCGCAGGTCCCTGGCCACCGGCTGCTGGTGAAGCAGCAGCTTTAAGCAGATGGTTTCAATGTCCCGCTCCTTTTGGGTCACCCGGCTCAGCAGCTCCGGCAGCTCCCCGGCGAGGGCCAGGTCGCAGTTCAGCAGCGCGTGGGAGGATTTGGCAATGGCATTCTCGCAGAGCATGCCCATAGCAGTCATCTCCCGTTTCAAATCCTCCAACTGCATATCAAATCTGGATCGCATTATCCAAACCTCCCCGTGATATAGTCTTCCGTCCGTTTGTCCCTGGGATTGGAGAACACCCGGTCCGTCTTGTCAAATTCCACCAGCTCCCCCAGGAGGAAGAAAGCACAGTTGTCGGAAATCCGGGCCGCCTGCTGCATGTTGTGGGTGACCATGATCACCGTGTATTTTTCCTTGAGCTGGAGGGCCAAATCCTCGATTTTTCCCGTGGAGATGGGGTCCAGGGCGGAGGTGGATTCATCCATCAGCAGCACATCCGGCTCCACCGCCAGGGCCCTTGCAATGCACAGCCGCTGCTGCTGGCCGCCGGAGAGACCCAGGGCGGAGGACTTGAGCCGGTCCTTTACCTCGTCCCAGATGGCGGCATCCCGCAGGGAGCGCTCCACCAGCTCATCCAGCTTGGCCTTGCCCCGGATGCCGTGGGTGCGGGGCCCGTAGGCCACATTGTCGTAGATGCTCATGGGAAAGGGATTGGCCTTTTGAAACACCATGCCGATCCGCTTCCGCAGCCAGGTCACATCCACCCCCGCAGCGTAGATGTCCTGCTTCTGATAGAGCACCTGGCCCTGAATCTTCACCCCGGGCACCAGGTCCTGCATCCGGTTCAGGGTTTTCAGAAAGGTGGATTTGCCGCAGCCGGAGGGGCCGATGAGGGCGGTGATTTCATGGGCGGGAATGGAGGCATCGATCCCCCGCAGGGCCTGCTTTTCCCCGTACCACAGGTCCAGGCCATGTGTTTCAATAATTGGTTCCATTGATTTGCTCCTTATCATCGTTTCAGCTTTTTTCCGGCGAAGCTGGCGGCGAAATTGATCACCAGGGTCAGCGCCATCAGAATCAAGGCGATGGCGAAGGCCACGTCGATCTTCCCCTGCTCGCTGGCGTAGACATACAGCGCCACCGTCAGGGTCGCGGAGGAGGTACGCAGGGACTTGAGGAAACCGTTCAGCTTCAGGCCGAAGCCAGCGGTGAACAGCAGCGCGGCGGACTCGCCGGTGATCCGTCCCACCGCCAAGATGCAGCCGGTGACAATGCCGTCAATGGCGTTGGGCAGCACCACCGTGCGGATCATCCGCCACTTTCCGGCGCCCAAGGCCAGGGCCCCCTCCCGGTAGGACTGGGGCACGGTTTTCAGGCTCTCCTGGGTGGTTCGCAGAATGGTGGGCAGAATCATCAGCACCAGGGTCAGGCCGCCGGCCAGGATGCCCGCCCCCAGCCCCATGAGCTGCACGAAAATCAGCATGCCCACCAGGCCGAAAATGATGGAGGGGATGCCGGTGAGGGTCTCGGCGGCGAACTCGATGGCGGAGATCAGCCGCTTGTTTTCCGCATACTCCGTCAGGTAGATGGCCGCGCCCACCCCCAGGGGCAGGACGATGACCATGGCCACCAGAATGATGTAAACCGTGTTCAGAATGTTGGGCAGGATGCCGATGGTATTTCGGATATAACTGGTCTGGCTGGAAAGCAGCTCCCAGGTCAGATAGGGGGCACCCCGCCAGAAGATGTAGCCGATCAAAAATACCAGCAGCGCCACAGTCAGGCCGGAGGCGGCGTATAGGGCAGCTTTCACACCGGTATTCCAGAGTTTTCTCTTTTTCTCAAAGCCCATGATCACCGCTCCTTTTTGACAAACACATTCAGCAGCACATTGATGAGCATGATGAACAGGAACAGCACCAGACCGATGGAGAACAGTGCCTCCCGCTGCAGGGAGCCCACCGGCGCATAGGACATTTCCGAGGCGATGGCGGTGGTCATAAACCGGACGGAGCCAAAGAGCTTGGGCATATTGGGCACATTGCCGGAGACCATGATGATGGCCATGGCCTCGCCGATGGCCCGGCCCACGCCCAGCACAATGGCGGTGGCGATGCCGCTTTTCGCTGCGGGAATACTGACCCGGAAATAGGTTTCCAGCTCCGTTGCCCCCAGGGCAAGGGAGGCGTCCTCATATTCCTTGGGCACGGCCCGCAGGGCGGTTTCCGACACGTTGATGATGGAGGGCAGAATCATAATGGCCAGTACGATGATGGCCGCGAACAGGGTTGCGCCGGAGGACAGATCAAAAAGGCGCTGCACCCCGGGCACCAGGACGATCATACCCACCAGGCCATACACCACCGACGGAATGCCCGCCAGCAGCTGTACCGCCGTGCGAATCATCCCAGCCAGCCTGGGCGGGGCAACCTTGGCCAGGAATACCGCCGTCAGCAGTCCGATGGGAATGCCAAGGATCACCGCCCCGGCGGTACCGCAGATACTGGTGAGCAGAAAAGGCAGAATGCCATAGGAGGGCTCCACGGTGGTGGCAGTGGGCTTCCACACCCGGCCCAGGAAGAAGTCAAAAAAGCCGATTTTTCCAATGGCAGGTACGCCGGAGAGAATCAAATAGATGCAAATACACAGCACGAAACCTACTGTGATAATACCGCAAAGGAAGAACAGCATGTGCATGCTGTTCTCCAGTGCGGCCTGTTTGGCCGATTTGTGCTTCATGATTATTTCTGTACTTCGGCTTCGGCAGCCTCAGTCTGGGCAGCAGGAACGGCACCGGCCTGGGTGATCAGATCGGCGGCATCCTCAGAGAGCATGTAGTCGAAGAAAGCCTGGGCAGCCTCACTCAGCTCGCCATCCTCCAGCGTAACCAGGTTAAAGGGGCGCTGAATCACATAGCTGCCGTCCACGATGTTCTCCGCAGTGCACTCCACACCCTCCACGGTGAGGACCTTGATGCCAGTCTGGCCTTCCACAGCGGCGAAAGAGGCGTAGCCGATGGCGTTTTCACTGCTCTTCACCGCGGCAATCACAGCGCCGGTGGAGGTCAGCTCCTGGGCCAGGACGCATTTGTCGGTGGTTTTGGTGATGGACTCGAAGCCGTCCCGGGTGCCGGAGCCAGCCTCACGGCCGATGCAGGCGATGGTGCCCTTGCCGCCGAAATCGGCCCAGTCGGTCACTTCGCCGGTGAAGATGGCGGCGATCTGCTCCACGGTCAGGTCATCCACAGGGCAATTCTCGTTGACGATGATGGCGATGCCGTCCAGGGCAACGGTGGTGGCGACCAGACCCTTTTCCACCTCGGCGTCCTTCAGGTTCCGGGAGGCAAGGCCGATGTCGCAGGTGCCGGTGGCGGTGGCTTCGATGCCGGTGCCGGAGCCGGTGGCGTCATAGGTGATGGTCACGTCGCCGTTGTCCTCCATAAACTGCTCGGAAAGGATGCCGATCACCTTTTCCATGGAGGTGGAGCCATTGGTGGCCACGGTGCCCTCCAGCTTCTCAGCGGAAGCAGCCATGCTCATGGCGCTCACAGCCAGCATGGCGGACAGGGCAAGTGCAATTAATTTCTTCATGATAAATATCTCCTTATATTCCGTATTTTCGCAGCGTTCCGGTGGATGATGTCCATCTCTTTGCTACACCCATAGCTTACCAAATCCATGTAAAGTCCACTATCGAGAGAAAGTAAAGTTCCTGTAAATCCAGGTAAAATTGGTGTTTGGCAGTATTTGTTCGTGGGGAATGCATAAATGCATTCCCCACGGTAACGGTTTTTGGGCGGTGCGTTGAATGGGAAAAAGTTGGTTCTTTTCGTAGGGAACGGATTTATCCGTTCCGAAAGGTCGGTGAACATCCATGGTTCGTTGGTTGGTAACAGGTTCCAATTTTTCTCAACAATGATCCATTCAACATACCTCGATAAAAATGTTGCCGAGGCGGAATGCATAAATGCATTCCCTACGCAAAATTCGTCGTTTTACGATTTGTCGAACCCCGGTGGTGAATGAACCTTTCGGAATGCATAAATGCATTCCCTACGAAACATCTCTGCAAATTTCAATTTATCGAGCAAATCCGATACGTACGAAAAATTACGCCTGGGGTTCCACGGTATATTTCTTCCGGTAGAGCAGATACCGGTCGGCGAATTTTTCCCGGTCCTCCTTCATGGCCCGCAGGGATTCATGGAGGTTCAGATTCCCCTCCTGCATATCCAGCACGCATCCGGCAATGTTGGAGCAGTGGTCGGACACCCGTTCCAAATCCGTCAGCAGGTCGGACCAGATGAAGCCCGCCTCAATGCTGCACTTTTCCTGCTGGAGCCGGAGAATATGAGCGGTGCGGAGCTGCTCCTTCAGCTCGTCGATCACCTGCTCCAGGGGCTCCACCATGCCGGCGGGACCCAGATCATTCTTCAAAAAGGCCTCCAGGGACAAATCCAGAATCTCGCTGACCGCCCCGGTGAGCACGCTCAGCTCCCGGTTAGCCTCCTGGGACAGAGACATGTCCTTGCTGTTCAGCTCCTCGGCGGACTGAACCAGGTTCACCGCATGGTCGGAAATCCGCTCGAAATCCCCGATGATTTTCAAAAGCTTTGCCGCCTCGTTGCTGTCGGAGGCGCTGATTCTGCGGGTGCTGAGCTTCACCAGGTAGGTGCCCAGAATATCCTCGTAGTGGTCCGTCTGGTTCTCCGCCTGCCGCACCTGCTCGGCCAGGGCCGGGGTGTAGTCGTTGAGGGCGGCAATGCCCTGCTTCATGGAGGTGACGGCGCAGTTGGCCATATCGGCGGCCACCTTCCGGCACCGGGCCAGGGCCACCGGCGGGGTGGTGAGCAGGCGCTCATCCAGCTCCATCACCGTCTCCGGCTTCTTCCCCTCAGGCACCAGGCGGCACACCAGCTTCTCCAGCATATTGGAAAGGGGCAGCATCAAAACCGTACACAGCACATTGAATACCGAGTGGGCCACGGCAATGCCCAGCAGGCTGGCGCTCTCCTCCAGGATCGCCGGAGAAAGCAGCCATTTCACCAGGCAGAACACCGTCAGCCATACCGCCGTGCCGATGACATTGAAGCTCAGGTGGACCAGAGCGGCCCGCTTGGCATTTTTGTTGGCGCCCACGGCGGAGAGCATGGCGGTGACACAGGTGCCGATGTTCTGGCCCATGATGATGGGAATGGCCGCGCCGTAGCTAACCTGCCCGGTGACGGCCAGGGCCTGCAGAATGCCCACGGAGGCGGAGCTGGACTGGATGATGGCGGTGAGCACCGTTCCGGCCAGCACACCCAGCACCGGATTCTTAAACATGATAAACAGGTCCCGGAAGCCCGGCACCTCCCGCAGCCCCGCCACAGAGCCGGACATGGTCTCCATGCCGAACATCAAAGTGGCAAAGCCCAGCAGAATCAGGCCGGTGTCCTTTTTCTTATCGCTTTTGCAGAACATATAATAGATCATGCCCACAAAAGCCACAATGGGGGTAAAGGAGGACGGCTTGAGCAGCCGGACAAAGATGTTGCTGCTGGAAATCCCCGCCAAGCTGAGGATCCAGGCGGTGACCGTTGTGCCGATGTTGGCGCCCATGATCATATTGATGGCCTGGCGCAGGGTCATGAGCCCGGAGTTCACAAAGCCCACAACCATCACCGTGGTGGCGGAGGAGCTTTGAATCACCGCCGTCACCGCAAGGCCGGTGAGCAGCCCCGCCACCGGATTGGTGGTCATCTTTCCAAGCAGAGAGCGCAGACGGCTGCCCGCCCGGCGCTCCAGAGCCTGACCCATCACATTCATGCCGAAGAGGAACAGGCTCAGTCCACCCAGTAAATTCAGAAATTGGAACAAATCCATAGAAAATGATTCCTTTCCACTGTTTTTTGTATCTGAATTTATGATAAGCTTACAATGTAAAATCCGCTATCAGGGTTTTGTAAAGAACAGGTAAAATGAAAAAGCCCGCTGATCTCAGCAGGCTTGGTCCGCAAGCTTTGGAATATCCCCCACGCCATCCAGAATCACCGTGGGCTGATAGGCGTAGGTTTTCACCGTATCCCGGGTGGAGACGCCGGAGAGCACCAGGATGGTGGCCATGCCGCTCTCCATGCCGGAGATGATGTCCGTGTCCATCCGGTCGCCGATCATCACCGCTTCGGCGCTGTGGCAGCCCAGCAGATTCAGCCCGGAGCGCATCATCAGCGGATTGGGCTTGCCGCAGAAATAGGCCTGCTTTCCGGTGGCAATCTCCACCGGGGCGGTGAGGGCCCGGCAGGCGGGGGCGATTCCCTGGTCCACAGGGCCGGATACATCGGAATTGGCGCCGATGAGCCTGGCTCCGTTCATCACCAGATTCACCGCCTTGGTCAGGGTGTCCAGGGAATAGGCCCGGCCCTCGCCGATCACCACATAGTCCGGGTTCACATCGTTCATGGTGATGCCTGCGTCATACAGGGCGTTCAGCAGCCCCGCCTCTCCAATCACATAGGCGCTGCACCCGGGGGCCTGCTCCTTGAGGAAGGCGGCGGTGGCCAGGGCGCTGGTGTAAAAATGCTCCTGGCTCACCTCCAGGCCCATTCGTTTCAGCTTCTGCTGGAGCTCCCTGGGGGTGGAGCCGCTGTTGTTGGTGAGAAACAGGAATTCCTTCTTCTCCCGCTGGAGCCAGGAGATGAACTCCGCCGCCCCGGGTAGCAGTCGGTTCCCATGGTAGAGCACCCCGTCCATGTCGCAGATAAAACCCTTGGTGTTTTGAAAATCGATCATACATGTCTCCTTATATTTTGTTCTTCTCCTATTATCTGCGGCAAATGTAAAATCCACTACCGTGCATTTGTAAAGATTTGGAAAAGCCCGTATGGGAAGAAGAATTGGAATTTGGCGGGATGCTGAACGGGCACCCTCCAGCGTGTGCGTAGGGAACGGATTTATCCGTTCCAAAGCCCCCGATGATCACCACAGTTCGATGAATGGTACAATTCCGCGCATCGCCCGTAGGCGAAGGGAATGGGCTTGCTCATTCCGACTGCGTCAGCAGCTTTTTCCCCACAAACAGTTCCGAAATGGTTTGGTTTTTATGGCTATCCCGCCGGATTTAAATATAAAAGCGGTTTCCTACGGTGGCTTCGCCAACGGAATGAGCAAGCCCATTCCCTACAGTTTCGTCCAACCTGATACCATTCAACGTACCGCCCCAAAATCGTTACCTTTCGGAATGCATGAATGCATTCCCTACGAAGAAGCCTGATAAAATCCAATCTACCGGTTCTTCGCCAGGAAGAAGCCGGAGGTCAGGGCGGTCAGGGGGGCCGCCAGCACCAAGCCAAAGGAGCCCACCAGGGTGTGAATAATCTCCGAGGTCACATATTTATAATTCAGGATATTCACCAGTGGGGTGCCCTGGGCCATGAACACCATCAAAAGGCCAATGTATCCCCCGGAGTAGGCCAGCAGCAGCGTGGTGGTCATGGTGCCCATGGCGGCCCGGCCCACCCGAATGCCGGACATGGCCGCCTCCCACCGGGTCAGGTCCGGGCGCTTGGTCACCACCTCGCTCACTGCCGCGGTGATATCCACCGTCAAATCCATCATCGCCCCCGAGGAGCCCACAAAAATGCTGGCCATGAATATCCTGGTCAGGTCCAGTCCGGAATAGCCGCTGTACAGCAGGCTCTCGGAAAAGGACATCACCGCCCCCTGAATCCGGAAAGAGCTGGTGCACACAATGCCCAGGATGCAGGTAAGCGCCAGCCCGGCCACCGCCCCGGTCACCGCCGCCAGGCATCGCCGGTCAAAGCCGAAGACCAGGGCGATGATCATCCAGGTGAGCAGAGTGGTCACCCCGCCGCCAATGAGGATCGGGTCCATGCCTTTCAAACAGCAGGGCACCAGCACCTTCCAGATCATCAGCACGGAGAGCAGGAAGGACAGGATGGCCCGCACCCCCATCCAGCCTGCAAAGGCAGCCAGGAACAGGAAGAACAGTCCCAGCAGCACCAGCTCCAAATCCAGCCGGTAGTGGTCGATCATGCTCACCGAGGCGCCGTCCTTCCGGAAGTTGGCCAGAACCAGGGCCTTGTCTCCCGGCTCATAGATTTTATCCGATTCCAGAGAGCCGGAGAGCCTGTTTTCGGCGGTGTATTCCTCCCCCTTGTGGGAACCGGCCAGCAGGCGCACCTGGCACCGCTGTTCCCCCGCCTGGACCAGGCCGGTGTTGATGACGGTGGAGTTGTCCACGCTGAGCACCCGGGCGCTCACCCGCTCTCCCCCATCCCGGTACGCCGCCCCCGCCTGCTCAAACCCCGTGGGCAGAAACCACAGCACGGCAATCATCAGAAGACATACCGCAATGGACCATTGTATCTTTTTTTGTTTCAGCATATTTTTCACCTGTTGTACGTTATGAGTCATGCAGTAAATTGGAATTTGTCGGGCTCGCCCAACGGAAAATGTTCCAACGTGTGCGTAGGGAACGCATTCATGCGTTCCGAAAGGTTCATGAACCACCAGGGTTCGACGAATCATAAAACGATGAATTTTTCGTAGAGAATGCATTTATGCATTCCGCCTCGGCAACATTTTTATCGAGGTATGTTGAATGGATCATTGTTGGGAAAAATTGGAACCCGTTACCAACCAACGAACCACGGATGTTCACCCACGTTTCGGAACGGATGAATCCGTTCCCTACGCAAAACACAACGTTTTTTCGATTCAAGCCCCCCCCGGTGATTTGCGACCAGGGCGGAATGCATAAATGCATTCCCTACGAAACATCTCTGCAAATTCCAATTTAAGTCTGATTGAAAAGGGCCGCAGCTCTCCATGGAAAGCTGCGGCGAGAGGATGGTTTTCTTATCCTGCCAAATTTTCCACGCCCAGCAGGGTGCAGAGCTTGTGGTGGATATCGGTGTTGTCGTAGGAGCCGGCGAAGGCTTCCGCGCCAACGCCTTGGGCGAACACAGCGGCGGGCAGGCCGGTGTGGGCATAGGAGCCAAAGTTGATGCCGGACTTGTTATTCAGCAGGTGGGTCACGGTGACGGAGAAGGGGGTGTAGGTGCCGTAGGTCACGTATTCCTGCTGGGTCTGGACTGGCTTGCCCTCCTGGTCCTGGGCATAGCCATTGAGGGTGATCTCATAGGCCTTTTCCAGCTCCTCCACCTCATAGTCCGTGAGCACCAGGCCATCTTCCCCGGCATCCTCCGGCAGCATCAGGCCGAACAGGGCCTCCACATCCGCCATGGCATCGGCAAAGGGGGTGTTGTTTTCCTTGTAGGCGGACACATAGTCGGCGTCGTATTTGGCATAGGAGATCTTCTGATTGTTCAGGTTGTCCAGGTAGGTGTCGTAGTTGGTGCCTGCGAAGCCGATGGTCAGGCCGCCGGTCTCGTGGTCGCCGGTGACCAGGATCAGGGTCTCCTGGGGATGGGCCTGGGCGAAGTCCACGGCCACCTGAACCGCGTCCGCCATGGCCAGCACATCGTATACTACGCTGCCGGCGTCGTTGGCGTGGCAGGCCCAGTCAATCTTGCCGCCCTCGCACATCAGGAAGAAACCGTTTTCATTGTCCAGAACCTCAACGCCCTTGGCCACGTAGTCGCTCAGGGCCCAGACGTCCTGCTGACGGTCGATTTCATAGTCCAGAGAATCGCTGTCCGCCAGATTTTCCGTGACGATCAGCACCTTGCCGTCGTCGGCGGTCACCTGCTCCGCGTCGGCCTGGGTGCGAACCACCTTGTAGCCGGCCTGGGCGGCCAGGTCATACAGGTCGGGCAGGTCGCCGTTCTTGCCGGTGGGCTTCAGCAGGCCGCCGCCGGCGAAGTAGTCGAAGCCGCTGTCAATCAGCTCCTGGCCGATTTCGTAGTAGCTGCTGCGGCTGGCCTGGTGGGCATAGAAAGCAGCGGGGGTCGCATGGTTCAGGTTCACGGAGGAGACGACGCCGATTTTCATATCGGTGTTGTCCCGGAGCTGCTCCGCAATGGTGGTGTAAGGAATGGTTTTGGTCTCGTCCATGTTGATGACGCCGCTGTAGGTTTTGAAGCCGGAGGCGATGGACGTGGCTGTGGAAGCGGAGTCCGGGCAGAAGGAAGAGGAATCGTAGGTGGTGGCATTGCCCAGCACATCGAAGTTCATGAAGTTCAGGGCCACGTCGCCGTCCAGGATGCCGTCATCGGTATCCGCATTGGCGCCCTGGTAGGAAGCCGCCAGTTGGAACTGGGAATAGGTCATGCCGTCACCGATGAACAGGAAGACGTACTTGGGTGCGTTCCCCTCCGCCGCCGCAGTGGGCACGGCGCAAAGGGCCAGGGAGCAGAGCACAGCGAAAGCAAGAAGCAGCGCCGTGACGGGTTTCAGAAATCGTTTCATGTTTTACCTCCAAAATATCTGTCAATTGTTGGAAAACGCGGTATCCATTGCGCTTTCAGGAGAGCCGCATTTCGCTCACCCAAGGCAAAGTATACGCCCCGCCTGTAAAGTCCACTATCGTGCCGGAGTAAATTTCAGGAAAAAAGTCTGTAAACTCGGTTTTCTCTCCGTTGGTGATAGGATGACCCTGTCCCGCGTTTTTCATGATGCAGATTGCCATGGAGATTACCATTCGCGCCCATAGCGGGCAAATTGGAGTTTGGCGGGTTTGTTGAGTTGACAATGTTTCAATATGTGCGTAGGGAACGGATTTATCCGTTCCGACCGCGAAGCGGAATTACCGCACCCAATTATTTGACAAAGGGCCAAGTTATCCGAATATCCAGCCAAATTTATGATAAAAACATCCGCAAAAGCGGCTTCGCCGACGGAACGGATAAATCCGTTCCCTACGAAACGTGCTGACAAATTCCAATTTGCCTCATTAAAAAAAGGAAACCGGGCTTGCAAGGAGGCCCGGATAAGAATTTGTAAAAATGTCATAATTTACATCTTGATTTTTTGTCTAAGAATGCTATAATATCCGCCTGGAAGAGCTGTCTCCTCCAACTTGATTCTCAACAGAAAAAGGAGAAACGAACAATGAAACATACCAAGAAAATTGCCGCGCTGCTGCTGGCTGTCGCTCTGATGATTACCGTCACCGCCTGCGGTGAGAAGGCCGTCGAGCCCACCACCGAGGCTACCACGGAGGCCACCACCGAAGCCACCACTGAAGCAACCACTGAAGCCACCACCGAAGCAACCACCGAGGCCGCCACCGAGGCAGAGCCCCAGAAGGCGGAGTACACCATCTACAACACCACCGGCGACACCGTGACTGAGCTGTACCTGTACCTGGTTGGCTCTGAGGACAAGGGCGAGAACTTTGCCGGTGAGGGCCTGGAGGACGGCGCCAGCGTGGTCATCACCAAGGAAGCCGCCAGCGAGGACGAGGCCAAGGCCATGACCTTTGTGCTGGAGTTCGTCTCCGGCGGCCAGACCCAGAAGTATGAAACCGTTCATTTTGAGGTTGCCCCCATCTCCCTGAAGAGCGTGGACGCCGCCTCCGGTGCAACCCCCATCGCTTTCGCCAAGCCCGAATAAAGCCGAATAAACCCACAAAAAAAGGAGCTGTCCAATTGGACAGCTCCTTTCTTTTTGGTTATTGCATCACCAGCTGGCCATCCTGGAAGTCCACGGTGACGGTCTGGCCGGGGGCGACATCCCCTTTCAGAATCCGCTTGCTGAGCATGGTTTCCACGGTGTGCTGCACATACCGCCGCAGAGGACGGGCGCCGAACTCCGGGTTGTAGGCCGCGTCGATGATGGCGCTCTTGGCCGCCTGGGTGACCTGGCAGGAAATCTGCTGCTGGGCCAGGCGCTGATTCAGCTTGTCGATCTGCAAATCGATGATCTTGGTCACGTTCTCCCGGGTCAGGGGCTTGTAGAACACGATCTCATCCAGCCGGTTCAGGAACTCCGGACGGAAGGACCGCCGCAGCAGGGTCTGCACCTGCTCCTTGGCCTCGTTGCTGATGTTGCCCTCACTGTCGATGCCGCCCAGCAGGAACTCAGAGCCCAGGTTGGAGGTGAGAATCAGAATGGTATTCTTAAAGTCCACGGTGCGGCCCTGGGAATCGGTGATGCGGCCATCATCCAGCACCTGCAGCAGGATGTTGAACACATCGGGATGGGCCTTTTCCACCTCATCAAACAGCACCACGCTGTAGGGCTTCCGCCGGACGGCCTCGGTAAGCTGGCCGCCCTCCTCATAGCCCACGTATCCGGGAGGCGCTCCGATCAGCCGGGAGACGGAGAATTTCTCCATATACTCGGACATGTCGATTCGCACCATGTTGCTCTCGTCGTCAAACAGGGCCTCCGCCAGTGCCTTGGCCAGCTCCGTTTTGCCCACGCCGGTGGGTCCCAGGAAGAGGAAGGAGCCGATGGGCCGGTTGGGGTCCTGGATGCCGGCCCGGCTGCGCTGGATGGCCTCGGTGACGGCGGTGACGGCCTCGTCCTGGCCCACCACCCGCTTGTGGAGGGTTTCGTCCAGGGTCAGCAGCTTCTCCCGCTCTCCCTGGACCAGCCGGGACACGGGAATGCCCGTCCAGCGCTCCACGATTCTGGCAATTTCATCCTCGGTGACCCGGTCCCGGAGCAGATTGTCCTCTTTCGCGGCACTGACCTTCTGCTCTTCCTCCGCCAGCTTCCGCTGGGCCTCGGGCAGGCGGCCGTATTTCAGCTCGGCGGCCTTTTCCAGGTCGTAGTTCTGCTCGGCGGCCTCGATTTGACGGTTCAAATCCTCGATGGTCTCCCGCAGCTGCTGCACCCGGCCGATGGCGTTCTTCTCGTTCTCCCACTGGGCCTTCATGGCGTTAAAGGAATCCCGTTCCTCCGCCAGCTCCTTTTGCAGCTTCGCCAGATTGGCCTTGGACAGCTCATCGTCCTCCTTTTTCAGGGCGGCTTCCTCGATCTCCATCTGGATGATCTTCCGGGACACCGCGTCCAGCTCCGTGGGCATGGAGTCCATTTCGGTTCTGATCTGGGCGCAGGCCTCGTCCACCAGGTCGATGGCCTTATCCGGCAGGAACCGATCGGTGATATACCGGTGGGACAGGGTGGCAGCGGCGATGATGGCGGAATCGGTGATCTTCACGCCATGGAACACCTCGTACCGCTCTTCCAATCCCCGGAGAATGGCAATGGTGTCCTCCACCGAGGGCTCATCCACCTGCACCGGCTGGAACCGGCGAGCCAGGGCAGGGTCCTTTTCGATATAGGTGCGGTATTCGTCCAGGGTGGTGGCGCCGATGCAGTGGAGCTCACCCCGGGCCAGCATGGGCTTGAGCAGGTTGCCCGCATCCATGCTGCCCTCGGTTTTGCCCGCGCCCACAATGGTATGCAGCTCATCGATGAACAGCAGAATCCGGCCCTCGGACTGCTTCACCTCGTTGAGCACTGCTTTCAGACGTTCCTCAAATTCGCCCCGGTACTTGGCGCCTGCCACCAGGGCACCCATGTCCAGGGCGAAGACGGACTTATCCTCCAGCGCCTTGGGCACATCCTTTTTCACAATTCGCTGGGCCAGGCCCTCGGCAATGGCGGTTTTGCCCACGCCGGGTTCGCCGATGAGCACCGGGTTATTCTTGGTTTTCCGGGAGAGGATCCGAATCACATTCCGGATCTCCTCATCCCGGCCGATCACCGGGTCCATCTTCTGCTCCCGGGCCCGCTTCACCAGGTCCGTGCCGTATTTTTCCAGGGCATCATAGGTGCCCTCAGGGCTGTCGGAGGTCACCCGCTGGTTTCCCCGGACGGCCTGCAATGCCTTCATCACATTGTCGGCGGTGATCCGGTAGGTGCTGAACAGATTCCGCACCCCGCCCTGGGCGGCATCCAGCAGACCCAGCAGCAGATGCTCCACGGAGATGAAGTCGTCCTTCATGTGCTCCGCCCGGTCCTGGGCGGCGATGAGGGCCTGGTTCAGGTCGTTGCTGATATAGATTTTGTCCGCCTCCCGAGCGCCGGTGACCCCGGGGAGCTTGCGAAGCTCCGCCTGGGCGGCTGCCTGCAGGCTCTCCACGGTGATGTCCATTTTCCGCAGCAGCTGGGGAATCAGTCCCCCATCCTGCTGCAGCAGGGCGGTGAGCAGATGGATTTGCTCCAGCTGCTGATGGTCGTTGCGAATGGCCAGATTCTGTGCGTTCTGAATGGCCTCCTGGGATTTTTGCGTAAAGTTCTGTAGATTCATCCCAATCCTTCCTTTCTGCTTTTAGCACTCTCATAATAGGAGTGCTAAATCATTTGTCTTTACTATACCCCATTTTTGAGAAAAGTCAAGGGGCGAAAAAAATTGTTTACAAATCCGTGGCGCTGCAGCATTTGGGCCCCAGCAGCACGCTTGGATAAATTGAAATTTGGTGGGATGTTGAATGGGAAAATGTTGGTTCTTTTCGTAGGGAACGGATTTATCCGTTCCGACCGCGAAGCGGAATTACCCCACCCAATTATTTGACAAAGGGTCAGGTTATCCCAATATCCAGCCGAATTCATGATAAAAACATCCGCAAAAGCGGCTTCGCCGACGGAATGAGCAAGCCCATTCCCAAGGGTGTGTACGGACCATTCCCCGTTCAACGAACCATGGTGGCAATCAGGGTTTCGGAACGGATGAATCCGTTCCCCACGAAACATCCTGAAAAATTCCAATTTGTCACGGAAACCAACTCCAATCTGACGAAAAACCGCTGCGGCAAAAAACCGCAGCGGTATCTGTTATTCTTCAGCAGAGCGGAAGTCGGTGCCGTGATAGGTGACCTGTCCGGCATCGCCGCTGACCCAGGAAACATCCTCCAGGCCGGGGAAGGCGGCGTCGGTTCCGGCGTAGGCTTCCAGGGTCCGGATGGCCAGCTGGGCAGTGGTGAGCTCCCGGGAGAGGGTGTTCAGGCTGGCACAGGCGGCGTGGAGCAGGCCGCTGTCATTGAGATAGGGCGAGAGCACGGTGCCGTCGGCATAGGTGTAGTAGTTCACCGAGTCCTTGTCCAGCACGGGGAAGCTGCGGCAGGAGACCACGGTGCAGGGGCCGTCGTACAAGGCGGTGGCCAGCTGGCGGGCCTCCCCCTCCGCCAGGTCGAACACGTTCAGTCCGAACTCGTCGGCGCACATGGCCCGGCTGAACCCATCGAAGCTGGTGACATAGCCATTCACATAGCCCTGCTCCGTGAGCCGATCCGCCACCGCGTCGCAGAGGAAGGCATTGAGCAGCAGCCCCAGGTCCACAAAGCTCTCCACCCCGTTCTCTCTGGCATAGTCCAGATACTCCGGGGACACCTCCAGCCGCAGGGTATTTTCCGGCAGCAGCTTCACCTGCACCGACTCCGGGTCCATGGCAAATCGGGCGATTTCCGCCGCGAACTGGGCCAGCTCCGGCGTGCGGGCGGGGTCGAACTTCTCCGCCTCCTCGTCATAGCTGCAGGCGAACAGGCTGCGGTACTGCTCCAGCATGGGGGCAAAGTAAACCAGGCGGCTGTCCTGTAGGGTTTGGAAGGCGGCATACAGCAGCGGGTCCACGGCCACGGCGGTATTGGGCTGGCTGTTCAGGGTGTATAGGTTGGCATAATTCTCGATGGGCACGTTGGACAGCACCCGGTAGGCGAAATCCAGGGTCTCGCCGTAGTGGGCGGACACCGCCTTTAATTCCGCGCTGGCCGCCATATCCGTCTGGCCGATGTTGTAGCACAGAATAAAGTCCTGGGCGATGCCGGTTTCCGGGTTGGCGGGCTCCACCTGCTGCCAGCCCGCTTGGGTGGAGACCAGACTGTTGACCACCCCGCTGAAGGCCAGGGACGCCACCAAAATGGCAATTCCCACAATCATCAGCCGCATTGCGATTTTTCCCGTGGTCAGCTCCACCCGCTGCTTGGGCCGGAGAGCAGGCTCACTTCTTCTGGAATATCGGGACATATTGGGCTCCTTTCTATGGTTCTATCCTATGATGACGCCCCCTCGGGTGAGGGGGCGTGGGAAGCTAAATGATTGCCAATAGCAGCAGCAAGCCGAAGAGCAGCAGCAGCACCAGTCGGAACACCAGGCCGGCAATGGCGCCCTTTTTCAGCGCCCGGAAATTCCGCAGGTAATTCTTGCTCTTGAACACCTGTCCCGCAATCAGGCCCAGGATGGGCAGCAGGAATGCCAGGAACCGATACCAGAAGCTGCCGGTATCGTGGACGGGATGGTCCAGGATGATCTCCTGATGGGTATCACTCTGGGGCTTCTCCGCCTCCCGCTTGGCCTTTTCCTCCGGGGTGAGGATGGTGATGGATTTCACCTTTTTCCCCTCGGCCCGGAGCTTTTTGTAGCGCTCGATCTCCGCCTTGTTGCCATAGACGAAGTGGTTGTGGCCGATGTCCACCATCTCCGGTTTGTCCACAGAGTAGTCGTGGATGCTGGGGTCGTAGGTGAAGAGCTCCTTGTTCTTCTCCAGCATCGGGTCCGGGATGGGAATGGCGGAAATCAGGCTGTGGGTATAGGGGTGCATGGGGAAATTGAACAGCTCCTCCGCCTCGGCGATTTCCACGATCTCACCCTTGTAGATGATGCCGATGCGGTCGGAAATGAACCGGACAATGGACAGATCGTGGGCGATGAACAGATAGGTGGTGCCCTGCTCCTTCTGGAATTTTTTCAGCAGGTTCAGCACCTGGGCCCGGATGGAAACGTCCAGAGCGGAGATGGGCTCGTCGGCCACCACCAGCTCCGGCTCCATGACCATGGCCCGGGCCAGGCCGATGCGCTGCCGCTGGCCGCCGGAGAACTCATGGGGATACCGGGTCAGATGCTCCGGCAGCAGGCCCACCTCTTTGATAATATTATCCACCTTGGCAACCCGGTCGGCCTCGTCCTTGTACAGGTGGAAATTGTATAGGCCCTCGGAGATGATATAGTCCACGGTGGCCCGCTCGTTCAGGGAGGCGGCGGGGTCCTGGAAGACCATCTGCACATTGCGGATGACCTCCCGGTCCAGGCTCCGGGGAATTTTGCCGGAGATGCGGACGCCCTTGTAGAGAATCTCACCGGCGGAGCAGGGATTCACCCGAATGACGGCCCGGCCGATGGTGGTCTTGCCGGAGCCGGACTCACCGATGAGGGAAAAGGTTTCGCCCTTGTAGATATCAAAGGAGACGTTCTTCACCGCCTTAAAGGCCTTGTCCCCCTTGCCGAAAGTGATGTCCACATTTTTCAGGGACACCAGCACCTCTTTGCCGGTGTTGGGGTCGATGGGGCCATGCTCCGGGAAATGTCTGGCAGTTGCCTCTTGTGCATTACTCACGTTGCATAACCTCCTTTTCAGATATTAAAGGCTTCCAGAAGCTTTTCATGGAGATTCTGGATGGCCTCGGGCTTTTCCACCTTGGGGGCTCTGGGGTCCAGGAGCCAGGTCTTAGCGAAGTGGGTTTCGGAAACCTGGAACATGGGCGGGTCCATCAGGGTGTCGATTTTCAGGCAGTAGGGATTCCGGGGGGCAAAGGGATCGCCCACGATGGTGTTATAAAGGGACGGGGGCGTGCCGGTGATGGAATACAGGGTGGTATTCCTCTGGGCCAGCTGGGGCAAAGAAGACAGCATGGCCCAGGTGTAGGGGTGCCGGGGGTCGTAGAACACATCCTCCACGGTGCCCAGCTCCACGATCTGACCGGCATAGAGCACGGCCACCCGGTCGGCAATGTTGGCCACCACGCCAAGGTCATGGGTGATGAACACGATGGTGTAGCCGAATTCCTTTTGCAGGTCCTTGATGAGCTTCAGGATCTGGGCCTGAATGGTCACGTCCAGAGCGGTGGTGGGCTCATCGCAGATGAGGATCTTGGGCTGGCAGGAAAGCGCAATGGCAATGACGATCCGCTGCCGCATGCCGCCGGAGTACTGGAAGGGATAATCGTCGAACCGGTTCTCGGCGTTGGGGATGCCCACCTTTTTCATCAGCTCAATGGCCCGGATTCTGGCCTCGGTTTCGGAGCAGTCCTGGTGCTTGAGGATGATGGAGGTGATTTGTTCGCCGATGGTGATGATGGGGTTCAGGGAGGTCATGGGGTCCTGGAACACGGTGGCAATCCGCTTGCCCCGAATCTGAGCCAGGTCCTTGGCGTACTTCACGTTGGCCAGGTCGAAGATGCACTTGCCGTGGAGCTGACCGGCTGTTTCGTCCAGCAGCTTCACCCGGTAGATGGCCGGGGCAAACACATCGTTGCGGACGGTGTCGTCGTTCAGGTCAAGGCCCTGACGCATGGCCTCTTTCAGGCAGGACTGGAGCTTAATGACCAGCTTATGCCGGGTAATATAGTCGTATCTGCCCACGGACAGATAGACCTCCTTGGCAATTTCCAGGTTCCGGTCCTTCTGGGCCTGGGTGATGGGGGCGGCGCAGAGAGAGGCATACTGCTGCTTCAGCTGGGCCATTTCCTTGTCATAGGCCTGCTGGTAGGCGGTATCCCTTTTTGCCTCGGCACAGCGGGCTTTGGCCAGCTCCTTGGCTTCCTTTTTCCGCTGGGCAATCTGCCGGTCCAATTCAGAAAGCTTGGCAGAGGTCTGCCGCAGGCGCTCCCGCTCTTTCTTGGGGTCGATGGTCTGCTTCAGGTTGAAGGTCTCGGCCCGCTGGTATTTGAGCTCCTCCAGCTCCTGCTCCAGCGCCTGCTCTTCCTCATCGGACAGGGAGGCCCTTTTCTGCGCCTCGGACTCCAGGCACTTCATTTTCTTATAAACCTCCGCGCCGTTTTCCAGCTTGGAGAATTCATTCAGTCTTCCGGCAATCTGCTGGATTTTCCGCCGCTGGGAATCTCCCAGGGCAACGGTGAAATCCGCCAGGGATTCATCGGAGAAGATGATCCTGCCGGAGTCCACATAGCCGTTGGAATCCAGCATGTTGGCAAAGGTCTTGGTGAACACGCTCTTGCCGGAGCCGGATTCGCCCACGATGGCGATGGACTCGTTTTCATAGATATCCAGGGAGATGCCCCGAATGGCAGTGAGGGAGCGGCCCCGGACCTTGAATTTGACCACCAGGTCCTGGACGGACAGCAATACTTTTTTCTCCATATCCGCTCCCCCTTACATCATGTGGTTCCTGGGGTCAGAGGCATCGCCCAGGTTTTGTCCCGCCACATACAGCACAATGGCAATGATGGAGGCCAGGATCACAGGGCTCCAGAACTCCATCTGCCAGCCGGGCGTCAGCATGGCACTCTGAGCGTTGGTAATCAGCTTGCCCAGGGTGGTTTCGGTGAGGCCCAGTCCGATAAAGGCCAGGAACACTTCCATGCCGATGTAGCTGGGGATTTCCACGGCAGCCTGGGTAACGATGATGGAGGTCAGGAAGGGCAGCAGATTCTTGGTGGTGATCCGCATAATGGGGGTGCCCAGGCAGCGGGAGGCCAGGTTATACTCCCGGTCCCGGATGATGAGCACCTGGGTGCGGAAGAAATGGGCAATGGGCAGCCAGCCGGTGATGGTCAGGGCGAACACCATGGTCCAGAATCGGGGCCGGAAGATCAGCACCAGCACGGAGCACAGCAGCTGATAGGGAATATTGCCCACAACGTTGTAAAGCTCCAGCATGAACTTATCCGCCCGCTTGGAGTAGCCCCAAAGCGCGCCCACGAGGATGCCGACGGTCAGGTTGATGGCGGCGCAGACCAGCGCCAGGGCAATGGAGATTCTCGCGCCATGCCAAACGGCATCAAAGGTGGAACCGCCGGCAGCGCCGGTGCCCAGAATCCAATGGATATTATAGCCGAATTTCTCCATGGCCGCCGCGGGGGACAGATGCTTGGCGGTGGAATCCATCAGGTTCGCGAATTCATCATAGCCGGACAAGGGCGGATAAACGAAGGCAAAGACAATGACAACCGCCAACAGGATCAGGACAAAGATGTTGATTTTCTTCCTGAAGAAAACACGGAACACAGACTTCCAGTAGGAATACCGGGGAGCCGTAATGCGCTCCGCTTCCGCGTCGTCGTGGGGGTGCAAGCTGAAAAGCTCTTCCTCACTGAAGCCCAGATCGTCGATTTTTACTTTTTCTTGACTCATCTCGGCTCACCTCGCTTTCGTACTGAAGGAAATTCTCGGGTCAACCATGGCCATCAGCACATCGCCCAGGATCAGCGAAACGACGCTGAGAACTCCATAGAACAGGCAAACGCCCACGATCACATTGTTGTCATAGGTCTGGATTGCCGTGACCATCAGGCCGCCGGTACCGGGAATGGAATACACCCGCTCGGTATAAAAAGCGCCAACCAGGCTGAACAAAACGCTGGCGGGAATTCCCTGGACAATGGGCACCACGGCATTGCGCATGATGTGCTTGCGGAAGATCTCTCCCTCCTGTAGGCCGTTGGAACGGGCAAAACGGACATAGTCGGAATTCTTCTGGTCGATCATATACCGGCGCATCCAGCGCATCAGCCGGGCGATGCTGGGCATGGCCAGGGAAACGATGGGCAGGATATACATCATCTTGTTGGTGGATTCCAGGTCAAAGGATGTGGGAATGCCCAGAGCATAGCCCAGTGTTTTGACCATGAAGATATAGGACAGGGCCGGCACCGCGGTGATGAACACGATATAGAAGGTGCCGATCTTGTCCAGCAGGGAATCCGCCTTCTGGGCCATGAGCACACCCAGAGGCAGGCCGATCACATACGCAAGAATAACAGCCAGAACACCAAACAGGAAGGAATAGCCCATTTTGGAGCTGCCGTTCTTCATGGTGCTGGTTTGGGTGTAGTCGTCGGTATAACGGGAACTGTAGAGCAGCTCACCGGCCTCCAGTGAGCCGGGAACATAGGTTGCCGAATGCAGGTCGTCGGCGCTCTCCTCCACCAGTCCCGTGGGATAGGTGATGGTGGTGGGAACATAGGCGCCCTGAGAGCGGGTCATTGTATCAAAAACATCGATTCCCTGGTTCACCACAAAGGATTTGCCCAGGTGAAGGGTGAGAAAGTTCTGATGGATAAAGGGGAAACGGTTGTCGCAGTACAGTAAATATTTATGATTGGTGCCGTTGCCCAGAATGGCGGGGGAGAATTTCTCTCCGCCGTACATCGGGTCATACAGGGTGAAGGTCAGCTTCCGCTCCCCCACATCCTCGGCAACCCGGTTCACGTTGTCGAATTCAATCAATCCGGTGAAATAACGGAGCGCGCGGTCCCAGATGGGCTTATCCTTAAAAGCAAACAAAGCCGCCTGGCCACCCTGAGCAACCTTTTTGCCGTTCATCTTGGTGTCCAGCCGCTTTACTTCGTACCCCCGGGAGGTATAGTAGTCCTGGAATTCCTTCACATACTGGGCAGTCAGCTCAGAATCCTTGTCTGCGGTTCTGCCCAGCTTGACGGCCTCAGCCCGGGTCTCCTCGGTGATGGTGCCGTCCTTGGTCAGCTGCAGCAGGTAGTCGGCATAGGTAACATAATCCAGATACCCATATTCTTCCCACTTGCTGTACATATAAGTTTCCTTCGCGTTAAAGGTTTTCTTGCTGAACATGGGATCAGAGGCGAAAATCAGCTGGCGATCCATCAGCGTAAAGATCATTACCATCACGATGATAATCATAATCGCAACCGAGAGGAAGCCGCGAAGGAGTCTATTGATTACATATTTCGTCATATTATCACTCTCGCTTTTACTGGCCAATCGGGGGACGGATTGGTTGGAATCCGTCCCCCGACCTGACTTTTACTTTTTAGAATCGGAGCTGTCTAAAAGGGAATTAGAACAGGCCGAAGCTCTTGGACATACCGTTGGCGCCGGGCAGCATGGTATCCAGGTAGGACTTGGGATCGCCGTAGTCGGGGCCCCAGCCGCCGTTGTTGCCGATGTCGAAGTTCATCTCGTCACCGGTGTTGGGGTAGTAGGTGGCGTTCAGCCAATCCATCTGAGTCTCGCAGGGAACGATGTCCACGATGACCACGCCGCCCAGAACCTCTTCGATGCTCTGCTTGGTAGCCTGATCCTGGTTCTTGAAGCTGTCGTTGCCGGTAAAGCTGGCGATGTCCAGACGGACAGGGTTCTCGGCGCTGATCTCATAGCCCTGCTCGGCCAGCTCGGCAATGGCGATCTCCAGCTCAGCCACAGCGACCTCGGGGTTGTACCAACCGTCGAAGCCGGTGCCCAGACCGGTCTCCTCGTCGAAGGACTTGATGTGGCTCCCGTCGGCCTCCAGCTGAGCCTGACGGATGGTGCCGTAGGCGGTGCCGGCGGGGAAGGTGACGGACTCGCCGTTGATTTCAACAGTGACATCCTTGCTCAGGTAGACAAAGTTGCCGGGGACATAGGCGTTGATCATGGAGTTGTACTTCAGATCCTCACCCTTACGCTGGGCCACCATGGTAGCGCGGTCGATGGAGTAGTGGACAGCGCGGCGGAAGTGAACGTTTCTCATCGCAGCCTGGGCCAGCAGCTGCTGGTCCTCGGTGTGGGTGGAAACAGCCACGTTGGGGTCGTTGTAGTTTGCGTAGGCTTTCCGGTCAATATTCAGCCATTCCACGAAAGCGGTGGCGTCGGTCTCGGAAACGTAAGCGTACTCGTCGAACAGGCCGTCAGCCTTGGCAATCTCCATGGTGGCGGTGTTCAGGCCCGCGTTGGTGATGTCACCGGCCACCATGTCCTTGTAGGTCTTGGTGTTGTCGGTGCCGTCGTCATACTTCCAGGTCAGGGTGTGAACGCCCAGGATGTCGGGGTTGTAGTAGGTGGGATTGGCTTCGAAGACGATGGTGTTCTTCTCGGTGAAGCTCTTGACCAGGAAAGGACCATTGTAGGCAATGGTGTCGGGGGAGGTGCCATACTTGTAGCTGGCAGATTCCTTGGCAGCAGCAAACTCGTCCACACCAAAGGCGCCGCCCTGGCTCAGGAAGTAGGCGCGGTTCATGGGGAAGAAGATGTTGTAGCCCAGCATGGTCAGGAAGTAGGGAGTGGAATCGCACAGGGTGTATTCCAGGGTGTACTCATCCAGAGCCTTCACGCCCACGTCGGCGAAGTCAGTGGTCTCGCCGTACATATACTCGGCAGCGCCCACGATGAGACCGTCAACCAGCCATTCCAGGCCGGCCTGGCAGTCCAGCATGTGCTGCATACCGGCAACGAAGTCATCGGCAGTAACCTCGCCGATCTCACGGCCCTGGGAATCGACCCACTTCACGCCCTGACGAATCTTGAAGGTGAAGACGGTCATATCCTCGTTGGCCTCATAGCTCTCGGCCAGGGCGAACTGCTGGGTGTTCTTCAGATCGTACATCATCAGGCCATCGCACAGCTGAACCAGAGGACGGGAGTCGGCCTGCAGGTAGGTGTTCAGAGCGTCCCAGGTCTGAGGATCGGAGCTGGAGGGGTACTTGTACTCATCCTCCAGGGTATAGCCGTTGTCAGCCAGATAAGCCTTGGCTTCGGCAACGTAAGTAGCGGCATCGGGAGCTTCCATCCACATCGCCTTCAGGGCATCCCGGTCGGCAGCCTTGATGATCTCCTTGGTGGCCAGGATGGAGTACTGACGGTCGGAGTCGTTGCCCCACAGAGTGCCGTTGGCAGTCTTGGGAACGGTACGGCCAATGGCGTAGTTGCCATAGTTAGAGGTAGTGGGCAGCAGAACGCTGGTCTGCAGCAGCTTGGCCTCGGCCAGAGCCTCCAGAGCGTAGCGCTGGTCTACGTCCATGCACTCCAGGGCTTCCATGTACATGTCATAGAATTCGCCCAGGTTTTCGTCGTAGAGCTGCTGGTCATCCATTTCTTCCAGCGCGGGATACTGAGCGGCAGACGCACTCAGCACCATGGGCAGGACCATGGCCAGAGCCAACACGATTGCGAGAAGTTTCTTCATGTTTGTATTATCCTCCTTACAGATTTTTCACGGGAAGCGGGAAGGAAGCCCGGGACCCGTTAAATCATCTTTTGACAATGATTCTGTGTCATTTTAGCATAGTGCCAGAAGGAAATCAACCCTCAGTTAACTTTCCAGGGTGAAATTTGTTGTCTTTAACAATTTCCCGCCGGGAATCGGGCATTGAGGCGAGGATTTTGGGTATTTTCACAACCGCCGGTTGGAGCGTCTTCCTTCCGCCGGGGAAAAACAATCGTCGCTGCCCGCGCATACAGTTTCCTCCCCCGGAAGCCGGTTTCCAGCACTGGTATTTTTCCCCAGTTCATCCACAGTCTTCCACAGCCATTTCACAGCTTTTCCACAGAGTTGTTCCCGAATCGGCCCGATCTTGATTTTCTGTTTCTTGAAAATATGTTTCTGTTTTTCCGTGAATATTAAGATTTTTCTTTCTTTTCCAGTTTGTTTCTTGTATTTTCTCCCGTTTTTCCGCCCCAACCGTTTTCCCTCGCGCGCGACCACCCGTTCCCCGTATAACCTATCCTTTCCTGACCTGACCTGACCTATCCTTACCTAACCTATCCTAACCTAACCTGGGTTTCCAAATGGTTGACCATCCGACAACCGGTGGTTGCAAAGCCGCATCCATTATCAGAAATAAACGCGCCACCGATTTTTTGAACGTTTCTGTAGGGGAGGCTACAGATGCCCGCCATGCTTCGGTTTCCGACTGCTTGGTTGAATGGTATTGCCATCAACCTTGTACGAATTCGCCCAACTGGATGTATTATTGCTGTGTCATACCGCACGGGAGGCTGGTAGCCTCCCCTACGGTGGCTGGGTACTATTTAGCCCCGCTGAATTCCACTTTGCTGAGTCAAGCCGATATGCACATTATCTTATATCTTATATCTTATATCTTATATCTCATATCTTATATCTCTGTAAATTCCAATTTCCCCATTTTCTGTCGGAAACGGAGAGTCGGCCATATTATAATGTATATTCTTCCCGCGGCGGGAGCTCCTATACATGATAATCCCCCCGGCTTTGAACCGGGGGGAGCATTCAATTCTTTCTCCAGACCATTTTATTCACCACGCCGGTGTAGCTCTGGATGATCTTGACCACCTTGTCGGACACGTTTTCGTCCCGGTAGTCCGGCACCGGGATGCCCAGGTCGCCGCTGCGGTTCATCTCCACCGCCACATCCACCGCCTGCAATAGTCCCCTTTCATCGATGCCGGAGAGGATGAAGCAGCCCTTGTCCAGCGCCTCGGGACGTTCGGTGCTGGTGCGGATGCACACCGCCGGGAATGGATGCCCCACGCTGGTGAAAAAGCTGCTCTCCTCCGGCAGGGTGCCGGAATCGGACACCACGCAGAAGGCATTCATCTGCAGGCAGTTGTAGTCGTGGAAGCCCAGGGGCTCATGCTGAATCACCCGCTTGTCCAGCTGGAAGCCGCTTTGCTCCAAGCGCTTGCGGCTGCGGGGATGGCAGGAATAGAGGATGGGCAGATCGTACTTTTCCGCCATGGCGTTGATGGCCGTGAACAGGGAGAGGAAATTCTTCTCCGTGTCGATGTTTTCCTCCCGGTGGGCGGACAGCAGGATATACTTTCCCTTGGTGAGCCCCAGACGGGTGTGGATGTCGCTGGCCTCAATTTTCGCCAGGTTCTGATGCAGCACCTCCGCCATGGGGCTGCCGGTGACATAGGTCCGCTCTTTCGGCAGGCCGCAGTCCGCCAGGTATCTTCTGGCATGCTCGGAATAGGCCATGTTCACGTCGGAAATGATATCCACGATCCGCCGGTTGGTTTCCTCCGGCAGGCACTCGTCCTTGCAGCGGTTCCCCGCCTCCATGTGGAAGATGGGAATGTGCAGCCGCTTGGCGCCGATGACGCTGAGGCAGGAATTGGTATCCCCCAGCACCAGCACCGCCTCCGGCTGGATGGCCGCCATCAGCTTGTAGGATTCGGCAATGATGTTTCCCATGGTCTCCCCCAGGTCATTGCCCACGGCGTTCAGATAGACCTCCGGGTCTTCCAGCTGCAAATCCCGGAAGAACACGCCGTTGAGGTTGTAGTCATAGTTCTGCCCGGTGTGGGCCAGGATCACATCAAAATACCGCCGGGTTTTGTTGATCACCGCCGCCAGGCGGATGATCTCCGGCCGGGTGCCCACGATAATCAGCAGCTTTAATTTGCCGTTTTCTTTCCAGGTGACGTTGCTGTAGTCCATGTCTCTCTCCTATACCGGTTCAAAAAAGGTATCCGGGTGGTTGGGGTCAAAAATTTCGTTGCAGGTCATCACGGTGACCAGGTCCTCCGTCTGGGACAGATTGATGATGTTGTGGGTCCAGCCGGGAATCATGTGGACGGCCTCGATTTTATCGCCGCTGACCTCAAATTCCACCGTTTCCCCGGTGTTGATGTTCCGCTCCTGAATCAGGCCATGGCCATGGACCACAATGAACAGCTCCCATTTGCTGTTGTGCCAGTGCTGCCCCTTGGTGATGCCGGGCTTCGAGATATTGATGCTCACCTGGCCGCAGTCTGCGGTGTGCAGCAGCTCCGTGAAAGAGCCCCGATGATCCACATTCATTTTCAGGGGATATTTGAACTTTTCCTTGGGAAGATAGGTCAGGTACAGGGAATACAGCTTCTTGGCAAAGGAGCCCTCGGGCATTTTGGGCATGAGCAGTGTCTCGGGCTGGCTTTTGAATTCCAGGAGCAAATCCACAATCTCCCCCAGGGTGACATGGTGGGTGGTGGGTACGCAGCAGTAGCGGCCGTCTGTCTTCAGGACCGTGTTCAGCCCATCGAATTCGCAGTGCTGCTCCCTGCCCTCCAATAAATCGAAGAGTCCCTCAATGAGATCGTCGATATAGAGTAGCTCCAATTCGGTGCTCCGGTCGTTGACGGTGTAGGGCTGATCGTTGGCAATGGCCCAACAGAAAGTGCTCACGGCACTATTGTAGTTGGGACGGCTGTGGCCCATGAGATTGGTGAACCGGTAAACCGCCACCTTCACCCCGTTTTCCTCCCCGTAGCGGAAGAACAGCTCCTCCCCTGCCAGCTTGGACTTGCCGTAGTCGGACTGCCCGTAGCGGCCGATGAGGGTGGCCTGGATGGAAGAGGACAGCATGATGGGCGCTTTGTTCTTGTATTTTTTCAGGGTGTCCAGCAAATCCGACGCAAAGCCGAAATTGCCCTGCATGAATTCTTCCTTGTTCTGGGGCCGGTTCACTCCCGCCAGGTTGAATACGAAATCCGCCCTTTTGCAGTAGTCCTCCAGCTGCTCCCGGGTGGAGCTGAGATCATATTCAAAAATCTCATCGATCTTTAAATTGGGCCGGGTTTTATTCTTCCCGTCCCGGATATTTTTCAGATTGTTCACCAGGGCGGTTCCCACCATGCCCTTGGCACCGGTAATCAAGATATTCATCCGTAAACCTCTCAGTTGTGCCGGATTCCGGCCAGCTCTTCTTTCACGTAGTCGGTGGTGAGGATTTTCTGCACCGTACCGGCCACATCCAGCCGGGTGGTGTTGTGGCTGGTGTAGGATTCCTCCGCCTGGGTGAGCACCTGGCCCTGGACGAAGAACTTGTCGTAGTTCAAATCCCGGCTGTCGGCGGCCACCCGGAAGTAATTTCCCATATCCTGACTTCTCAGCCGTTCCTCCCGGGTCATCAGGGTTTCGTAGAGCTTTTCCCCGTGACGGGTGCCAATGATGTTGGTGCCGGTGTCGCCGAAGAGCTGCTGCACCGCCTTGGCCAGATCGCCGATGGTGGAGGCATCCGCCTTCTGGATGAACAGATCCCCGGGGTTGGCGTGCTCAAAGGCGAATTTCACCAGGTCCACCGCCTCGTCCAGATTCATCAGGAACCGGGTCATGTCCGGATTGGTGATGGTGATGGGATTGCCGGATTTGATCTGGTCGATGAACAGCGGGATCACACTGCCCCGGCTGCACATCACGTTGCCGTAGCGGGTGCAGCAGATGGTGGTGTCCCCCCGCTCCGCCGCCACCCGGGCGTTGGCGCAGATCACGTGCTCCATCATGGCCTTGGAAATGCCCATGGCGTTGATGGGATAGGCAGCCTTGTCAGTGGACAGGCAGACCACCCGCCTGACCCTGGCATCCACCGCGGCCCGGAGCAGATTGTCGGTGCCCTCGATGTTGGTTTTCACCGCCTGCATGGGGAAGAACTCACAGGAGGGCACCTGCTTCAATGCCGCCGCATGGAAGATGTAGTCCACGCCGGGGATCGCGTCCCGGATGGACTGAGGGTCCCGCACATCGCCCACATAGAATTTGACCTTATGGGCGCTGTCCGGATGGGTGGCCTGGAGCTGGTGGCGCATATCGTCCTGCTTTTTCTCGTCCCGGGAGAAAATGCGAATCTGGCCGATGTCGGTGTCCAGGAAATGCTTCAAAACGGTATTGCCAAAGGAACCGGTCCCGCCGGTAATCATCAGGGTTGCCCCGGAAAATGCGGACATAAGCGAATTCTCCTTTATCATTCAGCCTGGCGGCCATCATTTTTATTGGCTTGAATCAGCGCAGCAGAAAATTGGAATTTGCAGAGATATTTCGTAGGGAACGGATTTATCCGTTCCGCCCGGTAACGTTTTTATGGGGTGTACGTTGAATGGAAAAATGTTGAAAATTGGGGCCCGTTGCCATCCAACGAAACATGGATGTTGACTGATGTTTCGGAACGGATAAATCCGTTCCCTACGCAAAACGTAACGTTTTTTCGATTCAATATCCCCCGGTGATTTACGGCCAGGGCGGAATGCATAAATGCATTCCCTACGAAACATTTCTACAAATTCCAATCTATCTGATTGCTGCGTCATGCCGACATGCACATGGTTTTCTTTCATTACACGCTATTATACCATCGCTTTCCCGGGATGTCCACAGAAAAAATCCGCACCCCCGGCATTCACCGGAGGCGCGGGTGGGATTCATTTAGAAGTGAACGGTGGTAACGATGTCATCGGTCACGGTCTCGTAGGAGTTGGGGTCGTAGGTGTAGAAGTGGAACTCGATGGTTTCCAGCTCCTCCAGGGCGGTGAGCTCTGCGTCCACATCCACCTCGTATACCTCGATGGTATCCTTGGCCTTTTTGCCCGCCGCAAGCTCAAAGCTGGAGAAGCCCCAGCCCTCCCAGCCATTGACGTAGACGCTGTCCAGGCAGGCGGCCATATCCTTGTCGGAGGTGTTGGTAACGATCACATTCAGCTTCAAGGTCATGGTATCGTCGTAGGCGGCTTCCAGGTCGACTTCACCGGTGAGAGTGACGGTGATGCCGTCGGCCTCCACGATCACGGTCTTCTCCGCCATCGCCAGCTCCCGGTTCAGCAGCTCCGCCCGGGCCTGATCGATGAGGGTTTGCAGCTCCTCGGTGCTCATGGCAGAGAAATCCTCTGCAGCGGCATAGATCGGGAGGCAAAGCACCACGGCAACCAGGAGACAAATGAGTTTTTTCAGCATAATTTTAGCCCCTTTCGTTCTAATATTGGAAAAAGATGTACTCTTCCTCAATTACAGTATATTCCAGGAAAGCACCGGTGTCAATCCCGAAAATGGGCAGTTTTTGGTTCCGCTTTACATGGATGGCCGCCCGGTTCAGCTCGGGCAGAGAGGACCGCATAACAGCAAAGCGATAAGACGAATGCGTCATCGGAACATGCTTTCTCCCCTTTCCAATGATTATTGGAATTCAATCTTCAGCTTTTTTCCAAGCCCAGCAGCAATGCGGGCTAACGTGTCAATTGTTGGGCTGCTGGCCCCGCTTTCAATTCGGCTGATGTTGGATTGACGGATACCAGTCTTTTCTGCAAGCTCTTTCTGCGTCATGTGGCTTTCCAGGCGGGCCGCGATCACAGCACGAATCGCCTCATACTCCGGACGCATTTGCTCGTACTCGGCGGCAAATTCCGAGTCTTTCAGCTGCTTATCCAAATATCTCTGCAAATCACTCATTGCAGTTTTGCCTCCTTTCATAGTCTGCCTTGTACTTTCTTGCAAGATCAAGTTCGGCCTTTGGGGTTTTTAAGGTCTTTTTGATAAATCCGTTCGTCAGAATGATTTTATTATCAACTACAAAGAAGTAAAATATCCGCGAAATGTCCCCTGCGAACTTTATCCGGAGCTCGAACAATCCATCTCCCATTGATTTGGAGTGCGGTTCTCTTAGCGTATTTCCGTATTCCTCCAAAATGGAGAGGCCATAAATTGCCTTTGCCCTCATTTTCTTGTCCAAGCTGTCAAGAAATTCTTCTACCGGTTTTTTCCCGTTTGGAAGTTGATAAAACTCGATTTCAAACATTTATGCACCTTCTATCTATCGATAGTATATTCCTTTTTTGATATATTGTCAAGGATTTTTCTTCTCCAAAACCTGATACAAGGGCGGGTGGCTTGCCCCCGCCGAAATGTAGCGATTTTTGGGTTTTATCATCAAATGGGAGCTGTCCAAAACTGGAACCAAGCGGCGGGGGAAAACCCCGCCCTACGATGCATCCCATTTTTTCATACGACAATCACATCGCCAAATTGGAATTTGTCAGCATGTTTCGTAGGGAATGCATTTATGCATTCCGCCCTGGTCGCAAATCACCAGGGGGTATTGAATCGAAAAATCGTTGGTGAACATCCGAAGTTCGACCAATGATACAGTGTTCCGACCACCCTTTACACAAGGAGGGCTTACACGGGCCGTGTCGTTTCATGGTACCATTCAACCCGTCAAATTCCGATTTGCCCGTTTGCTGAGCAAGGCCGATTCGCACATTGAATTATCTGACGCCAATTTTTCATAATAACAAAAGAAAGCCTCTGAAACCAGAAGATTTCAGAGGCTTTGGAGCTGCTAGCCAGATTTGAACTGGCGACCTCATCCTTACCAAGGATGCGCTCTACCGGCTGAGCTATAGCAGCATTCTTAAGTTTTGCTGTTCTCGGTGACAGCTTGTGTATTATATAACAGGATTCTTCATTTGTCAATGCTTTTTTAAAAAAATTTGAAAGAAAAGAAGCAGCGGCTGCCGGGGTAGACAGCCGCTGCTTTGAAGCGTTATTTTGCTCTTTGATACTTGCCCCGCTTTTCGGGGAGGAAATGATACACGATGGAAACGATGGCGCAGCCCAGCAGGCCCAGCAGGATACCGGCGAACATGGAGAAGATCACGTCGCTGGGATAGTGGACATACAGGTACAGCCGGGAGAAGGCCACCAGGAAGGCGATGACGGCGGCGGGGATGCCCAGGCGCTTGTCCTTGATCAGCAGCACCGTGGAGGCCTCGAAGCAGGCGATGGTATGGCCGGAGGGGAAGGACTTATGCAGGTCACTGGCCACCAGCCACTTGATGTCATTTTCCGTCACCGGCACCCAGTTTTTCAGCTGGGGCAGGTCGTAATTGGCCATCCGCTCCACGGTGTAGAAGAAGAATGGGCGGTCCCGGCCGATGAGGTTTTTCAGGATGATATTGCAGACGATCAATCCCAGCATCAGCGCCGCGCCCATGGACCAGGCGGTCTTGCGGGTCTTGCGGAAGAGAAGCATAATGACGGCGATGGCGATCCAGAAGGCGCCCCACTCTCCGAAGAGGGTGATATAGGGCATGGCCTTATCCAGAAAATCGCAGGTCAGGTAGTTGCGGATGAACTCCAGAATGGGAAAGTCGAAAGTGATGGCCAGGGAATCCAGCAATGCTTTTGCTTGCTCAATCATGGTGAAGCCTCCTTATCAGTGGATTTATGCGTTGGTGAACAGGGGATACAGAACCATGGGGGTCAGGGTATAGCCAGAGGACAGACTGACGAGGCCAGTCTCATCGGGCTGGAACATCATATTCCAGGTCTTCTGGCCCTGCTCGTTCTCTTCCACGGTGCACCAGCCGGAGAACACCTTGCCGCTGGGCGCCTGCACCACGGGCGCGGTGAGGCTGGCGGCATCGGTGGCATAGAATTCCGAGGAGAGCACATTGCCCGCCGCGTCGCAGAAGGTGAGCCTTACCTCGCCCACGGGAGCGGTGATGTCCTCATTGGTCATTTCGGTGCAGACCCACTTGCCGTTCTTATTGGTGAAATACATGGACTGGACCACATTGAAGTCCTTTTCGGTGTTGTCCTTATTGACAACGTGCATGACCATGGAGGCCCGGACGGAGAACAGGGTGGAAGAATGCTTGGTGTAGCCAAGGATCTCCTCGTTGCGGAATTCATGGCCCCGGTCGGCGTTCATCCACAGCTCGCTGCCCATCTTGAGGATGTCATTATAGACCTGGGAGCCGCCGTCGAAATACTTGGCCAGTGCCGCCCGGCTGCCGCTGGCGTTGATCATGAAGCCCGCATAGGCCTCCAGCGCGCCGAACACAGCGGTACGCTCCTCCTCGGTCATGGCGATGGCATCGGTCTGCTCCTCAAACATGCCGGAATCCGGATTGTAGCGCACCTCAATGGGGGCGCCGGTCTGGTCGTAAACCAGCAGCTCGGGGGTGGTGAGCAGGCCGGTGACCTCCTGGATGCTGGTGCGGATGCGGTTCTCGGGGGACAGGTTTTCATCGGCCTTGGTGGAGGCGATCTGGATGGTATAGCTGTCGTCCAGGGGCTGATTGTTCACATAGGCCACATGGTTTTCCAGCTTGCGAATCTTGATGGACTCCTGCCGGTTGACGAAGATTTCCACGCCGTCCAGCTGCCAGTCGGGAATGGCGGTGATCTTCTGCTCCTCGGTGTAGCCGTTCAGGGTGAAGGTGGCCAGCTTCTCGGAGCCCAGGCGGACGATATATTTTTTCTTGGTGCCAATGCCCGCGGAGGTCTCCACGAAGTTCAGCTCCTGACCGGCCACCTTGTCCTCCATATAGGATACATAGGCGTCCACGCCCTCAAACAGGGTGTCGTATTTGTTGGTGCCGGTACCGGTGGGGTCACCGGCCAGCCGGTAGAGCTGGGCCCAGTCGGGATTGCCGAAGAGCTGGTCGAACACCTGCTGGCACTTGACGGTGGGCTGGGCGGCCTCGTAGTCCTTCAGCCAGCCGTTGAGCCAGTTCAATGTGACGAACACGCCGATGAAGAAGACGAAAATCATCACGAAATACATGCTGTAGAAGATGATTCCGCCCAGCCGGGGACCCCGGCGCTGCTGCTGAACCACTTCCACCTCGGTCTGCTTTTTGGGCCGCTGAGCGGGAGCCGCAGCGCTCCGCTGGGCAGGGGTGGGGCGCTGACCGGCTGCCGGTGCGGGCCGCTGCTGCTGCGCCCTTTGCGGGGCGGGACGCTGGGCGGCGGGTCTGGCGTTCTGCTGGGGTCTTTCGCTGCTCCGGCGAGCATCCCGGCTGGCCTTTCTGGCAGCTCGGGCGGCATTGTCCTCGGCCCGCTCCCGGATGATATTGTCCAGTGCCTGATCCGGTGCCTGCTGGCCCTTGGATTTGGCGTCAAATTTTCCTTGATACATCTCTCAATCACCTCACTGCAAGGGCTTGACCATCCAGAAGTTTGGCATTCTTCTGGGTTCGGACTGAAGCACGGAATAGCTGTTGACCATCTCCACCTCACCGGTCTGGTAATTCCGATAGAGCATGATGGAGGAGGAGCCGCCGTCCATGTTGCAGGCGTTCACCGCGCCATAGGAAACCAGGATGTCGATCATATCCTTGTAGGTGGCGCCCAGGGAGCCGGCCTGACGGCCGTCGGCGCAGACGAAGATCACCACACCGTCGGCTCTCTGGCCCACCACGGTACGGGGGTTGTAGCCGGAGTTGCCGGAGTAGACCTTCTGGTTGGGCACGCCGTTGACAATCAGCACCGGGCCGAACTCGCAGCCGTCCCGGATGCCCTGGGCCATGGCCTGCTCGGCAGTCATGGTCTCGGCCACCACCAGCTTGTTCTCGTTGTTGAAGCCGCAGAAGCCCTTTTCGGGAACCAGGCCCTTGTACTGATCGGAGACCACCTGGCCGCCGTGGATGGTCAGGCCCGCGGGGACGCTGCCCACCTGGCTGCCGGCGGTGCCGTCGTCGTTGAAGGCACCGGCGTTGATGGCGGCGGAGGCGCCCTCATCCTCAATGGCCACGTTTAAGCGCTTGCCGGGCTTGCTGGTGGAGAAGCCGTCGTAGGTGGAAAGGCCCAGATACACCCGGCTGGGGTCCTGAATCAGCATGATGTGGGCGTTAAAGGTTTTGCCGGAATAGCTCTCGATGCGGATGCCGTCGGGATAGGCGGCCCATTCGTCGGAGGCGGCCAGAGTGTTGGCATCCATAATCACGATATCATCCAGGTTCTGCTCCTCCTGGATTTCGTTGTCCTTACCGGCGTTGCGGATGCTCTCCACGATTTCCTCGTCCATAAACAGGCCGGGAATCCACTTGGTCGCGCTGGGCTCCAGCAGGGACATGGTGAGCACATCCCGGGCAGCGGGAGACGGCCCGTTGAACACCAGGTTCATCACCAGCGACAAGCCCACCACCAGCAAAATGACAATGGTGAACAGCAGCAGGAAGAACCGCCGGACAATCCGCCCCAGCAGGCCGCTGCCTTTCTTCTTTTGGGTTTTCTTACTCATGATCGTTACCTCGCGAAGTATTTTTGTTGGGGGCAAAGACCCAGCGCTGCTGGATCGAATAGCTGACAAAGTACAGTACCGTCATCACCACGGCGTACACCAGGGTGTGCAGGAAGCTGCCCTGATGGAGCCTCAGCACGCTGCTGGCCGCGTCGGTGAGCAGGGCCTGGGCCAGCATCATGGGGACGGCCAGAGCATAGTACCGCACCAGGGCGGCACCGGTGGACACGCCGGAGCGGAACACCACCTTTTTGTTCACAAAGAAATTGAACAAAGAGGAAATGAGCCTGGCCAGGCCGGTGGCGGCGGCGTCCAGGGCCAGTCCGCTGACGCTGCCCATGAGCAGCCGGGTGAACAGATGGAACAGGCTGATATCCAGAATGGAGCTGACCAGGCTGCTCAGGGTATAGCGGAAGAAGTGCGCCAGAATCAATTTGTAAATCCGCCAGGAATCCTTGAGCCAATGGAAATGGGAGCTTTTGTTTTCCTCGATGTAAACCGTGCGGATCTTCACCTCGTCAAAGGGAATTCCATTGGTTTTCATGGCCAGCAGCATATTGGTCTCGTATTCAAACCGGTCCCCTGCCACCTGGCACATCAGTTTCAAGGTATCCCGGGGGAAGGCCCGCAGGCCGGTTTGGGTGTCGGACAATTTGATGCCGCAGAAGAGCTTGAACACCAGCGAGGTGGTTTTGTTGCCGAAGCGGCTTCTGGCAGGCACCTGGGGCAGGGAGAAATCCCGGCAGCCCAGGGTGATGCGGCCCGTTTCCAGCATATGTTCGCAGCAGGCCCGGGTATCTTCCGGATGGTGCTGGTTGTCCCCGTCCACGGTGACCACGCCCAAAGCATCGGGGCGGTTTTCCAGAAACCAGGTAAAAGCGGTTTTCAGGGCGGCACCCTTGCCCCGGTTCACCTCATGATTCAGCAGGTGGATCTCCGGATGGGCCTGGGCGGCATCGGTAAAGAAATGCATATTTTCCTGCTTGCTGCCGTCATTGACCAGGATGATATCGGAAAAGCCATGGGAAAGCAATCCGTCGATGACGGCGGTGAGCTTTTCATCCGGGTCCAGAGAAGGCAGCACAACGGAAATTTTTGATAAATCAGCCATTGCTATTCCTCTTTTGTCGGTTAACGATTTTTTTGCCAGAATAGTATATCACATGGAAACGAAATTGCAAAGCTTTTTCGGAAAGTTTTCAGGAATTTTAAGAATTTCTAAAAATTGGACCTTAACTACTATTTGCGGATGGAGAAAAAATTATGTGCCCATCGACCAAACACAGCCCACGGTAAATTGGAATTTGGCGGTATGTGTTCGTAGGGAACGGATTTATCCGTTCCGCCTTGGTAACATTCTCTTGTGGTAGTTGGTTAAATCGTAAAACGTTGGGATTTGCGTAGGGAACGGATTTATCCGTTCCGAAACCTCCGATAATCACCGCGGTTCGTTAAATGGTATTTCATACGTATTTTTCGCTTCTCTTCCCATATCATCCACCGATTTGAAACAATAAGGAGACGGAATGCATAAATGCATTCCCTACGCAAATAACAACATTTTTATGATGATTCGAAACTGGGTACTTACCCAAATGGGCGGAACGGATAAATCCGTTCCCTACGAAATACATCACCAAATTCCAATTTGTCTGTTCGCTGTGGAGGGCGGCAAGGAATTTTTACATATTTTTCAAAAAGCTCTTGACTTTCCCCCTGGTGGAAGGTTTATATTGTAGGCAGAAAGGCGGTGGCTGCCGTGAAAATCAACGAGGTGGAGGCCCTGTCCGGCATCCCCAAAAAGAATATCCGCTTCTATGAGGAGCAGGGCCTGCTCTCCCCCCGGCGCAACCCGGAAAACGGCTACCGGGACTACGGCGACAGCGACGTGGAGGTGCTCCGCCGGATTCGCCTCCTGCGGAAGCTGGATGTGCCCATCGACGAGATTCGCCTCATGCTCTCAGGCGCTCACACCGTAGGCGACGGCATGCGGCGCCACCTCATCTGCCTGGAGCGGCAGCAGCGGAATCTCCAGCAGGCGGCGGAGCTTTGTCAGGAGCTTTCCAGTCAGGATATCCCCATCAGCCAGCTGGACCCCCAGGCGCTGCTGGAGCGGATGGAAAGCATGGAGCATTCCGGCACCCGCTTCCGGGATGTGACCGCCCAGGACATCAAGAAGCGCTACATCGCCCCGGTGACGGTGACGGCGCTGGTACTGACTCTCATGGTCGCCCTCATCTGGCTGTTTCTCTGGGCCATCTCCCTGGCCCCGGAGGACGCGCCGCCCATCTGGTTTGTGGCGGTGATTCTGGGCGTTTTCGCCGCCATCGGCATCGGCTCCGTTGCGGCGCTGACCCAGCGGATTCAGGAAATTCGGAAAGGAGAAATTGACGATGCGAAAAAATATTAAGCGGGGAGCCATTCTCAGCGCCCTGGTTGTGGTGGCCTTTTTCCTGGTGTACCTGGCGCTGCTGGCCACCGCCGTGCTGGAGGTGCCGGAGGATACCGTGGGCTGGCTGGCGGTTCTGTTTGCGGGAGCCATCTTCACAGCCATCATCGTGGGAGTGGTGCTGGCCCTTTCCCAGCGATTGAAAGAGATCGACAGCGGGGAGGAAGAGGATGCCAAAAAATACTAACCCCCCAAAAAAGCGGGACGCTCTGAAAGGCGCCTGCTTCTATACCCTGCTCTGCCTGGCCGGACCGGGAATGCTGCTGTATCTGCGCCGCTGGTACTTCCCGGAGGGCTTTCTGAGCGCGCTGCTGCTCATTGTTTCATTGCTGGATCTGGGGCTCATCATCCCTATCTGGATATCATTCAAGGAGAGAATCAAAGAAATTGAAGGAGGAGAAGAAGATGCTGCTGCTGAATATTGATCACGTTCCCGGCCGGGACATGGAGGCCATCGGACTGGTAAAGGGGACGGTGGTGCAGTCCAAGAATTTCGGCAAGGATTTCATGGCCGGTATGAAGACCCTGGTGGGCGGCGAAATCACCAGCTACACCGACATGCTGGTGGAGGCCCGTCAGATCGCCACCAAGAGAATGGTGGACGAGGCCAATGCCCTGGGAGCCGACGCCATTGTGAACATCCGGTTTGGTTCCTCGGCTGTGATGCAGGGAGCCGCCGAGGTCATCGCCTACGGCACCGCCGTGAAGCTGAAGTAAGCGGGAGGCGGTTTCCCTGTCCGGACGGAAGCGGAATAACGGAAGAAACCAGACCCACCATCGGGCCTGGTTTTTTCGTATGGAGAGATTGGTTATGATAAGCGGATATTGAAATTGTTGTTTGACGCACTGTGCGACACTGCACCACTTTCGTAGGGACACCCCTCCGGGGTGTCCGTTACCATCTCCGTATCGGACACCCGGGGACGGGTGTCCCTACGGGGTGTCCGTTACCACCTCCGTAGGGGAGGA
>JAQYLT010000017.1 GCA_028719885.1 Bacillota bacterium
AGTTCAAGATCGGAAGAATCAACCTGGAAGCCAGAGCCTACACCCTTAGAAGAGCATACCTTTTGGAGAACGATCCAAGAGCAAATGTGTAAACCATGTTGTTACACAATCTGTAAACCATGTTGCTCTTGACACAAGCCCATTCCCTACGCAAACCGCAACCTTTTTCCATTCAATGTGCACCCCATGAATACGTTACCGGGCGGAACGGATGAATCCGTTCCCTTGGATCACGTCTGCAAATTTCAATTTTCTGAATCAAATCCGCGATTTTGTTACGGCTTCTTCCACTCCGTGAGCTCGTCCGCGTTGAACAGGATGCAGCCGCAATGCCCCTTGAAGGTGGGGAAGCAGATCACCTTGAGGTTGGTATCGATCTCCGGGCTGTAATCCGCGATTTCCTGGGCCTTGCCATAGAGCACCGACTGCTCATAGCACCGCAGCCATTTGGCATCCATATTGGAAAACAGGCTGCCGAAGCTGCTGCCGATCAGGCTTTTCAGCGGCAGCTTTTCCAATCGAGCCAGGGCCTCATTTCCATAGCGGAAAATCCAGTCCACCGCCTGCCGGTTCTCGTTGAACACCATTTCGATATCCGCAAAGGCCAGGTCCACCCGCTCAAAAAAGCGGTAGTAATCCCGGTATTCCTGGAAGCTTTTCGGAATTCCATCCTCCGGCAAGCTGTCGATGAAGAGCCGCTTCCGCTCCTTGACAAACCGGAGGATCTGCGCCTTGCGCCGCTGGGAATACTCCAATTCCTCCCCATTGCACAGCAGCAGCTTTTCCCCCACAGTGTGAATGGCCATGGCGGAAACCAGGCAGTTATAGCCGATGAAGATGAACCGGTCCCCCAAAAGCCGCTGCAGGGCACAATGGGTGGTGCGGACCCGGTAGTGCTCCCCGGAGGAGGTATGGATGTGGCCAAAACCTTTCTCCACCTGGATGTAAAGAATGGTATCTACAGGAATGCGAATCTCCCGCCGCCCCACCACGATGACCAGGCTATCCCCCTGGGTCTGCATGGTCTGCTCGCCTTGGTCGGCATCCTCCTGGGCTTCCCGCTCCACGGCCACGCCACGGATGGTTTTGCCCACGATCTCCTTGGCTGTACAGCCCCGCATGGCGCAGACCTGCTCCACCAGCTCCTTTTTCTGGAGCATGACCAGGGGCAGCGACTCGCCGTTTTTCAGGTAGACCCGGTCGCTGATTTGCTGGATTTCCGACACCCGGACCAGGCAGCCCCGCTTCACCTGGACGAAATCCGGCCCCAGCAGCTGCTGAAGCTCCGGGAAAGTGGCGCGGATTCTATGGATTTCCGTTTCAGACATGTGGATTTGCGCGTAATTGCGGTCCATCACAGCGTAAATCGCGTTGTCCACATCCACTTCCACCATTTTCTTGCCATAATGGACCAAGATCGTTTTCTTCTCTTCCAAAGGCTGCACCTCCGTATGATTTTTATAAGGCTATCCGCTTTCATAAGCATATTCATAAATTGGAATTTTGCGGGTTCATTGGATGGGATGTCTTCCAACGTGTTCGTAGGGAACGGATTTATCCGTTCCGACCGCGAAGCGGAATTACCGCACCCAATTATTTGGCAAAGAGCCAAGTTGTCCGAATATCCAGCCGAATTCATGATAAAAACATCCGCAAAAGCGGCTACGCAGACTGAATGAGCAAGCCCATTTCCAAGGGTATGTACGGACTATTTCCCGTTCAACGAACCATGGATGTTAACTGACCTTTCGGAACGGATAAATCCGTTCCCTACGAAACATCCCGCCAAATTCCAATTTCACAATCAGCCTATCCATGCTGGTCATCTGAATTCTAAATTGAGTGGACTGTTTTTGTGGCATTCTGATGCAAAACCAGAGTTGCAACCGAAAGTTGCTTTGAAATTACCTGTTCAAAATACTGCTTTCCCCAAAAAATTAGAACAGGCTGATCTGGCTGGTATCCGGCAGATCTCCGAATGCCCCCGCCGCTTTCAGCATCTGAATATGGGTTTTGGACACCTTGGGGCAGGCAGCGGCCACCTCTTCGATGGAGAGGAAGCTCTTTCCCTTTCGCCCGTTCATCAGGTCCCAGGCGGCGCTTTCCCCCAGGCCGGAAATGGACACAAAGGGCGGCAGCAGTTTGCCATCCTCAATTAAAAATTTTGTGGCGTGGCTCTTATAGATATCGATGGGCAGGAAGTCGAAGCCCCGGAGGTAGTATTCATACACCACCTCCATGGTGGTGAGCAGGTCCTCGTCCTTGTCCGTGGCGTTTTCGTTATTCTCGATGGCATGGATATTGGCCACCACCGCATCCTTGCCCCCGGTCATGAGCACCGCGTCGAACCCGCCCTTTTGGCTGCGCCGGTAGAAATAGGCGGAGTAGAAAGCCAAAGGATGATAGACCTTGAACCAGGCAATGCGGAAGGCCATCATCACATAGGCAACGGCGTGGGCCTTGGGGAAGAGGTATTTGATCTTCTTACAGGAGCCGATGTACCAGTCCGGCACCCCCGCCGCCTTCATCTCCTCCTCCGCCCCCTCCGGCAGTCCCCTGCCCTTTCGCACGGCTTCCATGATTTTAAAGGAGCGCTTTTCCGGCATCCCGCAGGAAATAAGATAGATCATGATGTCATCCCGGCAGCCGATGGCCTGGTCAACCGTTGCGGTTTTGGAGGTGATCAAATCCTTGGCGTTGCCCAGCCACACATCGGTGCCGTGGGAGAAGCCGGAAAGCCGCAGCAGGGTATCGAACCGGGTGGGCATGGTATCCAGCAGCATTCCCCGGGTGAACTTGGTGTTGAACTCCGGGATGGCCACCGCCCCGGTGGGGCCAAGGATGGGGTCATCCTCATAGCCCAGTTCCTTGGAGGAGGTGAAGATGGACATGGTGCGCTTATCGTCCAGGGGTATTTTCTTTGCGTCCACCCCGGTCATATCCTCCATCATGCGGATCATGGTGGGGTCGTCGTGGCCCAGCATATCCAGCTTTAAGAGGTTCTCCTCCATGGAGTGATATTCAAAATGGGTGGTGATCTGCTCTGCATTGGGGTCGTCGGCAGGGTGCTGCACCGGGCAGAAATCCCAGATTTCATTCTCCTGGGGGATGACCACCAGGCCGCCGGGGTGCTGCCCCGTGGTGCGCCGGACACCCACGCATCCTGCTGCCAGCCTGGCTTCCTCCGCCCGGCTGGCGGTTTTGCCCCGCTCCGACAGGTACTTTTTCACATAGCCGAAGGCGGTCTTCTCCGCCACGGTGCCGATGGTGCCCGCCCGGAACACGTGGGACTTTCCGAACATCTCAATGCAGTAGGCGTGGGCCTTGGCCTGATATTCGCCGGAAAAGTTCAGGTCGATATCCGGCACCTTGTCGCCGCCGAAGCCCAGGAAAGTCTCAAAGGGGATGTTGAAGCCGTCCTTTTCAAACTTGGTGCCGCATTTGGGGCACACCGCGTCCGGCAGGTCCGCGCCGCAGCCATAGCCCTTGGGGACATCAAAGGTGGAGAATTTGCACTCCGGATTGGGGCAGCGGTAGTGGGGCGGGAAGGAGTTCACTTCCGTGATGCCGGACATGTAGGCCACAATGGAGGAACCCACGGAGCCCCGGGAGCCCACCAGATAGCCATGCTCCAGGCTGTTCTGCACCAGCTTCTGGGCGGACATGTAAATCACATCGTAATGACAGTTGATGATGTCGTGGAGCTCGGTTTCCACCCGCTTGGTCATGAGCTCCGGCGGGTTGTCGCCGTAGAGGCGGTGGAATTTATCGTAAACCAGCCGCTTCAAATCCTCCACGGAGTTTTCGATTTTCGGCGCGAAGAGGTTATGGGGCACGGGCCGCAGGCTCTCGCACATGTCGGCGATTTTGTTGGGGTTGGTGACCACGATTTCATAGGCCTTTTCCTCCCCCAGGTAGCTGAACTCCTTCAGCATTTCGTCGGTGGTGCGGAAATACAGGGGGTTGGGCTTGTCCGCGTCCTCGAAGCCCTTGGTTGCCAGGAGAATATGGCGGAAAATCTCGTCCTCCGGGTTCAAAAAGTGCACGTCGCCGGTAGCAACTACCAGTTTCCCCAGCTCGTCCGCCAGTCGAACCACCGTGCGGTTGAAGTTCCGCAGGTCCTCTTCATCCTTGGCAATGCCCTTTTCCAGCATAAAGCGGTTGTTGGCCAGGGGCTGAATTTCCAGATAGTCATAGAAGGAGGCAATGCGCTTCAGCTCGTCGTCGCTTTTGCCGTCCAGAATGGCCTGGAACAGCTCTCCCGCCTCGCAGGCAGAGCCGATGATCAGTCCCTCCCGCATGGCCAGGATCTCGGACTTGGGCATCCGGGGCACCCGCTTGAAATATTGCAGGTTGGAATCGGAAATCAGATGGTAGAGATTCCGCAGGCCAACCTGATTTTTGGCGAAGAGAATGATGTGCCGGGCATGGCGGTCGGTGATGCGCCCCTTGGAGCGCAGAGAAACCATGGCAGGGTTCACTGCCTGGAGGGTGTGGATATCCAGCTCCTCCTCCATTTTCTTCATCAGCCGGTCCATGATCAGGCCGCAGGTCATGGCATCGTCCCCCGCCCGGTGATGGTTAAACTCCGGCAGGCTCAGGGCGGCGGAGACGATATCCAGCTTGAATTTATTCAGGTGGGGCAGCATATTCTGGGACAGAATCAGCGTATCCACCGCGGTATAGTGGTATTCATACCCAAGCCGCTGGCAGGCCACCCGGATGAAGCCGGTGTCGAAATCGGAGTTGTGGGCCACCAGCACCCGATCTCCCACAAATTCCAGGAATTTGGGCAGCACCTCTTCCAATTTCGGGGCGCCAATCAGCATGTCCTGAGTGATGCCGGTGAGCTCCACGATTTTTTTATCCAAAATACGCTCCGGGTCCACAAAGGTCTGGAACCGGTCCAGCTCCACCCCGTCCTTTAGAAGCACCGCACCGATTTCGATGATGGTATCCTCCCGGGCGCTGAGGCCGGTGGTTTCCAAATCGAAGGCCACATATTCCTGGTGGAAGTCCATCTCCTGACTGCCGTGGACCACAATGCGGTCATCCACATCATTTACATAATATCCTTCGCAGCCATAGAGGATTTTGATGTTCTCGTCCGTGCCCGCCACCTTGGCCTTGCTGGCGGCCTTCATGGCATCGGGGAAGGACTGGGCAACGCCATGGTCCGTGATGGCGATGGCCCTGTGCCCCCAGGCGGCGGCCTGCTTCACGGCAGCGGCGGTATCCGTCAGGGCATCCATGTTGCTCATGGTGGTGTGCAGATGCAGCTCCACCCGCTTTTCTCCGGGAGCCAGGTCCTTTCGCTTGGGCATGGAGCCAGGCATCATGGCATAGGGCTTGAGCACCATGTCGTTTTCAAACCGGTCCTCAATCAGCTTGCCCTGGACCCGGAGCACGGAGCCGATCTGCACGTTCTCCAGAATGGGCTTGGCCTCCTTGGCCTCCAGAAACCGGCTGACCCGGATGGAACCCGTGTTGTCCGTCATGTCGAATTTCACCACATAGGCGTTGCGCTTGGTCAGCTCCTTGTGGTCGACGGCAAACACCCTGCCCTCCACAATGATGGTGCCCATGTCCATGGACATCTGGCTCATGGCCACCGCATTGCCCCGGAAAGGCTTGCCATAGAAGGTGGGGCTCTCCTGTGCCGCCTTGGCAGGAGCGGCCTCCTGCTTGGAAGAAACTTTGGGATGGGCTTCCATCACGGACTGGCGCATGGAATCCATGGCCTCAAAGAGCTCCTTGCCCTCTAAATCGCTGCCCGCCTCCACCTGGATGGTCACCGGGGTGGCAAATCGCTCCCGTAAAACGGTCTGCACCTGGGGAATCAGCTCCTGGACGGTGGCCTTGCCGTTGGCCCGAAGCCGGATGGTAAGCGCCTGACCTTCCCATTCCCATTTCGCCCCGGCCAGAGTGCCCCGGGTCATGGAATTGCGGCTGACGAACAGCATCATCAGCTCTTCCGGCTCGATTTTTTGCAGCTCGGAGGCCGGATGGGTCACGGTGATCTCCACCCGGCTCAGGCCGTACAGCGCCGCCACCTCCCGCTCCGCGGTTTCCAGCAGACGCCTTGGAATGTAGCTGGGGCTGTGGGCCGCCACCTGGACGCTGCGGCTTTCCAGATGAATATCCGCAGCAGCAATGGCCGCCTGAGAAAGGGCGGCTTTCATCCCCTCAGGCGGCTCATAGTCCGAAAACATATCCAACAGAAAAACGGTTTTTTCCATGATTACAGCTTTTCTATCCGTTCCAGCAGGGCGGGAAGCAGCTCGTCATAAGGAAGCTTCGCCACCTGCTGTCCCTTTTCAAAAATCATACCCCAGCCATCGCCTCCGGCGATGCCGATGTCCGCCTCCCGGGCTTCTCCGGGGCCGTTGACGATGCAGCCCATAACCGCCACGGTAATGGGCTTTTGGCAGTTTTTCAGCGCCCGGTCCACCTGGTTCACCAGGCCGATCAGGTCGATGCGGGTCCTGCCGCAGGTGGGGCAGGAGATGATGTCCACGCCCTCTTTCCGCAGTCCAGCAGCCTTTAAAATATCCTTGGCGGCGTATACCTCCTCCACCGGGTCGTCGGTGAGGCTGACCCGCAGGGTATCGCCGATGCCGTCCAGCAGCAGGGCCCCAATGCCCATGGCGGATTTAATTAATCCCTGGCGCACCGGGCCGGTCTCCGTCACGCCGATGTGCAGCGGATAGTCGCATTTGCTCCGGAACAGCCGGGCCGCAGCCACCATATTGGGCACGGTGGAGGACTTCATGGAAACGCAGGTATCATAAAAGCCCTCTTTTTCCAGCAGCTCCAAATGCTGGAAGGCGCTTTCCACCAGCGCTTCCGGAGTGGGATGGCCATATTTTTCCAGCAGTGCCTTGTCCAGGCTGCCGCCGTTAACGCCAATGCGGATGGGAATGTGCCTGTCCTTGCACACCTCCACCACGGCTCTGACCCGATCCGCCCCGCCGATGTTGCCGGGGTTGATGCGGATTTTGGAGGCGCCGCCTTCGGCAGCCAGAATGGCCAGCTGATAGTCAAAGTGGATATCCGCCACCAGGGGCAGGGGGCTTTCTTTGCAAATCTCCGCGAAGCCCCGGGCAGCCTCCCGGTTGGGCACCGCCAGGCGGACAATCTGGCATCCGGCGGCGGCCAGCTTCTTGATCTGAGAAAGGGAGCCCTCCACATCCGTGGTCTTGGTATTCAGCATGGACTGAATGGACACCGGGGCACCGCCGCCGATGGGGACATTCCCCACAAGAATCTGTCTTGTCATCTCTCTTACCCCTTAATGATTACAAAAATATCCTTGAACATAATCAGTCCCATGAGGGCAAACAGCGCAATCATGCCCGCGCCGTGGATATAGCCCTCGTACTTGGGGTTGATTTTCTTTCTGGTAACGCCCTCGATGGCAGCGGTGAGCACCACGCCCACGGACCGCCCGCCGTCCAGCGCGGGGATGGGCAGCAAATTCATAATGCCCAGGTTCACGGAAATCAGACCGCCGAAGCTGAGCATATTCAAAAACGCATAATACAGGCTGGAGGATTTGGCACTGGTTTCTGTCATCATCTGCACAATGCCCACAGGGCCGCTCATATCCTTTAATCCGGCCTTGCCCGTCAGCAGCATTTGAAGGCTGATTCGCACCATGCGGATGTTGGACATGGCAGCATTCCAGGTCTGCTTCAAGAGGTTGGGCAGGGTTCTTTCCACCGAACCGAAGTTAAAGCCATAGCGCAGGGTGGACGAGCCGTCCTCCTCCTGGAAATTCCGCTTCTGCATAGCAAAATCCTTTAATTCGATCCGCTGGCCGTCCCGCAGCAGCACCAGATCATGCCTGTTCTGGGGATTGTTCTGCTCATCGGCCTTGGCCATAAGGACCAGCTCAAAATCCGTGTACATATAGATTTTTTCGCCGTCCACCTCCAGGATCCGGTCACCCTTTTTGATGCCCTCTTCATTCTTACCAAAGGCGGCAATGGCACTGTTTCGCTCCACATGGTCCACCACAGGGACAATAAACCGCTCCTGGGGCGCAAAAAAGCAGAGAAACAGTACCAGTCCTGCCAGAAGATTCATGAAAGGACCGGCAACCAGAATCACCAGCCGCTTCCACCAGGCAGCGGCAGTAAAGGAGCGGGGGCTGAGGCTGTCACCGTTCTCACCCTCCATCTCGCAGAAGCCGCCGATGGGAATCAGCCGCAGAGAATAAAGGGTCTCCCCTTTCTGCTTCTTCCAAAGCACCGGGCCCATAAACATAGAGAATTCATTCACCTGGACTCCAAAGGTCTTGGCCGCCAGGAAATGTCCCAATTCATGAATAAAAATCAAAAGACTGAACAGAAAAATGCCAAAAAGGATACTGAAAACGCTCATAATTAGCCTCGCTTAGTGATTAGATGAATTCCGCACCGCCAGCCGTGCCAGCCGGTCGGCCTCCAGAATCTGCTCCAGAGTGGGATTTTGAATAAAAGGAACCTGTTCCACCGCCTGTGCCACCAGGCGATAGATGTCGTAGAAGCCAATTTCATCCGCAAGAAACAGAGCCACCGCTTCTTCGTTGGCGCCGTTCATAGCAGGGCAGGCGGTACCGCCCCGCTGGGCGCATGCTCTGGCCAAAGCCAGGCAGGGGAATTTTTCCAAATCCGGCTGGCAGAAAGTCAAAGCGGCGCACTTGGTCAGATCCAAGGGCTCAACCGGGGATATGGTCCTCTGGGGATAGGTCAGGGCCAGCTGAATGGGCAGCCGCATGTCCGGGGTGCCCATCTGGGCCATTACCGCCCCATCGGTGAACTCCACCATGCTGTGCACAATGCTCTGCCGGTGAATCAGCACATCCACCTGCTCCAGGGGCAGTCGGTACAGCCGCATGGCCTCGATGACTTCCAGCCCCTTGTTCATCAAAGTGGCACAGTCCACGGTGATCTTGGGGCCCATCTTCCAATTGGGATGGCGCAGGGCATCCGCCTTGGTGACCGCTTTCAGCTGCTCCTGCTCCATGCCGAAGAACGGGCCTCCGGAGCAGGTGAGCAGAAGCCGCTTCACCTCCCGGCGGTCACCGCAGCCCATGAGGCACTGGAAAATGGCGGAATGCTCCGAATCCACCGGGACGATTTCCGCGCCCCAGCGGTCCGCCTCCTCCATCACCAGCTCACCGGCGCAGACCAAAGTCTCCTTATTGGCCAGGCCGATTCGCTTTTTGGAACGGATGGCGGCCAGAGTAGGCTTCAAGCCCACCATGCCCACCACGGCGGTGATGACGCAGTCCGCTTCCTCCAGGGTGGCGGCCCGGATCAGCCCCTCCTCCCCCCAGGCAATTTCCGTTTCCAAAGTCTGCAATTCCCGGCGCAGCGCCTCCGCCGCCTCCTGGGAGGCCATCACCGCCAGCCGGGGACGGAACTGGCGGCACTGCTCCGCCATCTGCTCCACGCGGCTTCCGGCGGTGAGGGCAGCCACCCGGATTCCCTCCAGGCGGCTGATCACATCCAGGCTCTGCCGGCCGATGGAGCCGGTGGAGCCCAAAATACTGACACATTTTACCATATTACTGCACCACCGGCATGAGAAGAATCAGCGCCTCCATCAAGGGGGCAACGGTTACCATAGAATCAAACCGATCATAAAAGCCGCCATGGCCGGGAATCAGGGTTCCGAAATCCTTAATGCCGGACAGCCGCTTGATGACGGAGAAGCAAAGGTCCCCGAACACCCCCACGGCGCTTCCCAGCAGGCCATAGAGCAGCGCTGCGCCGTAATGAACCTGATAGCGGAACACCAGCTGCAAAACCACTGCATAAATCAGCATACCCACCATGGCGCTGACCAATCCGCCAACCACGCCCTCCACGGTTTTGTTGGGGCTGACCACGGGCGCCAGCTTATGCTTGCCGAACATGCTCCCGGCGAAATAGGCACCGGCATCGGAGAGAAAGGCCACCACAAAGGGGATGGGAATCAAATACCGTCCGGAGGCCAGGGACAAAATCCGAATCAGCGAGGACAGCAGATATGGCGCAACGGCCCCGGCAAACAGGCAGTAAGTAATCATATCCAGGCCCACCTTCACATGGTTGGCCATGAGCTCGGAAAACAGCAGAATGAGAAATACCAGAATCCCCAGCAGGGCAATGCCGTGGTTCGCGCCGTAATGGCTCCACAGGGAGGTGGCAAAGGCCATCACAGCGGAGTAAAGCACCATCCGGGGATGCCTGACCAGGCCGGTGCTGTACAGCAGCTCATAAACACCGATCATCAGCAGCAGGCCCCACACCACCGCCGCAACGATCTTCGGTGCCACCAGGGTCACCAGGACCAGCACCGGGATTAAAATTGCGGCTGTCACAATGCGTTTTTTCATGTTTCTACGTTCCTCCAAAGCGGCGGTTCCGCCGATGATATTCTTCAATTGCCCTGTCCAGGTCTTCCGTGGAGAAGTCAGGCCACAGCACATCCATGAACACATATTCCGAGTAGGCCGACTGCCACAGCAGGAAATTGCTGGTGCGCTGCTCCCCGCTGGGGCGGATGATCAGCTCCGGGTCGGGCACACCGGCGGAATACAGGTAGCCGGACAGCACCTGCTCGTTTAAATCCTCCGCCCTGGTCTTCCCCGCAGACACATCCGCCAGGAAGCCCTTCACCGCATGGACGATCTCGTCCCGGCCGCCGTAGTTCAGGCAGAAATTCACCTGCACGTCATAGTCCACAGAGCGGCTTTCCGCATTGCGGCACATTTCCTGGAGCTCCGGGCTGAGCCTGGACAGGTCGCCAAAGAATTTGAACCGGACCCGGTTTTTCTCCATGTCCGCCAGGGCTTCCTCCAGATACCGCCGCAGAAGCCGCATGATGCCGGAAATTTCCTCGGCGGAACGCTTCCAGTTTTCGGTGGAAAAGGCATAAACCGTGAGATATTCCACCCCCAAGGTGCGGCAGTAGTTGGCAATCCGCCGGAAGGCCTCCGCCCCCGCCGCATGGCCCGCCGTCCGGGGCAGGCCCCGTTTTTTGGCCCAGCGGCCATTGCCGTCCATGATGATGGCAATATGCCTGGGAGGGGCCGGTTTCGGAGTATTTACAAGCGCCATAAAGAGCACCTCTTTCTGTGATTGAGAAGATTCCAGGATTCAATGATGGGATGTACAAATTGGAATTTTCGTAGGGAATGCATTCATGCATTCCACCTGGTGACGGTTTTGGGGTGGTACGTTGAACGGGAAAAAGCTGGTTCTTTTCGTAGGGAACAGATTTACCCGTTCCGCCCGGTAACGTTTTTATTGGGGTATTATTGAATGGAAAAATGTTGGACAACACCGTTCAACCCGCCAAATTCCAATTGTCCATGCCGATTATTGTGGAAAGCTGAAAACAGGAAACTGCCATTTTTCCTCTTTTCAGCCTTTCACCCCCCGGGGGTGGCCCCGGGGGTGGGAGGTTCTTAAATGGCCATCAGTTCCTTTTCCTTGGCAGCCGTGGCGTTATCCACATTCTTGATATACTTATCCAGCAGATCCTGCAGGTCCTTTTCGGCCTTCTTCTGGTCATCCTCGGTGATTTCGGAGTTCTTTTTCAGCTTCTTCACATAGTCCATGCCATCCCGCCGGATGTTCCGCATGGCAACCTTGGCTTCCTCGGCGTACTTTTTGACCTGCTTGGTCAAATCCTTACGCCGCTCCTCCGTCAGCTGGGGGAACACCAGCCGGATGACCCGGCCGTCATTCTGGGGATTGATGCCCAGGTCGGAGACCTGAATGGCCTTCTGGATGTCCTTCAGCAGCTTGCTGTCCCAGGGCTGAATCACCAGGGTGCGGGCATCGGGGGAGGAAATGGTAGCCACGCCGTTGAGCGGCGTCTCACTGCCATAGTACTCCACACTGATCCGGTCCAGAACCTTGGGATTGGCCCGGCCGGCCCGGACGGCATCGAATTCCTCTGCCAGATGGTCCATGGTTTTGTCCATTCTTCTGGAAAATTCCTTAAAATCCACGCTCATTTGTTAATCCTCCTTGACAATCGTTCCGATTTTTTCTCCGCAGACCACGCGGAGGATATTCTGGGGGTCTTTCAGGGCGAAGCATACCAGGGTCATATGGTTATCCATCGCCAGGGTCATGGCGGTGGTATCCGTTGCCTGCAGGTGACGGGCCAGCACCTCATCATAGGTCAGCTCGTCGAATTTCACGGCGTTGGGGTCCTTGTTGGGGTCGGCGGAGTAGATGCCGTCCACATTCTTGGCCATGAGGATGGCGTCGGCCTCAATCTCCACGCCTCTGAGCACCGCGCCGGTGTCGGTGGAAAAATAGGGGTTGCCGGTGCCCGCCGCGAAGATGACCACCTTGCCCTCATTGAGATAGCGGTCGGCGGTGTCCCGGGTGAAGTATTCGGCGAACTTATTCATTTCCACCGCGGTAAGCACCCGGGCATCCACCCCGTGCTTTTCCAGGGCATCCGCCACGGCGATGGAATTCATCACGGTGGCCAGCATTCCCATGGCATCGCCGTGGGAGCGCTGCATTTTGTCCGCGCCATCTTTCACGCCCCGCCAGAAATTGCCGCCGCCAATCACCAGGCCGATCTGAACACCCAGATCACGGCACTGCCGGATCACCTCACACACGGAATTGATCACCGTAAAGTCCAGGCCTCTGTGGGCCTCCCCTGCCAGCGCCTCACCGCTTACCTTTAACAAAATGCGCTTATATTTTACCTGCGCCAATGGTATTCACTCCTTCCATCCACAATCCGCACGGATGCAGATTACATCGACTGTATTTTAGCATAGAATCCCCAATAGGACAACCACAAAAATATAAATTTTTTGATGCAATTCAAAATCTCGGGATTCTGTCAATTTCCACACAAGCCGACCTTGAGAAAATCCGGAAACTGGCGTTTATTTTCATTGCAAACCGGGCTCTGATGGGTTATAATATTGCATTATTCGGAAAAAGGGTCCGTCAATGCCCTTTTCCCAGGAAGAAATGAAAGAGAGGATGTTTTTGATATGGCTGAGATTACCGAAAGCAAAAACTTTATCCATGCTTTTATCGATGAGGATATCGCCCCCGGCGGGCAGTTCGCAGGCAAAACCGTCCACACCCGGTTTCCGCCGGAGCCCAACGGCTACCTGCACATTGGCCACTGCAAGGCGCTGATTATTGATTTCGGCACCGCCGAAAAATATGGCGGCCTGTGCAATCTGCGTATGGACGACACCAACCCCACCAAAGAGGACGCGGAATTTGTGGATGCCATCCAGGAGGATATTCACTGGCTGGGCTTCGACTGGGGTGACCGGTTCTTCTTCGGCTCCGACTACTTTGAAAAGGACTACGAGTACGCCGTGGAGCTGATTAAAAAGGGCCTGGCCTATGTGTGCGAGCTGACCCCCGAGCAGTTCAAGGAGTACCGGGGCGATCTGAACACTCCCGCCATTTCCCCCTACCGGGACCGTCCCATTGAGGAGAGCCTGGACCTGTTCGCCCGGATGCGTGCCGGTGAATTCGAGGACAACAAATATACCCTCCGGGCCAAGATCGACCTGGCCTCCGGCAACTTCAACATGCGCGACCCGGTGATTTACCGCATCCGCCACATGCACCATCACCGCCAGGGGGACAAGTGGTGCATCTACCCCATGTACGACTTTGCCCACCCCATTCAGGACGCTTTGGAGGGCATCACCCACTCCCTGTGCTCCCTGGAATTTGAGAACCACCGGCCCCTGTACAACTGGGTGGTGGAAAATGTGTCCGTCCCCTGCCATCCCCGGCAGATTGAGTTTGCCCGGCTGGGCATCGACCACACCGTGCTGTCGAAGCGCAAGCTCCGTGCCCTGATTGAGGGCGGCTATGTCTCCGGCTGGGATGACCCCCGGATGCCCACCCTCTGCGGCCTGCGCCGGAGAGGCTACACCCCCGCCTCCATCCGGAATTTCTGCGAAAGCGTGGGCGTGGCCAAGTCCCCCAACACCATTGAGTTCGCGTTCCTGGAATCCTGCCTGCGTAAGGACCTGGATGCCACGGCAAAGCGGGTAATGGCGGTGTTAAAGCCTGTAAAGCTCACCATCACAAACTATCCCGAGGGGCAGTCTGAAAGCTTCGAGATTGAAAACAATCCCAACAATCCCGAGGACGGCAAGCGTTCCATCACTTTCTCCCGGGAGCTGTGGATTGAGGCGGACGACTTCCTGGCCGAGCCCATTCCCAAGTACAAGCGGCTGTATCCCGATGGCCCGGAGTGCCGCCTGAAAGGGGCCTATGTCATCAAGTGCACCGGCTGCGTCAAGGATGAGCAGGGCAACGTGGTGGAAGTTCTTGCCACCTACGATCCCGACTCCAAGGGCGGCGACCCTGCCGACGGACGGAAGATCAAGGGCGCCACGATTCACTGGGTGGATGCGAACAACTGCTTCGACGCCGAGGTGCGTCAGTACAGCAACCTGTTTGACGATCCCGACCCCGACGCCGCCGGAAAGGATTTTCTCAGCTGCCTGAACCCCAACTCTCTGGAGGTGCTCACAGGCTGCAAGGTGGAAGCCTCCCTGGGAGACGCCAAGGCACCCACCTCCTACCAGTTCATGCGTCTGGGCTACTTCTGCCCCGATTCCAAGGATTGTGCCCCCGGCCATCTGGTGTTCAACCGCTCCGTCAGCCTGAAAGACAGCTTCAAGCCCGGGAAATAATTTCATTTTCATCCCCACGGAACCACCCGTGGGGATGTTTTTTCTATTGTTCTTTTCCATGGCTTTGGTGTATAATAGCTCCGAATTCAAATCCCTGCCCTGTTGGGCACTATATAGAGGAAAGGATGACTTTGATGAAAGTATTGATGATCAATGGCTCCCCCCATGCCAGCGGCAACACGGCCATCGCGCTGGAGGAAATGAAAAAGGTTTTCCAGGCAGAGGGGATTGAAACAGAGCTGGTGCAGGTGGGCCAGCGGGATATCCGGGGCTGCATCGCCTGCCGCAGCTGCAAGGACAAGGGCAAATGCGTATTCGACGATGCGGTGAACGCCACCGCCAAGAGCTTTGAGGAAGCCGACGGCCTTGTGGTGGCCTCCCCGGTGTATTTCGCCAGCGCCAACGCCACCCTGATTGCTTTCCTGGACCGGCTGTTCTACTCCACGCCTTTCGACAAGACCATGAAAGTGGGCGCCAGCGTGGTGGTGGCCCGGCGGGGTGGATTGTCCGCCACCTTTGACGAGCTGAATAAGTACTTCACCATTTCCGGCATGCCCATAGCCTCCAGCCAGTACTGGAACAGCGTCCACGGTCAGACGCCCGGCCAGGCCAAAGAGGATTTGGAGGGTCTGCAGGTGATGCGTGTGCTGGCACAGAACATGAGCTTCCTGATGAAGAGCATCGCCCTGGGCAAGGAAGCCTACGGTCTGCCGGAGAAAGAGCCTCGCGTATTCACCAATTTTGTCCGCTGATGAAAAGCGCCAGCCGAATTGGGCTGGCGCTTTTGTTAAAGGTCCTTTTTCTCTTCCTTAATCTGGGCTCTCAGATGGACGCTGAGCACCGCCAGGGAGGTGGCCATGTTCTCATTCTGCACCAGAATATGAGCCGGGACATCCAGGTGGACCGGGGCAAAATTCCAGATGGCCTTTACCCCGCAGGCGATGAGCCGGTCGGCGACCTCCTGGGCGTGGGCCGCGGGCACGGTGATGATGCCCATGAGCACCTTGTGCACCTTGCAGAAATGCTCCAATTTGGTCATGGGATAGATGGGCTGACCCTCGTCCGTTTTTTCCATGGTGGGATGTAGGTCAAAGGCCGCCTGAATGTTCAGGCCGTACTCCTCGAAGCCGCTGTAGCCCATCAGGGCCAGACCCAGCTTGCCCGCGCCGATGAGCACTGCGTCGGTGGTGTTGTCGTAGCCCAAAAACTGCTCAATATCCGCAATCAGCGCCTCCCGCAGGTAGCCGATTTTGGGTCTTCCGCCGTCGGAGACAATGGCCAGGTCCTTGCGAACCTGCACCTCCCCCATTCCCAGGGCATTGGCCAGGGAGGTGGCGGAAATGTGCGCGGGAGAATCCTCCGGCAGGCCCTTCAGATAGGCCAGGTAGCCGGGAAGCCGCTTTAAAACGGACTTGGAAACCTTCTTTTCTTCCATGTGTAGCCTCGAATTCCTATGGTAATGGATTAATCGATATAAAAACATATCGATACATACTGTATCGAATTATACCACAGCGGAATCCAAAATGCAACTGCATTTTTTGGTTTGGATGATCGGCTTTATACAGCATAAGAAGCGTTAAGTTAATTAAGATATAAGATATAAGATATCAGCCAGTCGTGTGCGTAGGGAACGGATTTATCCGTTCCGCTCTGCTCGTAAATCACCGTGGTTCATTGAATCGAGAAATGTTGTGTTTTGCGTAGGGAACGGATTCATCCGTTCCGAAAGGTTCGATGATCACCACAGTTCGTTTAGTGGCATTTGGGGGAACATATTATCGACGTTTTACCATTCAACGCACCGGCGCAAAACCATTACCCAGGCGGAATGCATAAATGCATTCCCTACGAATTGTTCGTTAACAAAAGAACAATAAAGCACAGTCAAGCCGACAACCCAATTTGGGTTTTAAGCGCAGCTGGTCTGACGAATCATTTCCTTTCGCAGCTTGGCCATGATCCGCTTTTCCAGCCGGGAGATATAGGACTGGGAGATGCCCATCTTCTCCGCCACCTCTTTTTGGGTCAGCTCCTTTCTCCCCTCCAGGCCGAAGCGCATGAACACAATCTCCCGCTCCCGGCTGGGCAGCTCCCCCAAAGCCTGACGCAGCACGCACAGGTCCACATCGTCCTCCAATGGGCGGCTGATTTCATCGGCGTCGGTGCCCAGAATATCCGAAAGCAGCAGCTCATTGCCGTCGCAGTCCAAATTGATGGGCTCATCCAGGGAGACCTCCGCCTTCATGCCGGATATTTTCCGGATGTGCATGAGAATCTCGTTTTCGATGCACCGGGAGGCATAGGTGGCCAAGCGGATGTTTTTATCCAGCCGGTAGGTGCCGATGGCCTTGATGAGGCCGATGGTCCCAATGGAAATCAGGTCCTCCAGGCCGGTGGACACATTCTCAAACCGCCGGGCGATATACACCACCAGCCGCAGATTGTGCTCCACCAGCAGCTGCTTTGCCCCCTCGTCCCCCTGCTCCAGGGCAGCCAGTGCCGCTTTTTCCTCTTCCCCTTTCAGCGGCGGCGGCAGAATATCGCTCCCGCCAATGTAGTAAAGACCAAATCGCTTCCCAAGTCCAAACAGCAATACCATCAGAACATCCCTCCTGCAATTGCCTGAAAGTCCTCTCCAAAGCTTTGGGGCGCCATTGCCACGATTCCCGGTCGTTTTTTCCCTCCAATCCGCACCGCCGGCACCCGGATGGCCAGCAGCAGCCCCTTTTCCGCCCCCACCGCCCGGTAGGGAATCAGCCGAAGCCCGGGCAGCGGAACCCGGGTCATGGTTTCCAGCGGACGGCCCAGCTGCTCCCGGGTTAATCCAGTGAGCTCTTTGGCTTTTGCGCTGTCGATGACCAGAACCGGCTCCGCGGTGATGGGGTCACGCAGCTCGTTGCCCGTATCCAGCAGCGCTGTCAGCTTCAGATGTTTTCCGTTCCCCTCGATCTCCACCGGAAGCAGTTTTCTTCCCGGCAGGCCGAAAGCAAACTTCCCCAGAAGAAAGAGCCCCGCCGCAAACAGCGGCAGCTGCCACCGGCCTCCCCGGCCATAGGCCAGGGCCGTCCCCTCCAGGGCCATGGTGAGCACTCCAAAGATACAGCCAGACCTGAATTCCGGGCCGAAGGCAATCAGGCTCATGAGAATGAGGCTGATCACCCGCCAGTGGAGTGCCCCCAGGAAAGCAAAGCCCGGAATCAGGCACCCCGCCGCGTAAGCAGCCCCCAGCAGCGACGCCGCCAGCAGCCGGGACAGGGGAAGCCAACGTCCCCCCATGCCCGCCGTGCCCGCCAGCAGCAGGGCATTGACCAGGAAATTGATCGCCGCCGCCCAGACCATTGCTTTCAGGAAACCGCCCCCCCTTTCCCGCGCCGTCCATGTCCGTCCAACAGCCATCAGTATACGGTGGCCGGGCAAAGAAGTCGGTCGGTTTGGATGGTCCCCTCCGCCGCAAGTTCTCTCAGCGTTTCCTGGCATTCAGCGGCAAACGGGCTCATGGCCGCCTTTTGACCAGCGCCGGGGTTTGGGAAAAAGAAAAACCATCCCCTTTCCCGTCACAGCCGCCAAGGAAACGGAGGAGGAAAGGGGGATGGATTTCATTTGGCAGAATCGGATTGTCTTTCCACGGAGCGGATGTTTTTTTCCGCCTTTTGCCGGGGGGTCATCAGCTCATGGCCGCAGCCCAGGCACCTCAGCCGGAAATCCGCCCCGGTGCGGAGCACCAGCCACCGTTTTTCCCCACAGGGGTGGGGCTTTTTCATCACAAGAATGTCGTTCAGACGAATATCCATTACTTCTCCTTTATTTCTTCACCATGTCCCAATAGGCTTTGGAGGCCTGCTCCAGCTTGTTGGGGCCGAATTCATAATAGTGCCTGCCCACCAGCTCGTCCGGCAGGTACTGCTGTTTAACCCAGTGGTTTGGATAGTCATGGGGATACAAATAGCCCTGCTCCCGCTCCATGGTATAGGTATCCGCGTGGACGTTCTGCAGATGCCGGGGGAAATCCCCTCCCAGCCCCTTTCGCACATCCTCCAGTGCCGCATCCAGGGCGATATGTCCGGAATTGGATTTGGGAGAGGTGGCCATGAGCACTGCCGCATCTCCCAGGGGGATCCGGGCCTCCGGCATACCCAGCATCAGGGCCATGTCCACGCTGGCCTTCACAATGGGGATGATCTGGGGAAAGGCCAGGCCCACATCCTCCGCCGCAATGACCATCAGGCGGCGGCAGGCGGATTGGAGCTGTCCCGCCTCCAAGAGCCTGGCAAGGTAGTGGCAGGCTGCATCTGGGTCGGAGCCTCGGATGGACTTTTGCAGGGCGGACAGCAGATCATAGTAGTTGTCCCCCTCCCGGTCCGCCCGGAGGGCACTTTTCTGGGTGACCGCCTTGGCATCCGCCAGGGTCAGGGGCAGCTTGTCCTGCTGGGGAATTCCGGCGGAGAACAGCACCTCCACCGCATTCATGGCCTTGCGGAGGTCGCCGCCGCAGGCACCGGCAATGTATTCCAGTGCACCTTCCTCCGGCTGGGCAGTGAGGCCGGTGCGTTGCTCCATAAATTCCACCGCCCGCTTCACCGCCTTTAACGCAGCATCGGCGGAAATCTGCTTAAACTCAAACACGGTGGACCGGCTGAGAATGGCATTGAATACATAAAAATAGGGATTTTCAGTGGTGGAGGCAATCAGAGTGATCTTGCCGTTTTCAATATGCTCCAAAAGAGACTGCTGCTGCTTTTTATTAAAGGACTGAATTTCGTCCAGATACAATAGAACACCGTTGGGCGCCATAAAGGTATCCAGCTGGGCAACAATTTCCTTGATGTCCGAGGTGGAGGCGGTGGTGGCATTCAGCTTAAACAGGGTGCGGTTGGTCTGCTTGGCGACGATGTTGGCCACGGTGGTTTTGCCCGTGCCGCTGGGACCATAGAAAACCATGTTGGGCACCTTGCCGGAATTGATCAGCCGGCGAAGCACCGCTCCCTCTCCCAAAATATGCTCCTGCCCATAAACCTGGTCCAGCGTCTGAGGCCGCAGCAGGTCCGCCAGCGGTTGATACACGGCGATACGCCCCCTTGTCGTTTTTCCAACCATGATAGCACAGTTGCCCCAAAAAAGCAAGCTGCCCTCCCCAGAGGGCAGCCGTAAAACGCTTGATACCCATCTTGTTAGTGCTTCTTCTGCTTCCGCAGCGCATAGGCCCGCAGGTATTCCGCCTGCTCCTGATCCTCCAGTGCCCGGTCCCGTCCCTGGGCCGCACCCCGAAGCAGCAAAAAGGAAAAAATGGCAAATACAATCAGTACTGCTGCGATGACCATTCATCATCCCCCCAGACTATTATACGCCAATATTAGAAAAAATGCTCATCGGCTTCACTCAGCAAATTGGAATTTGGCGAGTTTGTTGAATGGGATACCCTCCAACGTGTTCGTAGGGAACGGATTTATCCGTTCCGCCCGGTATCAATTTGGGGGCGGTACGTTGAATGGTACTATGGAACGAAATGCACCAGCCAAGCCCCCCTTGTGTAAAGGGGGGCTTGGTGCACTGCAAACCGAAGCATTGTGCCATTCAACGTGCAGCTGGGTCGCCGTACCTGGGCGGCGGAGGCAAGCCATCCGCCCTACGGTGTGACCATTTCCTGTTCAACGAACCGCAGTGATAATCGGGGTTTCGGAACGGATAAATCCGTTCCCTACGAAACATCCTGTCTAATTCCAATTTGACAACAAGCTGAGTGAAACCGATATGCACATTAGAAAAATCACGCCGGGAAAGCTCCGGCGTGAAAAATGAAATTCCTAACTTCCAAACAGCGTCTGCACTGCCTGGGCAACGGAATCCGGGTCGGCATAAAACTCCATGAATTCCCCCCGGACATTTTCTCCCTCAATGGTGAGGATTTCCCCCATTTTGCATTCCAGGAGGGTATCGAAGAGGCTGTCCAGCTGGTAAACGGAAAGGTCGGTATCGAAGGCATCCGCCAGCTTTTTCACCAGCTTTTCCGGAAAGGCCTCATCCTGAGCAGCAGCCGCCTTGATTTTTTCATAGAGCCCCATCATGTACTGGCGCTGCCGGGCCATTCGGTTCAGGTTGGTTCCGTCGGCCACGTTGGACCGGCCCCGGACAAAATGCAGAGCCTGCTCCCCTTTCAGGGTGATCTCCTGCCCCTGGACCAGGCTGGGGTCCATTTCGGAAAAATCATCCTCGATGAAAACCGTCACACCGCCCACCATGTCGTTGACCAGGGCAACGGAATCCATGGTAAAGGTCATGTAATGGTCGATCTTCACCCCTCCCAGAAAGTTGGACACCGCTTTCACCGCATTCAGGGCGCTGTCGGAGCCGCCGCTGCCATAGGCATGGGCCAGGGCAATCTGGGCAGTATACTTTCCCGCGGCGCCGCCGAAAACGCCCAGCCGGGTGATCTCCGTCATGGTATCCCGGTTGATGTGGAGGCTGTTGATGCTGCGGTTTTCCTGATCAATCACCAACAAAAGCAGGAAATCGCTCTGGGTTTTGTTTACATAACCCTCCAGCATTTCCGACCGCTCATTCTTATCCAGACCCATCACCAGAATGGTCTCCAAATTCTTTCGGGGAGATGTCGTCTCCATGGAAGCCACTGTGGGAGCCGGTTGTGTAATTTCAGCGGATGCAGTATCCCCGCATCCGCTGAAACAAACAGATATCATCAGAACAAGCAGCAGGAAAAGGCCAAGAGGGCTTCTCTTCCTGAAAATCATTCTGCTTTCGCTTCTTCCTCGTCCAGGACCTCGGTATCGGGATCCACCAGGACGGAGAAGACACCAGCCTGGTTCAGGTGCAGCACCACGGTGCCGTCCTCCAGCACCTCGGCATACTCGTCGGGGGACTCCACCCACTCACCGTCGATGAAGCGGATGATGGGCAGCTTGGTGCCCTCTTCCAGGTTCAGCTTCACATCGGTGGTAATGCCAACGGAGCCGCCCTGAGCAACTGCATCGGCAATCTCCTGGGAGAAAGCCACGTGCATGATGTCCAGCATTTCCTTGCCCTCGTACTCGGGCAGGATCTCGCCGAGGGATTCCACGCTCTTGGCAGCCTCATAGGCCTCTTCCAGAGCGGTCTTGATCTCCTCATCAATAGCAGTTTCTTCTTCCTCAGACTCCACCATGGAGGTCAGCTTCAGATATGCGCCGGTGTCCTCACCCTCGGAGACGGTGGAAACCACATTGCCTTCTGCGTCGGTGACGACGATCTCAGTGGCCTTGGGAGCCTCAATCTTGGGGCTGGAAACAGCCGCTGCACATGCGGAAACAACCAGGGCAGATGCAAGAAGAATCGCGCAAATGACACTCAATACCTTTTTCATTTTTTGTTCCTCACTTTTCATTAATTTTGGGAACCACCGGCGGGTTACACCGGAAGCTCCGTAATACACGGTCTTCCGAATCAATACGGAATACCGCATTTTACCGATACATGTATTGCCGAAGCAAATTTCTGCTGGAAGCCTCCATGGACTGCATCACAGCCTTGGGGACCAGCTCCCAATTTGGTTTTCTGCTGGATAAATTATGACAGTCAGAGCCAAGGAAATGAACTATTCCCTTATCCAGCATGGAGAGGGCCTTCCGCTTGGACAGCCACCCCTCAAAGAACGAGGCGTTGATCTGCATCAGAATGCCGCCCTGCCTCAGCCGCTTCAACGCCTGAGCATTGCCCTGAAAGGAGAGGTAGCGCTCCACATGGGCCAGGACGATTTGGATACCGCCGGTGCCGTTCAGCTCCTCCACAATTCGGATGGTTCGCTCACCCCAGGAGCAAAAGGGCATTTCCAGCAGCAGCAGACTGGTTCTCTGGATGCAGAAATCCTGGAGGTTTGCCAGGGTTGTGATGCCCTCAAAAAATTCCACCTCGGCTCCCAGCAGCAAACGGGGCATTCCGGGCTTCCAGGCTCCGCGAAGAAGCCTCCAGGATTGATACCGGCGGCGGAAAAATACCTCCGGCGAGTTCTGGCTGGAATAGTAGTGGGGAGTTAACACCACAATGTCGATTCCCTGCTGCTGTTCCATTTGAAGCAGCTGGAGACTTTCGTCTAAATTTTTGCTTCCGTCATCCACCCCAGGAAGAATATGGGTGTGAAAATCAATCATTGTCTCGCTGTACACCGGCTTCAATCACCGTGGCTGCGGTAAACCTCCGCGCCATAGTAACTCTTCCGGTATTTTTTGGCGGGCCGGGCGGAATCGGACATCACAAAGCCCAGCACCTTTGCCTGGGAGAACCGAAGCTGACGGACCGTCTCTGCCAATGACTTCTTGTCGCAGCAGTCCTGACGAACCACCACCACCACGCCATCCAGATACTTGGATGCAACCAACGCATCGGACACCGCAATCACCGGGGGCAAATCCACAATCACATAATCGAAGAAATCCCGCATGGTTCGGATGGTGACCTCCATGGGCTCGGAGTCCAGCAGCTCTGCCGGGTTGGGGGGCAGGGTTCCGGCGGCAATCACCTTGAGATTATTCAGCAAGCCGGAATTTTGAAGCACCTCATTGCCGGTGCTCTGGCCCACCAGCAGGTTACTCAGCCCGGGAGCCTTGCGGATGTTCAGCCGCTTGGAGAACACCGGCAGCCGCATGTCCGCCTCGATCAGGAGCACCTTTTTCCCGGCCTCTGCCAGGGAATAGGCCAGATTGATGGAGGTGGTGGTTTTTGCCTCTCCGGGGAGGGCGCTGGTAACGCCAATGGCCTTGGATTTGCCCAGGTCCGGCAGGCTGAACGCCAGATTGGTACGCAGCAGCTTATATGCCTCAGCCGCCTCAAAGTTCAGCCCCTTGCCCACGGTCTTTGCCGCCTGCTCCGGCGTCAGTGCGCTGGGGACGTTGTTCGTTTTTTTCTTATCCATACGCTACCTCTTACTTTCCCGCGGCCTGCTGGGGCGTTTCCCGCCGATAGTAATAGTAGGAAGATTTGTTCTTGGACAATAGATCGGGGATAACCGCCAGCACAGGGATATCGCTGTAGGTATTGGTAAGGTAATCCACATCGTGAATCTGATCGTCCATCAAATCCATCACAATAATCAGACCGCAGGAGAGAACAGCGCCCAGGAGTGCCCCCAGGACTGCATTCTTGGAGGTGTTGGGAGAGGTCTTTACGGCAGGCTTGACGGCGTAGTCCACAATCCGGACGGAGCTGCCGTCCACAATGGAGGCAATCTTATCCGGCAGCACCAGGGCAATGGTGTTGGCCAGCAGCTCAGCCTCTGCCGGGTCGGCGCTCTTCACATTGATGTAAAACACTTCCGTGCCATTGACGGAGCCGGCGGTGATCATTTTTACCAGCTGTTCGTAGGTATAGCTGACGCCGGATTGTTCAATCACGTCCTCCAGGGTCATCCGGGTTTTCAAAATGACGGAATAGGTATCCACCAGGCTCTTGGCCGCAGATATCTCCGCCGTACTGATGCTTACCTTGGAGCCGCCCAGGGAAAGATTGGTGCTGTTGACATACATCAGCGCCCGGGCGTCATACATGGGAGTTACGAAAACCTTTGTGCCTATGAAAGCAGCAGCGCCAAAGATCAGTCCCGCCAGGACGATGGCAATGGCATGCTTCCAAAGCACCTTGGCAAGGTGGAGCAAATCAATGGTATCTTCCGTTTCCATTTTCATTACGGTATTTCCTTCTCAATCTTCATTACTACCCGGGCGGGCCGGGTGCAGGGGCGGCATAGTTAGGCTGCCGAAATCATTGCTCCGTTATTGTACTCTTTTTCCCCGGTTTTGTCAACGGATAAAACCGTCATTTATTGACCCTTTTGGACACACCGGTTCATTTTCGACACATTTCTGCGGGCCGTCAGATATACCGCCCCCCAGATCATTCCAAAACCCAATACAAAGATCAGGGAAAACACCGCAACCACCTGGGGCTTGATCCAACCATTGAGCAGATAGACCACCAGATAGTCTGCATACAGCACCGCCATGTGAATCAGGCCGGCAATGGGCTTGGGCAGCTGCTCCATCTGGTAGACCACGGTGATGCCCGCCGCCACAAAGGCCAGCACAGTGGAGGAATATATCCCCAGCACGGCTTCTCCCACGGAAAGGGCCGTGAGCTCCCCGGACCGATTCAGGCACAGCCACACAAAAGCCACCACCGCCGGGCCGCCCCAGGCAAAGAGCATGCCCCGTTTCAAAAATTCTCTGACGATTCCTTTCACAAGTCAAACCTCCTTTTCAGCTCGGAAAAGCATCTTCTGGACACGTATTCCACATGGCCGCTTTTGAATTCCACATCCACCGCTCCGGCGATGGAGGCCTTGAACCGGCGAATCCGGCTCCAATTCGCCAGGGCGGACTTATTGATCCGTACAAATTCGCTCCCCAGCCGGGCTTCCGCCTCATACAGCCGCCCCCGCAGCCGGTAGCGCACCCCATCGGAATAGATGGCAAAGGTCTTTCCGTCCTCCACGCAGATGCACTCAATCAGGGGGATTTTTAGGATGACCGTATCCTCCTCGGTGTAGCCCGTCAGCTCGTCCCGGCGCTCCGTTCCTGCAACCAGCGCCTGGATTTCATCGGTCAGCGGTGACCTTTGATGCACCGTGGCAACGATCTGTTCCTCTTTCTCCTTGTCGATGATGAGTTTGAAAATCATGTTTTGCCCCCCTTTCCCGCGGAAACTAAGAATTTGTAGAGGTGATTCGTAGGGAACGGATTTATCCGTTCCGAAAGGTGGGATAATCACCGCAGTACGATGAATGGTACAATGCCGCCCATTCCATACAGTTTCGTCCAACCTGATACCATTCAACGTACCGCCCCAAAATCGTCACCTATCGGAATGCATAAATGCATTCCCTACGAAATATCTCTGCAAATTCCAATTTTTCTGTCGTTCCTCTTCCCATCCATACAGGTTATGATAGCACACCTTGTTCTGCTTTGGGAAAAATGACCGCTGAACGGTTCCTTTTTCCCCCTCAACGGCAAAAAGCTCCCGGAGCGCACTGTCCGGGAGACTTTTTACGAGGTTGCTTATTCCATGCCCATGCTGGCGTTGGCCTTTTCGGTTTTGTTGATCTTCCGCTGGTTCAGCAGGGAGATGATGACCACAGCCACAGCCACCACGAAGAAGCCGATGGCAATGGGATAATGAACAATGGCACCGAAGTTGCCGTTATTCAGGTCCATGAACCGGACGAAGTTCTGCTCGCACATGGGTCCGAGAATCAGCGCCAGCAGGATGGGAGACAGGGGGAATTCATACTTATTCATCAGCCAGCCGATGACGCCGAAAACCACACACACGCCCACGTCGAACACATTCTTGTTGATGGAGAACGCGCCCAGCAGGGAGATGATCAGGATGATGGGATACAGCACTTTCTTTTCCAGGGAGACGATCTTCGCAAAAATCCGCACACCAAGGCAGCCCACAATGAGCATGCAAAGGTTAGCCAGCATCAGAGCGGCAAACACCTTGTAAACCGTGGGCAGCTCGCTGACGTACATCATGGGGCCGGGAGTGATGCCTTTCATAATGAAAGCGCCCAGCAGGATGGCCGTCACGGAGTCACCGGGAACGCCCAGGGAGAGCAGCGGAATCATGGCGCCGCCGGAGCAGCCATTGTTGGCGGACTCGGTAGCGGCCACGCCGTTGGGAATGCCGGTGCCCCATTTCTCGGGATGCTTGCTGATGCCCTTATTGAAAGCATAGGACACGAACACGGCAATGTCGCCGCCGGCACCGGGGATGGCGCCGATAAAGGTACCGATGATGCCGCCGGAGAGGATGTTGGGAGTGATTTTGCGAATGGTCTTTCCGTCAGGCAGCACCCGGGTGATTTTCTCGGTGGACTTCTCCTGGGCGCTCTCCCGTCCGGCAATGATCCGCTCCACGCCGGCAATGACCTCTGCGATGGCAAACAGGCCAATGAGGACAGGAATGAAGCTCAGGCCGCCTTTCAGGCTCTTGACGCCAAAGGTGAAACGCTGACGGCTGTAGGTGGGGTCAACGCCCACGGTGCACAGCAGCATGCCGAAGAAAGCAGAGATCAGGCCCTTGGCAATGGACTTGCCGGAAATGGAGATGATCACGGACAGGCCGAACACCGCCAGCATCAGCATTTCGGCGGAGGTGAACTTCATGGCGACCTTGGCCACCATGGGGGACAGGAACGTCATAATCAGCGCACCGATGACACCGCCGCAGAACGAGGAGAACATGGCCACGGACAGTGCCTTGCCGGCCTCGCCTTTTTTCGCCATGGGATAGCCGTCCAGCAGGGTGGCCGCCGCAGCGGGGGTGCCGGGGGCGTGAATCAAGATGGCGGAAATGGAGCCGCCGTACATTCCGCCGCAGTAGATACCCAGCAGCAAGCCAACGGAGGGAATCAAATCCATGCCAAAGGAGAAAGGAATCAGCAGCGCCACGCCCATGGTGGCCGTCATGCCGGGGATGGCACCCAGCAAAACGCCGCCGGCAGCGCCGATAAAGGTCATCAGAATGACCTGAAGGCTGCCGAACACATCGCCGTAGCTGCTAAAAAGCAATGACCAATCCATATATGTATTCCCCTCCCTTAGAACTTATCCACCAGGTCCCGCAGGAACTGCAGCACACCCATGGGAATGTTGACCTGGAGCAGCTTGTAGAACACCAGCCACATACCCAGGGGAACCAGAACGGCAATCAGCACCAGCTGCACTGGCTTGCGAACGCCGATGAGCCACATGACGATGCCGGAGAGAATCATGCTCACAAACACATAGCCCAGGCTGCGGAATCCCCAGACATAGAGCGCACACAGGGCAATGACGAACAGGGCCGCCAGGACGCCCTTGTCCTTGATGAAATTCATGCTTTCTGCCTTTTGGGCCAGGGGGTCATCGTCCTTCATCCGCAGCAGCTTGTGCACGGACTGAATCAGCAGAATTGCCGTAAACACCGCCATGCCCACAATCATAATCCGGGGGAAGGTACTGGGCTGCACCGCCGCATTCTTGGCCGTTTTGATATTGCCGGTCTGCACCCAGGCGAATATCTCCAGCGCCGCAAGCAGGAGGGAAACCACCAGATTGGAAAATGCCTTGGTTTGGGTTTTTTTCATCAGTTTCACATCCTTTGGGAACTCTTCACAATTTGGAAAAGAGCCAGGCATTGCTGCCTGGCTCTTTGGGGCAGTGTATGGAAATTACTCCTCAGCCTCGATCAGGCCAACGGAAACCATGGCGGCGGGCACGTCAATGGCGGCCTGCTCCAGGTACTCTGCGTAGCCCTCGGCATCCAGATAGGAGATGGCCTGGCCCAGAGAAGCCATGGTCTCTACGAACTCGGGATCCTCGATGGCAGCGGCGCAGGCAGCCTGCATCTTCTCACGGACTTCCTCATCGCAGCCCTTGGGCAGAGCCATGCCGCGCTGAGTGGCGTAGAAGATGTCGTAGCCCTGCTCGGCGCAGGTGGGAACATCGGGCATCAGGCTGTTGCGCTCGGTGTCCATAACCCCCAGGCAAACAAGATCGCCGGACTCGATGAAAGAGCGGGCCTCGGCCAGGGAAACGGTGACGCCCTGGATCTCCTGCTGGGCAGCGGCCTTAACAGCAGCGGCAGCTCCGTCGGAGTAAGCGATCATCTTGATATCGATGTCGGCAGCGTTCATCAGGTAGCCGCCGGCCACGTGCCAAACGGAGCCGGAGGAGGAGCCGCCCATCATGACTTCGCCGGGGTTGGCCTTGCAGTAGTCGATGAAAGTGGCGATGTCGGTAATGCCGTTGTCAGCAGCCCACTTGGCGTTGACAGTGACGGTGGCAGCATCGGTGTTCACACGGCACAGGGGATCGAAATCCTCCCAGGTGTACTCGGACATATCCAGGGGCAGGTAGGAAGCCAGCTCCCAGGTGATGGTGCCGAAGGTGTAGCCGTCGGGCTCGGCATCAGCAATGGCCTCGTGGCCAATGACGCCGCCGGCGCCGGTCTGGTTGTCAACGGTAATGGTCACGCCCAGCTGCTTCTCCAGAGCCTTGCAGAAGGCCCGCAGGCAGTTGTCGGTGCCGCCGCCGGCGCCCCAGGGGTTGATGGCCAGGATATCCTTGTCGGGATACTCAGCGGAAGCGGCGACCGCCATACTGCACACCAGGATAGCGCACAGCAACAGGGACAGAATTTTCTTCATTTTTGTTTCCTCCTTTAAAATTGCCAGCAAATTGCCCAAGTTTCTTTTGCATTTCGCTGGTCTTTTGTGCCATTTTATCATGGTGGTATCTGTTTGTCAACTTGACATTTCCCGTCAACTTATGGATAATCCGGACATAATTCGTCCAGGACCCGGAAGCTGCCCAGGCCGGACAGAGGGAGGCCCTTTTCCTGGGTGTATTGCTCCACCCGGCAGAAGAAGCCGTCCTGCTCCAAAACATCCGCAATGGCCTGGCGCAGGGGATTTTTCCCGCTGACGATCACCCGGGTTTCCCGGCTCAGCTTCAGCGCGCGGGAGCCCCGGAGGCTCTGCACATCGCCGGAGAGCACCACGCCCAAAAGGAAATTGGCAATTTTCTCCTTATCCTTTTCCCCAAACTGGTTGAGGATTCTCGCCGCGAAGGCACCCCGGGCCAGTCCGGCGGCTTTTCCGGTTTCAAAGCCCCGGAGGACCATCTCCCGGCAGTAGCCGTCCTCGCTCACAAAGCGGCGGCCCACCGCGTCGGCGACGATGGTGTGGCCCGTGATGCAGTCCAGGAGTTCCCCAGTAATGGTGGTAAGGCATCCAGTGATTCTCCCCTGTTCATCGGTGGCAACGAACTTGGTGTGGGAGCCAGGCAGGACCAGAAGATAGGGCGTCCCCCTGGGATAGGCATCCAGAATGGCCAGGGTTTCCACTTCCTCCCCCCGCATCATGTCCATGGTTTCAAAATTCTCCGCCGTGATCTCCCCCACGGCGTTTTTCACCCCGGGAATGAACCGGATTGGCACCGGGCACACATCCTCCAGCAGCACCTCCCTGCTTCCCCTGGCCAATTCCCCCGCCCCGGCAGGAGCGGGAACGTGAGGCAGCTCATAAAGGCCCATGTTGGAGGTGATCATCCCGCTGGCCAGAATTCCCTCCACATCGGAATATCCAATCTCCCCCAATCGGAGCAGCTCTTCCAGGCAGCCGCGCACCGCCGACTTTAATTTGGAATTGTTTCCCGCTGCGGCGGTATCGTGGACCCCCACCTCCGCCCCGGAGCGGGCGATCAGCCTCCTGCTGCCGTCCCAAAGATAGGCCCGGGTGTTGGTGGTGCCTGCGTCAATGGTAATGGTATACTTCATCGCAATGTACCCTCCCTACACCTGCGCCGCGCTTACAAATTCCTCCGCCAGCGCCTTCAATCCGGCATAGTCGCCTTTTTGAATCAGCTCCCGGTCCGTCAGGTTGGAGCCGATGCCCGCGCCGATGAAGCCCGCTTTTAAAAAGGAGGGCAGATTCTGCTGGTCCACGCCGCCCACGGCAATCATGGGAATGTGGTTCAGCGGGGCCATCACCGCCTTGCAGTAGCCCAGGCCCAGGTTTCCGGCAGGAAAGAGCTTGATGATCTCCGCCCCGGCGGCATAGGCCCGGGCAATCTCCGTGGGGGTCATGGCCCCGGGAATGGCGCACATCCCCTGCTCCACCGCCAGACGGATGACCTGCTCGTCCACATTGGGGGCCAGAATGAATTCCGCCCCGGCCTGCTTCGCCGCCAGCACCTCCTGCTGTGACATCACCGTCCCGGCTCCCACATATAGCTCCGCTCCGAAGGCCTCCTTTGCCCACTGGATCGCACCGGCGGTATCCTCCAGCCGGGAGGGCGACTTCTGATTAAAGGTCACCTCCAGCAGCCGGATGCCCCCGTCAAAAAGTGCCTGCACCACCGGCTTGATACACTCGGGCTGGATTCCCCGGAGGATGGCCGTAATCCGGTGCTGCCTTGTTGCTTCCAAAATATTCGGTTTCAATCTCCTCGCTCCTTATTTTATAGTGTGCTTATCGGCATGACTCGGCAATCCGGCAAATTGGAATTTGTAGAGATGTTTCGTAGGGAATGCATTCATGCATTCCGCCCTGGTCGCAAATCACCGGGGGGTATTGAATCGAAAAAACGTTACGTTTTGCGTAGGGAACGGATTCATCCGTTCCGAAAGGTCGGTGAACCTCCGTGGTTCGTTGGTTGGTAACGGGTTCCAATTTATTCCCAACAATGATCCATTCAACATACCTCGATAAAATGTTGCCAAGGCGGAATGCATAAATGCATTCCCTACGCAAATAACAACATTCTTATGATGATTCGAAACAGGGTGCTTACCGGAACGGGCGGAACGGATAAATCCGTTCCCTACGAATCACCTCTGCATATTCCTATTTCTCGAAATGCTGACTCAAACCGATATGCACATTTTATAGTGTGTATCCATCCTACCACATCCTGTCGGATTTCTCAAGAGGGGAACCACTCTCGCCCGCCTCCCGTCAAATGGACCTGTTTCTATGAGGATTTTTTGTTGAAAAAATTACAAAATGATTTCAAAAAGCAAATTGACAGAAAACGGTAATGCTGGTATAATGTAGTATCGAGGTATAGACGATCAAGAAAGGACGGTGGCAGAATATGGCTGACGAATTACGCATCCGTTCAGGCACCAAGCTGCGCCTGGCGCTGGATGCCCCCCTGGGAAAAGAGCCGGAATTTAATCTCATCTGCACCTTCGTAAAGGCGCTGGACACCGCCACCTTTTTGATTTCCATTCCCATGCGCGATGGTGCGCCCCTGCCGCTGGACGAGCAGCAGAAGCTCCTCATTTGCTACGGCTCCGATGCCGATGCCAAGATCGTGGCCGGCTATGCCGACGATGTGGTAAAAGAGGGAATCCGCCGGTGCTGGAAAATCCGCCGGGTTTCCGAGCAGCGTCAGTTCTTCCGCCGGACGGACGAACGTTTAAAGGTCACCATCCCCATTCGGTTTATTCAGCCCACCTGGCGTCCCAATGAAGACGGCATCATCCCCCCGGAAGAGGGCATGACCTTGGATATCTCCGCCGGTGGTCTTGCCACCTACCTCAACCGCCCTCTGGCCGTGGGCGAGGTGTGCGAAATGACCCTGCCTTCCATCGGCACCGCCAAAGAGGGCAGAGAGATCTCCGGCGCGGTGGCTGTGGTCTGCTGGGCCCGGGAGGCCCCCAAGGGGAGCCCTTTCCGGCGGGTGGCCGGCTTCCAGTTCCGGTTTGCCGACAGCGTAGAGCGTCAGCAGATGCAGGATTATGTGGCAAATATCAAAAAGCGGTATAAGCTATGACAGATACCAAGGAAACACAGGTTCCCACGCCTGAGGCAGACATCCCGGAGAAAGCCGCTCCCCAGACAGTTGAGCAAACGCCCCCCGGCAAGAAAAAATCCAAGCGACGCTCCAAACGGAAAGACGATAAAATGCTCCGCATTGAAGAGCTGGAAGCGCTCATGGCGCAAACCCACGGCCAGGTGGACCCGGAGACCATCGTCAGTATGTACATGCCCCACCGCAAGCGCAGGCTGCTGGGCGCGGCCCTGCTGCGGATGGACAAGCTGTGGCTCTGGTTCCTGGCGCTGATGCTGGCGGTGGCCGTGCTGTTCATCGCCGCGTTCATGCAGGAAAAGATGGGCAATTTCACCATCAACCTGAACCGTCTGGAGCTGTTCCGCAAGGGCATCGCCATCGACGATGACCCCTACTTCTCCAACCCCACCGCAAGGCTCACCGCCGCCACGGTGATTGACGCCACCAACATCTCCATCGAGGATATCCCCGCCGATGTGGACGAGATCGACGGCGGCCACAACGGCGAAAACTACATGGCCTACACCTACTACGTCCGCAACGCGGGCAAGGAGGATGTGTACTACACCGCCAGCATCACCCTGGACGCCTGCTCCAAGGGCGCGGAGGAAGCGGTGCGGGTTGCGGTTTGGCGCAACGGCAAGCGCACGGTTTATGCCATGCCCTCCGCCACCGGTGAGCCGGAGGAGGACTGCGTGAATTTCGAGAGCCCTACCACCGTGTGCAGCTTCACCGAGGAAGAATTCCTGGTGGGCAACGTGGATAAATACACCATCGTCATCTGGATGGAAGGCGATGACCCGGAGTGCGTGGACCGCATCGTGGGCGGCTCTGTGGAGTTCAGTATGAACATCTTCTCCGACGATGATAACCAGGACAGCCTGATTGTGAAATTCGTTCAGGATATCTGGGATACCCTGGTGAATGATAAGCCCATCAGCGCCGCCGGCAACGACGCGCCGAACTATTATAAGAGCGGCGATGTCAACTGGTTCAACCGGAGAAATCAGGATAATATGACCCAGGACGAGGACGAGCAGGAGGACCCGACCGAGCAGACAGGGCAGGCCGCTTCCTAGTCCCTTGCCTCTCTCTTGGACAAACATCATTCGCTTTGTGTTTAAGTCGTAGGGCGGGCGGCTTGCCCCCGCCGTACAGCATGATCTTCTTTTCTGATTTGCCTACGTGCAGAGGTAATCTTTCCCGTTATTTTTAGATATTTTTCTGATTGGCACGTTATCGCGGCGGGGGCAAGCCACCCGCCCTACGATATCAAACGTCAAATAAATGGCATCGCCCAAAAGGGGCAGAAAGAACATATACCCACCGCTCCACAACAGCGGTCGATATATTCCCCCGCCGGGACGCCGGAGGGGAAAACAATACAAAAGGAGGAAATTCTATGAATTCCAAAGCAATCAAACGCCAACTGCTGGCCGCCATTGCCATGGTCCTGGTCGCTGCTTTGGCACTGGGCAGTTCTACCTATGCATGGTTTGTGCAAGCTGGTTCTGTCACGGCTGAAGGTTTGCATGTTAATGTGAAAGCCACAGGAGGTCTCCTGATTAAATTTAATGGCGCAAACGATCAGTGGGGTGTAACTGCTACCGCGCATATGGAATCAGACGAAAATATGGCTAACCTTAAGCCTGTTTCTACTCATAACCTCGTCAACTGGGCTACTGCTGATGCGGCTCAACCTGGAAGTTTTGAGAGGAATGACGATACTTATAAGGCAGTAACCGTCACAAAGAACGCAAAAGGCACCGACCTGCAAGCAGGTACTGAATATGTTATAATGAAACAGTTTGCCATTCGTGCAGCAAATGCTACCGATGTGATGGGCTTAAAAGTTAGCGACGTAAAGATTACTAAAACCGCTGGTGGCACAGATAATGTAGAGCAGCAGCTGAATTCTTCACTGAGAGTAGCTTTGGAATATAAAGTTGGAAGTGCAGGAACTTTCACAAAGTACATTTCTGCTCCGGTAACAACTGCTGACCGCAAAGGTGCCACGAGTTACAACGTATACGAAGTCAATACGAGTGGAAAGGGTGCCAACACTTCTGCTGATACTACTCACGCAATGCCTTTTAACCAACTGCTGAACTATGAAATGATTGATATTAATACTCCTGTTCCTACGACTGACGAAGAGGCTGTCATTGTTAATGTCTATATTTGGTTTGAGGGGCAGGATCCGGCTCTGTTCACGAATAATGTTCTTGCTGATGAAGACGTGAACATCAGCATTGAATTTTCTTGCCTCGCCGGTGGCAATGCAACCAATGCCTAACGGAGAAATTTCCCGCCCCCTCGTGGGGCGGGTACACCCGTGAAATAATCACGCGAAGATGTATCGCCATGGTTGTGGCATGGCGGGCATACCCCAGGGTACAGAAATTGCTGCACCCTGGGGTATGCTTTTGTTCTTTTCGGAGATATAAGGAAATCAGTCCCGTTCGTTCACAAAAAACCTGTTGATAATCCGAAAAAATCGAGCTATACTAAAGAAGAGATGTGAACAAGGAGGGGATTTCCTATGAGTGAACGCCAAATTGATATTGCTGATATGCAGTGCTGGGTTTTTCGCATGGCGCAATCAAAATGGAATATGTCCCCAGCCGATTGCACCGCGCTCTTCAAAAAGTACGATATCCTCGGCTTCATTTCCGAGTGCTACGATATTCTCCATGTCAATGGATATGCCTGTGTCCTTCACGACGTTGAAATGCTCTTAAGAAACCGAGGTGTTGCCGTATCATAGAACTGTACGATGAAATGCTCCTGTACCACGGAAGCTACATTGGCATTCCAGAAATCGATCTTGACCGTTGCTTTCATGGTCTCGACTTTGGACGTGGCTTTTACCTTACATCCTCTTATGAGCAGGCATACCATTATGTCCAGCTTTCAGTCAGGAAGGCTATCCGCCTTGGAACCGTCTCTGAGGACTTTGACCCTGATGATGGGCAGATTTCTGTATACAAATTCCACTATGACCCCAACATTCTTGCTTACTGCTTTCAGGGAGCAAGTGTTGAATGGCTGCATTTCGTAGCTGGAAACCGAAAAAAGGATTTGTTTCCGCAGCTCATAAAGAAATACAGCACTATTGATATCATCGGCGGTAAGATTGCTGATGATCAAACTGCTCGAACGCTTCAGCGCTATATCAGTGGAGCAGATTTTGGAGTTCCGGGGACTCCAGAGGCAGATAGAGAAGCAGTCAAAAAGCTATTGCCCAACCGTCTGCAGGATCAATTCTGCTTCCGTACCCAGGATGCCATAGACCATCTGGAATTCATAAGGAGTGACCGCTATGGAGACATCAAGCTGTAATTTCACGGATTCTCAAAAAGAGAGCTGCGCTGTTACTGCCATGCGTGATGCGGTACTCGCTCTTTCGGCCCGTGAATGCGTCCCCTACGAGGAAGCGTTGCTCCGTTTTACAAGCTCCCGCGTTTATAATGCACTTTTTGATTACAGTACAGAGATTTGGAAAGAGAGTTCAGACTACATCCTCAGCCTTTATGATTTCTGCAGCTCAAATAAATCTGCTTGATGCGCTTCCTGTCCAGAGGAATCGGTGCGGCGCTTCAAACGTAATATATTCTCGCCATGGTTGTGGCATGGCGGGCATACCCCAGGGTACAAAAATTGCTGTACCCTGGGGTATGCTTTTTTCAATATTTCTCCATTCAAGATGTCTTGGGAAAGCCCTTGCCGAGGCGGAATGCATAAATGCATTCCCTACGAAATAATCCGGCGATTCTCCATTCAACATACTGCAGCGGATTACTCACCGGGCGGAATGCATCAATGCACCTCCCGCATGTCCGTAGGGAACGGATTTATCCGTTCCGAAAGGTCAATCAACCTCCTAGGCTCGTCGGATGGTGACGGCTTTCCATTTTTCGACGTTTCTCCATTCAAGATGTCTTGGGAAAGCCCTTACCGAGGCGGAATGCATAAATGCATTCCCTACGAAATAATCCGGCGGTTTGCCATTCGGGTTGCCGCTGCAAAAGCGCTGCCAGCGAAATGAACTGCCGGATTTGTATTATGATATAAAAACTCCCGCCGGGAGGAACGGCTTCAAGGGTCGTCTCCTCCTGACGGGATATTTTACGCATTTTACCCCGCCACAACCGGGGATGCATTTTTATCTCTCCCCGGCGGTTTCCCGCCGGGGGTAGACAGAAAAGAATTATGATTGGGGTATACAGGTGAATTCGATGTACTTGCGTGGTATTCGTTGCCGCAAACCCTCAACCGACAGCGGAAGCAATCGGGCGGGAGGATGTGCGATTCATTCACCATACCATGACCGGGGGTAAAGATTAACCGGCACTTCCGGTAGACAGACCGGTAAAGCTCACAGTAACATTCAAGGTTTCAGCTGCAAAGTTATTAGTAGTCAAGTTTGCGTCCTCACCCTCAAACCAGACAAAAATCTGAACCTTCAAACCAGTGGCTCCGTAAGGGATTTGTACATCAGCAGGAACGATGACCGAATTGGTTGTATGTTCAGTAGTAATTGCATCAGTATCATTCGGTGTTGCACAAACTACAGAACCCTTCACTCGTTTATATTGATTATTTTTTGCATCATCTTCATCGATAATGTCTTCTTGGTAAACCGTATAGCTTCTTGTAGGCTTATTCGCAGTATCATTAACTGTAAACTCCACAGGCGCAAAAATGCGCTGTTGGTACATTGTCTGTTCTTCGTTACCGACTGTGGTTTTGTAAGTGTACTGAACACCTACACGAAGCGCAGTGCTTAAGGTCTTGCTCGGAGCTGTGACCTCAATGGCTTCAACCGACAGCCCATACACTTTCAGGTCGTTGGAAGTAGAGCGAATCTCAAATTCCCGCATAAGAGCAAAACTGTTATCATCATAATTGCCATTGGGGAAAACTGAGCCAGTAACTTTCGTCCGAGTGCCATCCGAACCAGCAGCCTTATCTGCGGTGTTTGCTGTTGCGTGATACCAGTCGCGCAGGTCAGTGGTAGAGGTGGGGTACAAGCTCTGTGCGCTGCTCATACCAGCAGCCGCAGAAGAACCCCAAACGCCTGCGCCGTAACGAATTGCAAGACCGGCGTCAGTCTGTGCCTGTACGCTCATACCAGTCGCAGTAACCGTTCCCGATGCCACAAACCATGCATAAGCTAATTCCGCCTGAAAAGGCTGCTTGATTGGGCTTGATACCCCACCGGATACCCCGGGAGAATTGCAATTGAAAGCTTGAAAATACCTTTCCGCACAGCGGAAAAATGGAATTAATCGCGTTATGCGCCCGTAGCATTTTGAACGGAGATGCCCAATTTTGCGTAGGGAATCGTCCCATTCACCCCCGCCAACTTTCAATTTCCTGACGGGATCGTCCTGCATCTTATCTCTCTCGTCTTCCCGCCGCTTTTTCCGGAAAGTTCTACCCCAAAAATACCCCAAAAAGAATGCAAAAGGGATTATGATAGCTATCGGGACGGCGGGGCCTCCGCTGTCCCCATTCTATTTCCCAGAAAGAGAGGAACTTGCCATGCAAAAATTACCAGAGGGAGTACGGGTGCGAAAGTCCGGACTGTTGGAGAAGCGGTTTACCATAAACGGCTGCCGGTACTCCGTCTACGGGAGAAGCACCCGGCAGCTCAAGCAGCGGGAGCAGGAAAAACGAACCCAGCTGCTGGGCACGTCCCGGTTCCAAAGCAAAGCCGTCACTACGGATCAATACTTTGAAACCTGGATCGAGGGGAAAAAGCTCTCCGTCAAGCCCAGCACCATCCGGGTTTACACCTCCTATTACAGGCCATACATCAGCCCCATCATCGGCTGCATTCCCTTGGAGCAGATCACCCGGCGGCACATTCTGCGGATTCAGTCCGAGGCCTCCAGCCATCTTTGCCCCGCCACCAACAACATTCTGCTGCAGGTGGTGAAGATTCTTTTGAACGAGGCCGTGGAGGACGGAATGATCCCCCAGAATCCCGCCAAGGGAATCAAACCGGCAAAAAGCGTCCAAAAGGCCAGCGAAACCTACCACCGGGCGCTGACACCGGAGGAGCAGAAGCAATTTATGAATGCAGCAAAGGGAAATTTCTATTATGAACTGCTGGCCTTTCAGCTGCTCACCGGAATGCGGTTGGGAGAGGTGGGGGCGCTGTACTGGAGCGATATCGACCTGGAAAAACAGCTCATCCATGTGCGCCGGACCATCACCCGGACGGAGGACGGCGTCTTTTTCATCGGCGACAGTCCCAAATCCCAGGCGGGACTGCGGGATATCCCCATCAACGCCGCCCTTTCCGATCTGCTGGACCGTCAGCGTGGACGGCAGCTGCTGCGAAAGCCCGGCTTCCGGCAGCTCTGCTTCCCCTCCCCCACCGGTCAGATGATCAGCCACGGCTCCGTAAACCAGAACATCCGCCGGATCCTCTCCCAGCTGGGCAGTCAGGGCATTCACATTCCGCCCTTTACCTCCCATGCCCTGCGGGACACCTTCGCCACCCGCTACATTGAGCAGGGCGGGAATCCCCAAACCCTGAAAACCATCCTGGGCCACAGCAGCTTTTCCGTCACCATGGACTTATACAGCCAGGTGCTGCCCAATACCAAAAAGCAAGAAATGGAAAGAATCATCATAGAGATTTAGCAAAAGCTGTCAATTCTTTATTGCATTCACAAAGCATTGGTGCTATAATGACGATGAATTATTGTATCATGAAATTACTATCCTCATTTGAAAGGAGCAGGTCGTTGAAATCCTCAACTCATCTCAGACGGCGTCTGGCCTTGGCTGCGCTGGCGGTTTTTGCGGCTCTGCTCTCTGTTTCCGCCGCCACCTACGCCTGGTACATCTACAACACCGCCGCCCGCACCACCCGGGTGGAAATGGCAGCGGGCAGCAGCGTCTCCCTGCAAATCTCCAATGCGGCGGAAGGTCCCTACGGCTCCTCCACGGTGATGGAATCCTTTTCCGGGATGCTGGTTCCCGTCTCTACCGACAGCATCACCGGCGGCTTCCAGCGGGTAGAAGCCTTTGCCTCCGAATGGAACGCCGCAACCGGCGCCTACCGTTCGGTGGCAAAATACTTCACCGCCGGAACGGAAATGTCCCACTACTACAAAACCTCCCTGTATCTTCGCACCAACGGCGGCGACCTGGATATCTACCTCTCGAACATCGGCTTTGAGGATGCCAACGACCAGAATCCCATCTCCACCGCCATGCGTATCGGCCTGGTGGCCCAGGGACAGGAATACGTTTTCGCCATCAACACCGCGCACAACCCCAATGCCGACGACAACGGCGCCAAGGAGCCCGAAGGCGGCTACGTACTGCGGCATGACAAAACCGATGGCTCCACCGTGGCCTTCACCCCCTACACCAGCGCCAATTTCTGCATCTACGATTCCCAGACCGGCGCGGTTACCCTGCCGGAGGGAGCGGTTTCGTTCTGCACCGTCTCCGGCGACGGCCACGGCGGCTACGGAGAGCCGGTGAAGCTGGATATCTACCTGTGGCTGGAGGGCTGCGACGAGGACTGCACATTGAACCTGGCGGGGCAGACCATGCGGAATCTGGCCCTGTCCTTTGCGGGCTTCAACGGAAAGGCAGGGGAATGAAATGAAGAAAAAGCAGCAATTGATGATCCTGCTGCCGGTGATCGTCGCCCTGCTGGCCGGGCTGATTGCCCTGAGTGCCGCCACCTACGCCTGGTTCACCTTTGACCCCTACACCAACGTGACCCCCCTGGAGGGCAAAATCTCCAAGGGCGAGGCCAATCTTCTAATCAGCGAGAGCAAGGACGGTCCCTTTGACAAGCAGTGCACCCTGAACCCCGCCGTCTTCTCCCAGGAGCTCCGGCCGGTTTCTACCGTGGATTTGAATCGGTTCTATACCTCCATCGCCCAAAACCGGAATGGCTACAGTGTGGCCTTTCAGGAAGTGACCGATAAGACCGACCAGTATCTGATTCACGGCACGGTTTATCTGCAATGCCTGGGAGGCAGCTGCGACGTCTACTTCCAAACGCCGGATTTGGAGATCAGCGGCGACGACCAGGTGCTGTCCGCCGGACGGCTGGGAATGAGAATCACCGACAAAAACGGCAGGCAGACTACCCTGGTGTTTAAGCTGGATGCTCTGGGCAGCACCACCGGCGCCCAGCAGAGGCCTACGGTTCAGGAGGACAATGTGGTGCTCTCCGGCATCGTGGGCACCGGCGCTCCCGTGTTTGTCAATGACCCCGCCGTTTCCATCGGCGATTATCAGGCGGATGCCGCCAATCCCAAAAAGCTGCTCACCCTCCAGTCCGAGGAAATTGCCCAGGTGGACTACTGGCTCTATCTGGAGGGCTGCGACACCGCCTGCTACAATCCGGTGCACAGCCAGGACATCACCTTGCAGCTCGGCTTCGCCGGAGAGCCGGTGAAAGAGGGAAATAACTAACCATTCCATTTTTGAAAGGAGGCGGAGGAATATGAAAAAGAAGCTCATGACCCTCTGGGGCCTGTGTGCCGCTGCAATTCTCACGGCCCTGGTGCTTACCTCCGCCACCTTTGCCTGGTTCACCGCCAACCGGCAGGTGGGCACCGACCGGGTCTCCGCCCGGGCCGGGTCCAACGCCCTGGAGCTGCAAATCGGCCGAATGGGCGGCGGCAGCTTCCAGCCGGAAACCGATAACGAGGTGATTCTGAAAAATCAGACCTCCCCCCTGATGCCGGTTTCCACGGCGGACCTGAAAACCTTTGTGTACAATCCCATGACGGTGGACGGCTTCGCGGAGGAATTCCTCCCCACCGAGGATGAATCCCTCTACTACCACGACACCATCTACCTCCGGGCCAAGGCCGACGGAATGCCCCAGGGCACCAAGGTCACCCTTTTCCTGGACAATACCGACACGCCCATCGTGGAAACCGTGGACGGAGAGCTGCTCACCGCCGCCCGGCTAGGCATGACCTTTAACGGTGCCTCCCCGGTGATCATCACCCTGAGCTCCGTCAACGAGGGCAGCAGCAACACCCGCCCCGGCGGCATTGCCATCGGCCCTGGGCAGGTGCTCTCCTATTCCAACGGGAGGGTGACCGCCGTCAACGACCCGGCCATCGCTCTGGCGGATGCCCAAATCACCGCCGGAGGAACACCGGGCCAAAAGCCTCTGGCCACTCTGGAATTGAATCAGCTGTACGCCGTGGACGTCTACTTCTACTTAGAGGGCTGCGACCCGGACTGCGTCAGTGAAAAGGTTGGCCTGGACAAGGCCGCGCTGAATCTGGCCTTTTATGGACTGATTGCCGGTTAAGGAGGGCTGACCGTGAAGCAGAAATCAACCACCAAAAAGCTTTTTGCCACCTCTGTGCTGCTTTTCCTGCTGGCCCTTGTGAGCATCACCGCCGCCACCGTGGCCTGGATGACCATCGCGGACCGGACCAGAGTGCGAAGTATGCGGATGGAGATCACCTCCGGTGCCAATCTCCGCTTTGATCTGGACCCCCATGAGGAATTTGAGGATTACGTCAAAACCCTTTCCTTTCTGGACATTGCCCAGCGCATCTACCAAGAAAAGGGCTTTCACCCGGCAGACAATCCCCTGGTCCCCGTCACCACCAACGACTGCGTCCACTTCACCCTGGAGGACGGAACGGCAGCCAAGCCGGAATACTATCTGGAATTCACCCTGCATTTTATGGCCAGTGAGGACATGATCGTCCATCTCACCGGCGCCGGATTGGACGGTACCCGGGTCCAGTCCTCCATTGCCGCACTTCCCAGGGCCCTACGGCTGAGCTTTACCGCAGAGCAGACCAGCATCTATGACCCCGGCCTGGGAGACAGCTGGCACCAGAGCGCAGCAGGCAAGGTTTTCGGCCTGCCGGGGGGCGACAGCATCACCTATCACCAGGGCAACACCCTGTTCTCCCTGAAAGCAGGAGTGGACAAGCCGGTGGTCCTCCGTGTCTGGCTGGAGGGAACCGACGAAGCCTGCACCGACGAGCTGCGGGACATGGACTACAGCATCCGCCTTCGTTTCGTAGGAACGGACGAAAACGGCAACCTGCTGGAGGATGCCCGAGCAGCCAGCCAACGCAACAAGCAGACAGAAAAGGAAGGTAATTGATCTATGAAAGCACTGAAACGCGGAGCCACCATATTAATCAGTATTCTCCTTTGGGCGGTGATTTTGCTGGCTGCCCTGTTCGCCTTTACAACCCTGGCCACCAAGAACAGCAACCAGGTGGCAAGTCTTGCCGGCTTCACTCCCCTGAGCGTGGTGTCCGATTCCATGGCGCCCACTTTCAACGCCGGTGACCTGATTATCATCCGAAAGTGTGACCCTGCCACCCTGAATCAGGGCGACATTGTTACCTTCCACACCATCATCAACAACGAGTTCGCCCTGAACACCCACCGGATTGCGGAGATTCAGGACCAGGGCGGCGTCCGCAGCTATGTGACCAAGGGCGACAACAACGCCATCGCCGATGTGCACATGATCTCCGATGGTGATATCGTGGGCAAATATGTGGCCAAGCTTCCCAATTTCGGCAAGGTGGTCCAGTTCCTCTCCGGCAGCACCGGCTTCCTGCTGGTGATCGTGCTGCCCCTGCTGGTGTTCTTCATCTATCAGGTTTATCATCTGGTCACCGTGAGCATTGACCTGAAAAAGGCCCTGGCGGTGGAGAGTGTTCAGGAAAATGCCCAGGCAGATACCCTGCTGGCGGATGCGGCAAGAGCAAAGGAAGAGGCCGCCAAAGCCAAGGCAGAGGCGGAAGCCGCCAAAAAAGAGGCAGAGGCCGCCCTGGCAGAAGCAAAGCGGCTGCGGGAAGAGGCTGAAAAGCAGACGGAAGTAAAGGACGAAAAGCATGAGTGATTTTCTGAAATTTGCCTTTGAGGTCATCTCTCAGGTTGTTTATAACCTGGCCGGGGTTCTTGCCGCGGGATTTAAGCTGCTGGTCACCGGCTGGCGGGATTACTTTACCATCTTTTTCACCTATTTCCCCACTGTGGGCATTCTCGGCAAAATTCTCTCCGTGCTGCTGATGGTGATTCTCATCGCCATCCCGGTGCTGGCGGTCTTTTTGCTGGTCCGCACCTTCGTTCTGCGCCGCCGTCTGAAAAAGGACAAGGTGGACAATGCAGAGCTCTACCGGGAAATCGGTCGGCTGAACCGTCAGGTGCTGAACCTGATTGATGAAAAGAACAAAATTCTGGCCCTGAAGGTCAACACCATGGGCGGCACCGAGCGGATCCCCTACATGGGCGCCTCCGCCCTCACCGACGATACTCTGCCCACCGTGGGCAACGTCACCGGACACGCCGGAGTCGCCGCCGGAAATGCCAATCTGAATACCGCCCAGATCAACATCGCCAAGGGCTCTTTCCACACCGAGGGCGAAGATGGCACCTCCCCGGAGGAGAACCGCTTCCCCAAGCTGGCACTGGTGGACCTGAAATACAAGGAGTATGTCCCCCCCATTTTCGACGACGAGGTCACCCTGGAGCAGGTGGTTTCCGGCTATCGGGACTTTGCCTGCAGCCAGATGCACCTGTACTATACCCCCGAAATCGTCCGCCGCTTTGTTGCGGGCATGGCCTCCAGTAAGCTGCTGATTCTGGAAGGTATTTCCGGTACCGGTAAAACCAGTCTGCCCCACTCTTTCAGCCGCTTCCTGGAAAACCCTGCCACCATGGTGTCCGTCCAGCCTTCTTTCCGGGATCGGACGGAGCTGCTGGGTTACTTCAACGAATTCTCCAAGCGGTTCAACGAGACCGAATTCCTCCGGGCCCTCTACGAGGCCGGCTACCGGGAAGAGCCCAGCATGGTGATTCTGGACGAAATGAACCTGGCCCGTATCGAATACTACTTTGCCGAAATGCTCTCCGTTTTGGAAATGCCCAGCCACGACGAATGGGTGCTGGACCTGGTGCCTACCGCCTGGGACTCGGACCCCAAGCTGCTCTTTGACGGAAAAATCCAGGTTCCGGACTCCATCTGGTTCATCGGCACCGCCAACAACGACGACTCCACCTTTACCATCACCGATAAGGTCTACGACCGTGCCATGCCCATCGAGCTGAACGAGCGGGCGGCCCCCTTTGAATGCGAGCCCCGGGGCACCTGCCGGGTGACCAGCGCCCATTTGCAGGCACTGTTTGAAAAGGCCAAGCAGGACTATCCCATCACCCCCGCCACCCAGGCCAAGCTGGAAAAGCTGGACGGCTACCTGCAAACCCGCTTCAAGCTGGCCTTCGGCAACCGTATCATCAAGCAGATGCATGATTTCATTCCCGTGTATGTGGCCTGCGGCGGCAAGGAGCTGGACGGCATGGACTACATCGTGGCCAGAAAGGTGCTGAAAAAGCTGGAAAGCTTGAACATCACCTTTGTCCGGGACGAAATCCGCAGCCTGAACGAATACATCGAAAAGGTCTTCGGCAAGAGCAACATGGCCGACAGCAAGGCCTATCTGAACCGCATCCAGAATCTATTCTGATTTCTAAACTATCTATCCCGGAGGGAAAACAGACATGGCAGGTACCATTACCGATCTCTATTTAAAATATGTAAATAAGGTTGGAAAGACCTTGGAGAACGACCGGTACTTCCAGTACCTGTTCGAGATGGTCCAGGCCGGCTCCACCACGTTGAAGCAGAGCCACCAGGTCCTGCACAAGGTGGTGGACGAGCGGTGGCTCAGCGTGATTGAGGAGAGCCTGGACGCGCTGAACCGAATCACCGAGCATCCCCGGCGGTTCGTCACCACCAGTGAAGAGTTGGTGCCCGTGGAGCTGGCGAGAAAAATCTCCGCTGAAAGCGTGCGCCATCTGAGCCAAAACACCCAGTTCATCGCTCCCAGCAAGGATGGGGACATTCATCCCACCAAAATTCTCAACGTCACCACCGAGGAAACCTACAACCTGTACGAAAACCGGTTCATCTACCACCTCATCCGGCGGCTGGTGACCTTTATCGATAAGCGGACGGACGTGATCTTCTGGTCCACCGGCGACGAGACCCGGAACACCCTGATGATGCAGTCCTCCGTGGACGATGCCTATGAGCAAATTGAATACAAGTTGGAAATGACCATCAAAAATACCCAGAGCTTCGCCGAGAACGACAGCGAGAACATGCAGGTATTTATGCGGATCGACCGGGTGCGCCGTATGGTCATGGCCCTGAAAAACAGCGCGTTCTGCGATCTGATGGCAGGGTGCACCAAGGTCACCAGTCCCATCCAGCGAACCAACACCATCATGAAGGACCCGGACTACCGCACCTGCTTCAAGCTGTGGCAGTTTTTGGAGACCTACGAAGAGGTAGGCTATTCCATCGAGGCCCGGGATTCCGCCCTGGAATTCGACGAGGAATACATGATTCAGCTGTATTCCAACCTGATTACCAACTACACCGTTTTCAAAAGCCTATTGGAGGCTGACCCCCGGCGCTTAGACGAAATTCCTCCGAAAAAGCGCAAGGTGATCAAGCCCAAATTCATAAAGCAGATCGAAGAGCAGATCGTGGATGATTACAACATCCCCGATGTGGAGATTCGGCAGGTCATCATTGAAGAAGTCACCCAGGCCCAGCTGGACGCGGAAGCCAAGCTAAAAGAGGAAACCGAACTGCGCCAGCAGGCGGAAGCCGACCGGGACGATGCCCAGCAGGCCCTCCAGGAATACCGCTGGCAGGCGGATTTCCAGCTGGCTGAGGTCCGAAGCCAGGCAGAAGCACAGCTCAGCGATGTAAAGGAAGAAGCCGAAGCCGCGCAGAAAGCACTTCAAGAAGCCCTGGACAAGGCCAAGGCGGAGGCAGCGCAGCGGGAGGAGGAGCTGAAACGGCAGCTGGAAGAGCTGAAGCTTGCCAGTCAGGAAGCTCTGGACAAGGCCAATGCCGCTTCCGCCCGGCGGGAAGCCGCCATCAACGCCCGCATGGAGGCGGCAAGGAAGGATGCCCAGCAGGCGCTGGAGCAGGCCAATGCCGTGGCCGCCCAGCGGGAGGATGTGCTGAAACGGCAGCTGGAGGAAACCCAAAATGCCGTTCAAGAGGCCTTGGACAAGGCAGCGGCTCAGTCCGTCCAGCAGGAAACCGCGTTCAGGCAGCAGCTGGCCCAGGCCCAGGCAGAAGCCCAGCAGCTTCTGGAGCAGACCCAGGCAGAGGCAGCGCAGCAGGCAGAGGCCATGAAGGCCGAAATGAACACCATCCGGGAAAACAGCCGCAAGGCCCTGGACAAGGCCAACGCCGAAGCCCAGCAGCGGGAGGCCGCCCTGAACAACAAGATGGAGGCCGCCCGGCGCAGAGCCAAGGAATCTGTGGCCTATGCCCAGTCCCAGCAGCGCCAAGCCGCCTCCGAGTTGAAATCCGTCCAGGCCGCCCTGGAAAAAGCCTGCAAGGAGCGGGACGATGCCCTCCGCCTGGAGCAGATCGCCCAGCAAAAAGCGCAGAAAGAAGCCGCCGCCCGAGAGGCCGCAGAGCGCCGCGCGGAAGAAAACAAATTCACCAAAAAGCTCCTGGAGGCGGTTGCCCAGCGCCGGGAGGACCGGGTGAAATCAAACAATAAGGACACTCAATCATAACCCATGAAATTCAAATGGTTTTTCACATTCATTAATTGCTGCGCCATTGTGCTGATCGTCGCCTCGCTGTTCGTCCTGCTGACGGTGGTCATGACCCCCTCCGGGCAGGTGCCTCAGGTGATGGGCTTCAGCATTTTGCAGGTGCTCACCGGCAGTATGGAGCCCACCATCCCCGAGGGGTCCATGCTGCTCATCCAAGAAACCGACCCGAAAAGCTTGCAGCCCGGGGATATCATCTCTTTCTTCTCCCCCGACCCCAGCCTGGACGGCGCACTGAACACCCACCGCATCCAGCAGGTCGTGGCAGAGGGCGACACCCTGGAATTCATCACCAAGGGTGACGCCAATTTTCTGGAGGACCAGCAGCCGGTGGCGGCGGAGCAGGTGGTGGGCAAGGTGATTTTCATCTCCCCCACCCTGGGCAAATTTGTCCGGCTGATCTCCAATCCGCTGGTGTTTGTCCTGGCCGTTCTGCTGCCCCTGGCCGCCATGCTGATCGCAAACCTGGTGAAGGCCCTGCGCTCGGCGGCGCAGCTGGCAAAAGAAGAGGAGGAAGAAGCAGTCCGTCAGGCACTGGAAGCCATGAAAAATCGTTCCGAAACCCATGAGGACGGAAAGTGAGGGATTCGCCCATGAATGAACAACCCGACAATTCCCGGGAGGAAACCTATCGGGAGGCGCGAAAACAAATCGTCCGCAGCGCGTTTTTGGCTTTGGCCGCGCTGGGGGTGATCGTGTTTGCCTGCTATGCCTGGTTTGTCAGCAGCGGCACCGTTACCGGTACAGTGGGCTCGGTCCGGATCGACGGCAGCAGCTTCGAGCTGGCCAGCGAGGGCGGCAATGGTAACTGGGATGAGAAACTGGATGGTTATGCCGAACCGGGTGAAACACAACCCATTGATGGCCTGGACCTTGTGACCACCGGCAAGGAAAACGACATCATCTGGAAGATTTCCCCCAAGAGCAATCTGGAAAACGGCAAAGATCAAACCGGCAAAGATCAAACCGGTATCTCCCCCGGCTCCCATGGACAAATGCAGTTCTATATCATTCCCAAACGGGACGGAGAGCTCACGCTAAAAGTCGACGTCGAACTGATTCCTCTGAATAAGCAGGGAGAGCATATCACTATGAAAGATGATGAAACCCTCAACTGGCTTCTGCGGGGACATTTTCTGTTCTCCTATGAATGTCAGCAAGCGAATGGTTACAACCCTGAAAATACTCCCACACTGAAGGCATATAATAACAAATCTTTCAATCTGACCTTTAGGGACGTGAAAGAAGATGAGCCAATTCTGGTTACTCTGGATTGGAAATGGCCGGAATTCATGAGAGATATAATTAACAATGATAAAGACGGTTCTACAGTAAAAGGCTGGATGTCCGAACAACCCAATCATTTTTTCTATAACGGAAAAGATGAAAACGGGAATACAATTCAAATTTTCAAGCCGACTGATAAGAATTTTACTTCACAATTCGGTCAGTACAACAACTACTACAATAACGCCGATGAATATATCGGGGACAATGTTCAGAGCCTGGTTCTCCGACTGACCGCGGAGGAAACCTGATTCAATAGAAAGGAGGCGGGAATATGGCCCGCAGCCAAAACCCAAAAAAACACGTTTCCATCAAGCTGCGCTATCTGGTGCTTTTCCTGATTCTGCTTGCCTTGCTGCTGGCAGCGGTGGGCACCGTGGCCTGGATGCGCTATATCCGCAGCCTGCAAACCGTCACTATGGTGCAGGTGACCAGTCTGTCTTTGGAGGGCCCCAACCCGGATATTCCGAATACCGCCATCATTAATATTGGAGACAAAGATGTTTCCGAGCCGGGCAGCGAATCCTATGTATTCGGCGTACGAACCTACATTGGAAAAAAATTTCAAGTGCAGCTTGCACATACCACCAACACGCCTTTCCGGTATACAATCTATGAAGCAACGAAGGCTGCTTCTAATCAAACACCCGACGTCACAGAGCAAGAGATAGGGTTTTTGAAAGGCAAAGTTTTGAGCGGAGCATACAAGAATGAGGCCTCCTCCGGCAGCAATATGGCGCTCCAAGGTGACGACCACTATTACACAAGCACCTATGACACATACACTGCAAACGTTCAACAGAATGCTGCGCCATTATATTGGCAGAGTGAATCTGTTACCCCCGAAAATGAAGTAACCTATTTTATTCTTGATGTAAGCTGGGAGGCCGGAGATAACAACAAGGAAACCGACATGGTGTATCTCACTGTAGGAACAGCAATTGACACATCGGAAGGCGGCGCATCATGAAACGGAATAAAAAGCTAATCACCCTGATTCTCTTGGTGCTGCTCTGTCTCGGGCTGGCGGTCACCGGCAGCGTTGCCGCTTACAACAAGACCAGCTTTGTCAAGCGGGTGATCACCACCAAAAGCGGCTCCAGTGAACTGCGCTTCTCCTCCAACTACCTCTCCCATATGAGGCAAGGCGACAGTTATCCGCAAAAGGTGATCCGCATTTCCGGAGCAGGCCTGTCCGTGGGTGTCACGGTGTGTAACTATCCCCAAAGTGACATCACCAAGTTCAGCAGCGAAGATATCACCTTTGATCTAACAGTAAAGCTGCTTGATTCCGCCCTCAACCCTGTAACGGATTCGGAACTCATTTCCAAAATACAAGTGAACAATGGTCCCCTTAAGGAGAATTTCACCACAAGTAAAACGCTCCCCGGCGGGAAGTCCAGCATGGAGCTGTTCAACTTTGTTTGCACCGATGCCAGCAATCTGAAAGACTATTCTCTTCGGATTGAGGCTATCCCAACGGACACCGGCATGGATAGACTGGGCGCCGATTTGAAGTTGACATCCGGCGAAGCCATGGAGACTGCTTGGGACGGAGGTTTTGGCGATGATCAAAAAAGGCTTTCCAAAGAGTATGATGCATTCAACTACGTAATCTCCGGCTCCGCAGAGGGGACTGTAACGTTGACCGTAAGCGATAAGATTAAAATCAGCGATTTTTCCTTTGAAGAATTAAATGCAACACAAACTGGAAATGACATATCGTTCCATGTTGGCGGCGAGGGAAAGCCAACCAGCTACCGGCTGCAATTTTACCGAACCACTGCTATTCCCGCTGACGAAACCTGGGCCACGGTAAATGGCTATATCACATTCAAATTTGAACAATCTAAGGCCAACGAATAACAAATACCCCATCCTCGAAAGGAAGGATTCAGCCTATGTCTAAGCGTATCAGATTCACCGCGCTGCTGCTTGCGGTTTCTCTCTTTTTGAATACAGCGTCGCTTCCGGTTACAGCGGAGGGGGCTTTGGATTCCACGCTTTTCACACAGGAGGAGTCCGTCCCCACCACCGCGGAAACCCAATATACCACTGCCCCGCAGGAGACCGTCACCGAAGCCGCCACGGAAACCACCGCTGCGGCCGCTTCCGAGGCGACTACCGAAGCCACTACTGAGGCAACGACGGAAGCTACCACCGAGGCTACCGAGGGTACCACTGAAGCCACCACCGAGGCCACCGAGGAAACAACGGAAGCCACTACCGGGGAAACCGAGGAAACGTCGGAAGCTACTGATGCCACGGAAGAAACAACCGAGGCCACCACCGAGGCACCTCAGGAGCCCATCCGGGGCAAAGTGGTTTGCACCACCAGCGTGAACATCCGCAGCGGTCCGGGAACCGGCTATGAAATTCTGGGCTCCGCTTATAACGAGGATGTGGTCTATGTTTATGAGATCGCACACATGGAGGACGCCGACTGGGGCCGCATTGGTGAGGGCCGGTGGATTTGCCTGACCTATGTGATTCTGGAGGGAACCGACCCCACTGAGGGAACGGAGGCCACGGAAGCCACAGAGGCTCCCCAGGCCACGGAAGAAACAACCGAAGCCACCACCGAAGCAACAGAACCCACCGAAGAATCCAAAGAAACGGAAGCAACAGAAACCACCGAGGCAACGGATGCCACCGAAACGGCCGAAAGCACCGAAGCGACGGACGCCACCGAGCTGCCGGAGCTGGAGGCCGAGCCGTCCCTGCTGAATCTGGATGCCACCACTCCTGATTTTGAAAAAGCAAAGACGCGGACGATTACTCCGGGTAAAATGGACCTGGTATGGTGGGCCGCAGTCTGTGGAAAAGAGAAAAGTATCACAGCCTGGGTAGACAGAAATGCCCCTGTCTCCGCCCTGGCAGAGGAGCCGGTTGATGCCGCCCCGGTTGAGGAAGAAACCGACCCCACCGAGGAATCTACCATCCCCGCCTCCGAGGAAACCACTATTCCCTCCACTGAGGAAACCACTGTCCCCTCCACTGAGGAAACTACTGCCCCCACCACCGAGGAAACTACCGTCCCCGTGACGGAGGCTGCCACCGTCCCCGTTACCGAGGCTGCCACCGTCCCCGTCACCGAGGCCGCCACTGTCCCCGAAACCACCGCCGCATCCGCGGATATCCAGTCCCTCAGCGACGCGGAGGTCGTGGCATTTTCGGAGACGGAGAATATTACCACAACCACAGATACCAGGAATCTGATTCCGGCGAATAGAACCTTAGAAATTTTAGACGCCAAAGATCTCATCTGTCTTTCCTATGTCAATCCGGAATACTATCAGGATCTCATTCTGGATATCGGTGTCACAGGCAACAGCGTAGATATCAAAGTGTCCTCCGACCAGCCCTACACCTTTTCCCGCACCGACGAGAGCGGAAATCCCATAGTAGAAACCCTTTATTTCCAGGGCCTGGGCGGCGTCGATGCTCCTTTCCAGGGCACTGTAGAAATCAATGCGACCGCCACTGGCACCATCATCTCCCTGGACAAGCCCCTGTTTGTCGAGGTGGATACCTGTGCTGCTATCTGCAGCAATGAAAAGCCTCTGAACCTGAAATATGCCAAGGCAGAGGAAAACAATGCCTCCCCGCTGCTGGCCGTAAGGCCCAATGCCCTGCTGGCAGAGCGGGTAGTGAGTCACCTTGACGAAAACAGTAACCCCATTACAAAGCCCTGGTATCTCTCCCTGTCCACAACCCAGGAGGGTGAAAGCATTCCGGGTCTGCTGCCCTTGATGGATACCATGAAAACCACTGGCAGCACCCCCAGCAGCGCCTCCATTGTTTTCATGGGTGATGTTTCCGTTGTGACGGAAAACGCGAACAAATTAGCTCCCGTGGTCACCGGCAGCGGCTTCCTGTGCAACACCATGGAAAACGGTACAAGCCTGACTTTCAGCGGCATTTCCAGCATTCCGGAAGTGCAGAATACCACGTCTTCTGCCGGTACCGGCGGCCTGGTGGGCACCATGGGCGCTGGCTCAAAGCTGAAGCTGACGCTGCCCGCTCTTACCCTGGGCGCTGTCAGCAGCAGTTCCGGTGACGTTGGCGGATTGGTTGGAAGCATGGACGAAGGTGCCCTCTTGACTTCCAGCGCCGCAATTACCCTGGGCGCTGTCACCGCCACCAATGGCAACGCCGGTGGCCTGGTGGGCTCCATGGCGGACAGCGCTGCTCTGGCTCTGTCCGATGCTACCCTCACCCTCAATAATGTGACTGCCAGCGGCACAAATAACGCCGGTGGCTTGGTGGGCTATGCCCTGAACCCGAATTTTGGAACCCTGCCCGAAATCAGCGGATTGGAAAGCAGCGCAGTTATTACCGGCTGCAATGCCGGTGGTCTGGTGGGCAGCATGGACATCTCTGTCAATAGCGCAGAGAACGCCCGCAGCCTCCCCCTGCAATCTCTTATGAATCTGACCATTGTGGGCACAAACAATTCCGGCGGACTGTTTGGCCTTCTGGTCAACACAGGTTCGGCCTATACCATCGGTATTACAGATAACGAAAGCACCGAAACTTCCAACGTTACTGTCACCCTCGGCGGTACAAACAGCGACGCAAACAGCAATGCCGGAGGCCTGATTGGCACCTATGCTGCCTCCCATCTCACCGATTCCCTGATTCTGAGGAGATTTTACGTCACCTCCACCCTATCCCAGCAAGTCGGCAACTACGGCGGAATGATCGGCTATGTCCGTAATGATGATTCCGAAATCGCTTATATTCATGTGGACGGAGCAACCGTCAGTACCACAACCGCTTTCTCTTTCGACAGCAGCAATGACAGAGTCTCCAACCACGGCGGCCTGATCTGCGAACTGGGCGAGGCAGGCAATATGGTGCGGGTCTCCGGCGAAGTGACCATCAAAGCCAGCAGAAGTGGCGCAAATCAGTTCACCGGCACAAATAAGGGTTCTATCGGCGGCATCGTAGGGAAAATGCCCGCTGGCGTCCTGATGCTGGAATGTGTTCCCAATTTGACAAACGCGGTCCCCTACGGGGCCAATAAAGCCCAGCGGGGCTGGATTCTTGGCAACAGAAACAACACCCTGGTTTATACCACCGTCTCTAACAATAACTGGGTGATCGACACTCAAAACGGCAACAATGCTGATAACAGCTACTCCAACGATGTGGGCGTATGGGGTCAGGTCCTGCGCTATGGCGACGACATGCTGAAAACCCCCGTCGACGCTGAAGGTCAGGCGCAGGAGACACCCCTGCTTACGTTTGATTCTGCCGCCCATACCGTCACTGTCCGTTCCATTACCCCCACGGATGGGAAATACGAAATCAGCAATCCTCGGGATTTTGCCGCTCTGGCACTGCGGCTTCAGGTGGATGAAACGGCAAATGGTGCGCTGCGGTTTGGCGAGAATCATGATGATTTGTCTGGCAGCGGTGTATCCGTTTTCGTAAACGCTCCAATCGACCTGAGAGGCACCGGCCTTACCTCCCTGACCAGAGACATCAGCAATACTCCTCTTTTCAACCTGACCATTGAGGGCAAAACTGCTGGTACCGCCATTACGCTGCCGGATTTGACGGTTTACTGCTCCAACGATGGGCACAACCGCCAGGGTCTGATTGGAGTGTCCAGGAAATTGAACGTCAAAAATCTGACCGTCGACGGCAATATGACTCTTCGCGCTCTGGATAGTGCCAAAGTGTTCGCGGGTGCTCTGCTTGCTGAGGCAAAGGGCAACACCACTCTGACTAGCGTGACATCCTCGATTACGATGACAGCAGATGGAAGCGGCAATGGCGATTGCGCCTACTCCGGTTTTGTGGCTGCGACCAATAGCGATTGTAAAGAAATCACTTTCAGCGGCTGTAAATTAGCCGAACGCAGTAATATTACCGATCAAACCACTGCAAATAGCTATGCCGCCGGCTTCCTGGCGTTGGGGAACCATAATAACGGAGATTCCATCACAACCGTTAATGTAAAGGAAAACTGTGTCCTCAGCGGCAATATTACAATGACTGCTGCCCCCAACTATGCCCGTATCGGCGGACTGGTTGCCACACTATACAACAGAACCAATAATTTGAACATTTCTGATCTGACCGTAAAGAATTTACACATTACCGGGCCAGTCTCCGCCGGAAACACCTGCGGCGGTCTGCTAGGCTACGAATGGATGAAAACCACCGCGACAATCCAGGGCATCACATTCGAGGATTGCGAGCTGAACGCGGGAAATTCCAGCTTCGGCGGCCTGGTGTATAAAAGCTCCGGAATCTGGCAGGTTAAGGCCAATGGAACAGATGACGAGGGAAAGCCTATTCCCGGCATTCAGTTTTCCAGCAATATCGTAATCAACGGCGCTTCCTCCAAGGAAACCCCCAGCGGTCTGCTGGTTTGCCGGGGTGACAAAGTTATCAACAGCAACAACACTGATCGGGGCGCCCTGTACATGGAAATTCAGGACGGGGCTTATAAGATCGTCCTTGGTTCCGTGTCCGTCAAGCTGACTGGCGACAGCCAATATTTCGACGAGATTGTGGGCATTACCGAGGGCAACGGCGGTGACGGCAATGACAAAAATGGTATCGTCTCCTACGCGACGGCGGGCCATGCGCCTATCGACCCGGAAAACGGCAACCGGAATACCTACGAGAACGTCACTAGTAATACAGACGGGTCTCCATGGCTGAACACCAAAACCCGATATTATTACAACCTGGACCTGTTCCGGGAGAACGGGCTGGTCGATGGAACAGTGGATTCCGCGGAAAAAATGGTGCTGATGAGCGCCGGACTGCACTGTGACGGTTCGATTAAAGAATACTTTATCAAGAGCCTTGGAACAATTACTGATGGCGAGAACCCCCTGGACCTGACCGGCTACTCCTATTACCCCGTTCCTCTGTCCCAGGATCTAACCATCAGCAACGCCACCATCACCTTTGACTACGATAATCTGCAAGCGAAAGAAAGCGGCAATCATCTTCCCTCTGGCGGTGATAACAAATATCACCATAAGGGAATGCACACCGGTATCTTCACGGATGTGTTCACCACGGAAAACAGCGGTCCAAAAACTCTGACCATTTCCAATCTGACTCTGGCGGGTGTAGTTGGCGGCAGCGCCATCATCTGTGGCGAAGCAAAGGGCAACGGTGCCAGCGCCATGACCGTTCTGAATATCCACGGTGTTATTCTGGACGGCATTCGGACGCAAACTCCAAAGGGAATTGGTAAGATTCCCCTGCTGATCTACAGCATTGGCAACTACACCTCCATGACCATGAGCGGCGTAACAACCAACACCGCCGCCGCAGAGGGAGAAACCGTCACCTATCCCTATGATGATTTGGGTGAGAACTACGCCGCAACCAGTCTGATTGGAGATGTGGGCAACAGCACTGACGGCAAAAACATCTCTCTGATCTTTACCGATATGGGTCTGGACGGCAGAATAGGTACTGCCTCGAATGGCTCCCGCATTTCCGGAACCACCAAGAGTATTTTCAGCGATGCTCTGTTCCTGAATTCCTTCCAGTACACCGAGGGTGCTACCTGCTCCGGTATTTATAATTTTTCAAAGGATGATAGCTATACTCTGGGCAAGGAGCTTTCCAACACCGAGGGTACAAATCATGTCGGCAGAAACCCCGGTGAGCAGTACTGGTTCTTCGGAGAGTATGGCAGCGAGAGCGGTTGTGTCTACCTTGCGGTTAATAACACCAGCAGTGCTGACACCTGCTTTGCAGAAGATTATCTCCGCTATGTAAAGGAGGTTGAGGGGAGCGGTACAAACCAAACCTACCATGAGCTTGACATCAACCTGGCCAGCCCGGACTTGGATGATGGCTGCGGCACCTATTCCCACCCCTATCGCATTAAAAACGCCAGACAGCTCTATTATCTAGCCCAGACCATCGCCTCCAATCCCGTCCCCGGCTGGAAAATTAATATGTGCCCCGCCGTACTAACCGGGACCAACGGCAATCCGAATTTCTCTTTGCAGGACGGTCACAACACAGCTGCTAATAGCGGTGATGTGGAATACACTGCAACCGCAGGAGACTGGACATATACGAATGCCCAAGGGAATAGTGCAACCGTCGGAAAGGATAAGGTTCTCGCTTATCTGCGTAATGCCTATTATGTACTGGTTGGCCCGGATGATGAACCAGAGAGCACTGCCGGTCAAGTCGAGGCAGGCAGCGCTACGGTAAGTAAGGTTATAACGTTGTCTGCTGAAAGGTGGGCCGGTTTGGGCACCTCCGATACCTCCAGAGCGTTTAGCGGCGTGATTGTCGGCAAAGGCGCCACATTGGAAATCGAATTTGGAGCCAATTCCGCCGCCCAGTTTGGTGGACTGATTAAGTACAGCCAGGGCAGCGTGGTCAAAGACGTTACCATTTCCTACACCAACGCTCCGAAAATCACCGCTCCCAGCGAGGCTCCCTCCAGCGACACCAACGCCCGTTTCTTTGGCGGCGTGGTGGGCTGGTGCATCGGCGGCGATACCATCATCGACAATGTATCTGTGAGTTTCCATGATAATCCATCTGTAACTGGAACCTATGACTATCTGGCAGCCATCGGCGGCTATGTAGGCCTGGTGGGTGGCTACTCCCCTGACAATACCGGAGAAGAGCAATACGGCGGCGGTGTGGTGTTCCGAGGGACAAACAGCAGCAGCCTGACCACTGAAAACTTTGCTGAAAGCAGTAACTACTTCTATTGGAATCCCTATGTTGGCCGGGTGCTGGATGGCTATGCCATGGGCGATGGAATCCAGTTGGATAACACCAACAAGAATTACTACATCCCCAATATATCCGCTGGTACGCATCTGACCAGGACGGGAACTGATATCCATGTGAAAAACGGGACCGGCCTGTGGCTGCTGTCCGCCATTGCCAACAGCGGTGCCGGACACATGGGTTTTTCTGACGCAGCGTCTCGATCTAACGCATACAATTATGGGAAGCCGAGAACCAAGGACTATGAACAGGTCGGGAAAGTACTGAGCGACACCAACGAACTATATGACGAAGCGTACCTTGGCGGTGTTGCATCCCCAAAGGACCGTTGCTACTTGACAAGTAAATACACAACAGGTGATTTCAGCCAGCTGACAGTCAACAATAACAATTACTACTTCCATATCTATCTGGATGGCAATTGTGATGTGTCCGGCTTCAAAAATGGCTTCCGGGGCATCGGCACCAGCTATGGGGCGAAAACCAGTGACGGTAAAAACAAGCGCCTCCTTCGGGTCATGCTGTTTGATGGCAACAATTACACTGTCAATCTGGACCAGGACCGGAAAGAATATCTGGATGAAGCCGGCAGCTGGATTTCTGTTGGAACTGGAATGTTTATTCAGCTATGCGTTCGAACAAAGGCCTTAACAGGAACTCCAACGTTTCAGGACCTTACTCTCATGGGTCAAACCGGAATCACCTACTACCAGGGTACAAATCCTGCTACCAATGATAATCTTATCAGTTCGAATGTCTTTGGAAGCAGCCTGTACAGTACTCGTTTTAGTCAAGCAGGGGCCGGTATGCTGGCAGCCACTCTTGCCAAAAACAGTATAACCTCAAAAATCACTTTCAGCAATGTTCAGCTTGTTAATGCAAGCGTTAATCCCGGCGATGGAGTCGGAGGAACTACATTTGCCGGCGGCTTGATTGGCGCGGTTTATAGCTTCGATGGTAGCAATTATTTTGAAGCGATTAACTTAGTAGATTGTGCATACAGCAGTCTGACTGTCCGAGGTTTTGTGGATGCCGGCGGTTTCTTCGGGCGAGTGAGATCCCAAAAGGATGGCAGCCAAATCCACATATCTTATACAAAGAATACCAACTTAACTGCCGGAAGCATAACCTCCACCTCAACCTCTTTCAATAAGACGTATTTCGGTTTTGGCGCATTGATCGGCTGCACGGATAGATACGGCCTCACCATTGGGCCGAATGAGGATGCCAAGCTGATCATCAATGGACTGACACTTCGCGGTGGATACGCAGGAGATTCCGGTGACAAAGCCTTCGGCGGCGGCCTGGTGGGTCTGTGTTTCAACCAACAAAGCCAATGTACAATCAAAAATGTCACCATGAGAGGAGACATCTCCATTTCCGGCAGCAATGATTCTGGTGTGAAGCGGCGTCATATTCTCGGCGGCTTGATCGGTGCGGTAACCAATGATCTCAGTAGCTGGAATAACTCCGGAAGTTTTCAAGTAACGGTATCCAACGTCCATATCGCCGGTTCAATGAATATCCAGTATGCCCAGCAAGCAGGGGGACTATTCGGAATATTGAAAGCAGGCGGAGCAGTGCGGATTTCGGATGTCTCTGTCGGAGCAAACAATGCCCCTGTCACAATCGCCAACATCAAGAACAATAAAGACTCCAACATTGGCGGCCTGATCGGCGGTGGTAATGCCCTGAAAGATGTGATACTGGATAAAATCCAGGTGGTCAACACCAAGATACTTCTGAACATTGACCAAGCTACCCCAAGAGGTGCGGCATTGTTGTTTGGCTTCCTTGAAAATGGTGAGGGTACCATTGACATTCGGAATATCACGCTAAAGGACTGTATTGCTGCGACGGGAAATGGAACTGCCCCTGCAGGATTTGTGTATGGTTACATGAACCAAAACGGCAGCGCGGCACCTTCAATCACCGGAAACAATATTCTGATTGAAAACTGCAAGGTTGGATACAGCACCACACTGACTTCGGATATTTCAATTCCAGAATTCGTGATGCCTGAATTGAATTCTGATGGAACGGAAACCGGCCTCATCGGCGGAAAGTGCAATTCCACAGATAGCTCCGTCAAGCTGGTGGGAGTAAGCCTTTGGAACAATGCTGCCCCTGCCCAGTACTTTGGCAATACAAAACCCAAGTCTGACAGCTATGTGATTCGGGCGGACTATCTGGCAGACACATCGGGAACGACAGGAAGCGCATATTCCCATGTAACCACCAGTCCCGCAAAGGAATTCGCTGGGATCAACGTAACCGGGCCCAACGGTACAACCATCGAAGACGCCCTTACCGGTGACGGTGTGGCATTCTTCGAGGGCACCACCTCCATCACTCAGAAGATTTTGGGTGACTACACTGGCACCGCTGTTCCCCGGAATCAAGTCCATTTCAGCGTCCCTGAGGCCATGAGCTTCCTGGATGCCTCCACCCTCTCTGATTTCAATACCGCTGGTGAAAACGGCACTAACTATACAGGGCCCAATTTCCCAGTACTGTTGATTTCAGAAAACACCACTGATGCCATCAACAATCTGGTGGCCGCCTACATCTCCGTGATGACCAACCACGTGGAGTATTCGGTCGAAACCAAGGACAACCAGAAAGTCTTCAAGTACAACTATTCCGATCTATTCAGCATTACGCCAACCACCTACAAGTGGGATAGTGCCGACCAAAAGTTCAAGGAAGCTGCCGCTGGCACCCACACACTGACTTTCTCCAATGGGAAGCTCTCCATCAACAAGGGCCGCTACGACAACCAGCTGAACCAATTCACCCTTTTGGATGTGGCCTATGCGGACCCCTCAGGAACAAAAGAGGCGGACGGCATCACCGTCAAAAAAGTGTATCATCTCTACATCCCGGTGGTTGTGAAAAAGGTGCTCTTGTTCAAGGTTTGGTTCTCCGCCAAAGAGGGCACGGACTACTACACCAGCATCTACGACAGTCAGGAGTACGCCGCCATGGCCTCCCACGGCGACCAGGTAACCACTCTGATCACCTTTGAGTATGAGTGGAACACGGATGAATGGGAAAACGCGCTGAATAACGGCGCTGGCCTGAACTGGAATTTCCCCAAGACGCTGCAAATAAAAGACGTCAACAGTGGGGGAATCCCGTCAGGCACCAAGCTGACCCTGGTAGACCGGAACAACCAGAACAAGGCGTACTTCACCACCTCGGGAGGGCTATCCCCGGATGGAAACGGCTACATCTCTTTCAAGCTTCAAGAGCAGTTTAACGGCTTTTCTGAGGTTAAGCTCTGGGAGCTGCTTACCCTGAATGCAGTTGAAAGCACAGCGGAGCAGGTAGGCCAATATGTGGAAGTCGGTGACTCAGTCGGTGACTCAGCCAGCGACACTATCCAGATCGGCGACAAGTACTACCGGCCTATTACCGAAGACGAAAAAGCACAGGAAACCCCGCCTACGTGTTATTATCTTGAGGTCAAAGGCTTTAAGTCCGAAACTCAATACGCCAGAGAGCAGTACTACCTCACCATCCAGACGCCAGAGACCGCCAAAGAATTTATCTACCTGATGCTGCAGTACGGCACCCGGCTGGATAACCCCGGCGACGGCGTTGGTCTGCCCTCCACCCGAATTAATGCAAAAGAAGTCATCCTTGAGAAAGCAAAGCCCGTAACCTCCAAGGCAGAAGGCGTGTCTCTTAGAGGCGACGAAAACGTAATCGTCATCAGCAATTTCTTCAAGCAGAAGCTGACAGTGAGAACCACCTCTAGTGAACAACTGATGTCCGACACCAACCGGAGCATCACGGGTACACTGACAACGGTGATCTCGTTTGACGAGGGCACAGGCGAGGACAAAGCAGCGAAAAACAAGGAGAATTATCTGCGATTCACCGGTGAACGCAGTCTGCATCAGTGCTTTGAGCTGTATCTGAAATCCATGAACAACGACAACGGAACTACCGTTTCCTTTGACGAAGGCGCCAGCCTGACGGTGGGTGGGAAAGCTGTTCCCCTGAATGGAGGAACCCGGGTTCAGGTATATAGCGAGGCTATTAAATGGGATGAAGGCAGCAACTCAAAAACAGTGAGCTGCGATTTCACCCTCACCTATACTCTGGCCGGTATCAGCAGTCAGTTCCCCATCAGGGCCAACGACACGGACAAGATTGGTATCCAGGTGAATGCCACCTCCAAGCTCTCCTACGTTGAGGACATGAGTCAAACCAGCATGGAGGTCTCCAAGGCCGACGAAACCGGTAACCTCTTCTACCAGAAGGATTTGCATCTTGCCACGCTGACCTACAACGCCTACGAGAACGCCTACGGCACGCAGCGCTACGGCTGGAGCCAGCTTGGCATCAACGACCTGGACAGCAACGGCGACTATCAGATTCTGTCCGCAGCCCTCTATGACGTCCACGAGCTGACCAATGCATCCTTGGCAGACAAGCTGAGAATCAGTGTTAAGCTGCTGCAAAAGACGGATGGCGGCTACGTGGATGTAAGCAAGCCTTTGAGCAGCTATCTGAGCTATCTCAGGGTGAAACCTAAGGTGAATCCCAATGGCGATTTCCTGGAGGCAAAGGATGTCCGAAACAATGCAGCCGAATACTCCCTTGCTAACACCGGCTTCAACAGCAGCGTCCCCATTGAGATTGATGTGGACATGGATGTAATCACAGGCGCAGCGTTTGAAAACGCAGGATTGACCTACGCCAACTACAAGCTGGTGCTCAAAGCAGAGCTTTTGGACAAAAATGGTACCCCCATCGCAGGCTCCAGTGCCAACGACCACATCATCTACACCAACGCAAAGATCATCCCCACTCTGGTTTCCTAACCCAAAAGAAAGACCATGGACTCCCCTTTCCGGAGCTCCATGGTCTTTTTTTGTGGTGCAGGCCGTTGTCCTTGAATCGGATTTTTGCTATAATGATCAAAAAAGCTGTTTGGGAGGAGAGAAATGATGTACGATGCCCATATTCGGGAAGATGGGACAAAGCAAACCGTGGAGGAGCACCTGGAGGGAACCGCAGAAAGGTGCGCCTCCTTTGCGGCTGCCTTTGGAGAGGAGCAGCGAGGGAAGCTCCTGGGGTATGCCCACGACATTGGGAAAACCTCACAAGAATTTCAAAAACGGCTCCTGGGCGGCCCAAAGGTGGATCATGCCACAGCAGGGGCTTTGGAGTGTTCCAAAATGAGAGAAGACCTGGCTGCGTGCTGTGTGGTGGGTCATCACGGTGGTCTGCCAGATTTTGGCAACCCAAAGACGGACTATCCCGGTGCGCCGACCTGCATAGGGCGGCTGAAAAAAGGGCTCACCGGAGGGATTCCAGTATACCACTGGGAGGGGAGGCTGCCCGCCCCTGGCAGGCTCCCAGCTTTTCAAGATCGGTTTACTCTGTCCCTGTGGACCAGAATGCTGTATTCCTGTCTGGTAGATTCGGATTATCTGGACACAGAAGCGTTCATGGCAGATGGTCCTTGCCACCGACGGGGATATGATTCGTTACCAGTACTGTTGGACAGGCTGAATGCTTATATCGAACCGTGGTTTCCTGGGAAGACAGAACTGAATCGAAACCGATGCCAGATTTTAGCACAATGTCTGGAAGCAGCTGAACAGCCCCGGGGGGTCTACTCCCTGACTGTTCCCACCGGTGGCGGAAAAACCGTTTCCTCCCTGGCCTTTGCACTGAAACACGCTGTTGAAAACGGGTTGGACAGGGTTATTTACGTGATTCCCTATACATCCATTATCGAGCAGAATGCCGCCGTATTCCGCAACATATTGGGAGAAAACAACGTAGTGGAGCATCACAGTGGAGTTCAGTTTGACAATGAGGAGGAGACGAATAAAAATAACCTTTTTCAGCGTCTCGCCTCGGAAAACTGGGATGCCCCAGTGATTGTCACAACGGCTGTCCAGTTCTTTGAATCCCTTTATTCCAACCGTTCCTCCCAGTGCCGCAAGCTGCACAATATAGCAAACAGCGTAATCATCTTTGATGAAGCACAGATGCTCCCAACCTGCCACCTGAAGCCCTGCGTGGGGGCAATTGCCAATCTGGCAGCCCATTTTCGTTCCACGGTGGTGCTGTGTACGGCGACACAGCCGGTACTTTCGGATTTGTTTCAACAGTTTTGCCCTGAACTGCAAATCAAAGAGCTGTGTCCCCAGGTGTCGGATGCTTTCCAGAAATTCCGCCGGGTGACCTATCGTGACGGCGGGACACTGTCTGATGGGGCTTTGACAGAGGAACTGAGCCAGCAGGAACAGGTACTCTGCATCGTGAATACCCGCAAAGCTGCCCAGAAGATTTATGAACTTCTTCCAGCAGAAGGAAGCTTTCACCTGTCAACCTTGATGTATCCTGCCCACCGAAAAGCAGTTCTGGATACCATTCGGCAGCGTCTCCGTGACGGTTTCCCTTGCCGTGTTGTGTCCACCTCCCTGATTGAGGCCGGTGTGGATGTGGATTTCCCTGCAGTCTACCGGGAAATCGCTGGTCTGGATTCCATCGCCCAGGCAGCAGGACGGTGCAACCGAGAGGGAAAACGCTCTGCTGACAGCAGCATTGTCACCTTCTTCCAAAGTGAAAACCCTGTCCCCGTTTTACAAAAAGTCAACATCCAGGCAGCAAGGGAAGCGTTACGAGGAAACCGTAATCCTGGCAACCCGGAGACCATAAATCGTTATTTCACTTCATTGCGGTCGTTGATTGGAGAGCAGACGGACAAATATGAGGTTGTAAAAGCCTTGCGGGAAGGATTTCAGGGCTGCCTGCTTCCCTTTGAAACCGTTGCAAACCGTTTTCAATTCATTGAGCAAAGCTCTTGTACGGTATACGTCCCCACGGGAGATGGGGCTGAACTTTGCCAGCGGCTTTTGGATGGAAATGCAGGCAGAGAGGATTACCGCAAAGCGGGGCAGTACGGTGTCAATATCTACGAACAACACTACCGTGATTTGCTGACCGCTGGGGATATTCAACCACTGACAGAAAACAGTGCTGTGTTGACGAATCTGAGCTTGTATGACCCGGAAATGGGATTGTCCCTGAAATCTGACCCGGGGAAGGCGGAATTTATCTAAAAGCATAAACTGTCCATTTTATTGGACAGATAATCGTGTATGATATGAACAGCAAGAGGGACAGAGCATCCACTCTGTCCCCCCAGCTACCTTAGCTGTCTTACTTATTATTTCAATCCACAGGGATGAATCCCCGACTAGCTAAGTATGCCACAAAGGTGAGTGTTTGTCAAATCAGTTTTTCAATATGATATTTAGCTTTCTTAATTATTAAAGTTGACAAAAAGGAATGAACATGGTATATTATGCTTGTCACAGTAAATGGTCCGGCCGGGTAGGTAAAAAGGGGAAGCTGCCTGGTCGGCTCCAAACAATAAAACATGAAAGGAGAATGCTCATGTCAATTTCCGTTGAAGTCTGGGGTTCTTTTGCCTGCTTTTCACGGCCGGAGATGAAAGTGGAACGTGTCAGCTACGATATGATGACACCTTCGGCTGCCCGGGGGTTGTTGGACGCAATCCTCTGGCACCCTGGTATGAAATGGGTCATTGACCGGATTCACGTCTGTGCACCGATTCGCTTCACGAACATCCGGCGCAATGAGGTCAAGGATACCATCAGCGCACGAAAAGCACATACGGTAATGGAAAAGGGTGGAGAGTTCTACCTCACAACCCCGGATAGCATTCAGCAGCGGGCCGCCATGGTGCTGCGGGATGTGCGGTATGTCATTGATGCCCATTTTGAGATGACCGAAAACGCGTCTCCCACGGATAATCCTGGAAAGTTCCAGGATATGATGCGCCGCCGGGTGGAAAAGGGGCAATTTTACCACCAGCCCTGTTTCGGAGTACGGGAGTTTCCGGCTCACTTCAAGCCCTGCACGCAGTATCCAGCCTGCCCGGAGGAATTGCTGGGAGAGAGGGACTTGGGATGGATGCTGCTGGATATGGACTACTCCGACCCGGAGAACATCACCCCCCATTTCTTCCGGGCCGTGCTCCATGACGGCGTTCTGGAAGTTCCTCCCATGTACAGCGAGGAGGTGCGGATATGATTTTGCAGGCGTTGACCCAGCTTTTCGAGGACCTTACCCAACAAGGGAAGATTTCCAGACCAGGCTGGAGCAAGGCAAAAATCAGCTATGCCCTTTGCTTGGATGAATCAGGCGCACTTACCTATGTAGTGCCGCTTCTGCGGGAAGAACAGGTGGGCAAGAAAACGCAGCTCCGTCCCACACCGATTGAACTGCCATCTCCAGTAACCCGAACCGTTGGAATTCTTCCAAATTTCCTTTGGGATAATTCCAGCTACATCCTGGGCGTGGACGAAAAGGGCAAGAAAGAACGAAGTCTTGCTTGCTTCCGTGCTTGCATGGACTTGCATCACAGACTTTTGGATGAGTTGGATTCGCCGATCGCCAAAGCGCTCCTGGCCTATTTTGATACCTGGCAGCCGGAAAGCGCCCGGGAACATCCTGCCCTGGCAGACTGCTGGGAGGACATCATGAAAGGGGCGAATCTCACCTTCCGGGTAGATGGGAGGTTTATCTGGGAAGACGAGGCAATTCGTAGGGCATGGGACAACTACTATGGTGATATTCAGGGAGAGAAACAACAGTGCCTGGTGACAGGCAATTGGGATGTAACAGAACCAGTACACCCCAGCATCAAAGGTGTCGCCGGGGCCCAATCCAGCGGTGCGGCCATTGTTTCTTTTAACGCTCCCGCATTTTGTTCCTATGGCAAAGAACAAAGTCTGAATGCGCCTGTGGGGAAGTATGCGGCCTTTGCCTACACCGCCGCCCTGAATCACCTGCTGGCTGACCGGGAGAATGTTCACCGCATCGGCGACACCACCGTAGTCTGCTGGGCAGAGGGGGCAGAGCCTCAATACAGCGCCGTTGCTGGCTTTTCACTATTTGGAGATGATCTGCCCGATACCATGACAGAGAACGATTTGCGGAACGCTCTGAAAAAGCTGGCAGACGGGCTTCCCTGCTATGAAATGAATCTGACCCCCGAGCGCACTTTTTATATCCTGGGGCTGGCCCCCAACGCGGCCCGGCTCTCCGTAAGATTCTTCTACCGCAATTCCTTTGGTTCTTTGATGAAAAATGTCACTGACCACCATGAACGCATGGAAATCGTGGGCAGCCGTTACCAGATCATGCCCCTGTGGGCTATGCTCCGGGAAACCGTAAATCTGAACACCACAGACAAATCGCCATCACCGGTGATGGCAGGAGCCACCGTCCGTTCCATCTTCACGGGAACCCCATATCCCGCCTCTCTGCTGGAGGCAACCATGCTCCGCATCCGGGCAGAACGGGAAATCACCCCCGGACGGGCAGCAATTCTGAAAGCCTATTACCTAAAAAACTCTTGTGAACTATGCCCGAAGGAGGTTTTAACCGTGGCTCTAAACGAAAACAGCACCAACATTCCCTATACTCTTGGCCGAATGTTTGCGGTCTACGAGGAAGTGCAGGAGGCAGCAAACCCAGGAATCAACGCAACCATCAAGGATAAGTATTTCAATTCTGCCGCAGCTACTCCTGCAGTAATCTTTCCCATACTGGATAACCTCTGCCAGAAGCACCTGCGAAAGCTGGAAGCCGGGCTACGGATTACCAAGGACAAGCAGATTGGAAAGCTGAAAAATGTTTTGGGTGAAAGCTATCCCATTCGTTTGACGCTCCCTGAGCAAGGCTCGTTCAACCTCGGCTACTACCATCAGAAGCAATTCCGCTACACCAAAAAGGAGGATAAATAATATGGATGCCATCAAAAACCGCTATGAATTCGTGATTCTGTTTGACGTTGAAAACGGCAACCCCAACGGCGACCCGGATGCGGGTAATATGCCGAGAATTGACCCGGAAACCGGCTACGGTCTGGTAACCGATGTATGCCTGAAGCGGAAAATCCGCAACTATGTGGAAACGGTGAAAGAGGGAGCGCCCGGCTACCGGATTTATGTGAAGGACAATGTGCCTCTGAACCGGAGCGATGCGGAAGCCTGTACCTATGTAGGCGTTGACCCCGCCAAGCTCAAAGAAGCGAAAAAGAAAGACGGGAATCTGGATGAAAAAATCCGGGACTTCATGTGCTCCAATTTCTTTGACATCCGTACTTTTGGCGCGGTGATGACAACTTTTGTAACTGGTTCTCTGAACTGCGGACAGGTTCGGGGTCCTGTTCAGATTGGCTTTGCCAGGAGCGTTGATCCTATTATACCGCAAGAAGTTACCATCACGCGTGTTACTTTTACTACGGAAAAAGAGGCAGAAACGAAAAATGGCAATACCCAGATGGGCCGGAAATATATCGTCCCCTATGGTCTGTACCGGGCAGAGGGTTTCATCTCCGCCAATCTGGCGCGGAAAACCACAGGCTTCTCTGAGGAAGACCTGGAACTGCTGTGGCAGGCAATTCTCAATATGTTTGAGCTGGATCACTCTGCTGCCCGGGGAAAGATGTCTGTGCGGGAATTGATTGTGTTCCGGCACGATTCCGAGCTGGGCAATGCCCCCGCCTACAAGCTGTTTGATTTGGTGAAAGCACAGCGCAAGCCCGATGTGGTAACCCCCAGAGCTTACTCCGACTATCAGGTCAGTGTTGATGAAGAGAAGCTCCCCTCCGGCGTGACCTGTATTCGCATGGGGTGATCTATTCAGAGGAGGATTTCCTCCAGCTGTCCGGTCTGCAGCATTTTGTCTTCTGTCGCCGCCAGTGGGCCCTCATTCACATTGAAAACCAATGGGCGGAGAATTACCGCACAATAGACGGAGCCATTATGCACCAGAATGCCCATGATACGGAATTCCGGGAAAGCCGCGGGGATCGGGTGATTACCAGAGGAGTGAGCATTCATTCTTCCTTTCTCGGGGTATCCGGTCAGTGCGATGTGCTGGAATATCATCGGGCAGATACGGGGATCCCGCTATCCGGCAAGGAAGGACTGTGGCAGCCATATCCTGTGGAGTACAAGCGTGGAAGCCCCCGGGAGGATACCGGGGATGCGCTCCAGCTCTGCGGCCAGGCCATGTGTCTGGAAGAAATGCTTTGCTGTGACATCCCAGAGGGGGCACTGTATTACGGAGAAATCCGGCGGCGGGAGCGGGTTGCTTTCACGGAAGAGCTGCGCGGCCAGGTTCGAGCATTACTGGAAGAAATGCACCAGCTCTACCGCCGGGGCTACACCCCCAAGGTCAAGCCCACAAAATCCTGCAACGCCTGTTCCTTAAAAGAGCTTTGCTTGCCCAGATTGATGAAAAACCGCTCCGTGTCCGCCTATCTGAAAGCAGCGATGGAGGAAGTGCCATGAAACAGCTGTTAAACACTCTGTTCGTTACCTCCGAGGATGTGTATCTGTCTTTGGAGGGAGAGAATGTGCTGGCAAATCGGGACAAGGAAGTGGTAGCCCGGTATCCCCTGCACACCCTGCAATCCATCGTCAGCTTTTCCTATTCCGGTGCCTCCCCGGCGCTGATGGGAAAGTGCGCCGAAAAGGGAATCGGGCTGGCCTTCTGTACCCCCAGGGGAAGATTCCTGGCCCGGGTCTGCGGAGAAAGCAATGGAAACGTGCTGCTGCGCCGGGAGCAATACCGGATTGCCGATGATGACCGGCGAAGCTGTGCCATCGCCCGGAATATGATTTTCGGAAAACTCACCAATTCTGCCGCAGTCATCCAGCGTACCCTGCGGGATCATGGGCCAAGAGTGACGGACTGCGGGCTGGAGGCTGGGGTGAGCACCATCCGGAGCTTGCAGCGTCAGGTGTTGGAGCAGACGGAACTGGAAGCCCTGCGCGGTCTGGAGGGTGTGGGTGCGGCGGCATACTTCGGCGTGTTTGACCATCTGCTGCTAAGCCGGAAGGAAGAATTCTTTTTCCATGGCCGCAACCGCCGTCCGCCCCTTGACCGGGTGAACGCCATGCTGTCCTTTGCCTACAGTCTTTTGACCCACGACTGCGCCAGTGCATTGGAAAGTATGGGGCTGGATTCCTATGTGGGCTTTCTCCACCGGGATCGCCCCGGGCGGGAATCCCTGGCTCTGGACCTGATGGAGGAGCTTCGCCCCTGCATGGCTGACCGGTTTGTGCTGACGCTGGTCAACAATCGTGTTGTCAAGCCCGATGATTTTCAAACGCAAGACAGCGGTGCGGTACTGCTGACGGAGGAAGGCCGCAAGAAATTCCTGAAAGCCTGGCAGGAACGGAAACGAGACACGTTGACCCATCCCTATTTGAACGAGAAAATGAGCTGGGGGATGATTCCCTACGTTCAGGCTTTGCTCCTGGCCCGGCAACTCCGTGGCGATTTGGATGCATATCCTCCTTTTTTATGGAAGTGATGAAATGCTGGTACTGATTACATACGACGTCAATACAGAGGATGCCGCCGGGAAAAGGCGGCTGCGGCAAATCGCCAGAAAATGCGTGGACTACGGCCAGCGGGTGCAGAATTCCGTATTTGAATGCCTGCTGGATGCCGGACAGTGCCGGAGCCTGCAAGCAAAGCTTCTTGCCATCATGGACCCGGAGAAGGACAGCCTTCGGTTCTACTATCTGGGTAACAATTACGATAGGAAAGTGGAGCATTTTGGCTGCAAGAACACCTACCAGCCGGAGGACACCCTGCTCATTTGACCGCGAAGCCCAAGCACACAGCTTTCCCCGGCAGGTTCGCACCGGATTTAGACGCCAAACCTCGCCGTCCCTTATTTTCCTGAACGCCGCAAATCCCTTTTCTTCCGATTTGCGGCAGAAAAATTGTATACTCTCGCCAAAGATAAACAAACAATTTGTGCATCTTTGCTGTCGCTCCCCCCACGGGGAGCGTGGATTGAAATGACCGGGCGGAGAGCATGGAAGAAATCGAAGCCGTCGCTCCCCCCACGGGGAGCGTGGATTGAAATAGCCCATCGGCAATGATTTCCCGGACGCCAGCCGCGTCGCTCCCCCCACGGGGAGCGTGGATTGAAATTTTGCGATGTCGGCGCCCTTTTTTTAAACTATGAGTCGCTCCCCCCACGGGGAGCGTGGATTGAAATCTTTACCTGGACATCTCCAGCCTGAAGGTGACGGGTCGCTCCCCCCACGGGGAGCGTGGATTGAAATCCTGCAGATCCTGCAGAAGATTCTGTCGATGGAGGTCGCTCCCCCCACGGGGAGCGTGGATTGAAATGGTTGTTCCACCAGGCGCTTAAAACGATGACGGGTCGCTCCCCCCACGGGGAGCGTGGATTGAAATGGCTTTTCCAACCTGGCGAGAGTCCCGGCCACCGGTCGCTCCCCCCACGGGGAGCGTGGATTGAAATTTGGTAAGCCTGCCTGGACAGCATAAATTTTTGGGTCGCTCCCCCCACGGGGAGCGTGGATTGAAATCCTTTATCGGCGACGATTTGCAGGTAGTCAACCAGTCGCTCCCCCCACGGGGAGCGTGGATTGAAATCCTACAGCCGGAAATGGCGGCCCGGAAAGACGGGAGTCGCTCCCCCCACGGGGAGCGTGGATTGAAATCGGAAAGCGCTCTGCCCCTGAGCAAGGCAGGCACGTCGCTCCCCCCACGGGGAGCGTGGATTGAAATCTCCTGGTGCGCCTATGGTTACGGTATGAGCTTTGTCGCTCCCCCCACGGGGAGCGTGGATTGAAATACGCCCTTTGGCGTAAAGTAATATCCAAAAGCGGTCGCTCCCCCCACGGGGAGCGTGGATTGAAATACGTCCTGGAAATCATCTTCGGACAGTTCGAAAAGGTCGCTCCCCCCACGGGGAGCGTGGATTGAAATTCCTTTGCTTTTTGGGGTATTTTTGCCAGACCCCAGTCGCTCCCCCCACGGGGAGCGTGGATTGAAATGCAAATTTGCTCCGGGCGCACAAGGCCAAGCAACCGTCGCTCCCCCCACGGGGAGCGTGGATTGAAATGCTTTTCCGGGAAATCAGATTGCCATGTATTTGATGTCGCTCCC
>JAQYLT010000018.1 GCA_028719885.1 Bacillota bacterium
AATTCTTCATTTTTCAAAGAAATTTTCAGCTTGCCTTTCTTCCCCCGAAGCGAAGTTCACTGCTGATATGATTTATGGAATTGTGGCATCCAAAAGTTGTCTGCTGACGCAGATCAGCCAGCGGCTTCAGGAGAATACGAAGAAGCGGTACACGGTAGATCGCCTGTCTGACCATCTGGCTGATGGAATTCCTCAGAAGGCACTGACGGATTATCTTCGCTATGTCCGCAGCATTGTACCTTCTGAGCCGGTTATTCATATCGACGACAGCGATGTGATAAAGCCGGAGGGGTATCATTTTGAATCTCTGGGAATCGTGCGGGACGGTTCCCGAAGCACGCCGGAAAAGAGTGTGTTCTGCAAGGGATACCATGTTACGGAAGCCTGTGTCCTGGCAGATTCCGGCCATCCGGTCAGCATTTTTTCTGAACTGCACTCCTCTGCGGAAAAGGGTTTTACGTCGACAAATCGTATTACCTTCGCCGCCATGGAGCGGGGTGCAAAGATGTTCAAGAAAGCTACCTATGTGATGGATCGTGGATATGACGACAACAAAATCTTCCAAAAAATGTGGGATTTGCAGCAAAATTTTGTAATTCGCCTTACCAAGAAGAGAAATTTGTTCTTCCACGGAAAGTGGGTTCCGGCTACCAGGCTGTGCGCTCAGCGGAAAGGGAAGGTAAAGCTGAATCTGTTCTATAAAGGCAAAGAGCATGAAGCGTATATTTCCCATGTCAAGGTTCAGCTGACAGCGGCGAAGCGGGATGTCTATCTGGTGCTGGTGTACGGGATTACAGAGCATCCGATGATGCTGGTCACCAATAAAGCCATATCCAGCAAGGAAGATGTGATCAAGATTGCCAGGCTGTACTTTTCCAGATGGAGAATCGAAGAATATTTCCGGGCAAAAAAGCAGGTATTCGATTTTGAAAATTTCCGTGTTCGGAAGCTCAAGGCGATAAATGCGCTGAATTTCTACATTGGCATCGCCATGGCTTTTCTAGCGCACATGACACGAAAAAATGCGGCAAATGCTTTGCTGAAATCCATTCTGGAAGCCGCCAGGCCGATTAAGGAAAAGGTGCAGTTTCTCTATTACAGAATCGCAGACGGAATCTTTGAACTGCTCCGGTATGCCCACGCAGGCATCCGGGATTGGTTCAAGCCGAAAAGACCGAATCAAAACCAGCTGCGTTTTCGATTACCAGCTTGATGTTCCCCAATATATCTCCCTCGGTGCAACTGCTTAAGGTAGCTGCGCCTTGTTATGATGCTGTTTTTTGTAATTCTTTGGAGTGTAGTACGCCATTTCCCCAAAAATGAAATCTGCTATTTCAGTAACCCCGTTCTTTTGGATATTGAGCGAAACTCAAGTTTTGCCAGAAAATGTCAACCCTTCTGCTGATTGGTGGTGGGAATCACGCCACGGCTGGAAACGGCGTTGGGCTCGATCTCCCCGGCGGCGGTGAGGGCGATTTTGGTCATCACCGGGCCTACCAGCTCGTAAATCAGCACGGAGAACAGGGTGATGTTGCGGATGATGGCACCCTCGGCGCCAAACTGAGCGGCCACGGTCACGGACATGCCCAGCGCCACACCGGCCTGGGGCAGCAGGGTGATGCCCAGGTACTTGCAGATGTTGTGGTCACAGTGGACAGCTTTGGCGCTGTAGTGGGCGCCCAGAATCTTACCGGCAGAGCGAGCAATGATGTAAACGATGCCGATGCCCACCACAGCCAGGTTCTGAAATACCCGCAGGTCCAGCTCCGCGCCGCTGAGCACGAAGAACAGCACAAACACGGGAGCAGTCCAGCGGTCGGTGCGGTACATGATTTCCTCGGAGAAGTCGCAGACGTTGCAGAAGATGGTGCCGCACATCATGCACACCAGCAAAGGAGAGAAGCCGATCTCCACACTGCCCAGCTGAAGCTCCAGCTTGCTCAGGGCGGTGCACAGGAACACGAAGCAAACTGTCAGGCTCAGACGCTTGGACCGGGAGTGGAAGAACTTCTCCATGTAGCTGAACAGCCAGCCCATACCGGCGCCCAGGGCCAGGGAGCACACAATTTCAACCATGGGATTTACCAGCACGGAGACCATGCTGATATGCCCGCTGTTCAGCGCCTTGGCCACGCCGGTGGACACGGCGAAGACGATCAGGCCCACCGCATCATCCAATGCCACGATGGGCAGCAGGATGGAGGTCAGGGGGCCCTTGGCCTTGTACTGATTGATGACCATGATGGTGGCGGCGGGAGCGGTGGCGGTGGCAATGGCGCTCAGAATCAGGCAGGTGGAAACCGGCAGCACCTCACTGCCCACAATCAGGTGCAGCAGAAATAGACCCACATCCACAAATACCGTGGCGGTGAGCGCCTGGAAAATGGCGATCACGGTGGCCTGTCGGCCGATGTGCTTTAGTTCCTCCAGACGGAACTCATTGCCGATGGAGAATGCGATGAAGCCCAAGGCCACGTCGCAGATCAGGCCCATTTCCTCCACGAATTCAAAGGAGTCAAAGCCCAGGCCGGGAATGCCGAAAGCACCCAAGGCAAGGGGGCCAACCAGCAGACCCGCAATCAGGTAGCTGGTCACATCGGGGAGGTTAAATCGTTTTGTAAGCCGGGTGAGCAGGAGTCCGGCCAGCATGGCAATACCGATGGCAAGCAGATGTTCCATACAAAAATCCTCATTTTCTTTCAATTTTCCCGGAGACGGAATATTCTCCGGTTCAAACCGGAATCATTATAGCATTTTTTATCCCGGATGCAACAAGAGATTCCCACAAGAATTCACCGGGTTTTCATAGGAAAATTGTGGCTTTTTATTGCTTCCCCCTTTCACTTCTGATATAATCATCATACGCCTGTTGGTTTACACAAGCCAACAAAAAGGTGATGAATTGGAGTGGTTGTATGTTTGAAAAAATGGAATATGAATTCGCAGGCTGGCTGAAGAACATGGGACTGGGGGCTTTTGCCACAGTCATCCGCACCGTGCTGCTTTTGCTGGTGGGGCTGTTCCTCATCAAGCTGGTTAACAATCTTGTCCGTAAGGCATTGCTCCGCTCCAAGCTGGAAAAGGCGGCCCACAGCATGATTATCGGCGTGGTGCGGGTGCTTTTGTATGTGCTGCTGCTCATCAATGTGGCATCCAGCCTGGGCATTGACATCACCGGCGTGGTTGCCCTGGCCAGCGTGCTCACCCTGGCGGTATCCCTGGCGCTGCAGAATATGCTGGCCAATGTGATGGGGGGCTTCACCATCCTCACCACCCATCCCTTTCATTCCGGTGACTATGTGGACATCGGCGGCCAGTCTGGCACCGTGGAGGAAATCACCATGGTCTACACCCGTTTGGCCACACCGGATAACAAAATTGTCTCCATACCCAACAATACTGTGATTGGCTCCCAGATCACCAACTATTCCGTTGCCGGCACCCGGCGGGTGGATTTGGAGGTTTCGGCTTCCTATGACATGGCGGCTCAGAATGTGATTGATGCCCTGCTTCAGGCGGGGGATGTGGAAAAGGTTTTGAAAGATCCCGCACCCTTTGCGGCGGTTTCCAATTATGGAGAAAGCGCCATCGGATATACGTTGCGCCTGTGGGTGAAAAGCCAGGACTATTGGGATGTGTTCTACCAGGTGAACCAGCGGATTCAGCAGGTCTTTGCCGAAAATCACATTGAAATGTCCTATCCCCATTTGAATGTGCATTTGAACCAATAGGACCATGTTTCGGCAGCCAGACCCAGACCCAGCATGAGCAGCACCGCATTACGTTCTGAGCCCACGATACCATAAGCGTCTTAAAAAAGAGATAACGCATTTGTTTCCTCCTCAGATTTTGTTAACAACCCCCCGGTAGACCGCCGGTCAATCCCCGGTTGAGTGGGATTTCCCTTGCAAAACGGGAGAAGCTATGGTATATTGGGCCAAAAAACAGATTGGAGCGCGTTATATGGAAAAAATCACCAGCTTTACCATTGATCATATCAAACTGCAGCCGGGACTCTATGTATCCCGGAAAGACAGGGTGGGCGCGGAAACCGTCACCACCTTTGATCTTCGTCTCACCAAGCCCAATGAGGAACCGGTGATGAACACCGCCGAGGTGCACACCATCGAGCATCTTGCGGCAACCTATCTGCGAAACGAGCCCCTCTGGAAAGAGAAAGTGCTCTATTTCGGACCCATGGGCTGCCGCACCGGCTTCTACCTGCTTTTAATCGGTGACTACGAATCCACAGATGTTCTCCCCCTGGTGCTGGACTGCTTCCGGTTCATCCGGGACTACCGGGGAGAGGTTCCGGGCGCTGCCCCTAAGGACTGCGGCAATTACCTGGACATGAATCTCGGCATGGCAAACTACTGGGGCAGAAAATACGCCGCCCTGCTGGAAAACATCACACCGGACCGTCTGGTTTACCCGGAGTAAGGAGGCCAATATGACGAAACTAGGAATCATCGGCGCCATGGAAGAAGAAGTGGAAACCCTGCTTGGCCTGATGGAGGAAAAACGGGAATCCGAAAGGGCCGGCAGCCGCTTTTTTGACGGTACTCTGGAGGGGCTTCCTGTCACCGTGGTGCAGTGCGGCGTGGGCAAGGTCAACGCGGCCCTGTGTACCCAGATTCTCTGCGACTGCTTTGGGGTGACCCATCTGGTGAACACCGGCATTGCAGGCTCCCTCTGTGCGGATTTGGACATCGGAGATCTGGTGGTAAGTCAGGATTCCATGTATCACGATGTGGACGCGGTGGCCTTTGGCTATCCCATGGGTCAGGTGCCCGGCATGGATGTGATTTCTTTCCCGGCGGACGATGCCTTGATCGGCTATGCCTTTGCTGCCGCCGAAGCGGTCAACCCCGGTCACACCAAAATCGGCCGGGTGGCCAGCGGCGACCAGTTTGTAGCCAGCAAGGAGGTCAAGCAGCGCATCATCGATCTGACCAAGGGACTGTGCACCGAGATGGAGGGCGCGGCCATCGCCCAGACAGCCTACCGGAACAAGCTGCCCTTTGTCATCCTCCGGGCCATCTCCGACAAGGCCGACGACAGCGCCGAGATGGACTATCCCAGCTTTGAGCGCATCGCCGCCCACCGCTGCGCCGCCGTCACACAAGGCTTAGCCAGGCAGCTGAAAGAGGCGGTGGAAGGGCAGTAATTCCACCGTTACCATCGCATTTGTAACCAAGCGATGCCTGTTAAAGTCTAAATTCAGCTTTTCCAAGGTGTAAAAAGCAGTAGGAAACTGATCACAACAATTTGTCAGACACCGTCTGTCAAATTGGGAAAGGAGCATAATGAGCGAAATACTAAACACAAATTATATGAATGAAATCGCAGACAACATTCAGAAATAGTTCAACACGCAAAAGAGCAGCTGGCAACCTCCGTTAATTCTATCATGACCGAAACCTATTGGAATATTGGCAAATACATTGTAGAAATTGAGCAGGACGGAAAAGCAACTTCTATTTACGGCTCCAAACTGTTAACGAATCTGTCTCATGAGTTGACACTCAGGATGGGAAAAGGTTACAGTCGTCCCAATCTGAACAACATGAGAAAGTTTTATCTTCGGTATCCAAATTGTCAGACCGTGTCTGACAATTTGAGTTGGTCACATATTTGCGAGCTGATAACGATTGATGATGATTTGGAACGGCAGTTTTATGAAAATGAATGCATAAAAGAAAAATGGGATGTCAGAACCCTGAGAAGAGAAAAAATGCAGCTCTATTTCTCAGACTTGCTGCAAGTAAAGACAGAGATGGAATTCTGGCTCTTGCACAGAATGGAATCACCTACCAAACGCCGGAGGATGTTATAAAAAGCACTTATACCCTGGATTTTTTAAATATACCGCAAATGACCATCTACAGCGAAGTGGAATTGGAGCAAAAAATCATTGACCATTTACAGCAATTTCTGATGGAACTGGGCAAAGGCTTTACCTTTGTTGGCAGACAATACCCAATGACCATAGGAAACATCACATATCATTGTGATTTGGTGTTCTATCATCGAATTTTAAAGTGCTTTGTCTTGATTGACCTTAAAACAAACGCAGTAAAACACCGTGATATTGGCCAGATGAATATGTATATGGGATATATCGCAGCAGAAGAAAATATGCCTGATGACAATCCGCCGATCGGCATCATCCTAAGCAGGGAAAAAGACGAATTGCTTGTGGAATACGCCACATATGGCATGGACAGCAATTTGTTTGTTTCGAAATATGAGTTGTATTTGCCGAATAGAGATGACTTGAAGCGTTTGGTTGACCGAATCATCGAAGAAGATGTTCAGCATGAGTAATTCTTTTATCCCCTCAAATAAAACCGCACAGCCGGGATACGGAGGTATCCGAAGGCTGTGCGGTTTTTTAGTCGTCCACTCTGCGGGTGCTCTCCCGCTGGCAGAGGACAAAGGGAACCGTTTCGTGGCGGGAGGGGGCGCCCTCAATACAGGCGGTGAGAATCTCCACACTCCGCCGGGCCAGGGTCTGTACCGGCTGGGAGATGGTAGAGAGCTTAGGTACCATATAGGAGCCCAGGGGCAATCCATCATAGCCCATGACAGAAACATCCTCCGGGACGCGAAGGCCATGGTCCCGCAGCGCCCGGATGGCACCGATGGCCATCACATCACACTCGGCGAACAGGGCGGTAAATCTTCGTCCCTGGGCCAGCAGCTGGGCCGTGGCCTGGTAGCCGCCGTCATAGGAAAAGCGGACACCCTGGTAGTCCAGCTCCTCGTCGAAAGCGATGTTATGGCTGTGCAGGGATTCCAGGCAGCCATCGTAGCGCAGGCGGCTGATTTCGGAGCTGTCCAGGCAGCCGCCCACCACCACAATCCGCCGGTGCCCCAAGGCAATGAGCGAATCCATGGCGCAGCGGCAGGCCTGGTGGTCATTGACGCACACGCTGGAAAGGTTGGGAAAATCAAGCGTGGAGGCATTGTTGGTCAGCAGCAGGCAGGGAATCTGTATTTTATCGAAATCATCCCGGAAATTGCAGTTGTTGCCCCCCATGAACAGGATGCCCAGGGGCTTTTTCTCCCGGCAGAGCTGGATGGCCCGGGTCACCTCGTTGGCGTCCTCATCCAGGTAGTCCACATACACCGGATACCGGGTGCTCCGCATCAGCGTCTGCACCGACTCCACCAGCTCGCCGAACAGCTCGTTGGAGGTGCCTTTCACCACCACCAGAATGGAGGTGGCATGCTGCTGCTTGAGCTGCTTGGCGTTGATATTCAGCTCGAAGCCGCACTCCTTGGCAGCCTGCAAAATGGTCTGGCGGGCCTTTTCGCTGACGTTTGGATGGCCGTTCAGCGCCCGGGACACGGTCCCCACCGCGTAGCCGGTTCTTTCAGCCAGATCTTTAATGGTCATAGTGATTCCTCCAAGGAGTAAATCATCCCTTGACGGCGCCGGCCACAACGCCTTTGATGATGTGCTTCTGGCAGAACAGATACAGAATGATGATGGGAAGCACGGTGAGCATGATGCAGGCCATCATGGGCCCCATCTCCACCCGACCGTAGCTGCCCTTGAAATATTGGATCAGGATGGGCACCGTGGTATATTTCTTCCGGTCCAGCACCAGGTAGGGCAGCAGATAGTCGTTCCACACCCACATGGTTTCCAGAATGCCCACAGAGATCAGAGTGGGCTTCAGAATGGGAATGACAATGGAAAAGTAGGTTTTCAGGGGGGTGCAGCCGTCAATCATGGCGGCCTCCTCCACCTCCAGCGGAATGGACTTCATAAAGCCCGAGAACATGAACACCGCCAGGCCAGCGCCGAAGCCCAGGTAGATCACCCAGATGTTCCAGGGAGTGTTGAGTTTCAGTTGGTCAGAGGTAGCGGCCAAGGTGAACATCAGCATCTGGAAAGGCACCACCATGGAAAAGACGAACAGGTAATAAATTCCCTTGGTCAACTTGTTCTCCACCCGGGTGATGTACCAGGCGCACATGGAGCAGAACAGCAGGATCGCCGCCACGGAGGTGACAGTAATCAGAAGGCTGGTGAGAAATGCGCCCACAAAGCCCTTGGAGCCAACGGCGTTGAGATAGTTATCTGCCCCGGCAAAGGTTTCGGCGGTGGGCAGCTGGAACACGGTATTGGTGGAAATGGCGGATTCCTTTTTTAGCGAGTTCAGCAGGATCATCACAATGGGATAGACCCAAGCAACGCAGAACAGGCTGAATACAACAGTCAGAATGGAATTGGCAAAATTGGTCCTTTTTTTCATTACTGCTGCACCTCCTTGGAGCGGGTGGCCCGAAGCTGGATCAGGGAAATGGCAATCACCATGATGCAGAACACCACAGCCTTGGCCTGGCCAATGCCCTTCCATCCGGCGCCGGAGCGAGCATAGAAATTGTTATAGATGTTCAGAGCCAGCATTTCCGTGGCGTGATTGGGGTCGCCGCCGGTGAGAGCCAGGTTCTGGTCGAAGAGCTTGAAAGAATTGGTCAGCGTCAGAAACATGCAGATGGTGACGGAGGGCATCACATTGGGAATTTTGATGCGGAAGAGGATCTGCCAGGAGGTAGCGCCGTCGATCCGGGCCGCCTCGATGTAGTCCGAGGGGATGGACTGGAGTCCCGCGATGTAGATGATCATCATATAGCCAATTTGCTGCCAGCACATCAGAACGATCATGCCCCAGAAGCCCGCGGTGGTGTTCAGCGCCAGCAGGGGCTTGCCCAGCAGGCTTAACAGGCAGTTGATCAGGATGTTCCAGATGTAGCCCAGGACGATGCCGCCAATCAGGTTGGGCATAAAGTAGACGGTGCGGAACAGATTGGTACCTTTGATGTTGTTGGTCAGCGCCAGAGCCACAGCAAAGGCCAGCACGTTGATGAGCACGGTGGCCACCACGGTAAACACGGCGGTAAAGCTCAGGGAGGTGAAGAACTGGGCATCCTGGAAGACCTTGACATAGTTGCTGATGCCCACCCAGGAGGCTTTGTTGATGGTGGTGAATTTGCAGAAAGACAGATAAAGGCCCTCGCAGAACGGGATGATAAAGCCGATAATAAAGGCCAGGACGGTTGGCAGCACAAAGATGGGCCACCATTTTTTCGTTGCTTTGACCAAGGGATATTCCTCCTTTTCTGTGGTGACGTTGATGTCAAAAGGCAGACCGCATTGGCTGCGGCTTCCCGTTTGGCATCAACTCTTTTTATGAAATGAGGGTGGGCAGGAGCCCACCCTCAAAGAATTCAGGAATTAGCCCAGCATGGCGTACTCGGAAGCCCAGCCATCCACGAAGGCGGTGACAACGGCATCCCAGTTGGCGTCGGTCTGGTCAGCGGCGTAGGCGGTCAGGGCCTGGCCGACCATGTTCTTCCACTCCTCGGAGGGCATGGTGGTGAAAGTCCAAGCAACAGGAGTCTTGCCCTCAGCAATCAGATCATTGCCGATTTTGGTGAACGGGTTGGAGGCTTCCACAGCGGTGTCGAAGGGGATGACGAAGCCCATGTCGTTGGCCAGGGTCTCGGCGGCCTCGGTAACGCACCAGTTCAGGAAGGTCAGAGTGGCGTCGATGTCAGCCTGGTCGGCGTCCTTGTTCACGCACCAGAAGTTCTCGCAGCCGGTGCACAGGCCCTGGTTGGCCTCGTCGCCAGCGCCGATGTAGATGGGAATCATGGTCATCTCGTCGTCGGTGAAAGTGCCGCTCAGGTCGCCATAAGCCCAAGTACCGTTCTGATAGAAGACAGCCTTTCCGTTCAGGAACTCGTTGAGGGAGTCGGCGCCGGTCTTGGCGGACAGCTCAGCGGGATCGCAGGTGGAGTTGTTGATGTACAGGTCCCAAATGGCCCGGTAGTTGTCCAGGAAAGTGCCCTTGATCTCGGTGGTGGTGTCGATGCCATCGGCCTGATACTCAAAGTAGATGGGCAGGTTGGCCAGGTGGGTCTTGAAGCGCCAGTCGGAGGAGCCGTCCATGCCGGCGGAGGAGAAAGCGGCGAAGCCCAGCTCTTCACTGTGGGCAGTGATGTCTTCCACAACGGCCTTCAGGGTTTCGAAGGAGTTGATCTCGTCAACGGTGTGGCCGGACTTCTCCAAAAGGGCCTTGTTGACGATGATGCCGTAGGTCTCAGTAACGTAGCCAATGCCGTAGACCGCGTCATCATCGCCCAGGGCGAAAGACTTGTTGCTCAGGTGGCTGTACAGCTCGGAATCGGACAGGTCGTAGCAGTAGTCGATCCAGTTGGCCAGGCCGTTGGGGCCGTTGACCTGGAACAGGGTGGGAGCCTCGCTCTTGCCCATTTCGGCCATCAGGGTTTCCTCGTAGGTGCCGGAAGCGGCGGTGAGGACGGTGACGGGCACGCCGGTGAGCTCGGTGTAGGTGGCGGCCAGCTTCTGCCAGGCCTCGTCCTGCTCGGGCTTGAAGTTCAGGTAATAGACAGAGCCCTCGGCTTCTGCCTTAGCGGTGGTGGTACCGGCGCATACAGCCATGGACAGGACCATGGCGACTGCCAGCAGCAGAGAAAGCAGCTTTTTCATATTGGTTCCTCCTATTAATTTGTCGGTTTGTCCGACTTCTAATTGGAAACGATTCCAATCGTTTCGTGTCATTAGTGTACAACATAGAATTCAAAAAATCAACGATAAATTGGAAGAAATTGAAAGTTCTGCATCCTACACAATTGTACGATTCCTATTTTGTGGAAGTTAACGAGAGTTCAAGAGCCATTTCATGAAAACGATTCCAAATCATATTCCCTCCAGAAACCGCGTTCCGAAAACCTTTCATGTTCCCGAAAGCCGGCGCTATCCCCTGTTCTCCCGGTAATTCAGCGGAGAAATAGTTGGAAATTGCAGTGCAAAGGGGCACACAGTCCGCTTTCGCTTTCTGTGTGCCCCATGATTCCAAAGGATGCGCCGGGATCATCCCAGCAGCCGCTGCAAATCGGCGCAAAGCTGCTCCACGTTTTCCTCCTTGGTGGCCCAGCTGGTGCAGAAGCGCACCGCCCGGTGGGTCTCGTCCACCCGCTCCTGCTCGCAGAAGACGTATGTTTCGGACAGCCGCTCCAAAACGCCGTCCGGCAGGATTGGGAACAGCTGATTGGTGGTGCTCTCCACCAGGAAAGGAACATGCAGGGAACGGAGCTTCTCCCGGAGCCGGTCGGCCAGCCGGTCGGCGTGGGCGGCGATTTCAAAATACAAGTCATCCTCCAGCAGCGCCTGGAACTGGACCCCCAGCAGCCGCCCCTTGGCCAGCATGCCGCCATGCTGCTTGATGAGATACCGGAAATCCTCGGCAATGGCAGGATTCATGATCACCACCGCCTCGCCGAAAAGGGCCCCCACCTTGGTGCCGCCGATGTAGAACACATCGCACAGCCTTGCAATATCCGGCAGGGTCACATCGTTTCCCTTCGCCGCCAGGCCATAGCCCAGACGGGCCCCGTCCATAAAGAGGTACAGCCCCAGCTCATGACAGGTATTGGACAGTGCCTCCAGCTCCGCCAGGGAATACAGCGTTCCCAGCTCCGTTGGGTTGGAGATATACACCAGCTTGGGCTGGACGGTATGCTCTGTGGCGCCGTTGGTGCGGTGGGCATGGACCGTTTGGGCCACCTGCCCGGCGGTGATTTTTCCGTCCTGATGGGGTACCCACAGCACCTTGTGCCCAGTTGCCTCCACTGCGCCGGTTTCGTGGACATTGATGTGGGCGGTATCCGGTCCCAGTGCTCCCTGGTGGGGCCGCAGGGCAGCGTCAATCACCGTCAGGTTGGCCTGGGTCCCTCCCACCAGGAAGTGAACGGCAGCGTCCTCCCTGCCGCATTTTTTCCGGATGAGCTCCGCTGCGGCAGCGCAGTATTCATCCTCTCCATAGCCCAGGGTCTGCTCCATATTGGTCTTGGTCAGCCGGGCCAGCACCTTTTCATGGCAGCCCTCACTGTAGTCGTTGTTAAAATAAATCATGTGATTCTCTTCCTTTTTTCTGAATGTTGGTCTGATACAACAGTAAATTGGTGTTTGTAGAGGTGATTCGTAGGGAACGGATTTATCCGTTCCGCCCGGTAACGTTTTTATCGGGTGCACTTTGAATGGAAAGATGCTGAAAAAGGGAACCCGTTACCATCCAACGTACCTCGGATGTTCACCGACCTTTCGGAACGGATAAATCCGTTCCCTACGAACACATACTGACAAATTCCAATTTTCTGTTCTGTCTTCCAGTGTCAAAACATCTCATATATTTTATCCTCTTTTGGGAAAAGAGTCAAGGGCGCATATCCGCTTCCTCCCCATCATACTGTTGTTTCAGCACACAGCATCGGAGGTTGCGATATGACAGACGAAATCGAGAAGCGAGCCTGTGAACTGGCTGTGTACATCATTGAAACCGGTGCCACCGTTCGGGCTGCCGCGGGGCATTTTGGCATTTCCAAATCCACGGTACACAAGGACATCACCTGCCGTCTGAGCAAAAATCATCCCCAGCTCTATGCCCAGGCCAGAGCTGTTCTGGACCGGAACAAGCAGGAGCGCCACATCCGCGGCGGCATGGCCACCAAGCGGAAATACGCCCAAAAATAACCGAAAACCCGGCCATCCGGCCGGGTTTTGGAATCATTCTTCGATTTTGATCACAGCCTTGACGATATCCGCCTTATTGCGGACGCACTCGTCCATGGCATGCTGGATATCGGACAGGGGGAAGATATCGGTAACGATGCCCTTGAGGTTAATCTTTCCGGCTGCCACCGCTTCAATGGCAGTGGGATAGATGTGCCGGTAGCGGAAGATGGACTTCAGCGTCAGCTCCTTGTTCAGGATGAAGTCGGTGGGCAGGGTCATCTCGCCGGTTCTGCTGTAGCCCACCAGAACGATGGTGCTGCCCTTGCCCGCCATCTGAATGGCCTGGCGGCAGGTGAATTCGCTGCCCGCAGTTTCGATGACCAGATCGGTGCCCTCGCCGCCGGTGAGCTCCATCACCTTGGCAACCACATCCTCCTTCTTTCCGTTGATCACGCCGGTGGCACCCAGCTCCATGGCCTTTTCCAGCCGCTTGTCCATAATGTCCACCACGTAGACCTGCTGGACACCCCGGGCCTTCAGTGCCATCATGGACACCAGGCCGATGCAGCCCGCGCCCATGACCACAGCCTTCTGCCCCAGGTGGGCATCTCCCTGAATGGCTGCATGGAAGCCCACAGCCAGGGGCTCGATGAGCGCTCCCTCCAGGGTGCTCACATTGTCCGGCAGCTTGAAGCACAGATCGGCCTCGTGGGCCACATACTCCTGGAACACGCCGTCCACCGGCGGAGTGGCGAAGAACACCACATCCGGGCAGAGATTATACTTGCCCTGGCGGCAGTATTTGCAGTGGCCGCAGGTCTTGCCCGGCTCCAGGGCCACCCGGTCGCCGACCTTCAAATGGGTGACTGCGCTGCCAACCTCTACCACAGTGCCGCCGGGCTCATGGCCCAGGACAAAGGGAGGCTCCACCACGAAATCACCGATGGCTCCTTTTTCGTAATAATGCAGATCGGAACCGCAGACACCCACGTATTCCAGCTTCACCAGGACCTCATCGGCCTTGGGCGTGGGAATGGGCCGACGGGTAAAGCCCATCTTGCCGATTCCTTCCATAATTGCAACGCGCATGGTACCGTCCATATGAAACACCTCATAAATCTATTTCATTTTTGGGATTAACCCTGCCAGTGAGATGGTAATTTGGAATTTGTCTAGTTTGTTGAATTGAAAATGTTTCAACGTGTGCGTAGGGAACGGATTTATCCGTTCCGAAACGTCAGTTAACATCCATGGTTCGTTGGATGGTAACAGGTTCCTATTTTTTCCAACACTTTTCCATTCAACGTGCACCCCATAAAAACGTTACCGGGCGGAACGGATAAATCCGTTCCCTACGAATTACCTCTGCAAATTCCAATTTATCGATTCACACAGGTTCCCGCTTCATTATGCGTTGTTCTGTGCCGGATGTCAAGAACCCATGGGAATTTTCGGCTGAGTGGACAGATTTTCTCCGGCCTCATTATGCAAAAAAGCAATGTCCCGGGAATCATCTGCGCTGCTTGCAGGCGTAGTAGTAGGCCAGCTGGTAATCCCCCAGAGCGGAAAAGCACTGCTCCAACAGTGGGATTGCCGTCGGTTCGGTTTGCTCCACCTGCTGCAAAAGCCTTGCCGCCGCCGCATATTCCTCCATGGCAAAATAGGCCCTGCCCCGGAGCAGATGCCACCTGGCACTTTCCTGATGCTCGCAAGCCTCCAGGAAGGCCGCTGCCCGCTGGGGACGGTTCCTCTCCAAGGCCGCGGCGGCATGGAGCAGCAGCTCCTCATCCAGGCACCGCAGCTGGCTTTCCGGGACAGGCTCCTGCAATCGGGCCTGCAGCGCCAGACGCCGCTGGGTGAGCTCCGGAAACCAGGGGAGCTTCCCCTCCAGCTCCCGCAGTTGATTCAGTCGCTTCCCGGCATAGACCTGCCTGCCCTCTTCCAGGCTTTCCTGGGCCAGCTGCAGCAGCACAAGGGCCTTCAAGATGGCATATTCCCGGTCAAAAACCGGGTCCGGCCCATGGTAACCCTCCAGTAGGCCCATGGCATCGGAAGCATCACCGGCCTCAAATGACGCCCAGGCATTTTCCATCACCCGACCATTGGAGGAGGCCACGGTTTCCTCCTCCAGAAAATAGCTCACCGGCAGTCCCAGCTGCTTCGCCAGAAAGCACAGGGTGGACACGGAGGGATTGCAGGTGCCGTGCTCAATCTGAGAAAGCATGTTCCGGGTGATTTCCCCGCCGCAGAGCTGCCGCTGGCTGAGCCCCGCATTCAATCTGGCCTGGCGCAGCTTTTCTCCCAGCTCCATGACGCTTCCCTCCCCTGAAATCGTTTTGTTCAGTTTACCATATTTTTTTGAAAAATTCCACTGTTACAAAAAATTCATTTGCTATTTTGGTACAAATGCTTTATAACAGTAGAAGAAAAAGAACAAGGAGCTATTGTATGAATATTCCTTCGGCCAAGTATTTAAAAACGAAAGCGGCCAACCGGCTTGCCTCCGGGAAAGACCCTCAGCGGGTTGTATTGGTCTATTCCTCCATTGTAGCCCTGTCGGCGTTGGCGGTGAATCTGATTCAGTATTTTCTCCAGGGGCAGATCTCCAAAACCGGCGGACTGCAAAACATCGGCACCCGCTCCATGCTGTCCACCCTGAACTCCGCCCTGCCTCTGATTCAAACGCTGGTGCTCATATGCCTGGGGCTGGGCTACACCGCCGCCATCCTCCGGGTGATTCGCCGGCAGTACGCCTCGGAGAAAACCCTGAAAGCAGGCTTTGAGCGCTTCTGGGTGCTGCTGCGGGCCCGGCTGCTGATGATGCTGATCTACGGCGGCATCGCTTTCGCCCTGTCCTATCTGGCCATGGCGATTTACATGCTGACTCCCCTGTCCTCCCAGCTCACTGCCCTGGTTCTGCCCATTGTATCCTCCGGCAGCTTCTCTCCGGAAGCACTGCTGAATGACGACGCACTGCTGTTTTCCGTCTACCAGGCCATCATGCCCATGATGATTATTTACTGCCTGCTGCTGATTCCCGCCATTTGGGCCATCTCCTACCGGTTCCGCCTGGTGGATTACCTGCTCATCGATCAGCCCCGGCTGGGCGCCATGGCCGCCATGAGAACCAGCAATCAGAAAATGAAAGGGAATGTGAAGCAGCTTTTCAAGGTGGATATCAGCTTCTGGTGGTATTACCTGCTCCGGGCTCTGTCCATGAGCCTGATCTATCTGGATCTGGTGCTGGCCATTCTGGGCGTTCAGCTGCCCCTGTCTTCCCTGGCACAGTTTGTGCTGGTGACCGTTCTGTATCTGGGTTCGGACTTCGCGCTGAACTACTTCCTCCTAAACCGGGTGGAAGCCACCTACGCGCTGTTCTATGACATTCTGAATCCCCAGCAGCCTCCCCAGGAGGGCGCAATCCTCGGAAACATCTTCCAAATGTAATACTATTCTTCGATTAAAACCTCACGATTTTTCCGGTCTGATTTGTGTAAAACTGCGTTGTCGTCTTTGCAGGGCGTCAGCCCAGCTGCACATCGCCTTGTTTTACGCAAATCATCCTCGGAAATCTTTGCGAACTTTTAATCAAAGACTAATAGAGTAGGAGGGGCTAAATAACCCCGACCTCTCACACCACCGTGCGTACCGTTCGGTACACGGCGGTTCAATCGCATAAGTGCAAAGACTCGTACCGGTCAAGGATGCTGTAGTATCCGGCCTGTGCGAGTCTTTTGT
>JAQYLT010000019.1 GCA_028719885.1 Bacillota bacterium
CGGTGCAACTGCTTAAGGTAGCTGCGCCTTGTTATGATGCTGTTTTTTGTAATTCTTTGGAGTGTAGTACGCCATTTCCCCAAAAATGAAATCTGCTATTTCAGTAACCCCGTTCTTTTGGATATTGAGCGAAACTCAAGAATTCCGGATGGATTCTACCGGCGAAAGGACGGACGGTAAAAAAATCTTGCAATTTTCAAATCCTGGTTTATACTGTATGAAAGAGCAAGGAGGCATCGCCCATGGAAATCAAGAGACTGAATATGGATTGCCTGAGCGTATCACAGATGGTGGCCCTGGTGGATATTGCCCGGGGAATCTCTGCAGTGCCTCCGGATTGGAATGAGCTGCAGAAAAAGCTCTCCCGGTTTGATGCGTGGGGATTTTTCGACCGGGAAGAGCTGGTGGGCTATGGCCTGGTGAGTGGGGAACGGCCTTATCTCAGCGGCAGTGTTCTGCTTGCGGAGCTGAAATACCGGTGGCAGTATAACCGGGAGCCGGAGATCTGCCGGATGATTTGTCAGCTTTCCCAGCAATACCGGCAGTTGGCACAGATGATGGTCGTGGACATCAACCCCCGGCGGGATTTGAACCTGACGGTGTATCAAAAGCTTGGCTTCAAGCCGTCCATGATACGCAGCCCTCTGGAGCGGGGAAATATGGTGCTGATTTGCCGGATGGATGCCTTGCAGGAGGTTTGATTTTGGTGCTTGACATTTTTGCCGGAATGTGCTAGAATATCTTGGCAATCAGTTGAATATTTCTTTTGATTCGGAGTGATACCCAAGAGGCCGAAGGGGCTCCCCTGCTAAGGGAGTAGGCGTCTAAAAAGCGCGCGAGGGTTCAAATCCCTCTCACTCCGCCAGGATTCAGACGTTATCCCTTGGGATGGCGTCTGTTTTTCTGCGGCAAACCCCGTAGCTTAAAAGAATTGCCCGCTTGCCAAGGGAAAAAAGATGTGCTATGATGTGCTATGATATGGAAAAAGAGAGAGGAGCGTCTGTCATGGCTGTTCGACTGAATGAGGATAAGGAAATGGTTCAAACCATCCGGGAGGGCTTAAAACGCACCGGAGGCTACTGCCCCTGCCGGCTGGAACGGACGGAAGAAAACAAGTGCATGTGCAAGGAGTTCCGGGATCAGATTGCCGATCCGGCGTTCAAGGGCTATTGCCACTGCATGCTCTATTACAAGGATTGATTTTTCCGGGCCCTCGGGAAAAAAGGGTTGACAAATCGAGAAAATGGTGGTATGATACGGAAGCGCTGAGGGAAACCTCAGAGGCGAATATGGGCGAGTGGTGGAATTGGTAGACTCGCTAGATTCAGGTTCTAGTGTTCACTGCGGACGTGCGGGTTCAAGTCCCGCCTCGCCCACCAAAAAAGGACATCCGTCTGGATGTCCTTTTTATTTTCCCTTTGGAAGTATTTTGAAAAAAACTGTTGACAAATATCTGATTCGATGTTATTATACATGAGCGCTGAGGGAAACCTCAGAAGCGAATATGGGCGAGTGGTGGAATTGGTAGACTCGCTAGATTCAGGTTCTAGTGTTCACTGCGGACGTGCGGGTTCAAGTCCCGCCTCGCCCACCATAAAAAAGACATCCATTAGGGTGTCTTTTTTTGTTGCATTTTTCCGCCGCTTTTGCGCTACCTTTTTAATACGAAAAAGGAATTGCTTCCTTAGGTGACAAAAGCTTTCGATGCCACTCGGGTTAGAATGAGGATTGAAAAACATCATGATGCACAAAAAAGAGAAATTGCCCTTGCAAAACCCCAACGTTTTGGTACAATAAGATCAGAGCTCTCAGCGCACTGACTGAGAGTTTAAACAAGATGAAAAGGAGCGATGCACAAATGAAACGAATTCTCGGTTTGGTTCTGGCAATGGCGATGCTGCTGTCCCTGACAGGTGTTGTCTTTGCGGAATCGGAACAGCCCGCCCTCCAAAAGGACGTGGTGGTGCTTTTTACCAGCGATGTGCACTGCGGCATTGACCAGGGGTTCGGCTATGCCGGGCTTGCGGCCATCCGTCAGAGCATGGAGGAGGCCGGCAACCATGTGGTGCTGGTGGACAACGGCGATTCCATCCAGGGAGAGCCCATCGGTACCATGACCACCGGTGAGGCGCTCATCGAGCTGATGAACACCGTGGGCTACGACCTGGCCATCCCCGGCAACCATGAGTTTGACTATGGCATGGATCGGTTCCTGGAGCTGACGGAAAAGGCCAGCTTCCCCTACATCAGCGCCAACTTCAATAAGGACGGCAAGCTGGTGTTCGCCCCCTATCTCATAAAGGAATTCGACGGCGTGAAGATCGCCTTTGTGGGTATCACCACCCCCAAGACCATCACCACCTCTACGCCCAAGTATTTCCAGGACGAGAACGGCAACTTCATCTATGGCTTCATGCAGGATGAGACCGGTGAAAAGCTCTATGCTGCCGTTCAGAGTGCAGTGGATGCGGCCCGGGAGGAGGGTGCATCTTATGTGGTTGCCCTGGGCCACCTGGGCAATGAGGAAGCATGTGCGCCCTGGACCTATGCGGATGTGATTGGCAATACCACCGGCATTGATGCTCTGCTGGACGGTCACAGCCACGATACCGATCAGGTGGAGCTGCTGAACAAGGATGGCCAGACTGTGCTGCGCTCCGGCTGCGGCACGAAGCTGGCCGGTGTTGGCTGCCTCCGCATTGGCAAGGACGGCAAGCTGTCCACCGAGCTGTTCCTGTGGAACAACAAAACCGCTGCCCCCGATCTGCTGGGCATTCGCAATGATGTCTACACAGCCGTGGAGGCAGCCCAGGCGGCGCTGAGCGAAAAACTGTCTGAAGTGGTTGCGAAGACCGCCGTGGAACTGACCATCAACGATCCCGTTGCCACCAAGGACGATGGTTCTCCCATCCGCATTGTGCGTCGGGCAGAGACCAACCTGGGTGACCTGTGCGCCGATGCTTACCGTGTGCTCTCCGGTGCGGACATTGCTTTCGTCAACGGCGGTGGCATCCGTACCTCTATCAAAGAGGGCGACATTACCCTGAACGACATTCTCAAGGTCCATCCTTTTGGCAACGCCATGTGCGTCATTGAGGTTACCGGCCAGCAGATCCTGGATGCTCTGGAGTGGGGCGCCCGGGCAGTGCCCAGCGAAAACGGCGGCTTCCTCCAGGTCTCCGGCCTGACCTATGAGATTCACACTTACATCGAATCTACCGCCAAGGCAGACGAGAATACCATGTTTGCCGGTGTGGAGGGAGAGTACCGGGTCAAGAATGTGATGGTTGGCGATGAGCCGTTGGATCTGGAAAAGACCTATACCCTGGCTTCCCACAACTACATGCTCAAGAACGGCGGCGACGGCTTCTCCATGTTCGGCGGCTGCAAGGTGCTCCAGGATGAAGTGATGCTGGATAACCAGGTGCTCATCAACTACATCACCGGCGTTCTGGACGGCGTGGTCGGCGAGGAGTACGCCAATCCCTACGGCGAGGGCAGGATCGTAGCCGTGGAGGAAGCCCCCGCTGCATAATATCCTTTGCGAAATCCCTGACCAATTCCATTTCTTCCTCTGAAAAAGCGAAAAAATATGAAAAAACACTTGATTTTCTAAAGACCATATGCTAGAATAAGTCGGTCTGAAATCAAGGTGCGTCCTCTGCCACGGAATTGTGGGTATGAACGCCTAATATTTAAGGAGGACAAAGAAATGGATCTTGTTAAGGCTCTCAACAGCCAGTACATGAAGGAAGAGCTGCCCGAAGTTCGGGTGGGCGACACCGTTCGTGTACACGTTCGTATCAAGGAAGGCTCCCGTGAGCGTATCCAGGTTTTCGAGGGTACCGTCATTGCCCGTAAGCACGGCGGCATCGGCGAGACCATCACCGTCCGTCGTATTTCCTACGGTGTCGGCTGCGAGAAGGTCTTCCCCCTGCATTCTCCTAATGTGGCCATGATCGAAACCGTCCGCAAGGGCAAGGTTCGTCGCGCCAAGCTGTACTACCTGCGTGGTCGCTTCGGCAAGGCTGCCAAGATCAAGGAGAACGTCTAATTCCAAACCGTATAAAAAGAGAGGGCTGGTCCCTCTCTTTTTATTTTGAAAAATTTCTTCCGAATTGTGGAAATATGTGAAAGAATATGATACAATCGAAAAAGTATCTTCTGGATCAGAAAGGACATTTTTGATATGTTTGCAAGAAAGAACGGCGCCGAAGCCGCAGCCTCCGAAAAAAAGAAAGAAGCACCCAAGTACACCTGGCAGCAGAATGTAACGCTGTATCTGCACGACATTGTTTACATGCTGGTGGTGGTGATGCTCCTGCTGATGCTGTTCTTCCGCATCATTGTGGTGGACGGCCCCTCCATGGAGAATACCCTGCTCAATGGGGACTATATGCTCTTGGTGAGCAATCTGTTCTATAAAAATCCCCAGTATGGCGATGTGGTGGTCATCAGCAAGCAGGCTTATGACAACGGAAAGCCCATCGTCAAGCGGGTCATCGCCACCGAGGGACAAGAGGTGGACATCGATTTCGATGCCGGCGTGGTGTATGTGGACGAGGTGGCCCTGGAGGAGCCCTATACCAAAACCCTCACCACCCTGAAAGAGGGGAACATCTTCCCTCAGACCGTGGAGCCCGGGTGCGTGTTTGTCATGGGTGACAACCGGAATAATTCCAAGGACAGCCGTTCCTTGCAGATCGGCCAGGTGGATAAACGGGAGCTGCTGGGCAAGGTGTTTTTCATCCTGTTCCCCGGCACTGGGATGAATAACAGTCAGGAAAGAGACTTCCATCGAATTGGAGCGGTGAAATGACGGAGCATATGAATATTCAGTGGTATCCCGGCCACATGACCAAAACCCGCCGGCAGATCGAGGCGGATTTGAAGCAGGTGGATGCGGTGTGTGAGATCGTGGATGCCCGGATCCCCATTTCCAGCCGCAATCCGGATATCGATTCCATCTGCGGCCAGAAGCCCAGAATCATTGTGCTGAACCGGATGGATTTGGCGGACCCCGCTGCCACAAAAAAGTGGCGGGAGTATTTCCGCAGCCGGGGAATGGCGGTTCTGGCCACCGACTGCAAGAGCCGACAGGGAATCGCCGAATTCACTCCCGCAGCCAGGGCGGCCTGTGCCGAAAAGCTGGAGCGGGACGCTGCCCGGGGGATGAACCGCCCTCTGCGGGTGATGGTTGTGGGGATTCCCAATGTGGGAAAATCCACACTGATCAACCAGATTTCCGGCCGCAAGGGTGCCAAGGCGGAAAACCGTCCCGGCGTCACCCGGGGCAAGCAGTGGGTCACCGTGGATTCCGGTCTGCTGCTGCTGGATACGCCGGGAATTCTCTGGCCCAAATTTGAGGACCCTCAGGTGGGAATGATGCTGGCCTTCACCGGCGCGGTGAAGGAGGGCGTGATCGACCTGGAGGAGCTTTCCTGCCGCCTGATGGAGCTGCTGCTGAAATACTATCCCCAGGTGCTGCTGGAGCGCTACAAGGTGGAGGCAGAGCCCGGTACCCCCGGCTATGCGCTGCTGGAAATGGCGGGAAGAAAACGGGGTTTCCTCCTCCGGGGAGGAGAAGTCCACACGGAGCGGATGGCCAAGGTGCTGATGGATGAATTCCGCAGCGGAAAGTTGGGGAAATTCACCCTGGAAATGCCGGAGGATGTGCAGTGATGGAAGAGAGTATGTGGGAAATCGAAGACGAAAATTATTCTGAAGGCTTTGAGATCATCTGCGGCGTGGACGAAGCCGGCCGGGGCCCCCTGGCGGGACCTGTGTACGCGGCGGCGGTCATTCTGCCGAAGCATCTGCAAATCCCCGGACTGAACGACAGTAAAAAGCTTTCCGACAAGCGCCGCCGGGAGCTGTATCCTGTCATCTGTGATCAGGCCCTTGCCTATGGCATCGGCTTTGCCACAGAGCAGGAAATTGACGAAATCAATATTTTGCAGGCCACCTTTCTGGCCATGGAGCGGGCAATGGCTCAGCTGAAAATCCGCCCCGATCTGGCCCTGATCGATGGCAACCGGCAGAAGGATTTTGGCCTGCCGGTGAAAACCATTGTAAAAGGGGACAGCCGCAGCGCCAATATCGCGGCGGCCTCCGTCCTGGCAAAGGTAAGCCGGGATGACTGGATGATTGCCATGGCGGAAAAGTATCCGGAGTATGGCTTTGAAGTCCACAAGGGCTATGGCACCCGGGCTCACTATCAGGCACTGGAGGCCTACGGCCCCAGCCCCATCCACCGGATGTCCTTTCTGAAAAAGTTTTATGGGGAGAAATAACCTGCTGGGCGCCTGGGGGGAGGCCCTTGCGGCGGATTACCTGCGGAAAAAGCACTATTCCATTCTGGAAAGTAATTTCCGCACCCGAATGGGGGAGATTGACCTCATTGCGGCGGACCGGCGCTATCTGGTTTTTGTAGAGGTCAAGCTGCGTAAGAATGCCGATTTTGCCATGGCCCGGGAATTTGTGGATTCCGGAAAGCAGCGTCGGATTCGCACCGTCGCCGGCTTCTACCTGGCCAGTCATCCCACCAGCCTGCAGCCCCGGTTTGACGTTATTGAAATATACGCGCCGGAGGGCTTGGAAACCCGCCGCCCCACCATCAATCATTTGGAGGATGCTTTTCAATGAACATACCCGTATTTGACCTGCATTGCGACACGGCCCTGACCTTGCTGGGGGAAACCCGCAATGAGGCAGGGAGCCTGAAAAAGAACGAGCTGCATATCGATTTGGAGCGGGCGGCCAAGTTGGAGGCCTACTGCCAGTGCTTTGCCTGCTTTACCACCCCCATGATGCAGGAGTGGAACAAGCTTTCTCCCATTGTGATTTTTGAGCGGGAGCTGGCCACCATCCAGCGGGAGGTGGATAAAAACAAACGGCTGATTTCTTTTGCCTACAGCATGGCAGAGGTGGAGGCCAACCGGGAAAAGGGAAAAATGTCCGCCTTGCTGACCATCGAGGGCCCTGCGGGGTTTGACTTTGACCCGGAGCTGCTGGAAAACCTTTACCAAATCGGTTTCCGGGCCTCCACCCTAGGCTGGAACGAGCAGAATGTACTTACCGGCTCCAACGTGACCGGCGGCGGTTTGACGGACAAGGGCAGGGAATACCTGAAAGAGGCCCAGCGTCTGGGTATGCTGGTGGATGTGAGCCATATCAGTGATGAGGCCTTCTGGGACATTATGGACTGCACCCAGGCTCCGGTCATTGCCTCCCATTCCAACAGCCGGGCCCTCTGCGGCCACAGCCGAAACTTAACCGATGACATGTTCCGGGCCATCTGCCAAACCGGCGGCGTGGCGGGCATCAATCAGTTCGCGGAGTTCCTGGGGGAAGCTCCCACCCTGGATACCGTCTGTGACCATATTTTTCATTTCCTGGAATTGGACCCCACCGGCAAGCACATTGCCCTGGGGGGCGATCTGGATGGCTGCGAGCAGCTCTCCCAGGGCTTTGAGGGGATTCAGAGCTATCCGGTTCTGGCAGATCGCTTGCTGGAGCGGGGGCTTGGCGAGGCCATGGTCCGGGATATTTTCTGGAACAACGCGCTGAATATGTTCCGCAGTGTGGAAAGGTAATTTTGAAAAGGAGGTGTCCCATGGCGCTTTACGCCATCGGCGACTTGCATTTGTGCCTTGGCGCACCCAAACCCATGGATGTGTTCGGAGGCGCCTGGGTGGGCTATATGGAGAAGCTCCGGCAGGGGATGGGCGTCATCACGCCGGAGGACACCACGGTCCTCATGGGGGATTTGAGCTGGGCCCTGGACTTGGAGTCGGCAAAAGCGGATTTTGCCTGGATTCATTCCATTCCAGGCAGAAAGATCATCCTCAAGGGCAACCATGATTACTGGTGGTCCACCGCCGCCAAATTTCAAAAATTCTGCCAGGATAATCAGTTCACCGATATGCATATCCTGAATAACAACTGCTTCCAATATGGTGGCTATGCCATCTGCGGCACAAGGGGCTGGTATTACGAAGAGAAGCGGGGCACCCCCCACGACGAAAAGATTTTTAAACGGGAGCTGATCCGTCTGGAAGCCTCGCTGAAGGCGGCGGGGGAGCTGCCCAAGCTGGTGTTTCTCCATTACCCGCCCAGAAACAAGGCCTATGAGTGCCCGGAGATTTTGGAGCTGCTTCAGCGCTATGAGGTCCGGCGCTGCTTTTACGGCCATCTGCACGGACCCAGCCATAAGCTTGCCCTGGAGGGAATCTGGGATGGGGTGGAATATGCCCTGCTGGCAGCAGATTTCATAAATTTTATGCCCCAAAAGATTCTTCCTTAGAAATATTGTGAAATATCAGAAAACTTTTCAGAAATGTGTGGACAACCCACATTTTATTTGATAGAATATATCGGCTGAATCAAAAAGATAGAGAAAGGCGCTGCTTTGCAGTCCAATTTAGGAGGAATAACGCAAATGAAAATCAATAGCGTAGAAAGAAACGGCAACAATGCCACCGTCGTGGTGGAAATCGACAAGGAACTGATGGAAACCGGCGTCAACAAGGCATACATGAAGGCCCGCAAGAGCATTATGATCCCCGGCTTCCGCAAGGGCAAGGCGCCCCGGAAGATGATCGAGAGCATGTACGGCGCTCACGTTTTCTATGAAGACGGCCTGGAAGAGATCTTCCCCGAAATCTACGACTTTGCCATTGCCCATCAGGAGGGCTTCAAGGCTGTTGGCCGTCCCAATCTGGCGGATATGCAGATCAGCGACGACAATGTGGTTACCCTGACCCTCACCACCGAGGTCTATCCCGAGGTCACCCTGGGCCAGTATAAGGGCCTGGAGGTTGAGAAGGCCGAGGTCACCGTGCCCGATGCTCAGGTGCAGGCCGAGCTGGACCGGATGGCTCAGAATGTTGCCTCCACCGAGACCGTGGAGCGTCCCGCCCAGATGGGCGACACCGCCAACATCGACTTCGAGGGCTTCGACAACGGCGTTCCTTTCCAGGGCGGCAAGGGCGATAACTTCGACCTGAAGCTGGGCAGCGGCTCTTTCGTCCCCGGCTTTGAAGAGCAGGTCGTTGGCATGTCCGCCGGTGAGGAGAAGGACATCGACATCACCTTCCCCGAGGATTACCACAAGGATTTGGCCGGTAAGGCAGTTGTGTTCCATGTGAAGGTGAACAAGGTCACCGTTACCCTGGTGCCTGAGATGGACGACGAGTTTGCCAAGGACGTTTCCGAGTTCGATACCCTGGATGAGCTGAAGGCCGACATCCGGGCCAAGGCGCTGGAAAAGGCCGAGAAGAATGCCCAGACCAGCTTCGAGACTGCCTGCGTCGATAAGGCTGCCGAGAATGCCACCGTGGATGTGCCCAACGCTCTGGTGGAGCGGGAGCTGGATGTGCAGATGGAGCGCTTTGCTTACCAGCTGCAGATGGGCGGCTACTCCATGGAGCAGTATGCCAAGATGATGGGCGGCGATGTGGCCACCATGCGGAATGCGTTCCGTCCCGGCGCTGAGAAGCAGGCAAAGATTTCCGTCACTCTGGAGAAGATCGCCGAGGTGGAGAATGTGACCGTTTCCGAGGAGGATATCGCCGCGGAGATCGAGTCCCTGGCCAAGCAGTATGAGCTGGAGCCCGCCAAGGTCAAGGAGATGGTTCCCGCTGAGGAGCTCACCGAGAGCCTGAAGACCCGTAAGGCTGTTCAGATCATTGTGGACAGCGCCGTTGCCGTCGCCCCCAAGGCCCAGGAGAAGACGGAGGAATAAGCAGCCTCCCCAGTGGTTAGAATGTTTCATGCCCATGCCTATGAAAGGAGACATCACCATGAGTTTGGTTCCCTATGTCGTTGAGCAGACCAGCCGCGGCGAGCGCAGCTACGACATTTTCTCCCGCCTGCTGAACGATCGGATCATTTTCCTGTCCGAAGAGGTCAACGATACCACTGCCAGTTTGGTTGTGGCACAGCTGCTGTACCTGGAGGCCCAGGACCCGGATAAGGACATTCAGCTTTATATCAACAGCCCCGGCGGCAGCATCACAGCCGGCATGGCGATCTATGACACCATGCAGTATATCAAGTGCGATGTGGCCACCATTGCCGTGGGTATGGCCGCTTCCATGGGTGCGTTCCTGCTGAGCGCAGGCACCAAGGGAAAGCGGATGGCTCTGCCCAATGCGGAAATTATGATTCATCAGCCCTCCGCCGGTACTCAGGGGCAGGTCACCGATATGGCCATCCACCTGAAGCGGTTCCAGACCATCAAGGAGCGGATGAACCGGATCATGGCGGAAAACTGCGGCCAGAGCATTGATGTGGTCACCACTGCCTGCGAGCGGGATAACTTTATGACCGCCGAGGAAGCCAAGGCTTTCGGCCTGATCGACCGGGTGCTGGAGCATCATTGATATTTTAGAAATGAGGTAACGGGTTCATGGCAAGAAATTCGGAACAGCAGGTTCGCTGCAGCTTCTGCGGGAAGCGGGAGAATCAGGCATCTAAGCTGATTGCCGGCCCAGGCGTGTATATCTGCAGTGATTGTGTGCGTGCCTGCAACGATCTGCTGCGGGACGAGATCGACCAGGGGCAGAGCGGCGCTCCCTCCATGGAGAAGCTGCCCTCTCCCGTGGAGATGAAAGCGTTTATGGATCGCTATATCATCGGCCAGGAGGAGGCGAAGGTTGCCCTCTCCGTGGCGGTGTATAATCACTATAAGCGCATTTACTTCGGCGGCGATTCCGATGTGGAGCTGCAAAAAAGCAACATTCTTCTTATTGGCCCCACCGGTTCCGGCAAAACCCTCTTTGCTCAGACCCTGGCCAAAATTTTGGATGTGCCCTTTGCCATTGCAGATGCCACCACCCTGACGGAAGCCGGTTACGTGGGCGACGATGTGGAGAATATTCTGCTTCGTCTGCTCCAGGCCGCTGACTTTGATGTGGAGCGGGCCCAGACCGGCATCATCTACATTGATGAGATGGATAAAATTGCCCGAAAGAGCGAGAATACCTCCATCACCCGGGATGTGTCCGGCGAGGGTGTTCAGCAGGCCCTGCTGAAAATCCTGGAGGGCACCGTTGCCGGAGTTCCCCCCCAGGGCGGGCGGAAGCATCCCCAGCAGGAGATGATTCAGGTGGATACCACCAACATCCTCTTCATCTGCGGCGGCGCCTTCGACGGCCTGGATAAGATCATCGAGTCCCGGACCGACCGGTCCGCCATCGGTTTTGATTCCCCTGTGGAGAGTAGGAAAAAGCGGGATGTGGGCAAAATCCTGTCCCAGGTGGAGCCCCATGATCTGCTGAAATTCGGCATCATCCCGGAGCTGGTGGGTCGGATGCCGGTGATCACCAACCTGCAGAGCCTGACCCAGCAGGACCTGGTTCGCATCCTGGTGGAGCCGAAAAACGCGCTGACCAAGCAGTATCAGGCGCTTTTGGAGATGGACGGCGTCTCCCTGGAAATCACCGACGAGGCGCTGCAGGCTATTGCCCAGAAAGCGCTGGATCGGGAAATCGGCGCCCGTGGGCTGCGGGCCATTATGGAAAAAATTATGACCCAGATCATGTATCAGATTCCCTCGGATTTGACCATTCAAAAGGTCGTGATTACGCCGGAATGCGTAAATGGAGCAGAGGCTTCCATTTTGCGGGACCCCAACCATCCCAGAGAAAAGCTTGCCGGCAAACGATAAATCATTCATACGAACGGAAGGGGGTAGTGTTCTATCCCCTTTTTCCATTACGCAATAAGGAGGGATTATCCCTTGTCTGAGATTACTTATGCAGGCATGATGCCTGTGCTTGCCCTGCGGGGGCTGGCTGTTTTTCCGGAGCAGACAGTCCATTTTGATGTGGGCAGAGCCAAGTCGGCCCTGGCTTTGGAGGCCGCAATGAAAAAGGATCAGGTGCTTCTCCTGGTTCCTCAAAAGGATCTGCTGGTGGATGATCCCAAGCTGGCGGATCTCTATGCCGTGGGCACGGTGGTCAAGGTGAAGCAGCTGCTGAACGCGCCGGAGGAAAACCTGCGGGTGCTGGTCACCGGACTGACCCGGGGCAGAATCGTGGAAATGCAGCAGACGGAGCCATTCCTCTCTGCGGTGGTGGAATCCATCCCCTGCCCGGAGGAGACGGATACCCCCAGAAGCAAGGCCCTGCGGCGGGAAGCCTGTACCATGTATAATACTTATGTGGAGCTGACGGAGCATCCGGCCCAGATGGTTCAGCTTCGGATGCTGGCCAGCAATCAGAACGGCTTTGTGGCCGATTCCATCGCCCAGAATTCCGGCCTGGATTTTCCGGAGAAAGCAAAGCTGCTGCTGCAGCTGAATCCCACCCGGCGGCTGGAAATGGCCCTTACTTACCTGACCCGGGAGATTGAGGTGCTCCAGCTGGAGTCCGAAATCCAGGACAAAACCCGGTCCGCCATCGACCAGAATCAGCGGGACTATTATCTGCGGGAGCAGATGCGGGTGATCCGGGATGAGCTGGGAGAGGGAGAAGAGGACGACAATTTTGACGAGGATATCGCCAAAATCAAGGGGCTGCATCTGAAAGAGGAATACGAAAAGAAGCTTTTAAAGGATGTCCAGAAGCTTCGCAAGCAGCCCTTTGGCTCCTCCGAGGCCTCGGTCCTGCGGGGCTATTTGGATACGGTGCTGGACCTGCCCTGGAACAAATGCTCCAAGGAGCGCCTTGACGTCCAGGCCGCCTCCAAAATTCTGGAGCACGACCATTTCGGGCTGGAAAAGGTGAAGCAGCGGATTTTGGAAACCATTGCCGTCCGGCAGCTGGCGCCCCATATGCCGCCCCAGATTCTTTGCCTGGTGGGACCTCCCGGCGTGGGTAAAACCTCCATTTCCTATTCCATCGCCCGGAGCCTGAACCGAAAAATGGTCCGTATCTCCCTGGGCGGCGTTCATGACGAAGCGGATATCCGGGGTCACCGGAAAACCTACGTGGGCGCAATGCCCGGCCGTATCATGGCAGCCATTGCCCAGGCTGGCACCTCCAATCCGGTGCTGCTGCTGGATGAAATCGACAAGATGGGCTCCGATTATCGGGGCGACCCCAGCGCCGCCCTGCTGGAGGTGCTGGATTCCGAGCAGAATCATTCCTATCGGGATCACTATCTGGAAATCCCCTTTGACCTGTCCAATGTGATGTTTATCACCACAGCCAATACCCTGGATACGGTTCCCAGACCCCTGCTGGATCGGATGGAGGTCATCGAGCTCACCTCCTATACGGACGAAGAAAAGCTGATGATCGCCAAGAATCACCTGATTCCCAAGCAGCTGTCCAAGCACGGATTGAAAAAATCCCAGCTGCGAATCACCGATGATGCCATCCGGGAGATCATCGAGTGCTATACCAGGGAGTCCGGCGTCCGGAATTTGGAGCGGGCCATCGGAGACATCTGCCGCAAGGTGGATATGCAGATTCTGAACCAGGAGGATGCCAAGCGGATTACTGTCAATGCGGCAAGTATGGAAAGCTACCTGGGCGTCCGGAAATACCTGCCGGAGCACCTGCCCGGTTCCGACCAGGTGGGTCTGGTCACCGGCCTGGCCTGGACCAGCGTGGGGGGCGAAACCCTGGAGGTGGAGGTCAATGTGATGGAGGGCTCCGGAAAGCTGGAGCTCACTGGCAACCTGGGAGATGTGATGAAAGAATCCGTCCATGCCGCCCTGAGCTACATTCGTGCCAACGCTTCCAAGCTGGGCGTATCCTCTGATTTCTATAAGACCAAGGATATTCATGTTCACTTCCCGGAGGGCGCGGTTCCCAAGGATGGCCCCTCTGCCGGTGTGACGGTTACCACCGCCATTGTGTCCGCCCTTACCGGTATCCCGGTGCGGCGGGATGTGGCCATGACCGGAGAAGTCACCCTGCGGGGAAGAGTGCTCCGGATTGGCGGCCTGAAAGAAAAAACCATGGCCGCTGTTCGCCACGGCATCCGTACCGTGATTATCCCCGCGGATAATCAGCGTGATTTGGAGGAGATTGACCAGACCGTCCGGAAAAAGCTGAATTTCATCACCGCGCAGACTGTGGATACGGTTTTGGAGGCAGCCCTGAATCGGCCGACGGACGCCGCGCCTACCGTGCTGGGAGCCATTCCGGAGGATGCGGCAAAGCTCCACCGGCCCAGCCTGCAGCAGTAAGGGAGGAAGCCCATGAATTTTCAGAATGTGGAATTCCTGATTTCCGCCGCCGCGCCTAAGGATTTTCCCAGCGCCAGACTTCCGGAGATTGCCTTCGCGGGAAAATCCAATGTGGGGAAATCCTCGGTGATCAACCGGCTTTTGCAGCGAAAGAACTTTGCCAGAGTGGGGGATAAACCGGGAAAAACAATCCATGTAAACTATTTTACCCTGGATAAAAAGTGCTACTTGGTGGATTTGCCCGGCTATGGGTTTGCCAAGGTGTCTCAAAGTGAAAAAGAGCGCTGGGGCAAGCTGATGGAGGACTATTTCGCCGCCAATCGGATTACCCTGGGGGTTCTGATTGTGGATTACCGGCATCCTCCCACGAATAATGACATCACCATGGCCCGGTGGTTCCTGGACAGCGGCTGCCCCTTTGTGGTGGTTGCCAACAAAAAGGATAAGCTGAAAAAAAGCGAGCTGGAGCCCAATCTGAAAACCATCCGAGAGGATTTGGAGCTTCCGGATAACTGCCCCGTGATTCCGTTCTCCGCCGAGAAAGGCGACGGCCGGGAGGAACTGGTGCGGCTGATTCTCAACACTGTGGAAACATAAGAAAAGTCCTTGCGGCATCTCTGCTGCAAGGATTTTTTATCGTTTTTTGGGGAAAGAACCCTCTATTCCGGCGGGCCCAGTCGGTCAACCAGAAAAATCCGGGTGCTTCCGGAGGAATCGCTGGGTTTCAAACCATGGCGCGGTTTCTTCCCCTGGTTTTGGATAATGAAACTTGCTTATGGATTTTGCCGCCTGTTTACCGAAAAAATAAGGCCCTGACAAAAGTTTTCCCCCTGTTACCGATGCTTCGGGAGCCCGAGCCATCTTTCGCAGAGCTTTTGCTCTCATTATGCAGGATGCCGACGCGTAAGGGCGTTCGATTCCCCGGAGGGCAGAGACGGTTAGACCTTTTTCCGCTGGGAAGCTGTGTATACTGAATCCAAAATCATTTAAGGGAGGATTCAGAAAGATGGGGAAACGGGTTGTTTGTTTGATTTGCGCGGGCTTGCTGCTGGTGGCTGCCCTTTTCTCTGTGCGGACCTGGGCCCAGGGCTGGGATGCACCCCGCCAGGCTCTGCCCTGCACCGGTCTGCCGAACCTGGCCAAGGGAATCGTAAAGCACAGTCCAAATCCGTTGGCATCCGCCATGCTTCTGGTCCTGGCGGGGGTTGCGCTTTCCATGCTCTTTGATAAAAAGAACAAGCGGTGAATTCAGACAAGGCGCCTTCCGGGGCTTGCGGTTTGACCGGAAATCTGGTAAGATAATAAAGAGGTGATTTCCGTGGTAGAGGTCTGTTACCAGGATGGGGATATTCTGGTATGTGTCAAACCGGCGAGGGTACTTTCTACAGATGAGCCCGGCGGTCTTCCGGAGCTGCTTCGCATGCAGCTGGGCGACCCCGGGGCGGACATCCGAACGGTTCATCGGCTGGACCGGGTTGTCAGCGGCCTAATGGTTCTGGCCAGAAATCCCCAGGCTGCTTCCCAGCTATCCCGGCAGGTGCGGGAGGGGGAGTTTCAAAAGACCTATTATGCCGTGGTCCATGGCATCCCGGAGAAAGAAAGAGACACCCTGGAGGACCTTTTGGGCAGGGATAAGGCGCGGAAAATGACCTATGTGGCAGCCCAGCCCGGCAAGGGCATCCAGCAGGCCAGCCTGAGCTATCAGCTTTTGGGCAGGGCCCAGGGAATGGGAAAACTGGAAATACGCCTCCATACCGGCAGAACCCACCAAATCCGGGTCCAATTTGCCAGCAGGGGCTTTCCCCTGGTGGGAGAACGAAAATATTCCACCCTGGACGACCCTTGCGAAATCGCGCTGTATTCTCAATCCATTGGCTTTCGGCATCCCGTTTCCGGAAGTTGGATGAGCTTTCAGCACGAGCCGCCGGAGTGCTTTCCTTGGAGCCTCTTTTAGTGGTTGTTCACCCTTTTTGAATCAGAGAAATGAGGTAGCAATATGAGCCATTATGATTTTTTTCAAAACAAGGAATGTGAGTATTTTCCCTGCCATCCTGGGGCGGACCCGGAGCAGTTCAGCTGCCTGTTTTGCTATTGCCCCCTGTATGCCCTGGGGGATGACTGCGGCGGCAGCTTTACCTATAACGAAAAGGGAATCAAGGACTGCTCCCGCTGCCTGCGCCCCCATTGCCGGGAAAATTACGGCATCATCTGCCAAAAACTGCGGGAAGTATTGGAGCTTGTAAAAAAGAATCACAGAACCGGTGAAAAACCTTGATTTTTCCCCAAACGGCTGGTATAATACTCCTGCTGTGAAAAGCGGTACGGAGATGTATCGAAGTGGTCGTAACGAGGCTGACTCGAAATCAGTTGTACTTTTGGGTACCGGGGGTTCGAATCCCTCCATCTCCGCCAGAAGCGCCTCCTTTGGAGGGTAGAGTAAGAGATAACGGATAATAGATAATAGTGTAAAGATTCGCACTCAGGCTTGAGGCGTTTCTGGTACTATTCTCTATTATCCGTTATCTTTTGTTTTTTATCGATCCCCGACGCTTCCCGATTTGTGTATCTCGTTTTTCCTCAGCAATTCGGCAAATTGGAAGTTGTAAAGATGTTTCGTAGGGAACGGATTTATCCGTTCCGTCCGGTAACTTTTTTATGGGGTGCACGTTGAATGGAAAAATGTTGAAAATTGGGACCCTTTACCATCCAATAAACCATGGGTGGTAACTGACGTTTCGGAACGGATAAACCATGTTGCTCTTGACATAAATCCGTTCCCTACGAACACGTTGGAAGACATCCCATTCAACAAACTCGTCAAATTCCGATTTATTTCTTTGCTGCATCAAGCCGACAAAAATCCCCTCTTTTGCTTCTGACAAAAGAGGGGATTGGCAGAGGATGAGGGATTCGATTTAATAATGGATGCCACCAGTTTTTGAACTGGTAGCTGCAGCTGTCCACCGGACAGCTGCATTTAGATGGGTTCGAATCCCACACAACGAAAAAATAACAGATACCCCGACAGGTATCTGTTATTTTTTGGCAGACCTAAAGAGAGCTTAAACGAACCGGAGAATACATCTTGCTTTACGTTGTCAACTTCGGAAACTCCGAATTGAATTGTCTGTTTCTCGCCGTAGTAATAGTGAATTTCAATTTTATCATCAAATAGGATAACTTTTTTTACGAAAGAGTCTATCATATTTTTTTGATATTTTTTGTCGTGAATGTCTCCATATCTATATTTTTCTAGGGAGAATATAATTTGCTCTTTACTGATTTTGATATTTCTTGATTTCGCTATGGCGAGAGTTTTTTCTAATTCCGCAATATTTGCTTCTACTTCCATCAACCTGTTCTTAGTTGTCGGGGTGAAGATGCCAGCTTCAATTGCAGCCATGATATTATTCTGCGATTTTCTGCTCTCAGCCAGGCTCTGCTCAATAAGCCCGACATCGGATTCTCCATGTTCCTGCTCCTGGAATTTTACAGCGTTATCCGCAATCCACTGGATCACATCATCCTGTAGGACAACATTCTTAGTCAGTTCAACGACTCTTTCTTCAATCCAGTCCCTCCGCACGGTTTCCTTTTTGCAAGTTCTCAACTTGCGGCGTGTCTGGCAGGCATAGTAGTGATGCAGAACGCCACTTTTCCCTGTCCCTGATTCCCCAACCATATACGCTCCACATAACCCGCAAAACAGTTTCCCGGTGAGCAAGTAGTCTCCATTCTCCCGGTGTCTGCCCTGCGGGTTCTTTTTATTTCTAAGGAACTCTTGCATGAGAGCGAAATCCTCCTTTGTTATAATTGGCGGTATGGCATCTTTCCTTTCAAAATCCACAAACCGGTATGTCCCGATATAGGTGTCATTTCGGAGCATAACCCGGAATGAATTCTTATTCCAGGCGTTTCCGTCCTTTGTCTTAATTCCCCTGGCATTCAGGTCGGCGGCGATGTCTGCCTGGGGCTCACCCGCCAATACGCGACGGAATATTTCTCTGACGATTTCTGCCTGGTCCGGGTCGATTTCGTGCCGACTGTCCTGCCCCTTCCGGTAGCCAAACGGAATTCGGCCATTGATTTTCAGGTTTTCAGCATTGTCGTTCATCGCCCGCATGATGTCTTCGGAAAGGTTCTCCGAATAGAACTGATTCACGTTCATCATCGTGCGAAGGGCAAAACGGCCGGCAGCAGTGTCTCCAAATTCTTCCTTGCAGTACAAGGTTTTGATACCGAGTTCGTCAAGACGGACTTCATACTGCATGGCATTGAACATATTTCGTGCAATGCGGTTGGACTTGTATGCAACAACGACCTGGAATTTCCCTTTTTCTGCATCCCGGAGCATCCGCTGGAAGGCAGCTCGTTTGTCTGTCTTGCCGGATATGGCGGAATCGGAATAGACATCCACCACCTTCAGATTGTTCGCCTGAGCGAATTCCATGCACTCGGAAACCTGCTGCTCGATGGATTCTTCTCGTTGGTTGTGGGAGGAATACCGGGCGTAGATCACGGCAGTAAGAGCAACAGATAATTCCCGTTTTCTTGATCTTTCTCCTCGCTTATACGGCATGGTATACCTCTTTCTTCCTAATTGAACCCGGTCATTTTTGAACGGGTTAAAATCTTCGCCTTGAGTAAAACCGTATTCGCACATTCTGGGAACCAGTGACGATAATTGGTACTGACTTCAAGGAATTCGTGCAGTTCCCGTGCAGATACAGCAGGCTTATCTCCGCTGTAATCAACTCGGATCAATTGTTCCATTTGATTTACAGAATACGTTATAATCTTCAATAGTTGTTACATTTTGTAATATTTGTGATACAAGGCTCCTATCAACATGAAAGGAGGCCAATTATGGAAGAAGAAATGCTGGAACTGTTTCGCAGCCTGCAAGAGGATCAGAAGCAGCTGTTTCTTGAGTATCTGAAACAGTTTGTTTCCGATGAAGCGGAAGAACAGTAATCTGTAGCCACCATTTTCGTGATTGTGCGGGAATGGTGGCGCTTTTATGACAGGTCGATTGTGATTAAATCAGAGTAAAAATAATCGCTCATTGTGTCCTTGTCAGCAACGTGAATCCTGAATTGCAGTTTTGTGACTTCTTCAATATGCTCCTGAGCAGGGAAGATGAAAGGATTTTTTGATGTATTTCCAGGGGTAATATAGACCGGCATCGCATTCATGACAGCGCTGCACATTTGCCCGTTTACAGAACCTTCGTCCAAATAAATCCATAGAGTCTTGTTTTCCGTTTTGTTCTCAATATCCAAATATACATAAAAACCTTCGATTCCAAATGTTGGCTCAACTTTATTAAAAGAAATCGATACAAAATTGTTATCAAGTATCATTTCCTTTTTTTCTTTTTCTTCACTTTCTTTTTCTGCTATCGCAGGATATGTTTCTGTGGTTACTGTTGTAGTTCTTTGCGTAGTATGTTTTTTTGAAGATGGGAAATATCCAAGCAACCATGCAATTAGTGATACGCAGATAATAGCGGGAATAACACGACCTAAGATAGAAGACACGCTCTCCTGATTCTCTTTTAGAATTTTTTCCACATTGTCTGCGGATATTGGCCTTTTGGGTATAACAGGGTCAGCGTTTAATTTTGCCATTACTTCTGCATACAACTTCGTGTTTTTCTTGACCTCTTTTTCCTCAATCATACCGTTGGAGTAGCACAACAGGAAGAAGGCGCTGTTCGATAGGAAACTCTTTGTTTGCCCTTTCCTTGTTCCACCATATCCTCCGACAATTGCGCCAAGATCGCCGAATAGGAAGCCTCCGAGGACTGCTCCTCCAACAGAAAAGGGCTGTGTGCTTGTATATTTCTGCTCTATACCACCGCCGATGGCGACTGTTGTTACTATATACGGTTTCCCTGGTACTACAGGAATATCCAATCCAGACTGCTCTAAGGAGATAAGAAACCGGTCATAAGCCTTTAGTATGTAGTTTCTCGTAGACCCGTTATTTTTTAGAAGCAAACGTAGTGTGCAAATCTCGTTTGATTCCGAAATATACAAGAAGAACTTCAACCCTGATATTCTGAACGAGAATTCTCCACCAGGACGCTCTTTGCATCTGTTTCCGCAGATTTGAGTAGCTTTCCGAATTGCTTCAGCAATGGTATTATAATTGCCTTTTACTGTAAACTGGAAAGAGTAATCCATAATAGCACCTTCAATTCTATGATATAAATTACAAATTGACATCTACGAAATGATTGCTGAATCCTCTGGTATAAAATGTCATGAATGCGTTATTATCCACCAAGATATGACAAAACAACGCTCAAGGATATAATATCTTCTTATCAACCACAGTGGAGCTGATAATTACCAGAATTTACATGGAGACTTAGCACCAATCATCCGCTACCATTGTGGTGGAGGTGTGCAGTATAGAATATACAGATTACAAAAAAGCCAGAGACAAAGCTTGGGAAGTTTTGATTTCGTGTAGAATTATGTCTTTGCCAGTTGACCTTAATATCGTCCTGGAATACTTCGGAGCGAAGGCATACCCGTATCAAGGAAACTGGAATCGGATTCAAGCGATAGGGCTTGCTCCTGCCGCAAAAAGAACATCTGGAATGTCCTTTTATCGTGGAAAGGCGCCGGTTATTCTGTATGACAGAAGCAATGTTCCAGGGAGAATCCGATTTACAATCGCCCACGAGCTTGGACACCTGGCGCTTGGGCATCTTCTACCAGGAGAATATACGGTACAAAATCGGGAGCCAAGCTCTGCGGATAACCCCTTAGAAGAAGCAGCAAACCGGTTTGCTGTTGACCTGCTGGCGCCGGCTTGCGTGCTATGGGGGATGGACTTACATACAGCCGAAGAAATAGAGGCGGTATGCGGAATATCCTCTATAGCAGCGCAGTACCGGGCAAAGAGAATGGAACTGCTTTACCAGCGAAACAAATTCCTTTCCAGCCGGCTGGAGCGGGAGGTGTATCAACAGTTTCTTCCATTCATCACGGAATGGCAGGGCCTTCTGTGAAATCTCCCGGCATTTCTGCATCCGGGTCAGCGCCGGAGAAGTCAATTGCAGAACCGTCATTGGAAAGAGCGGCAATACGAACCTGCTGGATATGTTCATCCAGGTAGTCGTACAACGCAAGCTGAACCATTTTCTTTTCTTTCGCCGTAGCCTTATCGTAGGCTTCGGCGATTTTTTGTGCTTCCGGGGAGAGTTTTACTTCTGTAAATTGTTGAACTTGGCTTTCCGTTTTGCTATTTGACCAACCCATTAAATATTCCGGGGTGGTATGCAGTGCCTTTGCGAGTGCGGCAATTTTATCACGACGCATATTCGCAATCATTCCTGTTTCCCATTTACGAACAGTACTTTTACCGACACCAACTTCATTGGCGACTTGCTCTAATGTTAACTTTTGCGATATGCGTAACTGACGGATTTTCTCGGCCATTCCAATCTCAGTCATACTTAACACTCCTTACTATGTTACGCCATCAGTATATCATAGATGTGTCTTAAATGCAACATATAATGATAAAAAAATAAATATGTGTCCTATAGGAAAAATAAAGCTTGACAATAGATGGAAGTAGTTGTAATATAAAAGTGTCTTATAAGACACATTTCGAGGAGGTGATTATATGGATGTAGCGCAGCTTGAGTATGAAATGAAGCGCAAGAAAGTCAGTAAGGGTGATATGTGCAAAAAGCTTGGTATTTCAAGGTCTGCATTTTACCGAAAGTGCAACGGACGGTCTGAATTCACCCAGAGCGAAATTCAGAAAATTGCGACTATCTTGGAGCTAAAAGACCTTGCACCTATTTTTTTTAACGAAAAAGTGTCTTAAAGGACACTAAGAAAGGAAAGGAGCAAATACACATGATGACTGCGGCTGACCTTGAAAAAATGCCCCAGCATCAAAAGGATGCGATTAGCGCCTGGGTTATTGACATGACAAAAAAACTGTTCGCTCAACCCGGCGTTGAGGAGGAATACCAGAGATGGCTTGCAGAGCGCCGAGCCAGGATGGCAAATGTGAAATAAAGGATGGTGACCCATGGCAAAAACGAATGAACGGTTGTTTACCAGGGAACAGGCAGCGGAACGCCTTGGTATTTCGCTGTCTACCCTTGATGCAGAGAGAAAAAGCGGAAACATTGGTTACATCCAGCGAAAGCGGCGGGGAAAGGTATGGATTACCGAGCAACATATCCAGGATTACTTAAACCAATGGAATCACGACAGAAAAAGGAGGAAATGAGCATGACGAAAGAAGAAGCCATGAAGTGCCGGTATGTCGCAAAGATGTACCGTGATCTCCAGAAGGAGAACGAAAAGCTCAGACGTGAGCTGGATGAAAAGAACCGCATTGATCTTCGGATGAATGTGGAGGATGAACAGGTGTTTTCGCTTATTAAGTGCCAGAAACCTGTTCATGGATATGTTTCCGTAGTTCATTCTCCAGTGAAACCGGTTTTTGACTTTGACACAGCCGAGATCGAGCCGGTGGATGCCGAGTTCATCTGCACCGAAGAACAGGGCGGCAGATCGGAGGCCAGTCTTGGCTACCTGGCCAGGTTCGGTATCTTCGTCCTTCTGGAAAGCGCTGTCTGGCTGGCACACCACCTCGGCTGGATCGACCTGATTATGGCGATGGGGCTGTCTTTGTTCGTGTTCCTGTTTTCCAGGATGCGGATTTTCTGATGAAGCGGTGCCGTATCTGCCACAGGCAGCTCCGGGATGCCGAATCCATACGGATTGGCATTGGTCCTGTTTGCCGCTCCCGGCTCCACAGGCGCAAAAAGTCCAGCAGCCGAAAGATACAGGAATCCGAGAACATGACCCTGTGGGAGCTGCTGGAAGGCGGAGAGGAGGATAAAACGGAAGATATGTATTTACCCTGCGGAATATGAAAAGAAGCCCACCGGCGAACCGGCGAGCCCTTAAGCAATCATATTCTAGCACAACCCACCAAAGAAAGCAAGGAGAAAACCAATGTGCATGAATATCCCTGATGCCCCGGATATTGACCGGGTACTTCTAACCGGCTATCCCGAGCCATTACAACCACATTCCATCCAATGCGAATACTGCGGCAAGGAACTTTTTGGAGAAGATTCTGTATTCAGCTATGACGGAGATCTTGTTTGCGACTGCTGCTTTCTGAATCAGATCCAGGAGGACTTACTTGCGGAAGATATTGCTAGAAAGCTTGGCTTCCGGGTGCTTACCGCAAGCCGGGCAGCAGAAGAACAGGAGGAAAAGGAATGAAAGGAATCGTCATCACCACCGGCAACGAATTAAGCGTCCAGGATTTTGGTGAACCGCTTTATCAGACCATCGGCAAGGTGGTGGGTGGGTACATCGAAGTCGTGCATCCAAAGGGACTTCCAGAACCCTACTGCATGGTTGTCAACGAAGAAGGGCTCCTGGAAAATCTTCCGGCCAATCCCATGGGATGCTACCTGTATCAGACGCATATCCATGGATGCCCGATTGTCGGAAACCTGGTGATTATGAAAACCGGCATGACCCCGTATGGGATGGACCTTGTCGGGCTCAGCGATCTGGAAATTGGCCGCCTGACAGAAACCCTGCTGCACTGCCCCTGGCCGGTTCTGCATAGAAAGGAGGCAATGGTTTGATGCGGTTCTTTTTCACATATGGAGCGGAAGGTCAGCCGTTTTGCGGAGGCTGGACGGAGGTTATTGCACCTGATTTTGAATCGGCGTGCAGCCTGTTCCGGGCTTTCCATCCCTGCAAGGATGGTAATTTACTAAATTGCGCCGGTGTTTATCCCGAGGAACGGTTCGAGAAAACGTCCATGTTCGCAAGCGGCAATTTCGGGAAGCGCTGCTGGGAGAAAATCTTCGTCCGCAGAGCATTTGCAGAGAAACAGGAGTGAGTACATGGAAAACACAGAAATTATCGTTGTGAAGCAACTTCCTATCATTGAGGAGCAGCTTCGCACGGTCCAGCAGAACATCCAGGCACTGGTAAATGAAGTCCTCGCAATGGATTGTACCGAGGACACCTACAAGGAAGTTAAAAAAGCCAGGGCAGACCTCAACGCTCAGTTTAAGGAGCTGGAAGCCCGCCGGAAGGCGGTCAAATCCCAGATTGAGGCCCCTTATAAAGCCTTCGAGACGGTATATAAATCCTGCGCCGGCGACATCTTCGCAGATGCAGACCGCCAGCTGGCTAAAAAAATCCGAGCCGTTGAGGACGGCCTGCGCGAGAAGAGGGCCGCTGCAGTCCGGGCCTATTTCGAGGAGTACCGGGAAAGCCTTAATCTCCCGGCTGATCTTGCGGACTATCGATATGCAGGAATCAATGTCACCCTTTCTGCTACAGAGAAGTCTTTGAAAGCACAAGCGAAGGAGTTCCTTGACCGGATCCGGGATGATCTCTCCCTGATTGCCGCTCAGCCTGATCCTGACGAGGTGCTTGCGGAGTACAGAGAATGTCGAAATGTCGCAGGGGCTGTGCAGATCGTCCGTGACCGCCATACCAGAATTGAAGCAGAGCGGCGCCGCCGGGAGGAAGAGCAGGAAGCCCTTCGGAAGGCGCAGGAACACGCCGCCGAGGTAGAGCAGGCAATTGAGGAAGAAGATCAACTTACCATGCCGGAGCCTACGGAAGCTACTGCCGACGAGTTCCATGCTCCCGTTGCTGAACCCACCCCCGAAGAAAACGGCCCGTATGAAGCCCGTGTGGAGCCTGAATCCACTGCTGAAAAGATGTATCCGATTACGATTAAAGTTACCGGAACCATCGAACAACTGAAAGCACTAAAAAAATTTATGATTGAAGGAGGAATAAACTATGTCCAACTCTTCGACTAACCTTACTACCCAGAAGCAGCAGCCCCGGTTTTCTGTGGCTATTACCTCGAAAACCTATCAGGACATGATTGCCAATACCCTGCGTGACCCCCAGCGGCAGAAACGGTTTGTAGCTTCCATCACCTCTGCGGTGGCGGTCAATCCGGAACTTCAGAAGTGCGAAGCCAGCACGATCCTCGCCGGTGCCCTCCTGGGCGAATCCCTCAACCTGTCTCCGTCTCCCCAGCTGGGCCAGTACTATCTGGTTCCGTTCAAGCAGAAGGAGAAGAAAGACCGTGCCGGCAATGTGATTTCCCCGGAAACCACAAAGGCAACCTTCGTCTTGGGCTACAAGGGTTATATCCAACTTGCCCTGCGGAGCGGTGCTTATAAGGATCTGGATGTCATTGTAATCAAGGAGGGCGAGTACCTGGGCAAGGACAAGACCACCGGCCGCCCGCTTTTTGAGTTCATGGAGGACGATGATGCATGGGAGAAGGCTCCCACCATCGGCTACATGGCGTACTTTGAGTACCTCAATGGGTTCCGAAAGGTTATCTACTGGTCGAAGGAGAAGATGATGCGTCATGCAGACCAGTATTCTCCGGCTTTCTCCGCTGCGGCATACAAGAAACTGCAGGCAGGCGAGATTCCCGAAAAGGACCTCTGGAAGTACAGCAGCTTCTGGTACAAGTCCTTCGATGACATGGCAAAGAAAACTTTGCTCCGGCAGCTGATTTCCAAGTGGGGCATTATGTCCACGGAAATGGTTCAGGCTATGGACGACGACAATTCGCTGAATGACATGAGCGGAGATCAGCTCATTACCACCCCGGAGGACGCCATTCCCATTGACCAGCCAGAAGCGGTTGATGTTGTGGAGAACGTCAGCCTGGATACGCTGTAATGATCAGTTACAACATTCTTTCCACCGGCTCTAAGGGGAACGCCGTAATCATACACGACTTCGTCCTGATCGACTGCGGCGTTCCATACCGCATGATTCAGCCCTACATAAGCCAGTTAAAGATTGTCTTGCTCACGCACATCCATTCTGACCACTTCCGGGCAAGCACAATCCGGAGGATCTCAGCCGAAAGACCAAAGGTGCGCTTCGCCTGTGGTCGCTGGCTTGCCCCTGATCTTGCGAAAGTTGGAGTACCCACATCCAATATCGATATTTTGGAACCAAGCGTGATGTATGGCTATGGCCTGTTGAACATCATCCCTGTTCCTCTTGTACACAATGTTCCGAACATTGGATATAAGCTCCACTTCCGGGATGGAAAGGTATTCTACGCTACGGACACCAACAGCCTGAACGGGATCAGGGCCCACAATTATGACCTGTACATGGTTGAAGCCAACTATGAAGATGAAGTCATCCAGCAGAAGATATCCGAAAAGAAAGCTGCTGGCGAGTATGCCTATGAAGTCCAGGTGCTTAAAAACCATCTGAGCAAGCAGAAGTGTGACGATTGGCTCTACGCCAATATGTCGCCGCACAGCGAGTATGTCTATCTGCATTGCCATGAGGATAAGCCGGAGGATGTATGCGAGGAAAACTGAAAGACCTTACTTTTGGTCGTGATGGAGAGCAGAATATCACGATTACAGTAAACGGGGACTTCCGGGACGAATTTGACCGACTGAAAGGGCAGGACATTAATCTGGAAGTCAAACGGTGGCGGACACCCCAGAAATGATTGCCCGGTACAAATCTATCTGGAACCCATAATCTACCGAAAAGGAGGAATGAACAATGATTGAGGAAACATACCCCGGCGAAGTCAGGCCTGATACGGTCATTATTTCGCCTGACGAATATGCGGATTTGGTTCGGGCGGCTGCCATGCTGGATGCCATCGTGATTATGGCAGTCAACTACGGTAGCAAAAACCCGCTCTATCTTACCATTGCCAAGGAGCGAAATCTCCTCGGATCGGAGGACTGAGTATGGCTACCGGGAAACGGTATTACTGGATGAAGCTGAAGGAAAGCTTCATGACCTCGGACACAATCGACTATTTCATGGGTCTGCCGAACGGTGCCAACTATGTTGTCCTCTATCAGATGCTTTGTCTGAAAACCATCAACACCGAAGGCCGCTTCGAGCGGAAGATTGGAGCCGTTCTCATTCCCTATGATGTTGAAAAGATACGTAGGGATACGAAGTGGTTTTCCGCCGACACTATCCGGGTTGCTCTGAACCTATATATGCAGTTTGGCCTGATTTACACCGATGAAAACGGCGTGATGGTCATTGCAAACCATAAGAATTTGGTTGGCTCAGAAACCGACTGGGCAGAGAAAAAAAGCCGTCAGAGAATGAATGCCAATAGCGTTCCATCACTTCCCGATGTGGACAAAGGTGTGGACAATGTCCCCACAAATGTCCCTATAGAGAATAGAGATAAGAGAATAGAGAATAGAGAACAGAGTTTAGATTTTATTTCTATCAATGATGATGATAGGCCGAACCCTGAAAATACGAGAATCATTGAAGAATTTTCCAGGCTGAATGGCTTGTCTATATCCTCTTACGAAATGCTCAGTAAGTGCGATGCCAAAACACGGAAGAATATCTCCGATGTTGCAAAAACCCTTTTTGCCAAAGCTGTTGGCTCTGACCCAACGGAAATGGACGAGGCGAGGATATTCTCTCGGGTTACTGATGAACACAATAAAATCAGCAATGACAAAATCTACATCCTTACCTGCGCTTTCTATAAAGCAGCCGATGCCGGACACCGTGGGCAGTGGAATTATATCGAGGCAATCCTGGACGATATGCACGGCAGGGGAATAACAACGAAAGACCAGGCATCAGAATATTTCAACAGCAGGAGGGGGGAAAACTGATGGCGCAGATAACCCGGGTGGCGAAGAACCAGCACCAGAAGGAGATAATCAAGCTGTTTGATGGACTGCAGGGCAGTCACAATATGTGGCAGCTAGGAGGTAACTATGGAACTTATAAAACCCAGAAAATACGGTGAGATGGCGGCTGAGAAGATTGCCAAGGAGCTGAAGGAGTTCAAGGGAGATCGGTACGGAGATGCCGTGAAGGACTTCGTTGCATCAACCCTGACGAACTTCTGTGAGCAGAACGAACGGTTTGCCCAGGTGGTATATGAAACCGAAGCCACCCTGTCTGATTGCTGCTCCAAGATTATGAAGAACTGCGGAAACCACATTTCCGACATCGATGTGTACCGGGGCGCCGTGAGGTATTATTTCCCCAATGCAGAAGTCCATTTCACAATGACCATCGATGCCTCTGGGGACATGCCTACCCCGGAGGAAATGGCGAAACCTGGTCCCAAGACAGAAACGACGGAGCGAAAAGCCACAAAGGCGGAGCGTGTGCCCAAGGGTTCCGCCAAGCCGGCAAAACAGGAGAAGCCCAAGGTTGCAGAACAGGAGAAGAAAAAGCCTGCTGCACAGGCACCTGTGGCACCGGAGAAAAAGCCTATCCCGAAGCCAAAAAAGGAATCCAAGCCAAAGAATCCGGCAAAGGATGACGGCCTGATTCAGTTGTCCCTATTCTGAGGAGGATTCCAATGCTGGTGAAAAAAGAACTACTCTCGGTGTCAACGCTTCCGGCACCGAAGGGGAAATGGCAGGACAAATACAGCCCTGCGGCCCAGATCGTGGAGCTCCCGAAGTCGGGCAGAATCCTCGCCGTGGACTACTACGACAAAAAAGAACTTCATGCCAGGTTCTTCTGCGATGGTCAGAATTACACCGTATATAGCTCAGGGAAGAACGTGTTCAGTTCCGGCTATCCAACCCCCGGAGGGCGAGGCTACTACAGCAATGATGTTGCGAGTGTAGCAGAAACGGATGAAGTATGCAACAAGTTTTTCGATGGCCGCAGGGGCGTTGAGGAAACGAATGCCTTTATCTACAGCAAGGGACTGCAGAAGCGGGAATCCACATGGAACAGCATTTCCAATCTGATGAAGCAGCACATGGGGATGTTCCCTCCGTATCCGCAGAACCTAAGAAGCTACTGCGAGGAGAATGTTTTCCAGAAGCACTATGTTTTCTTCGGGAAAAAGGAAAAGGACGGCACCAGGACAGCTAAGTGCAGCCATTGCGGCAGTGAGTTCAAAATCTCGGAACATATCATATCCGGCAAGGATATCGATTGCCCATCCTGCCACACAAAGGCCATATCCAGAGCCACATGGGCGAAATCAGATGTGGTTGATAAAGCGGACATCTGCATCAGCTATAAGGTGGAAAACCAGCTTCTTCTCCGTTGGGTGCATGTGCAGCGCACCTATTGCTGGCCGGAATACATCGTAGACATTGACTTTGATGATTTCGCTTACAGCCTGTATTTGGTGATAAAAGGAGCTCCAAAAATCTACACCTACAAGTATTTCCGTGCCCCGTATTCCTGGAGCGCAGAATGGCACCGTCTACCGATTGGTTCAACCTGTACCTCCAGTTCCTTCATTTACACCGACAATCTGGAAGAGGTTTTCGGCGAAAGTTACTACAACGTGAATTTGAAGAAAGGACTTGAGGGGAAACACCTGGAATTGCAGTTTGTTGATCTGCTGGACAATCTGAAAGGCTGTGAGAAAGCGGAATATCTTTTCAAGATGGGGTTGCCAATGCTGGCTGAGTCGGCCAGTTCTGTCAGAGGGAACCCGGATGGCGAAGGCGTATTCCAAAAGCAGGTCGGCATCAGCAAGCAGTATCTTCCCATGCTACGCAGCATGAATGTTACACTCTCCGAGTTGCGGATCATCAAGAAAGCACGAGAATGGGTTTCTCCCGAGCTGCTACAGCGGTACCGTGATCTCAGTTCCAAAATGAGTGCGTATTTAAGTTTTGAGGAAATGATTGAGGCAGGCGGCCTTTCAAGGGCACTGAATTATCTGGATAAACAGAAAAAAATCTACCCGAAGGAGCCTTTGAGCAGGATCGTTACAGAATACCAGGATTATATCAGGATGTCCAAAGAGCTTCATGTGGATATGAGCCATAAATCCGTTTTATACCCGGCTGACATCATCGATGCCCACAGGATCACAACGCAAAGATACAATGCGGTGCAGCACGAGCTTCGGATGGAGCGCGAACAACGCCTGGATTCTGATTTTGCGGTCAGAGCAAACCAGCTTTATTCCGAGATGGGGCTGACGGATTTTCAAAAGGATGGTTTCTGCATCGTGCTTCCCCAGAAGCGGACAGATCTGATTGCGGAGGGCCATAGCCTCAACCATTGTGTAGGTAGCGAGAGGTACTATACAAACCATTTGGAAGGCCGTTACATGATTTTCTTCATCAGGAAGATAAATAGCGTAGATAAGCCCTATTTCACCATGGAGATGGATGTACTGACCTGGAAAATAAAGCAGCTCTATGGCTTTGGCGACTGTTCGGCACCCAAAGAGGTAAGAGCTTTTGCGAACGCTTTTTCCCAATTCATGCACAATAAGAAAGCGAGGAAGACCGCATGAGAATCAAGCAGCAGAAGAACACATCCCTTACTGAGGCGGAACGGCTGGAAATCGGCAGGCTGCTTTTGAAAGCAGGGTACACGGTAACGGTTGGAAAAGAGAAACCGGCAAAACAGAATGGGGCGTATGTCCACTATATCGAGTTCCATGTTCCAGGCCAGAAAAACAACGAGGAGGAAAACAATGGGTAAGAAAAACTATCTAATGACCCCGGAGGAACGGGCTCAGCATGACTTCGCCGTGAAGGTGCGGAAGATGACGGACAAGCAGCTCTATGATTTCGTGAACGCCCAGCGCCCGGCACCGGCGCCCGCCGGGCCGAGCAAGGCGGAGATCGTGAAGGAGTTCATTGATCTCTGTGCAACCAAGGGAAAGCGAATGGGCCCCGCAACCATTTGCGGAATGAGGATGGTTGCAAAGGAAGCGGGGTATGACCTTGGGTTATAAGGGCTGGGAGGATTTTGACCCAGAGAGTAAGAAGCAGAAAAACCCTGAGATGCAGTGGCAAGGCCGGGTGAATCGGAAAAACGGGGAAATCCTGGAGTGGTACATACTGGCGTCCTGCGCTTACTACAGAGACATGATGATCGCCGACATCGATAAAACACCGGAGCCATTCAAGGTACTTAGCGGAATGAAGCGGCTTTCCTGTGGCACACCCGGCTTTGAGGGGGTATTTGCCAAGAAAGCCCAGCCTGACTTCAAGGGCACGCTGGCTGGCGGCAGGTCGGTGGTATTTGAAGCAAAGTGTAGCACCACCGGGCGAATCCTTCAATCCGAAGTGACAGAAACTCAGGCTGAATCCATGAAGTCCCATAGTGCCCTTGGAGCGGATGTTTTTGTAATCGTGTCTTTAGACCTGGCCACATTTTTTCGGGTGCCATGGGACGTGTGGGTGACCATGAAGGAAAGATTCGGGCATAAGTACATGGACCGAGAAAACCTTGCACCATACGAAATCAAATTCAAAAATGGCGTTTTGAATTTTTTATGAGGAGGACAATATGAAAATCGACAAATCCGAGTTGATTCAGAAGCTCAATATGCTGGAGAAGGTGATTCCGGCGAAGCCTTCGATTGCCTGCATGGAGGGCATCCTGGTTCGGGATGGCCGTCTCTGCGCCAACAATCTGCAGAACGCTATCTCCATCGCCACACCGGAAGCAGAGGGAGAGAACTTCATTCTCCCCAAAAAAGCAATCGCAATGCTGAAAAGTATGCCGGATGGTCTGGTGCGGATCACGCCGCAGAACGACAACAGCATCATCATCAATGCCGGAAGCATCCGCACGAAGATGAACTCCTTCGCCCCGGATGATTTCCCGGAAAACTATATTCTGGAGGACTGCCAGGAGACTACCCTGGATTTTTTGGAGCTGGCCGATATGCTCTCCAATGTTGCGTATGCCACATCGACCAATGAGAGCCGGCCCGTACATACAGGAGTGCTTATGGAGGGAGACGGTGAAAATCTGAACGTGGTTGCCTGCGATGGTTACCGCTGCTCTTGGGCGCACACGCCGTATGATGGCAAGTTCAAATTCGTCATTCCGAAGCCTACGGTGAAACTGCTGCTGTCCATCAAGGAGGATGGGAAGATCAGCATCCAGACAAAGGGAGAAAAGGCGGTTTTCCGAATTGGAGACTGCGAGATCCATTCCCGACTACTTTCCGGCAGTTTCCTGGAATATCGCCGGGTTTTCCCGGATCGGAAGCACTCCGTCGGCGTTGAGCGGAAAAGCCTGCTGGATTCCATGAGCCGCATCATGATCTGCTCCGATGATGCCCACAAGGGAAAGGTGGAAATGGAATGTTCCAGGAACACCATGCAGATCAGATGCAGAGGCTCGGCGGCAGAGTACATGGAAGAACTGGAAGTAACGGATAATTTCTCCACAGATTTGAGAATCATGTTCAACTCAGCCTTTTTTGTTGATGCGCTCCGCAGCTATGACTGCACCGTGATTGACTGCTTCTTCGGGGAGCAGGGTACACAGCCCTTGGTGCTGGATGACGGGGAGCTGAAATCCATGATTCTGCCGGTGAGAATGTCGGAGGAACAAAAATGACACCGAAACCCTGGCAGAACAGCTCCGGCTACAATGACCCGACAGCGTATGCCGGAGAAAAAGAGATTACCAAAGAGGAGCAGCGTGTAGCCGATCTGGTAGGCTGCATCAAGTACATTGCGAAGATCGCCGGCTTTGAAATCATAAACCGAATTGAGTTCCGGGACATCAAAAGCCGCCGCACATATCGGTGAGAAAGGAATCAACATGAAACAGGAAAAGCGTAAAGAGAAACGCCGCCGGTACATCCGGTGGCAGCAGTCGGAACCGAGCAAATACAGGTTGCTGGCCCATCTGATCTGGCGGCTCCGGGAGCCGCAGTATCCGTAGGAGGAATTGAATGAAAAATAGAAAGTGGATTCTCGCCATTGCGATTGTCATTGCTGTCATAGTCGCAATTGTATACAGTTTCGATACATACGGACGGCTGCTGCTGATCCGGTGGACGATGAACATGGATTTGCCAGGATGGCTCCAGGCGCTGATTTGGGGGTGGTGATTGATGATTGACTGGAAAAGCATCGACATTCAGGCCGATTTACAAAATAGCGTCTATTATGGGAAGGAATACATAAACAACAAGATCCGTGATATGAAATTGAAACTTGCGGAAGATTTTATAGACCATATGCAGCCGGATATCGCATATATCGTTAAAATTTCCTCCGAATATGAGTTCGGACCCGGAATGACCACGCAAAAAGCGAGGTTTACTCTCTCATTTGACGAGGTGCCGCAGCAGAATGTTATCCGCCTCAGGCAGTACGGACGAAGAGTCATAGTGTATTCCGAAGAAATAGAGAGTATAAACTGCTTAAACTGCGGCACCTCAATCCTCGTAGGCAGACTGGATTTGCATGGTGATACGGTGGTACGATGCAGCTGCTGCGGCACTTACCACACAATTCAAAAGAAAGGATAGTGCAAACATGATGGAAAAAGGCGCAACGAAATTCGATAAGCTGTGCCACAGACTGTTCTCTGCAAATGGAAACGGAACAGACTACCTAAGCCGGAGAACCGGCGTAAAATGCGGGTACTGCGGGTATGAGCTTGAAGCGTATTACTGCGAAAGCAGGCTTTATGTGGTGGAGTGCCATCACTGCAAAACCAAGGCGCTTGTAATGGCTAGAAACCCGGAAGAAGCTGCATCCAAAACATTCGGTCATGTGATGGGAGGAGGCGCCGATGCATGACAATAGCTGATCGTATCTGCTCCATGAGCTGGGAAGAAAAGCGGGAAGCTCTCATTGAGTATTTCTCAAAGTGGGCGGATATTGGTGATAGCTACATTTTCGACCTCACACGCGTAAAAGAGGCTTTTGCAATTGGAACTATGGACTTAGATGATTTCGTGGAATGGGACGAAGAAAGAATCGCTATGCTCGTTGATGAATTCCTTGAGTGGTTACAGAAGCCTGTGGAGGTGAGTGCTGACAATGTCAAAGAAAGTTAAGCCAAAGAAAAAGCAGTCAAAAATCTTCTGCGACCCCGCTGTTTGTGATAACTGCCAGTACATCTGTGAGGGGGACTTCATTTGTGATAAAAAGCCGGTACCTGTTATGGTTATATCAGACTGGGAACCGACTTTGGACTATGCGTGGTGCACAAGAAAGGGCAGTGCAAAATGAAATGTTATAACTGTAAGAAGCTCGGCGACTGTGCCTCTGGAAGCGGGCTTGTATGGCCCTGCGGTGCTTATGCGCCTAAGACCGTCACAAACGCCGACAGAATTCGAGCAATGAATAACTATGAGCTTGCCGTATTCTTTGCCAAGACTAAGGCTGCTTTATATCGAGCAGATCTGCCTGTAATTGCTTATAGCACACAAGATATGAAAGATAACCTGGAATGGCTTCAGGAACCGGCGGAAGGAGAATGACTATGCCATTACTTAACTACACGACGAAGGTCAATGTTTATACAACCATTGGCGAGATCCAGGCTCAGTTAGTTTCGCACGGTGCCAAGAGGATCATGCAGGACTACGATAATAAGGGGCACATATCCGCGCTGACCTTCCAAATCGACACTCCTGCCGGGCTACGGGTTATCAGACTTCCGGCGAATGTGGATGCTGTCAGCAAGGTACTTGCCAAACAAAAGGTTAAGTGTGATCGTGAGCAGGCGGAGCGTGTGGCGTGGCGGATCGTCAAGGATTGGGTGGAAGCTCAGATGGCAATTCTGGAAAGCGAGATGGTACAGATTGATGAAATCTTTCTGCCATACATGGTCAACAACAGCGGCCAGACGCTTTTCCAGGCGTATCGTAATAATCAGATTTTACTGGAAGGAGGATGTCAATGAAACCTTTATATGTGCCGAAAGGCAAGGCAAAAGAATACGGCGATTATGCCGTGAATATCTACACCGGCTGCCCGCACCGATGCTATTACTGCTTCGCTCCATCTGTCCTGCACCGGGACAGGGAGGAGTTTCACAGCCATGTGGAACCTCGTCCCGGAATCGTGGATGCCTTGAAAAAGCAGTTGGAGCGGGAAGGCGTGACCGGGAAGCTGATCCACCTGTGCTTCACCTGTGATCCGTATCCAGCTGGGTACGATACAACCGTCACCCGGGAGGTTATCAAGGTCATCAAGGAAAGCGGGAACCATGTGCAGATCCTCACAAAGGGAGACGGAACCCGGGACTTTGATCTGCTGGATGAGAATGACTGGTACGGGATTACAGTAGATGGTTCTATTCATTGGAGCAATGATTTGGATTCCTGTATTGCTGACCTATGTGCAGCGAAGCAATCCGGGATTAAAACATGGGTGTCTTGTGAGCCTGTGATTTATGCCGGAGCTGTTCTTGAGTTTATCGAGGACTGTCATGACATCATCGACAAGGTAAAAATCGGGAAACTGAATTACTATCCGTCTACGATCAACTGGAAAGACTTCGGGCATGAAGCGGAACAGCTTTGCAAGGATCTGGGGATGGATTACTACATCAAGGAATCTCTGCGAAAGGAGATGGAGGGATGATATGAAAGCTGTACTTATCAGCATCCGGCCTGAGTGGTGTGATCTGATTGCCAGAGGGGAGAAAACGCTGGAGGTCAGGAAGACCAGGCCGAAGATAGATACACCGTTCAAGTGCTACATATACAGAACAAAAGGAAAGGTGAAACATATCTTGAACGGAAAATGGTTCAATATGCCTGTTGGAGGGTCTGTAATTGGCGAATTTATCTGTGATACATATGTCATTGATAGGACATTCGGCCATGATGCGCTTTTCAATGGTGCGGCGTGCATGACAGAAGTTGAATGCGCCGCATATTCCACTTGTTCTCCGATTTATGGATGGCACATATCCAATCTGAAAATCTATGAGAAGCCGAAGAAACTGAGAGATTTTACAGGTATCAAAACTATGCGGGACGGATTTGAATTGCGCGTACTTGAACGACCGCCTCAGAGCTGGTGCTATGTGATGGAGGTGAACTGCAATGGTTGAACAGAAAGTTCTGAATGATCTATTCTCAGCCTTCCCGGATGCCATTCTGAACCGGCATTTGGAGTTCGTTGCTGATCCGCATAGGCGGGTAAATTCCTACTTCCGGCTTGATAACTGCGAGACCAGAGAGGATGTAGTGGCAAAGCTGCTGGAATGGCTTTCCCGCGAAGCCTTCAAAAGCCAACATTTTGATGCAGCGTGGAGGAATGCTCAGGTACATAAGTACCATCTTGACGGTATCAACCAGTTCTGCGGCACTTCTTTTACGCCGGAGGAAATGGAGCTGATTTACACGAAGCTCGGAAACTGTATTCGGCATCAGAAAACGCTAGAATTCATCCGCAGCGGATACGATATGGATGTACTGCGAAACAAGGAGGAAGCAAAATGTTGAAACCGGGAGATAAGGTTGTAATGAACGACCTCTACTATGTAAGCGAGGAAAACCGTGGGAAGGTCTGGACGGTTCGGTCTGAACCGTGGGTCTGTTGCGGCACCTTGGTGGTCAAACTGGAGGGAAAAGCCGGCGGCTATGCTGTCGATGGGCTGGATAAGGTAGAGGACTGATCCATGTCCGAAATAATATACCTGGAAGATCTCCCAGATTGCGAAACCTGCCATGACCCAACGAAACGGAGGGATGGGGTAATCTTCGATTGCCCCGGCCCCGGAGAAATCACACCTACCTATACCTGCGAGAATAAGTCATGCCAGCGAAAATGGAATGCAGTTGGTTTGTTTATCCTACGGAGGGAAATGGCGGATAAGGAGGACAAGCAATGAAAGCATGGATTGTCAGAGAAAAAGGCGAATTCTTTTGTGCAGTTGTTTTTGCTGAAACAAGGAGTAAGGCAAAAGTGGCTGCTATGGGTACAGATGTCTGTGAAAATGCCGACTATGTTGACATTATGGTCAGAAGGGCTCCTACTGCGGATCAGTACTACAAACCCGGGAAACGGGAACTTAACTGGTACGATGCGGAAGATCGCATTGTTATGGTCAGGGACTTGGGTTTTACCTGTGACTATGATGGCATCGACCCAGATGCGTGCGCAAGATGCCCGGCAAGAGATTATTGCGATTACTACGCTGATATGGATTCGGAGGAAGCGGAATGAGCGTTAAATCTGAAATTGCCGAAAGGCTACGCCGGGAGAAGGCGAAGAACCTTCGGTACAAACGAGCGATTTCCGCAGATCTGAACTTGGAAACCATCACATCCAGCCTGTGGGAAATGCAGGAAGCGGCTTCCAATATACGGTGGTGGTGCACTGATGTGGACGAAACTATGCTGGACGAGCTGATCGGCGACGAGGAAGAATCCTTTGAGCTGAAAATGGCGTTTTCCACGCTGGACGCTGACTGCTACCAGATGATTGAAGATTTGGATAATCAATGGATTCCTGAGTGCTTCGATGTATTCTTCGGCGCCATTACGCCGGGACGGATGATGGGATATGATTCCTATGAGGGAGATTACTTCGGCTTGGAGGACGGCTATGAAACCGAACTTGCCCAGCGGGAAACCCGGGAGCGATTGAAGAGGTACACAAAAGACGATCTTATTGATGCCTTCCGCACCTGTTTCCGGCTGGCGGTAAATTACATCAATATTCGGAATCGGTACGATGGTCTGAAAAGCTACATAGACATTCTGAATGGCGTGAATACTGGTTTCCTCTCTGAGGTAAAGCGTATCGAAGAACTTTACGAAAAAGTTGCCGAAGGACACGCATCATGGGATGAAAAAAAGGAATTCGACCGGCTGACCAGTAATATGCCTGATGAAGTATGGATTCAGTAAGGAGGTTTGAATGGTAAAAATAGGACAGAAGATGATGCTTTCCATTTACACCGAAACAGAACAGCGGGGAACGAGCAAAACAGCGGTCAAAATTTATGCAGAGGGGATCTGCGTTTATGTACATCCTTTGAATCGGTTCTGCGTTTTTGATTTCGGCTGGTTCCGGGAGAGCTTTACAGAGCGGGAAATTGAAAAACGAGCCAAGAGAACGGGAGGCGATCAACATGAGCATTGACCGTAGAACCAGATACAGCTGGTTTTGTGTGTGCGACTGCTGCGAAGCGGAAATCAGCGGCGGCACCTGCTTCCAGGATGCGGTTGCAGCCAGAAAGAAGGAGGGGTGGAGGAGCATAAGGGATGAATCCGGGGAATGGATGGACCTGTGCCTGGATTGCCAAAAGACCATGAAGGAGGCGGGAAATCATGGGAAAAACCAGTAAGACGAATTTGCCGAAGGAAACGGTGGAAGCGATTGCCTCCATAGCCGGAAAGGCTGGGGCGAAGGCGGCAGCAGAGTTTATTGCCCAGGAGCGGAAACGTGAAAAAGAATCCCGGTATGACCGCCGGCTTGGGAATACAAAGCTGCTGCTGGAGAACTACCGGATGTTCAAGGAGCATTGCTCCAGGGCGGTATTTGATTCCTCCCAACTGGACGAGAACGCCATTGACATCCTAGACCTGATGTGGGGCCGGGATGGTGATGTGTTCGTGGAATCCATCAAGAAATCTGCTCAAAGGACCCAAATCATCCTTCGGCACATCGATGAAATGCTGGATGCCTATGCTGGTTTGTGTAAATTATCAGGCCGGGAGGAGGAAATGCGGCGTATGCGCGCTGTGCTTGCGCTCTATATTGAAAATCCAGGTAAGACAATTCAGGAGATTTCCGAACTTGAAAAGGTCAATACCAGCACGATTTACCGTGATATTGCCATTGCAACGGAGAAATTGACAGGTTTGATTTTTGGACTTGACGGCCTTAATTCTGCCGTAATCTAAGCCAACGAATACCAATCTGTTGTAATCTGACGTGCGAAAAAGTTAGAATTGACTTGCATATATATCTGTGATAATATTTATGCTGTAAATTCTTGATCAGCCAGAGGCACCCGTTTTTCGGGTGCCTCAATCTATTTTTGGGAGGGTAGAATTTGTGCCGGGTCGCTCCTTATCGGCACGCCCATACGAGAACCATTCGCCCATGGTTCATCATTTAGGGTCAACAAAGGAGGCAACACAGTGCTATATAATATAGCAATAAATAGAAAGTGGAATCGATATGTTTGCGTGATGGGGGCTGGTTTGCCATGAAAACCACAACCGAAATGCAACTCGTTTCCATATCAAAGCTGATCCCATATCAGAACAATGCTCGAACCCACTCTCCGGAGCAGATACGAAAACTCCGCTCATCTATACGTGAGTTTGGTTTTGTAAATCCTGTCATTATCGACCGTGACTATGGCGTAATTGCCGGTCACGGTCGTGTTCTTGCGGCAAAGGAGGAAAACATCGCAGAGGTTCCATGTGTGTTCGTTGACCACCTCACAGAAGCGCAGAAGAAAGCATACATTCTGGCGGATAATCGTTTGGCATTGGATGCCGGGTGGGACGAAGAACTTCTCAGATTGGAGATTGAAGGATTACAGGAAGTTGGATTTGACCTGGAATTTACAGGATTCACCCAAGAAGAACTCAATTCTTTATTTGAGATAGAACAAGTAAAAGAGGACGGGTTTGATGTTGAAGCAGCGCTCAAAAACGAGACCTTCTCAAAGACAGGCGATGTCTGGACGCTGGGGCGGCATCGGCTGGTCTGCGGTGACAGTACAAAAGCTGAAACTTATGAAACCCTGCTGGGTGATACCAGGGCAAATCTCATCATCACCGACCCTCCCTACAATGTGAACTATGAAGGGTCCGCCGGGAAAATCAAGAACGACAACATGGCCTCTGAGAAATTCTACCAGTTCCTTCTGGATGCGTTTTCCTGCATGGAGAAGGCTCTGGCGAATGACGGCAGCATCTATGTGTTCCATGCCGATACTGAAGGCCTAAACTTCCGTAGGGCCTTTGCCGATGCAGGATTCTACCTGTCCGGCTGCTGTATCTGGAAGAAGCAATCTCTGGTGCTTGGCCGCTCTCCCTACCAGTGGCAGCATGAGCCTGTGCTGTACGGCTGGAAGAAGAAAGGAAAGCACCAGTGGTATACCGGGCGGAAGGAGTCCACTATCTGGGAGTTCGACAAACCAAAGAAAAACGGTGACCACCCCACAATGAAGCCAATCCCCCTTATTGAATATCCAATTAAGAATTCTTCCATGAGCAATGCGGTTGTGCTAGACCCATTCGGCGGTTCCGGATCGACGCTCATAGCCTGTGAGCAGACCGACCGTATCTGCCGCACCATCGAACTGGACGAAAAGTTCTGCGATGTCATTGTACGCAGATTCATTGAGCTGGTCGGCTCGGAGGAGAATGTCAGTGTCCTGCGTGACGGGAAGGAATACAAGTTCAGCGAGGTGTTCCATGGAGACGAATAAGACGGAATACCATGCGCCATCGGACATCGCCTGGGTGTCAGAGGTAGGTAGGAAATAGCACAGTTACTGCATCCTATTTTTGGTAGTATTACAGTGCAGAATTATCTTGATATCTGTTTCGCTCTGAGCGAATATGTGACTACCAAAAATGAAGGAGGTTTCAACCATGACAATCACAATCAACGCGCAAGGTTCGGAACGCAAGCGGCTGGTGCAGTGCATTTCCAAGTGGCTCGGCTATAAACCAAATTACCTGGGAGCACCAACCTTTTCCTACCAGGTCGATTCCTTCACCATCGAGAAAAACGGCAATCTCACATTTGATGACAGCGCCGACAGCGAGGTAATCGAGCGGCTTCTTCAGCACATCTACGATGAGGGCTTCGACATCGACCAGAGCCACACCGAGGACGAGGAGGAACCCACCCAAGTCTGCATTTCTTTGCCGCGAAGCCGGTTCACCAACAGCAGTCTGGAGAATCTCAAAGCAATCCTGACTGCCAAGGGTGGCCTGATTCAAAAAGCCTTGGGTGTGCGCAGCCTGCCCGTGGAGGTCACGGAGGATAAGGTGTCCTTCCCCTGGTTCTCCGAGATGCCCACACCGGAAGAATTGTCCGCCTATGAGATGTTCATCTGCAAGCTCTGTGAGATGGCTGGGAATCAGAAGCGGATCACCGCCAAAGAGAAAGCTGTGGATAACGAAAAGTATGCCTTCCGCTGCTTCCTTCTCCGGCTGGGGTTCATTGGAACTGAGCATAAGCAGACCAGAAAAATCCTGCTCCGCAATCTGGCCGGCAGTTCCGCTTTCAAAGACGGACAGCCCAAGGAGGTGGAATCATGAGAATGATCTCAAAAGAAACCTTGCAGGCCCTCCGAGAACGCTATCCAAAGGGAACACGGGTGGAACTTGTACATATGGACGATGTTCAAGCCCCGCCTGTGGGCACAAAGGGTACCGTCAGTGGCGTGGACGATATGGGCAGCATCATGGTTGCCTGGGATAATGGCTGCGGACTGAGTGTGGCATACGGTGTGGATGCCTGCAGGAAGGTGGAGTGAATAACCTACCAATAAAACAGAGCAGTTACCTACAATAACGGAAGTGGAATATAGGAACAACAGCAGGGGTTACATGCGTGGCCCCTGCTGAACAACTTGAATCTCCAAAAATGCGAGGTGGTGATGTCGTGCATGGATAACCGGGAGAAAGGCTACACCCTCTACAAAAAAGGTCTTAAATATAAAGAGATCGCAGAAAAGCTAGGTGTGACTGAGAGCGCGGTTAAAAGCTGGGCGACACGCTACTGGAAAAAAGGAAAAGTTGCATCCGAAAAAGTTGCAACCAAAAGCAAAAAAGTTGCATCACAGGATGCAACCACAAAAGAGACAAAACACAGGGGGGGGCAGCCGGGGAATGTAAATGGTGTAGGTAATAATGGTGGTGCTCCGCCTGGGAACCAAAACGCATTTAAGCATGGAGGTTATTCCGCAATTCTCTTTGACACACTCGACGATGATGAGCGTTCACTTATTGACCAAATGGAGCCTGACGAAGAACAACTGCTGGTTGACGAGATCAATTTGCTCACGGTCAGAGAGCACAGAATTCTGCACAGGATAAACGAGTACAAAGACAAGTCTGCGGTCGTTTCGTCAGTTGAAAAAACGGAGCATCGCACGGCTGATGATGAGACAGATTATTATCTGCAAACATCATCTGAGGCTTCCTACAGCATTATCCTGAAGCTGGAGGAGGCGCTCACTCGGTGCCAGGCTCAAAAGCAGAGGACTATCGATACTTTGAATAAAATCAGGATGGCGAAGGACGATGGAAAATCCAGAGACATTGAGGATATGTATTTGATCCGCAAGGTGGTGTTTGGCGATGACAGCGACCCAAACACTTGAATTTAAGTTCGGGCCCAAGCATATTGCCTATATGCGACGGTGCCGGGACTGCGAAATCAACGTTGCGGAGGGCGCAGTCCGAGCAGGCAAAACCGTGGATAATGTATTTGCCTTTGCAAATGAATTGGAAACGTGCCCCGATAAATTCCATCTTGCCTCCGGCTCTACCCTGGGCAATGCCAAGCTGAACATCGGTGACTGCAATGGCTATGGCCTGGAGGGGCAGTTCCGGGGACGTTGCCGCTGGGGTAAGTACAAGAACAATGAAGCCCTGTACGTTGATACGCCAGCCGGGGAGAAAATCATCATCTTTGCAGGTGCTGCCCTTGCGAACAGTTTCAAGCGAATCCGTGGTAACTCCTACGGCATGTGGATTGCCACAGAGATAAATCAGCACCATGATTCGTTCATCAAGGAAGCCTTCAACCGTCAGCTGGCCGCTAAGAAAATCAAGGTGTTTTGGGATCTCAACCCGTCCAATCCCAATCACCAAATATACACAGACTACATCGACAAGTATGCTGCAAAGCAGAAAGCCGGTAATTTTTTGCCCGGATATAACTACGAACACTTCACGATCTTCGATAATGCAACCCTGCCTCCCGAGCGTGTGCAGGAGATTGTGGCGAAGTATGATGAAAGCTCTGTCTGGTATGACCGGGACATAATGGGACGCCGGATGCGGGCAGAGGGGCTTGTATACCCAATGTTCCGGCGGGATAAGCACGTCGCCAAGACGATTCCGAAATTCAACAGCCGCCATAGCTACTACGTTTCCATTGACTATGGTACTGTCAATCCATTTGCTGCCGGCTTGTGGGATGTGGATACCGCAAACCGCAAGGCAGTGATGATAAAAGAGCTGTACTATGACGGCGGCACCAGAAACCGGGTGGATAATGAGGAATATTACAAAATGCTCTGCAAGCTCATTGATGATATTCCAATCCAGTACATCGTCATTGACCCGTCTGCATCATCCATGGTAGAAACCATCCAAAAGTACGGCAAATACCTTGTGCAGGGGGCGGATAACGATGTGCTGAACGGCATTCAGAATGTTACAAAGTATCTTAACACCGGTAGCATTTCCTTTGTCGAGAGCTGCACGAATACCTTCGACGAATTTGAATCATACTGCTGGGACGAGGAGAAGCACTCGGATGTTGTTATCAAGGAAAACGACCACGCTATGGACATGGTGCGGTATTTCTGCCAGACGGTGCTGCGCAATGAGTGGAGATGGTTAGTATAAAGGGGGATGCCGATGGGGTTTCTATCCAAAATTGTAAGGAGGCTAAAGACGATGTTTCGAGGGTTCCAAAGCGCAGAGGAAGTATTTGGCGTGAAGCTGATCGCCTCCGCTGAGATGGACAATGCGCTGAAACTGTGGGATCAAGTGTCCACAGGGAGGCCGCCGTGGACACAAACGGCGGACGGGATAAAGACCATCAACATGGCGGATTTTGTGTCCTGCACCAGGGCAAAGCTCACAACGCTGGACATTGGCATTGCCATCTCCGGCCCCAGGGCGGAGTTTATGCAATCTGTGGTTGACGATCTGCTGAAACGGCTGCCGGACAAACTGTGCGATGCAGACCGCCTGGGCGGTATGCTGCTCAAGTGGAATGGTACTTCGTGGGATTTTGTTCGCCCGGACTGCTTCGGCATCACGGAAAAGGACGAAAACGGCAACATCACCGGCGCAATCTTTTCTATCCAATCAGACCAGCAGGACGGAAGCTACACCAGGCTGGAATGGCACCGCTTCGAACATGGAGGAAGCGATGCGGAGGGAAAGGTTTATGTTGTGACCAACAAAGCCTTCAAGAACCGCACCAGCGGCCAGAACGTCACTCTGGGTGACCCGGTGCCCCTGGATAGTGTAAACGAATGGAAGGGGATGGCCAATGAAGTCCGTATCGCAAATCTGAAAGCTCCGCTGTTTGGTTATTATCGTGTCCCAGGCTCCAACATCATCGATGCCTCCTCTCCGTTGGGAATGTCCGTTTTCGGGCGGGCCATGGAGGAGCTGAAAGCCATCGACATCGCCATCAGCCGAAAGAACGACGAGGTGGAGGACAGCAAGCACGTCACGTTTGTGGGGCAGTCGTGCATCCAGTATGCGACCCAGAACGGGATTAAGCTCCCCAGGTTCGTGCAGGGCTTGGGTGTAGGTGTGGACAACAAGGATGTCAGCGCCATCAAAGAGCATACTCCCACGCTGCTGACCGATGCCCGCATCAAGGACATCAACTTCGACCTCTCCCTGCTGGGCGTGAAATGCGGCTTTTCCGAAGGCGTATTTGTGCTTGACGGTCAGACCGGAATGATCACGGCGACCCAGGTGGAAGCGGATGACCGGGACACGATTCAGACCATCAAAAATGATCGTGATGCGCTGCAGTCCGCCATCGAGCAGGCTCTTATGGGAGCGGATGCAATGGCAACCCTTATGGGGCTTGCCCCGCTGGGGGAATATGAGGCCGCTTTCAGTTTTGGAGACATCACCTATTCCTACGAGGAGGACAAGGCAAATTGGAAATCCTACGCCCAGCAGGGCTGGATTCCCAAGTGGCTGTATCTTGTCAAATTCGAGAAGATGACCGAGGAGGAAGCCAAGAAGCTCACCCAGGAAGCAGAACAGGCAAACCAGGCCAGAACAAAAGGCCTGTTTGAAGAATAACAGGAGGTAAACAATATGACAAAAATGGAAGAATTTCTGAAAGCCTATCAGGAGGCTTGCGCCAGCGACAACGCTGGGGTCACGTTGTACATCCATATGCCCACCGGCGAGGAAGAGATGATTCACAATCCCAATATCCACGCCAAGGCGCAGTACATCGCAAAGGCCTATGACGATGACCTTCGGCTGAAATCCAACCCGGACATCTACATCACCGAATACCAGTTCCATGAACCCGGCGAAGAAGTCATGGATTTTGGCGTGGCCATTATGAATCTGAAGGAAGGCCGCCGGGTCGCCCGGCAGGGCTGGAACGGCAAGGGGATGTACGTATTCCTGGCATCCTGCGTCAATTTCTGTACCGAGGCAGACCTGAGCGAATTCAATCCCACCCATACCGAGGAATGTAATGAGCTGAACGCTGTTGAGGTCGGCGATATGCTGGTTCTGCGTACTGCTCAGGGCACGTTGCAGCCCGGCTGGCTGGCTTCTCAGGCGGATATGCTGGCCGAGGACTGGGTTATCCTGTAAGAGGTTCGCCATGCTGACCCCGGAGCAACTGAAAGAGATCGCCGACACCATGTACCCGCTGCTTTCCCGTTTGACTGACTGGATCACCAAGGACATTATCGAACGCATGATTGCTTGCATGGACAGGTCTGAGGCAATCGGCTTCGGGGAAACAGATAAATGGCAAATTATTTTGTATCAGGCTGCTGCCGGTCACTATGAAGCCCTTTCGGCAGAGATTCAGCGGTGGACCGGGAAATCTGAGGAGGAAGTGCGGAAGATATTCCTGGATGCCGGAATAAAGGCATGGGATGCTGATAATGCTTTCTACGTTTCCCATGGTCTGGATTCGGTGCAGCTGCTGAAAAACGAGCACCTGATGAACATTCTGGTTGACTGTTACCAGCGAACCAATGGAGAAATTAAGAATTTCACACGGACGATTGCCGGAGCCAGCCAACAGCGCTTCATCCAGCTTTGCGACGATGCCCACATAAAGGTGATGACCGGGGCACAGTCCTACACAGGGGCCATGATCGAGGCTGTGAACGATTTGTCGGAGCATCAATTGAAAATCAAATACCCCTCCGGCCATGTCGATACCATCGAAACGGCGGTACTGCGCTGCATCCGCACGGGCACAGCCCAGGCATCCGGGAACATGACCATTCAGGCCATGATGGATAACGGATGGGATTTGATAAGGGTATCTGCCCACCTGGGCGCTCGGTATGGTGACGGCGGGGAAAATCCGGGGAACCATGCCTGGTGGCAGGGAAAGCTTTACAGTCTGTCCGGCGCCAGCGCGGAATACCCGCCGTTCCGGGAAACCACAGGTTACGGAACAGGACCCGGGCTCAGCGGCTGGAACTGCCGTCACTCCTTTGGCCCAGGAGACCCGGAGCACAACCCGTTTCAGAGCTACGATGACGATGCAAACAAGAAAGCCTACGACCTGTCCCAGGTGCAGCGGAGTATGGAGCGAGGCATCCGCAAGGCAAAACATAAGGCAATGGCAACAAAAGCCGCTGTTGATGCCGCCAGGGACGATGCCGCAAAGAAAGTATTTACGGAAGAATACGAAAAATCAGTCAGTCTATTGCAGGCGCTGAACAAAGAATATCAAAAGTTCTGCAAGGACAACGGTCTGCGGGTGATGACGGATCGGCTGAATACCGCAAAATGGAACCGTGAGCAGGCAAAGGCCGCTCTGCGTACCGAGACGATGATGGATAATCGCAACGTGGATACGGTATGACAGCCCCGCAGCGAGCCTACATCATGCGATTCTGATAATCCATATATCCAAATACATCCACGTATAACTAGCCGCTGAGCCTAATTGGTTCGGCGGCTTTTTCCATGCCCTTCTGTAAGTGTAGCCGGGTCGTAACCGGCGGAGGGTACATTATTTTTGCTGCGCCGCCAGCGTAATCAACCGGCCGGCCTGGACAAGAAACAGTCGTAAAAAATCGTATGGTCGAGAAAGGAAGCAGTATGAAGAAAGAAGAACTCACCGCTCTTGGCATATCCGAGGATGTGGCAGCCAAAGTCCTGGAGATCAACGGGAAGGACATCGAGCACGCAAAGGCCGTCAAAGACAAGGACATCAAGGCCTTGCAGGACGAGCGTGACGGTTACAAGACCCGTGCCGAGACCGCAGAAACCACTCTGCAGTCCTTTGATGGCATCGACCCGCAGAAGATCCAGAGTGAGCTGCAGACCTGGAAGGATAAGGCCTCTGCCGCCGAAAAGGATTTCAATGCCAAGATCACCCAGCGTGACCAGCGAGACTGGATCAAAGGGCAGCTGGACACCTACGGCGTTACTTCTCCCTATGCCCGCTCTGCCATCCAGGCTGAGTGCATGGACGAAAAGTCCGGCCTCAAGTGGAAGGATGGTGCATTTTTTGGATTCGATGAGTACATGAAAAAGGCCAAGGAGAAAGACCCCGGCCTGTACCAGACCGATGAAGAAAAAGCAGAAGCGGAAAAGCAGAAGCAGCAGCAGGAGAAAGCTCCCGCCTTTACCGGCCCTGCTGGTGACGGAAATACCGGCGGTGGAGGCAAGAAGCCCTTCACCGTCCCCGCAGTTTTCTAACCCAAAAATATTTTTTATGAAAGGATTGATTTTATGCCCCGTATTCCCAGTTTGTCCATGCTGACCACCGATGATGCGAAGCTGTACCTCAAGGAGCTGTACGGCAATGTCATCGCAAACGTTATGAAAAACCTGATTTCTGCCAGGATGAAGAACCGTGACCTCTCCGGCGACCCGTCCTCCGGCAGCGTTATCGCCAAGCGCTTTGCAAACGCAAAGCCCCAGAAGTACGGAACCGCCCGTGCCGCAGGTAAAGGCGAAAAAGTCAAGGGCGAGGAGGTCGTTGTCCAGATCGATTACGACCAGGAAATCGTGGAAGAAATCGAGGAAAAGGATGTCAAACTCGGCGGCGTGGACGGCCTGATGGACCGTCGTTCTTCCAACCACGTTGTCCGCATGGCCTCCGACCTGGACACCAAGTTCTTCCAGGTTGCCTTTGACAACGCCATCCAGGTGGAGGTTGACCTTACCGGTCCTGTTGAGGATGTTCTGGAAACCATGATTCAGGAGCTGGAGAACACCAAGAACTCCTTCATTGACGGCGTTCCCCGACAGATGATTCGGATGGTGCTCAATTCTGCCTGGTACGGGAAAATCCGCAACCAGTTGGACAAGACCTCCAGAGCCAACGTGGATACCACCACGGAGGAGTTCTATACCTGGCACGGCGTTCAGGTGGATTCCTGTATCAATCTTCCCAACGGCTGCCCCTTCCTGGTCATGTGTGATGGAGCCATTGCTCAGCCTGTCATGTCCAGCCAGTACAAGCCCGATATGATTCCCATGACCGAAGCCTGGGCAATCTGCCTGTTCTATCATGCCGGTACCAATGTCGTGACCCCCGACCTGATCCTCATGCCCAAGCAGTCCGGCAGCGGTACCGTGGGAGGTGCAACGAAGTTCACGAACGTCAAGACCGAAAACGTCCTGTACGTTACCAACAAGGATGCCGTGAAGCTCTGCACCGACTCCGAACAGTACAGCGCCGCTTAATCCATAGCCGAAGGAGTGAACGCATATGGCATACGCAGACTATTATTTTTACATCCAGGTTTATAGCGGGGAGCACTCCCAGGAAGATGGCATCGATCGGTGGCTTGAAATGGCCAGCGATGAACTTGACGTTTTCACCTTCGGACGGCTCATGAACGCTTTCCCTGTGGAGGACGCCCATGCAGCGAAAGTGAAAAAGGCTGTGTGTGCCATTGCCGATGCCCTCTATCTGGTGGACGTACAGCGCAAGGCGGCGGCACCGCAGAAACAAGAGGACGGCTCCTACCATGGGGCCGTTTCCTCTGTTTCCTCCGGCGGCGAATCCATCAGCTATTCCAAAGTGGATTCCGGTTCTGTTTATGCGGAAGCCGCCGCCTCGAAGGAAAAGGAGTTTGAACTGGTGCGAAGCATTGCCTTTAAGTATCTGGCAGGCATCCCGGATGCAAACGGTGTCAACCTACTGTATGCGGGGGTGGGTTAATGCACTCCGATACCATCACGTGCTGGAATTTCCACAAGAAAAGCGGCATGTGGTACCCGACTGTTATCGGTGGTTGTACCTGTAGAATCAATGCCGCCAGCACCGCCTCCGTCCACGGAGGAAACGCCAAGGATGCGTTCATGGCATCCATACCCTGCACGGCAAGACAGTCTATTATCGCAGCGGACGGGGCCGAGAAACCAATCCTTGGGCCGAAAGCCTATGCTGCATCCGACAACCCGTCCGAGTGCATCACATTCTCCCCCGGGGTTGACTTTATCTCCGAGGGAGCGGCTGCTGATGCGGCCCCTATTTGTGATGCCGACTACGAAGGCGGCTTCTACGATGCCATGAACGCAAAAAATGACGATGTCCACCTGATCACCTCGGCTGTATACTATGGCCTGATTCCGCACTATGAGATTGGAGGCAAATAAATGTCCGACATCCAGCACTTTGAAAATGTGTCCTATGTCCATACCAATATTGCCGTCAATCTCAATTTCTCCGGCGTATCGGATGGGCTTGATAAGGCGCAGTTGTGGCTTGCTGAACAGGTTTTGCAGGACTGCCGGGCGTATATGCCCCACATGACAGGCTCCTTGCAGCAGCGCTCCCACACCGAGGACAAGGGCAGTAAAGTCGTGTTCCCCGGCCCCTATGGACGCTATCAGTACATGGGTGTCACCATGGTGGACAGCCAGACTGGCAACGGCCCCAGAAAGATTCCCATTGGCCCCGGAGGAGAGTACATTTTCCGTTTTCGAAAAGGTGCAAAACTGATGCCGACTACCAGGCCCTTGAAATACTCCAGACCGGAAGCCCAGGCAAAATGGTTCGATGTCGCAAAGGCCAGAAACCTTGGCTATTGGATTTCCGGTTACCGTCGTGAGATTGGGAGGTAAGTCATGGCAAGTATCCCTGTACCATCCAAACAGCAGAAATTTGACATCGACGGGGAAGAAACCCTGTCCCGCACTCTGGTCGATCTGCTGAATACCTTTCCCGGAATGAACGGAAGAAAGGTATGCTTTTCCACTCTGGGAAATGATGCCGGTATTGGTTTCTTTCCGCTCTCCGGTGCTGTTGTGACCCGAGAGGAGAAGGATATTACAGGCACCGTCTATCAGACCTGCCAATATCCGTTTTTCATTATCTACCGGTCCGCCCCTCAGAATGAGAGCGCAAAGATCCGCATCAAGGAGTTCCTGGACACCATCGGGAAGTGGGTGGAGCGACAGACTGTCAGCATTGACGGTAAGCAAATTCTGTTGGAACACTATCCCGATTTGGAGGGGAACCGAAAAATCAAATCCGTTGCCAGAACCACTCCGGCGTACCTGGACAACGCCACCGATGACGGCATCGAGGACTGGAGTGTTTCTGTTACCTGTACCTATACAAACCAATTTGAACTTATGAGGTGATTTATTATGGCTGAAACCAACCCCATCAACACGCCTGCCGGGCAGACTGTGGCCCGGGAGCTGATGATTGCCTATCTGGACACCGGCACCGCCGGCACTCCCAAATGGAGCGCTATCGGAAAGCGTGTTACCTCCTCCAACATGTCCTACGACTGGGCAAAAAGCACCAATCGGGACATCCTGGGCAACATCTACACCGACATGAAGAAGCCCATCATCACCGAGAGCTTCGACCCGATTCCCATTGATTCCGGCGATGCCGCCGTGGTGAAACTGTGGCAGATGGGCATCCGTGACCAGGACCGGCTGGCCCTTTCCAGCCAGAAGGTCATGGTTGCCCATTTCTACTCCGGCGCAGAAAAGCAGAACTTCGCGGAGGTCTACGATTCCTCCGCCATCGTCGTGTCCCGTGCGGGCGGAGACGGCGGTGACAACCTGACCATTGCGGCAGAAGTCACCTTCGGCGGTACCCGAACCGTGGGCACCGTCTCCAAGAGCGCAGAAGGCGAAGTTGCCTTCACTCCTAGCGCAGCGGCATAAGGAGGGCTGACAGATGATTTTTTCCACCAATCTTTCCACTGCTTCCATCACCAACGACAATGGCTTTTCCGTTTCCTTCTGCCCCAGGGATGTGAACTTCGTTTCTGATGTTTACGATCTGGCCGAGGACATCCGTAAGAAACTTGAGGAACAGCCCCCGGAGAACAAGCATGATGTTTTCCGCATCGCCAGGGAGCGGGACACCTGGGCCAGGGAGCGGGTGGATGCCATCTTCGGCGATGGTACCAGCCTCGCCTTCTTCGGCAGGGTAAACCTGTGGACGGTCACTGACATGGGCACACCCATCATCACCAATTTCCTGATGGCCGTTATCGAGGAAGTGGACAAGGCCGCATCCACAAAGGTTGATATTTCCCCCAAGCTACAGGAGTTCGTCTCCAAGTATGAGGGCAAGTACGGTAACGTGTGATGGACTACCTGACTCTACCCACTGCCCTGGAGGTCGGCGGGCGGAGCTATGCCATCCGTTATGACTTCCGGGCGGTGATTGATGTAATCAACATCCTCAACAGTACCGAATACCAGGAAACAGAGAAGTATTTCTGCGCTCTGAAGGTGTTTTATGTGGATTTTGATTCCATTCCCATGCGGGACTACCAGGAGGCCCAGGAGCGCTGTTATGAGTTTATTTCCTATGGAAATGCAGACAGCAGCGGCCCGGCGCTGATGTCCTGGAAGCAGGATCTGAAATACATCATCCCGCCGGTCAGCAAGACCCTGGGGAGAGATGTGCGATCTTTTGCCTATGACCCGGCTTCCAATACCGGCGGACTGCATTGGTGGACGTTTCTGTCAGCCTATATGGAGATGGGCGATTGCCTGTTCTCCCAGATACTGAAAATCCGAGAAAAGAAGTCCAGGGGGAAACCCCTGGATTCTTCGGAATCGGAGTGGTATCAGCGAAACCGGGCTATGGTAGATCTGCACGACTGCTACACCGCCGACGAGGAAAAACTGTTGGAGGAATGGATGTAAAGGGGGGAATCAGTATGGAAGATGGATCTGTGGTGATCTCCATCCTGGGCGACAGGAAGCACATCGCCAAGGAGATGGAGGCTACCCGTAAGGACATCGAAAAGACCGAGAAAAAGCTCGCAGAAAAGGTCAGCGAGAAATCCGGCATCGAGGCATCACTGGATGATGCGATGAAAGCTGCCTCTGCCACCAACGAGAAGATCAAAGCGCTCAAACGAGAGTATAACGATCTGAACCGTGTTATGGCGGACAAAAACACGTCTGCTGCCGATTATGGCCGCGCTGTGACCCGTCAGGCGGCGATTACCAATGAACTGCAGTTACAGACTCCCATCCTGAAAGCCCAGGATGCGGAGGCTGATAGGCTCCACGGTAAGTATGAAGCTGCCTCTGCCGAGGTGGAGCGTTTGACATCAAAGCTGGCCATTGCCAAAGAAAAAGCAAAGGATTTGGCATCCCAGGAGGAGCAGGCAAAAGTAGGAGATGCGGTGCGGAAGCAGCTGGACAAGGCATCGGAATCCGCTGAACGGTTCCAGAAGCGGATGCTACGGATTGGCCGAAATGCACTGCTTTACAACATCATGTCCTCTACACTGCACAATGCAGTTTCCTATTTTGGGCAGCTGCTCAACACCAACAAAGAGTACCAGGCAGAGCTGGCAAAACTGAAAGGTGCCCTGGTGAACGCCTTCCAGCCACTGTATGCCCAGATACTCCCATGGGCGGTATCGCTTTTGCGGATTCTGACATCCATCGTACAGGTGGTCGGTAATTTTCTTAGCCTCCTGTTCGGAGTTGGAACGCTTGGGGATGGAGAAAAATCAACCGGGATGCTGAAAAGCCAAGCGGCGGCTATCTCCGGCGTTGGTGCGGCGGCGAAGGAAGCAGGGAAGCAGCTGGCATCCTTTGACCAAATCAACAAGCTTGGCGGGAATAATTCTTCCGGCGGTGGCGGTGGAGCAGGTGGCGGTGTATCTCCCGACCTGTCCGGGCTGAAATCGGAGGAATACCAGCGGGAGCTGAACCGCCTGACGGCGATCCTAAGCGGTGCGCTTCTGGCCCTGGGTGCAATCCTGTTCTTTACCGGGACAAATATTCCCCTGGGTCTTGCGCTCATGGCCGCCGGCGCGATAGGCCTTGTGAATCTGTCTACGGGAAAATGGGGAGAGGTTACCGATGAACTGAGGAATACGCTCAGTATCATCTATGGAATTCTTGCCGGCTCCTTCCTGGCAATCGGCGCAATTCTACTGTTCTCCGGCGGCCCGCTGAATATTGCGCGAGGCATCGCAATGGTCGCCATTGGTGCCGCCGCTTTGGTTGGGCTTGCTTATGTAAACTGGAATACGATACCCGATAAGCTAAAGGAAACGGCATCAGCAATCTGCGTTGTCGGCAGTATTATCTGCGTTGCGCTTGGTATTGTGATGTTATTTACAGGCAGACCAGGGCTTGGCATTGGTCTGATTCTGACCGGCATTGGATTGCTTGGCGCAGCTGCAGCGGTAATTTCATGGACCTACACGCCGGAGAAACTGAAAGAAATCGCAACGGAAATCTGTGTTATCGGCGGGATCGTGTTTGTAGCCACTGGTATTGCACTCCTTTTTACTGGACACGTTGGGCTCGGCATCGGAATGATTCTCGCCGGTGCCGCATTTCTTGGCGCGGCAGCGGCCATCAATTGGGGATCCTTGATAGCACCCTTGTCTAGGGGAGCAAAAGCCATCTGTAAACTTGGCGGGGCTGTGATGCTTGCGGTTGGTATGGCTCTTTTGTTCTCCGGCGCAGGAATCCCACTTGGACTTGGGCTGATTGTCGCTGGTCTGGCATCGAACAAACTTGCCGAGGCTATCCCTTGGAATGGAGATGCCGCTACGAAGGATTTGATGGACACAATCAACTCGGTAACGGCCGTTTCTGGTGCCTTGTTAACTGCTGTTGGTCTTGTCCTTCTGTTTTCGGGTGCGGGTATTCCGCTTGGCCTTGGCCTTTTGGCGGCTGGTGCGGGTTTGCTGTGGTCGAGTTATTCCACAGATTATGATGATTCCGACATAACAAGCAAAATCCTTTCTACCGAGGAGAAAATGGCCCAATCCGCTGCTGTAAAATCCGCAGTCAGTCAATCTGCGGGCGGCGATGTGTCTGCATCGCAAATCGTAAACGATGTGATGGCGGCATATGACGAGATGGGTATGTCCGGCGAAATGCTCTATCAGTATCTGTCCCAGGACATTGGTCTTGCGGATGATGATATTGAATCCCTGGGCTTTATGATTGGTAGGTACGGCGGGGAAGCCTACATTACCGGGATGGCTGACGGTGCGAAATATTCCCAAAAGAACGTAAGCAGCCTTCTGTCCAGCAATCTGATTACCAGCGTCGATGACCTCTGGATGGAAGTAATGTTCAATGGAAAAGACCCGGAGGATGCGCAGCACGAAATAAACAGGAGAATTGTCGGTCTGCTGAAATCCGGGCTGCTCACGCCTGCGGACATTGCCGAGGTTTTTTCCAGACAAGATATGCAGGATCAACTCGGCGACCTTGGTCTTTCCTTCTCCGACGGCTATGTCAAGGGCATGGCCGATGGGGAAACAGACGTTGAGGAAGAAGCCAGAACCCTTACCCAAAAGGCCCTTGATGCTATCGCCGAAGCCCAGGATTCCCATTCTCCATCGAAGAAAACGGCTTCCTTGGCAAAGGATGCGGTGGACGGTTATGTAAACGAACTGGCTGCATCCGACGGCAGGGTACGAACCGCCGGGCAGACCATGGTGGACAGTTTGACCGATGGAATTCTCAGCCGAACATCTGTTTTGGATGTCGCTCTGGCGCACATCGTAGAATCTGCAAACGCCATGGCGACCTCTGTCGTATCGGCGGTAAACGTGGCGCTGGAGGCCTTGACCAGCGTAAGCTATACCGGAAGCTCCATCAGAATCCCGGCCCCCACCTTGTATTCCCTTTCCTCAACGCCCTTGCCGAAGCTGGCCACCGGCGCTGTGATCCCGCCGAACGCTCCCTTTGCGGCAATCCTCGGCGATCAGCGCAGCGGCACCAATATCGAGGCTCCGCTGTCCACCATCCAGCAGGCTGTTTCCGGCGTGGTTCGTGGTGACGAGCAGATTTCTCTGCTGAAGGAGCAAAACAGACTGCTCATGGCGATCCTGGAACGGGCCGATGTCAAACTGGACGGGCGCTCCATTGCAGAGAGTACAACGAGCTATCAGCGGCAAATGAGCCGAGCATCAGGAGGTGACGGTCATGGCAGAATCTGAGCTTATTCTTGCAAACTCCATGGGACTTTCTTCCAATAGCCTGGCAATGATCCATTTTATGGGCGGAACCATTGAGGATTTAACCATGGAGGCGACAGTCAGCGGCGTAAATATACTGCCTTACATCGCCGAAAACGGCATAGAGGTCACCCTGCGGGCCATCGATGGAGACGAAGCCGGGCGGACGATGGATGCCGTTATGTGGCGGGATCTGAAAGCCTACAAACTGGATATTTCCATTACCTGCCGATCGTTACCGCTAATTGATGCGATGCGGGTATGTACCGCCATTATGCCGGAGTACGTACCCTTCACCGTTGTCACCCCGTTCACAGGCCGAATCACGGCGGAGTTTTACTCCAACAACATTCCCTGCCTGTGCGCTTCCGTCGGGGAACACGGGGAAACGCTGTGGAACGGCATCAAGTTTCCCCTTATTCAGAGGTGATGAAATGCAGCAGACAAGCGATCTTTACAAACGACTCGTCTCCGGGTTGGATTACACCACCGAGACGAGTCTTGTTATCGGGACAGGCGACCCGGATAACGGCTATAAGCATGATATGTTGATGACCCTGAAAACAACAAATGATGTCCTGGGCTCCGGCACAATAGGGAAGGTTGCGGTTGGAGAAATTGACATTGAAATGCGGATTCCTGATGACACTATCCCGTATCAGGCTGTTCTGCGCCCGTATATCCGTGTTGTAAAAGGGACGGAGAAATCCGAGTGGCTTCCAAAAGGGGAGTTCCTGCTGGACATCAGGAAGCCCGTACGCCGTACTTCCGACCCTGGGTATATCAAACTGCACGGATATGACCGGCTGATCACGGCCCAGCAGGAGTATAAACCATCCGGCATGAGTTGGCCGGCTACGGATATCCAGGTTGTCTCCAACATTGCCTATCAACTGGGCATTGTGGTTGACCCGAGGACAACCGCCATCATAAACCGTGGATATTCCATCCCGGAGCCTCTGGGCTATGCCTGCGAGGAAATCCTTGGGTACATCGCTGCCATGTACGGCGGCAGCTTCTGCATCGGCGATAACCGTTGTCTACTCCTGGTGCAGCTGAAAGGCGGTGGCGGTGCATGAGCATTGACCTTGGACGCAGGGTAGCGAAGCTGAACTACGGTGACCCGTTTACGGCATACACCGGCATCACCATCACCAGCCCGGACAGCGAGGATAAATTCACATCTGGCAACGACAGCGGCAGAATCCTGGAGGTTGAAATCCCCTGGGCATCCCAGAAAATGGCCGACAATCTTCTGGCGCAGTTTCGTGGTGTGCAGCATCAGCCGTTTACCGCAACAGGTGCGATTCTCGACCCCGCGGCAGAGCTTGGCGATGAAGTAACCATTAATGGCGTGTCCGGAATCATGTACAGAAGAGATCAGCGGTTTGGCTCCCTATACCGTGCGGATATATCCGCTCCCGGAGATGAAGAAATCAACCATGAAATCCCGTATTACCCGCCAATCCAGCGGTCTGTGACCAGATTTGGCAGTGTCGCCCGAGGCGCTGCCAGCCTTGCGGCGCAATCGATGAAGCGGCAGGACGGGATAGAGGAGGATTTCAAAGAACTAACTGCAACAGTCACGGATGTAAAGGCTGGCATGAAGGCCTATGTAAAAAACGACACCTTCAACGACTATAAGGAATCGGTCGCACAGCTGTTCGCGGAGGTAAACGAGGAAGATGAAAACATCCGGTCCGAGCTGACCCTGCACGCCTCCTCCATTGATGGACTACAGGAAGCCTCGGCGGATCTGATGACCCGTGTGTCCGGGGCAGAAACGGCTCTTGAGATGCAGTCGCAGACAATCGAAGACCTGAAATCCGCAAATGTATCGTTGTCTGCCAGGACGGAGAATGCAGAGGCGGAGCTATTGCTGCATGCCCAGAGCATCAACGGCATCTCCAAAAGCGTGGCCGAAATCAAAGCAACCTATATTGACCTTAGCGGCAATGTGTCTGTTTCCGGTGGGCAGCTGACAGTTCTTGGAAACCTGGTTGCAACGGACTCCTTCCAGGTCGGCAAGGACTCATTTTACATTGCAGGCAACAAATATTCACCAACGCAAATCACCTCAACTACCGGCGCTATCCTGGTGCTGGGAATTGCATAATGGGGTGCGTATCCGGTGGCCCATTAAAAATGCCGGGTGCGAAAAAACATCCAACTCAATGCTGGGATTTCCGCCGGAGCGCGGACACCTAAAGACATCAGAGCTACAACGTGGCCATGAGACATGGGCGGGCGTGATATGCGGCGAAAGCGGAAAGAATCTGATGTATGGCCTATGCTGAAAAAAAGGCCATGTGTGCGAATACATGGTGCTACGGGCTTTTAGAATGGGGAATCAGCAGGGAAAACCCACAAGGTAACCTTCAACGACCGCACGGTTGGAGCGACGGGGCCTAACTTTGGTACAGTCTACTCCCGATGCAGGGATAGCTCTGCTGAGAAATACTGGGAAACCAGGGGTACAAAGGATAATAAAAACTATACACCGTCCGAATTCCGGGGATCTACCGGGGACGAACTGAATGGTCACTTGGCAGCTAACGCCAGGATGGGACGATTCATACACGCCGGTGGCGCCAGTACCATTAAAGAGCTTACCGCTTACGCATCCGTAACAAATGCCACATTGGTTGATATGGAAGATGGAGACGCCGGAACCCCAATTTACGTTCGTACCTCAAAAAGTAGCGTTTCCACTACTGGAAGCCCTGCGGTTTCCACAAATAACGGAGTGACGACTTATTCATTCCCGGGCGGTACTTATAATGCCAGCAGCATTAAGACTATCGATAGATCGCAGTGGGAAAACTATGGAAATGCACAGGGAGCTACATCAGTCATTACAAGGCTAACTAGTGTAGGGACGAAAGTCAATAGACCGGCAAACCCAACGAAGATTACCAAAATGACGTTTACGTTCCCCACAGCAATTAAGGCGGGAACAACAGTATCTGTCACACTTTCAAACTTCGGCTATTATAACGTTTACGATTGCACAACCTGGGCTGATTACTACACCTATCCAAGTTATGATTATGTTGGATATTTTGCAAGTTCTGGGGCTGCTGGCGGAGGTGGAACGGTTTCAGTAACCCCAGAAATAGTACGGGCGCAAAAAATCAAACAGGGTGTGCTCACGCAAGCAACTACCAGGGATTTGAAATATGATTACTTTACCTATATTCCGTCTGCCGCAGAGGTATCCAGCGGAACATTTTTGGTGCAAGGAGCGTCTACTGCTGTTCAGAACTTTTCGTTCGACGGCATGGATGATATAGACTGACGGGAGGTGATTATCATGGATGATATTATTATTCAGCTCGATGCGGTGAGGAGGGCGCTTGGTACGCTCAACATTACCAGCACCAGGAGGAATCTGGATGTGCTGCTGGGGAGTATGCAGGCGATTGACCAGGCCATCACAGCTCTGCAGCAAATCAAATTGGAGCAGAAAGAAAAGGAGGAATCTGACAATGAGCGCAACGATGGTTAAAATCTTTGCTACGCAGTTCGGTGTTTGCTCGTCCATTGATGTTTCTCAGGACAACCAGATTCCGATCATCATGGAACTGGTTGACTATGATATTCCTTCCGGCGCGAATATCATTGCCTATGTCCGTGGCCGGTACTCCGGCAAGACGTTTAAGCAGAACTGCACATACTCCGGCAATCTGATTACGCTGGTTCCGCCCAGCGGTTTTTTTGTGCCCGGGCCGAATGCGTTACAGGTGGAAATCAACGGTAAGATTATACCGTTCCAGATTGATGCGTTTTGCAAAGGCCGCGTCTCTACCGAAGGTGATCCGTCCACCCCGGAAGCAGTGAAGCCGCTGGTTGAGCAGGCAGAGGACATCCTGGAAGCGAACAGGGAAATTGCTGTCCGCACACCTTACATTGGTGAAAACGGGAATTGGTATATCTGGTCCCTTAGTAAAAACACATATGTTGATTCCGGCGCTGCATCAAGAGGCCCCCAGGGCATCCAAGGCATCCAGGGGATTCAGGGAATCCAGGGTAAAACGGGTCCTGCACCTGCTTTCCGGCAGTATGCTGTTCAGTATCAGGTTTCTTCCTCCGGGACTGTTGTTCCTACTGGTGCCTGGCAGAGTTCCATTCCACAGCCTCCCCAGGGGCAGTACCTGTGGACAAAGGTGACAGCCAGCTGGGAAGAGTCGGAAGATATTGTGTGGTATTCTGTGTCTTACCGGGCCATCGATGGCGAACAGTCCGTAGCAAGCGAAGTCGGCCTGCGGGTCGTGGACGGCGTTCTGTGCGCCGTATTTAATGGATAGGAGGTAATTATGGCAGAGATTACAAAGCCGATTTTCTTGGATGAAACTGGCAGGGCAATGGTGGACAAGCTCAGCATCATTTCCAGCAATCAGGAGCGGCAAAACACAGAAATCATTATGAGTTCCGGGAACGGTGCGCTGATTGATGTGCATTACAACTACCTCGTTTCTCAGGCATCCAGCGTGAAAGAGGTCAACGACCTGTTCGTGCGCTGGTGGCATTGCTGCTGGAACAAAGCTGTTTCTGATTCCGGTGGCGATGCGGAGGCAAGACAGACCTTGCTCGAACGGTGGTTCGGCACCGTGCTGGATGATGAACGCATCCACGGCGTGAAATTGCCGCTGTTTTCCACCAGTACATCTGCCATCGGTGAGCTGACCGATGACAGCGCAGGACTGTCCTGTACGCCCTCCACGGCGACTGTTGCCGGGCGTGATGATTTTGCCCATCTACCCCAGTTCTGGTGTCTGGAGGTTGCCATGGAGCGCAACGCAGACGGCACCCACACCATCAATGCCGTGGAGTTCATTGACGATACTTCCATCGTCCGCTCCGGCGAGCATGGCCTGTGCCAGGTGCTCCAGAAAAATACCTGGGTGCGGGAATGGAAAGATAATCAGTATTACTATATGCGTATGCGTAGCCATGCTTCTGCCGGGTATCACACCTGGCCCCAGGGCACCGGCAAAAATGGTAAGACCTACGCCTACATGGCAAACCCGAAATACTATGCCGGTATCGGCGCAGACGGCATCATCACCTGTGGCACTGGGCTTGCCCCGGTCAACTACACATCGTTTAACGGTTTGGTATCTTTGTGGCGGAAACGTGGTGCCCACTACTCCGGCGCAGCGGGCAATCTTCTGAAATGGCAGCTTGCCATGATTCGTCTGAAATATGCCCGGAAGGGTAACTCCGGCACAATTGAAGGATGCTCGAGCTACTATTATCGATTCAAAGCTGTTGTTTCTGAAAATGGTGTCGAACGGATTATCCTTTCTGCATCCGAGGCCGCAAATCTGCTGGTCGGAAGCAACGTACACATCGGGAGCTCTAATGATGGATATGATCTGGCAAAGAATGCAACAATCACGTCTATTGACACGGTTACCATTGATGGCACGAACTATGCAGCTGTATCGGTGGACAATGGAGGAGTTACATTCGATACTGTTTCCGGCACTTCCGTTCTTTCCACCATGCCTTGGAAATCCGGCAGAAATGATGATGTTCTTGGGTATGACGGCTCCCACACCAATTATACAAACGGAAAAGAACCTGGGCTGATCCAGCGCACCGAGTTCCAGAACGGTGCTTACCTGATCCTGTCCGACGAACTTTGGCAGTGGAGCCAAGATGCGGATGGCAACTATAACTTTGACTGCTACACCTGCCACGATCAGTCAAAGGTCACCACCAACGGAAGCATTTCTGCTGACTACACCAAGCAGGACGATTTGACAATGGAGTTTCCTGCCGGTACAGCGGATGGATGGATGTACACAGAGGACACAGCCATCAGTAATGATCCAGGTGTCCTTTGGCTCAAAAAGGTCAGTAAAACGGCTGGTAGCGGTACTGGTGTCAAAGCAGGTATGTATGTTGAACCACTCTCGTCGGGCGTGCGTGCGCCGTGGTGTGTCTGCTACCTGTTTAGTGTTGGTAATGCCGGGCTGGCCGCGCGCGTTTCCCATTATGGTACGACTAACAGTTATTGGTATGGGGCTGGGGGCTCGCCGTCTGGAATTTCTGGGTAAACGAGGGTGAATTGCCCCCGAAGGGGGCAAGAGGGGGCAAAGCCCCCTTTTACCCAGAAATCCAGACAAGAGCCGTGGTACCAGCCACAGGTTTCTATTTCCGGCGCTTCGCGCCGGAAAATTTTTTTAGGATTTTAGGATTCGCTATTTCGTTATAATCTTCCAAAATCGACAATTTCAAAAAGAAATGGGGTAGATTATGGTCATTGGAGGTGCGGACTGCATCTCCAATCTGGATATATGATGCTCTCTCGGTCTTGTTGGCGGGCTGGTGCTCGTCGGGCGTGCGTGCGCCGTGGTGTGTCTGCAACCTGAATAATAATGGTAATGCCGGGCTGGCCGCGCGCAATTCCAATAATGGTACAACTAACAGTAATTGGAATGGGGCTGGGGGCTCGCCGTCTGGTTATCATCATCTAGTGCATCAATTTATCATTGCATCATATATTCTGTGCTTATGTGCTAAAATTGCCAGAAACCAGCACCACCGGGGACGGCTCCGTTAGATCGGGGATAGCCGGTGGAGGCCGAATCAGGAATCGGTTCTGCGGCTAGTAGCATACGGAGAAATCCCGAACCCGAAAGCCGTTGAGGATAACCAGATGATGCACTAAATGATAGGAGGTTTTCATATGAAAACCTTTTGCAAACCGAAAGATGTGAACATCGAAAGCACAGAGTTCAACATGGTTGCGGTTCACCTTGGCTTTGCAGGCAAGGTTCACCAGAAAAAGGAATTTCGGGAACTCCTGATTAGCACAGGAATGATTACCAGCAGAGAGCTTGCGGAAGAAAAAGCCAACAACAGCTATGCAAAAATCCTTCCTGCGATAGATTCCGTTGCCGAAGAATTAACCCAGAGAATCCGCGACCGTGACTTGCGCTTGAAACCTGTTCACACTTTCCAGCGTAGGGATGGAATGAGTCAAAAGCTCCGCACCATCAACTCGGAAAGCCCAGAGCAGCAGCTGTTTGAGTACATCGCCCATCATGCACTACAGCCGCTGTTTCGGGCCAAAATTCTTCCCTGTCAATGTGGTTCCATTCCGGGTCGGGGCCAGATCGGCGGGAAAAGGCAGATTGAGCGAATCCTACGCAAGAGGTTCCATTGTGAGAATCTGGATGAGGTAAAGTGTGATGTTCGCCATGCCTACCAGTCTGTCACGGTGGAGTGCGTGATGATGCTGCTCCGGCGGGACATCGGCAAGAATAAACCGCTGCTGTGGTTCGTAGGTGCGGTCATGTCCAATTATCCTGATGGATGCCTTATGATTGGCGGGTATCTTCCCACATGGCTATTTAATTATGTCATGTCCTACGTCCTGCGCTATCTTCTGTCGCTGTACAAAAGCCGAAGGGGAGTCCGGCACAACATGGTTTGGGCGGTTGTCTGCTACGCCGATGATTTCTCCATGTATGGGAAATGGTCAAATCTGCGCAGGGCCATCAAAAACACAACGGCGTGGGCAAAAGAAACCCTTGGCCTCGAAATCAAGGGATTATGGGATATTTCCTACATTTCCTCCTTTGAGAAAGAAAAGGAAATGTACAGCAAAAGAAAGAAGGGCTCCCTGGAAAGAACGCCTGGTGTGGATATGGTCGGTTTTGTTGTTCGCAGAACCTACACCATCATCAGGGCAGGAATCTTCATCCATCTTAGGCGGCAAATCCTCCGGGGCCAGAGAGACCTTGACACGCTTGGATATATCCCCTGGTGGAGGGCGTATAAAATCTGCTCCCATTATGGATGGCTGAAAAATACCGATAGTCAAAAATTCAGAATCAGGTACAAAGTAAAACAGATTAAACTCAATCTCGCACTTCCATAGGTGTGCCTGCAGATCAGAATTGAAATTATCGCTCATAGCTATCCTCCTATGGTAAAGTGTACTCCCTCGGTAAGTAGGACGGTACCATGCCCCGGTTCATATGAAAGCAAATTCCGTTTCCCGATGTACTCTGCCGGGAGCTCTCCGGCCGCTACCCGGTCAAGGTTAAATGGTGTTGGCTCCCACTTTCCAACATATCCGGGTGTGGTTTGCACGATCTTTGCCCATTCCTTTTCAGTGTAATGCTTCATCGCTTGTCCTCCTTCCACATCTGAGGGATGGCCCAATCTTCCACAGGCAACGGGATTCTGCCAAAATCCCGAAGGGCTTCATCCATTCCGCAGTCCGGGCAGACATAGATATCTGCTACCCGACTGAGTGCGTTGTGGGTGATGGGGGATTCCATCCAGCGTCCGCACCGGGGGCAGATACGGCCCCCGGCATCCTGCATTTCTTTCAGTCGTTCCAGAATCGTCATTTAATTTCTACCGACCTTTCCTTCGTAAACTTGGATTGTATATTAGTTCCAGTGCCATGGTGACTCTTTCAGCCGAACAGGGCTGTCAGAATCCGCTATGTAATAATAAAAATCTGTTCCGAAAGCCAGGAAGCGAATGTGCCACAATCCGCAAAATTGAATCTTCTCAATATCCTTTGCACGGATGCCAATGGTAGCTTCCACATCAGCTTTCAATTCTTCGTCTGTGTACCGGCAATTCATAGTTGAACCTCTCTTCCTTCGTAACCTCAGTGGCGGAGCGCGCAACTTTTACTGTTCAACGATAGCGCAAAACCTTTTGATTTCCTCTAAATCGTGGCAGCAGTCGCCACCCGGATATCTATATACTCCCATATATTCTCCATTAAACAAAGCCTGGCAATTAACGAGTGTTGCCTCATAGCCGCCGTTTCCTTTAATACGAAGAGGATACCCGTCTGCTCTCATTTCTTTGACTGTTTTCATGTTCTATTTCCTTTCCGGCCCTTGGCCTGTCCTTTTCTGATACCTCAATCAAAGATTGAGCCAATCTTGAAGGTGCTCACGCTCTGTCTTATCGTCACGGGCTGTGAACCCTGCTTCACTGAGCTCGAAGATAATATCACGGCGGCAGGTTGTATCTTCATCGCTGCACAGCCAAATGACGGTTGCAATCTGCTCAATGGTAGCCTTCTGGTTGTTCATATGGAACAACTTTTCGTACTGTCGGCTGGTTCCCTGTGTGAACCACTGATTCTTGATGCACAGATGCCGAAGCATTTCATTGCTGATTCTTCCGGTGTTCATATAACCTCCATACCCTCGTAACCTCCGGGGTGGGCGAATAGTTCAGCAGCAGTAGAAACGGATATCGCCTCGTAAGAGGTATTGACCTCTGCCTTACATTGCTAATTATAAAGGATTTCCTTTCAATTGTCAAGTATTTCTTTTAAGCTTTTTATTTATATTTGAAAATTTTTTCTTGACATATAAAAGGAAAACGTTTATAGTAAAAGAAACCGGAGGTGAGCGTATGGATATTCCTACAAAAATAAAAATGGCTGAAGCTTATGCAAAAATGAGTGAATCTGACCTTGCACGACGATTGGGTAAAACACCGCAGTCATTTGGCCAGAGAATGAAAACAGGGAAATTTTCTTCCAGTGACTTGGAGGATATTGCAGCAGCATTGGGGGCTACTGTAAAAGTGTCTTTTGTATTTCCAGACGGGACCGAGATATAGAAAAGCACAGGGCGGTAGGTGTTCCGCTCTGTGCTTCCTTTTTTGCTACCTATGTACCAGTTTCTTGGGTTCTTCCTGATCGGCGGCCTTGTTCGGGACTCGAATTATAATCTCGTCCAGCTCGCAACCCAAGGCTTCGCAGATCAAATCGAGATGTTCCAGGTTTATGCGTTCGCATAACTCATGGTAAATCTCATTGATCGTTGAGGCTCTGATGCCAGTAGCTCTTGCCAAGTCTGCCTGCGTCCAGCGAAGCTCGCCCAGCTTGCGGGACAGTAAAATCTTGATCATACCATCGCTCCTCTCTGTATATTCTAACAACCTTTCGGCGGTTAGTCAGGAGAATGGAAGATTATTCCGTAATCTGCGATTTTCTTCCGTATTATGCAAAACCTTTCAAGGAAATTACACACGGACACCTATTGCACATATTAAATACGAAGAATAGGCTATTCTTGCATGATACAAACTTTGAAAATATAATAGAAAAGTATATAACAAAACGCCCAAGAATTCATTGAAAATTCCTGGGCGCTTTTCAATACGTGAATTGGATCATATGAAATGACGCAGGGTAGAACCCTGCGTCAACTCAGTCTTTGAATAAAGGATAAAGCAAAGCGAACCCGTTAGCTGTGATAATAATTGCAGCTTCGGTGTTCGCTTGGCTCTCTTTTGGCAGAGGATGAGGGATTCGAACCCCCGCAAACGGAGTCAGAGTCCGGTGTGCTACCGTTACACAAATCCTCTGTATGTCTGCCTCATTATTATACCCGTTTTTCCTAAAAAGTCAAGGGGGAATGGGAATATCTGTGATTTCCTACAATCTTTTCTAAAATATCACAGCGGTATTGAAAAAAGGGAAATATATGTGATAATATAACGAAGATATATGGTACTTTGCTGCGGCAAGTCTTTTAGGCTAAGGGCGCCGTGGTGTTATCTTTGCAGGGAGAATGGTTATTGTGAGTGGATTTACATTTTTGATGATCGCTTTTTCTCTCGTGTGTTTGATTGATGTCCTAATTGCGATGAAAGCGATCGGTCACGGAGGAAAAAAGGGCATATGGCTGGGCTGCGCCTGCCTGGGGGCCTTTGCGGTCACATTGAGCTATACCATCAGCCTGTTTGTTCAGGACTATTTTCTTTATTCTGTCCTGTCCAGCATCTATTTTGGCGGTATTGATTTTACCCTTTTTTCCCTGCTGTTCTTCAACTGGTATTTTATCAATCCCTCAGGCGATAAGCCGTCAGGATGGCTGTATAAGGCAATTTTCGCTTTTACAGTGCTGGATATCCTGCTTTTTGCCGTCAATCCCTTCTATGAAATTGCCATCAGCTATGTCTACCATCCGGCCAAAATCTCCTGCTATGGCTATGAGATGCACCTGTTCTACCGTGTGCATCTGTTCTTTGACTATTTTGTGATTCTGCTGGTGCTGTATGAACTGATTAAAAAGTGCATCCATGCCCCCAGAATCTATGCAAGGCAATATCGATATACCATGTATGCCCTGATTGCGGTTGTGCTGATCAATGGGGCATACCTGTATGTCCCCGGCCTGTTCGGCGAAGAAAATGTGGACTATTCTCTCATTGGCTACAGTATAACGGCCCTGGCATATTATTGGAACTGCTTCGATTATGCCTCCCATGGTCTGCTGAATCATTTCCACAGCTGGATTTTTGAAAATATCGATCAGGCCATTGTGCTGTTTGATTTCGATGATAAAATGATTCTCCACAACCGCAAGGCGGAGGAAATGCTTCCGTCCGGACTCTTTTCCGGGAAGCAGGTCACCTTGCAGGATTTCCTTACGTGCTGCGGCATTCGGCGCAGCAGAGGCGTTCCCAGTCAGCGGTCTTCTTTCCAGTGCTTTATCGACGGCCGTCCGCTGCGCTGTGATTATTCCGCACAGCTGGACCGCAAGCACAGGCGTTTGGGCAGCCTTTTCGTCTTTTCCACGGTTGCCACCCAGTATGATCTGCTCACCGGCTTCCGCACCTGGACAGATTTTAAAGAAAATGCCGATGAACTCTACCCGGTGACCACAGAGTGTCAGGTGGTTGCCACCTGTGATATCAACAGTCTGGGGGATATCAATCAGAAGTTTGGCCGCAACAGCGGCGACCGGGTGCTTCAGCTGCTGGCGGAGGAAATGCGGGCGGAATTCCCCGTGGGTACCATTTTCACCCGTTCCCGGGAGGCTGCCGTTGCCGCCATCACCACGGAGCTGAACGTGCCTGCCGTGGAGGCGATCATTGCCCGGATTCAGGATAATATGCAGAAAAGCGGTGTGGTGGATTACCCCATCCAGCTGCAGAGCTCCGTCAGTGTCCGGGGAAATGAAAGTGTGGTGGAAACCATCCGCCGCAATCTTCAGTCCATGCGTACCAAAAAGCTGATGGACAGAACCTCCCTCCATTCCGAACTGCTGCGTTCCCTGCTCCAGGCCCTGTCCCAGTGCGACTCGGATACCGGTGAGCATGTGCAGCGCACCCAGAAGTCCGGCCAGGAGCTTGGCCGGCGTATCAACCTGACGGACCAGGAGCAGAGCAGCCTGGCGCTGCTTGCCATCATGCACGATATTGGCAAAATCGGCATTCCTTTGGAGATTCTGAACAAACCCGGCAAGCTCAATGATTCTGAATGGAACATGATGAAGACCCACGTTCAAAAGGGCTACCAGATTGCCAAGAGCTCCCAGGAGTTCAGCGGAATCGCTGATATGATTCTTTACCATCACGAGCGCTGGGATGGCCGAGGCTACCCCGAGGGACTGCGGGAAGAGCAGATTCCCCTCCTTTCCCGCATCATCGCCGTGGTGGATGCCTATGACGCCATGACCAATGACCGGGCCTATCGGAAGGCACTTGCGGAATCCGCCGCCCGTTCGGAGCTGCTGCGCTGTGCCGGAACCCAGTTCGACCCCAATATCGTCCGGGAATTCATTGCCATGCTGGAAGAGAGTGACCAGGAGCGGGGGGTCACCATTTCTACCATGTCCCAGCAGGAGTCCGCACAATCCGTGGAGCCCCCTACAGTCAGAAAGCCGGAAATGGTGCGAACGGTGAGTAAAAATATCCATCGGATCTGCAACACGATTTACTACATCGAGGAAGACTTCACCATTGTTCAGGTGGATGACCAGTTCGAGAAGCTTACCGGCTACAGCAGAGAGGATGCGCTGAGCAAACGTATCAACCATTTGTCTCTGATTTTTGAGGAGGACAGAAAGGAATACCTGGAGTATGTCCTTCCGGAAAATGGCAGGGGAGAGGACCTCTATCTGGAGCACCGTCTGCGGCGCAAGGATGGCTCTTCCATTTATGTCTATTGCTATGGACATACTTTCTATGATTCTGCCGTTGGCAGGAGACGTGCCCGGATTACGGTTTTCGACTGTGATAATCCTTTCGGCGAAGAGAAATAACAAAAGACAAAAAAATTCCGCCTCAGTCCGATGCTGTTTGACTGAGGCGGAATTCCTGTTTTTCTTATTGTTCTGTCAGGACGCGATGAATCTCGGCGGCAATCACCCGGTTGCCGAAGCTGTTGGGGTGCACACCGTCGGCAAAGTATTCGCTGTGCCCCTGGGTCAGTGCATAGAGGTCGATGCATTCCACCTGGTTTTCCTGGGCGCAGGCTTTCACAATGGGGACGATTTCATCCCGAATGGTCTCGTTTTTGATGTCAAAGGCCACTTCCTCGGCACCGTCTGCCGGGCAGGCAAAGGGCGGGCACATGAGAATCAAGCGCTTGCCGGAGGCTTTCAGCTCTTTCACCCTCTGGTCCAGCTGCGCCTGATAGCGCTCCCGGTTCCAGTTGTAGGGCTTGGAATCGTTGGTCCCCAGCATCAGGATGATGATTTGAGGCTCCAGCGCCAGGGCAGCCTGGGGATACCCCTGCAAATGCTTTTCCGGCATGTTCCAATAGGGCTTGTCACCCTCATCCTGCAAGGTGGCGCCGGAGATGCCGTAGTTCAGCACCTGATAGCTGCCCCCCAGCAGCTTTTCCAGCTTGGCTTCCCAGCTGTCGCTTTTTCTGGTCTGCACCACGCCGGCGCCAAAGGTGATGCTGTCGCCCATGGCAACAATGATGGGAGCGTCCCCATGGGGTTTTTCCTTGGCAGGGAGAGTCAGCTCCCGGGCTTTTGCCACAGCATAGGCAGCAGCCGTCAGAGCAACGGGAATGCCAACCTTGATGATTGATTTAATCAGACTCATAATCGGTCTCCTTTATCTGTTTGCCACCAGTATACTCGAATTGCTCCTGAAATGCAAGCTTCTTTCTGCTGTTTTGCGTGGATATTGCATTCTTGTGGAGAAAATGGTATACTGAACAAAAAATCAGGAGGTGTTGGCTGTGGAACAATGTCGCTGTCCCTGGTGCCTGGGCACCGAGAAAATGATTCGTTATCATGATGAGGAATGGGGAACGCCGGTGCATGACGACCGGAAGCAGTTTGAATTCCTCATGCTGGAGGCCATGCAGTGCGGACTGAGCTGGAATCTGATGATGGAAAAACGGGAGATTTTCCGCTCCTGCTTTTCAGACTTCGACTATGACGCCGTTGCTGCCTACACCGAAGCCGATGTGCAGCGCATTATGGAATATCCTGGGATGATTCGCTCCCCCAGAAAGATTCAGGCCATCATTCATAACGCCCGGCGCTTCCAGAAAATCCGGGAGGAATTCGGCTCCTTTCATCAATGGCTCTGGGACTTCTCGGACAACTGCACCCTTTTATATCAGGGGCATTCCCTGGGAAATATCCCTGCTGCCAATGGCTTGTCAGACAGAATAGCCAAAGAGCTGAAGCATCGGGGCTTCAAATACCTGGGCAGCATTACAGTCTATTCTCATCTGCAGGCCTGCGGCATCATCAACGACCATCTGGAAAGCTGCTTCCGCTATGGAGAGATTTTGGAGCACTATCCCACCCGGCAGCTGCCGGCGGACAAGGAGGGGTAAGAGTATGCGTTTGCTTTTTGAACTGAACAGCGGAGACTTTGACCCCAATGGAACAGCCTTTGTCCGTCCTTCGGTCCGGGCGATTATCCGGCAGGAGGGCAGGGTCGCCATGGTCCACAGCCTGAAATATGACTATTATAAATTCCCCGGCGGGGGCATAGAGCCGGGGGAGCAGCAGGAACAGACCCTGATCCGGGAGACGAAAGAAGAGGCGGGACTGGTGGTGCTGCCTGCCTCCATCCGGGAATACGGCTATGTCCACCGTGTCCAGGGGAGAAAGGACGGCAGTGTTTTTATCCAGGATAATTACTACTATTTGTGTGATACCCTGCCGGAGCAGCTGAATCAGCAGCTGGACGATTACGAAGCGGAGGAACGCTTCACCCTGGAATATGTGGACCCCAGGCAGGCAATTGGGGTGAACCGCAGTCCCGACCATGGCCCAAAGGATCAGCAAATGCTGGAACGGGAGGCCAGAGTCCTGGAATGTCTGATGGCAGAGGGATTGCTGTGAAGACAAGAAGTCATCCGGGAATAAAAGAGAATGGATACATAATCGCTGGAAAGAGAGGAAGCGCATATGGCTTTTTCCGATCAATTGAGAAAACTGCGGCAGAATCAAGGGCTGTCCCAGGAGCAGCTGGCGGACCTGGTGGGTGCCACAACCCAGGAGGTTGTCCGCTGGGAGATTGGTCTGGCCCGGCCGGAGCGGGACAAGGTGCTTCGCCTGGCAAGACTTTTGGGCTGTAAGCCGGAAGAGCTGCTGCCGGAGGAACCGCTGCCGGAGACGCGGTATCGCGGCGCTGGCTTTGGCGTGACGGTTTCGGTGCGTGGCGCCATGCCCATCCGGGAGCGGAAGTCCCGCCTCTGCCTCTTCGGAATTCCCTTGTACCATGTGGGAAAGCGGGCCCGGGGGATTTTTGCCATGGGCAACGATGCGGTGGGGCTGATCGCCATTGGCCTGCGGGCCAGGGGATTGCTGTCCATCGGACTGTTCTCCGTCGGCGTGGCCTCTTTCGGCGTCTTTTCCCTGGGGGCACTGTGCTTTGGTGCCTTTGCCCTGGGCCTGGCAGCATTTGGCGCCATTGCCCTGGGCGTGCTTGCGGCGGGAGCGGTGAGCATGGGCGTAATCAGCGTTGGCGCTGTGGCCATCGGCGGCTTCACGGCCGGAGCGGTTGCCATCGGCCGGTATTTCGCGGCAGGTGACAGTGCCCGGGCCATGATTGCCCTGGGCAGCAGCGAGGCGGTGGGCACACTGTTTCGTTCCACATCCCGCCTGACACCGGGGGAGGTATCCGAGATTTGCACGCTTTTGGATGAGATCGTCCCCTCGGTTTTCCGCTGGGCAGGCTGCCTCATCAAGCTCTTTTTGTAAGGCGTGTGCCCACGGGGCAGTTATGGGATTTTTCGTGACTTTTGCCAGGTTTTGTGATATACTGGCTCCATTATCCATGATTGAGGAGGGAGCACTGTGCCGGATTTGTTTCCAAAGGTGAAAACCGCTGTGGTGGGCTGCGGCTCCATCAGCAGTATCTATATTCGCAATCTGAAATCCCTGTTTTCCATCATCGATTTGGTCGCATTGTGCAACCGCACCCGAAGCAAAGCGGAGGAGAAGGCCGCACATTTTGGCGTAGCAAGGGTGATGACCCTGGAGGAAGTGGCAGCTGACCCGGAAATTGAGCTTGTGGTGAATCTCACGCCCCCCGGTTCTCACTATGAAGTGACCAAAATGATGCTGGAAGCCGGAAAGCATGTGTATTCCGAAAAGGTCTTCACCACCGATTTACAACAAGCCTATGAGCTTTCCGCTCTTGCAAAGCAGCGGGGCCTCTATCTGGGCGTGGCCCCCGATACCGTCCTTGGGGCGGGGATTCAAACGGCCAGGCGTGTACTGGATGTGGGCCTCATTGGAAAGGTGAGCTCCGGCTTTGTGAGCGTAACTAGGAGCCATAATCTGATGTCTGAGCTGTTCCCGTTCCTGCGGGGCCAGTGCGGCTGCCTACCGTATGATGTGGGTGTGTACTATGTGGGTGCACTGATTGCCCTGCTTGGCCCGGTAAAAGCCGTCCGCGCCTTTACCGCACCGGCGCCGGTTTATGAAAAACAGCTGCTGTTTGTGGAAGATGCGCCAAAAGCCTGGCAGATTCCCGGCAGCAATCTGGTCTGTGCCGGGCTGGAATTTGAATCCGGCGCACTGGTGAGCGTACACTTCAATGGCAACACCGTGGGGGATGAACAGAGCCGGTTTGAACTCTATGGCAACCTGGGTATGATGAAAGTGGGCGATCCCAATGTGTTCGGCGGCAAGGTAACGCTCCTGCTTCCGGAGGGCAGAGAGGTGGAGTTCCCCTTTACCCATGGATATGACGGCTCCAACACCCTGAGTGAGCCGACTCCTTTCGACGGCGGCGGAAACCGGGGCATTGGCGTCGCGGAAATGGCCTACGCCCTGCGTCAGGGAAGACCCAACCGCCTGAGCCAGGACTATGGCATTCATTGCCTGGAGGTCCTCACCGGCATCGACGCGGCGGCCACCTCCGGCACCACCTATGAGATGAAATCCAGCTGCCGGATTCGCCCCCTGGCACCGGGGTATTATTCTACCGTCTGGGGCAGCGCTCGGGCGGATGCAGAGCGTTCGCTCATTGACTAATATGGAGGTAACAGAAATGTCTGATTATCAATTTGAAACCAAATGCATTCAGTCCGGCTACCACCCCGGCAATTCCGAACCCCGTACCCTGCCGATCTACCAGAGTACCACCTATAAGTATGACGATGCCGATGCATTGGGGCAGCTGTTTGATCTGAAAGCCGAGGGGCACATGTATTCCCGGATTTCCAACCCCACCCTGGCCGCCGTGGAGGAGAAGCTCTCCGATCTGGAAGGCGGCGTGGGGGCTATGCTGGTGTCCTCCGGGCAGGCTGCAAATCTGCTGGCCGTGTTTAATATCTGCTCCGCCGGTCAGAACCTCATTGCCATGAACAATATCTACGGCGGCACCATCAATCTGCTTTCCGTCACCATGGCCAGAATGGGCATTGAGGTGCGCTATATCAGCGAGAAGATGACGGACGAAGAGGTGGATGCCCTGTTCGATGAAAATACCCGTCTTGTTTTTGGCGAGACCATTGCCAACCCTGCCCTGACAGTGTTTGATATCTCCCGGTATGCGGCCATCGCCCACCGGCATCAGGTTCCGCTGATCGTGGACAATACCTTTGCAACCCCGTTCCTCTGCCGTCCCTTTGAGCACGGCGCGGACATTGTGACCCACTCCACCAGCAAATACATGGACGGACATGCCAATGTGCTGGGAGGCGTGGTGATTGACGGAGGCACCTTTGACTGGGAGACCTCCGGCAAATTCCCGGAGCTCACCACACCGGATGAGAGCTATCATGGCGTGGTTTACACCAAGCAGTTCGGCAGAGCCGCCTATGTGACCAAGGCCCGGGTGCAGCTGCTGCGGGACTTTGGCTGCACCATGGCCCCCATCAGCGCCTACCTGCTGAACCTGGGTCTGGAATCCATGGCCCTCCGGGTTCGCAAGCACAGCGAAAATGCCCTGGAGGTTGCCAAGTTCCTGGAAACCCAGCCCCAGGTGCTCTGGGTCAACTACCCCAAGCTGCCCTCCAGCCCCTATCATGAGCTGGCGGAGAAATATCTCCCTGACGGCGCTTCCGGCGTGGTGTCCTTTGGCGTGAAAGGCGGCCGGGCGGCTGCCATGAAGCTGATGAACAGCCTCCGCCTTGCTCAGATCGTGGTTCATGTGGCGGATGCCCGCACCTGTGTACTCCATCCCGCCAGTACCACCCATCGGCAGCTGACCGATCAGCAGCTGGCCGATTCCGGCATCGGGCCGGAGTTCATCCGCTTCTCCGTGGGCATTGAGGATGTCCGGGATATCATCGCGGATTTGAAGCAGGCCCTGGCCCAAATCGATTAATCTCGTGCAAAGGAGGGCAGAAAATGCCCATTCGTATTCCCAATAATCTCCCAGCCAGAGGCATTCTGGAGGGGGAAAACATCTTTGTGATGACCGAGGCCCGGGCAGAATCCCAGCAGATTCGTCCCCTGCGGATTGGCCTGCTGAATCTCATGCCCACAAAGATCACCACGGAAACCCAACTGTCCCGCCTGCTGGGCAATACCCCTTTGCAGGTGGAGCTATTTTTGATTCAGGTGTCCTCCCATCAGCCCAAGAATACCCCCCAGGAGCATATGATTGCCTTCTACCGGACCTTTGAGGATATTCAGGACGAGTATTTCGACGGCTTCATCATCACCGGTGCGCCGGTGGAGCAAATGCCCTTTGAGCAGGTGGAATACTGGCCGGAGCTCTGCCGGATCATGGAGTGGACCAAAACCCATGTCCACAGCACCCTGCACATCTGCTGGGGCGCCCAGGCGGCCCTGTACTATCATTTCGGCGTGGAGAAAATACCGCTGAAAGAGAAGCTCTTCGGCGTCTTTCCCCATAAGGTCCTTTATAAAAATCCCATCCTGCTCCGGGGCTTTGATGATGAATTTTGGGTGCCCCATTCCCGCCACACCACCGTGCGCTGGGAGGATGTGGCGGCCATTCCGGAGATCAAGATTCTGGCCGGGTCAGAGCAGGCGGGGCTTTATGCCATGTCCACCCAGTACGGCCACCAGCTGTTCATCACCGGCCATTCGGAGTACGATGCCGATACCCTGAAGCTGGAATATCTCCGGGACAAAAATGCGGGGAAGCCCATTCGGGTACCACAGAATTATTTTCCGGAGGACGACGAAACCAAGCCCCCCATGGTCCGTTGGCGGGGACATGCCAATCTGCTGTTCTCCAATTGGCTGAACTACATCGTTTACCAGACTGTGCCCTATGATGTGATGGCCGTTGGCCGGGGCGAGAGAACCGATGAAAGATAATTGAAGAATAGAGAATCCCCCTGGGGCAGATCGGTGATCTATCCCAGGGGGAATTTTTATCATGGAGAAACGTTAACCGGACACATTGACAATGATGGTGTGCCGAGGAGGAACCTGTACGGATTCGGTGGTTCTGCTCAGCTCCTTGCCGGTGGCCTTGTCGTACTTCACCCACTGCAGGGTAACCTGTCCGCCGTCGGCGCCCTCTGCCAGAACATCACCGGTGCTGTAGCCGTCGGCTGCTTTTCTGGTCACAAAGGTGGTGCCGTGGGCGGTGGTATAGCCGTCCTTGGTTTCCAGCTTAATGTAGTAGTCCAGAGGCTCCTCGCTGAGAATCTTGATTACAACCTGCTGGCCGGTTACCTTTGCCCGAATTTTCACCGGGGAGCTCAGCGGGTTGGTCAGCTTCAAATCCTGCCAATTGGCACTGACGGAAATTTCCGTGCCCTTTGTAGTGTAGTCGCACAGATGATCGGCGGTGTGCTTTTCGGTGACGGAAAGGCCTGCCGTCATGGATGCCACATACAGGGTGGTGGCTACCTGGTCTGCGCCGCCGCCAATCTCTTCATCGCCGCACTTGTTGCCGTGCCGGGGGGCTTTCTGGTAGCCGCCCTTTTCCGTGCGGGTCAAGGAGGTGTTAAAGGAGAAGTTTTCACCGGGCTCCAGAACCAGACCGTCCAGCTCCTTGCACAAAAGCTTCAGGTTTTCGTTGTAGGCATTGATGGAGCTGATGGGGGTGCTGTAGCTGCTGAGGGTTTCCGTGTAGCTGCCGTTGAACTCCAGCTTTTCGGGAACGATGTACGCCATGGGGATGGAAATCTCGTCGCCGTAGTTGGCGGTCTCCAGCTGAAGCCGGGCATCCTCCAGGGAGAAGGTATAGCCGCAGGAGCCGGGAGTGACTTCGCCGGTGGCGGAGTCCTGCACGGCCTCTGCCGCGTCCACATGGAGCTCACGATAAATGGCATCGATGTCCAGCGCTTCCGGGAAATCCGGCAGATATTCGCTGGGAATCTGGACATCAAACTGGTTCTGATAGTAGCCGTCCAGCACGGCTTGGCAGATGCCGTCCAGGTCAAACTGGCTGCCGGGGGTGCCGATTTGCAGCACCAGGGTCTGACAGGGGACGGAGCTGTCGAAATTGTCGGCATCCAGCGGGGGCTTATCACCCACCAGGGAATAGCCGGAGGGGGTATATTCTCCGGAGAAGCTTTCAACAAAGCTGGCAACGGCGCTGCGGATGTAGTCCGTGTTCAGGCTGAGATAGGGCTCCAGAGAGATGATCTTGGGGCTGTACTGGGCGTTTCGGAAATCCTCCTGCTGCTGGCTGGAAGAACCGGTGCGCCCATAGGCGTAGGCATCCTCCACGGCGCCCTCCCGCTGCAAAACGGGACGGGTCTGGGACGGGGAGAGGATGAGCACATTGTTTCCCAGCCGGACGTTCATCACGCCCTCGGTGTAGTTGGTGCCGATGGCGGCGTTGACGGCTTCGGCGGCTTCCTCCCGGGTCATGCCGCCCACGTCTACACCGGCCACATATACATTGTTCATGATCTTGTCGCCCAGGGGGTCACCGCTGCCCTGATAGAGAATGACGGCGGCGATGCCGGCCACCAGAGCCAGACAGAGGAGAATCAGAAAGCTGTTGATGACCACATGGTGCCGGATGATAAACTTGGTCAGCCCCCGGGGCTCTTTTTCAGGACGGTTGGGCTGCTTTGCCTTTTTCTTGGGGGCGGCAGCCTTTGGCGCTTTTTCCCTGGCTTCCTTTTTAGGCGCTTTCTGCTTTTCTTTTTTCGCCGGAGAAGCAGGGGGGAGGGAATGACCGGTATCCTTTTTCGTGGGAGCTGCCTGGGATTCCGGCGCAATTGCCTGCTTCAAATCCGCAAGAAACGCGTCCAGATCATCCGCATCGTTTTTGGGAGCGGGGGGATGGGAGCCGAATTCCCGCTCAATTTCATCCAATAGTTCTTTATCAGTCAATGAAAATGCCTCCTAACGTGTCACGTTCCGGGTCAGCCTATTATATCATGGGGTTTTCTGAATTACAACTGTTTCTTGGGAAGATTCTGGATATTTCTCACATTCCGTGGGAAAAACGGTCCAATTCCCAGTGGGAAGCCCCATATTTACCGGCAGAGTGCGCTGTAGCGCTGGATGAACACCTTGCTCTGTTTCAGACTGTCCACCCCGGAGGCGAGCTTCAGCCGGAGGGTGGGTTCTTTTGCATTGGCCAGGAAAACCACTCTTGTCTTGTAATCCGGGTCGGCACAGAGGGCGCCAACGGCTTCAAAATTCAGGTTCACCAGTACGAACAGCACATCCCCGCCTTTCTGGCGAATGTCCTTGATGCCCACCTTTCTGGCCTCCGCCCGGAGCAGGGCAATGTCGATCAAATTCAGCACGCCCTTGGGCGGCTCGCCGTAGCGGTCCACAATTTCGTCCAGCAGATCGTCCGCATCCTCCTGGCTTCGGATGGCGGCCATCCGGCGGTACAGGTCCATCCGTTCCTCGCCCCGGGACACGTAGTCCTTGTCCACATTGGCAGTGACGTTCAGGTCGGCGGTGCAATCCGGTGCTTTGGGCGCCTCGCCCCGTTCTTCCAGAACTGCCTCGTCCAGCAGCTTTAAATACATATCATAGCCCACGCTCATCATGTGGCCGGACTGCTCTGCCCCCAGCAGATTGCCGGCGCCCCGGATTTCCAAGTCCCGCATGGCGATCTTGAAGCCGGAGCCGAATTCCGCGAAATCCCGGATGGCGGACAGCCGCTTTTCGGCGATTTCCGTCAGGCTCTTATCCGGCCGGAAGGTGAAATAGGCATAGGCATGGCGGGTGGAACGGCCAACACGGCCACGAAGCTGATGCAGCTGGGACAGACCAAACCGGTCTGCGTTTTCGATGATCAGGGTGTTGGCGTTGGGAATGTCCAGGCCGGTTTCAATGATGGTTGTGCAGACCAGAACCTGAATTTCTCCCTCGGCCATGGCCTGCATCACATCTCCCAGGGCATCCTCGCTCATCTGTCCGTGGGCAACGCCCACAGTGATTCCCGGAATCCGACGGCGAATGGCACCGGCGCACTGGTCGATGGTCTCGGTCCGGTTGTGCAGATAGTAAACCTGGCCGCCCCGCTCCACCTCCCGACGGATGGCATCATCGATAATGGCGGTGTTGTATTCGGTGACAAAGGTCTGAACGGGATAACGGTCGGAGGGCGGTTCCTCAATGGTGGACATATCCCGAATGCCGGAAAGGGCCATGTTCAGCGTCCGGGGGATGGGAGTGGCGGAAAGGGTCAGAACATCCACACCCTTGGAGATTTCTTTCAGCCGCTCCTTGTGACTGACGCCGAAGCGCTGCTCTTCGTCCACAATCAGCAGTCCCAAGTCCTTGAATTGGACGCTCTTCTGCAGCAGCTTGTGGGTGCCGATGATCAAATCCACATTGCCGCTTCTCAGGTCCTGGATGGTTTTGCTCTGCTGCTTGGGGGTGCGGAACCGGCTGAGCACGTCGATGTTTACCGGGAAGCCCCGGAAGCGGGATACGGCGGTTTGATAATGCTGTTGGGCCAGAACCGTGGTGGGCACCAGAATGGCAGCTTGCTTGCCGTCCATCACGCATTTCATCACAGCCCGAAGGGCTACCTCGGTTTTTCCAAAGCCCACATCGCCGCAGAGAAGCCGGTCCATGGGGGTTGGGCTCTCCATGTCATGCTTGATGTCCGCAATGCAGCGCAGCTGGTCGTCGGTTTCCGGGTAGGGGAAATTGTCCTCGAACTCTTTCTGCCAGGGAGCGTCCGCCGCAAAAGCATAGCCGGACTGGCGCTTCCGGGCGGCGTAGAGCTGAATCAGCTCCCCGGCCATGTCCTTTGCTGCCTTTCGGGCCTTCGCTTTTGTCTTTTGCCAGGCGTCGGAGCCGATTTTGTTCAGCTTCACATTGGCATCCTCTCCGCCGCCTCCGATGTATTTGCTCACCAGGTCCAGCTGGGTGGCGGGGACGAACAGGGTATCGGAGCCTTGATAGGCAATTTTGATATAGTCCTTGACGGCCCCGTCCACCTTGATCTGCTCCATGGCAACAAAGCGGCCAATGCCGTAGTTCTCGTGGACCACCAGATCACCGGGGGTTAAATCCGTAAAGGAATTCAGCTTCTGTCGGTTGGTGGAGCCGGTCTTTTTGGCTTTCCTCCTGGGCTCTCCCTTGGCAATCAGCTGCCCCTCGGTGAGAATGGCCAGCTTGGAAAGGGGATATTCCATGCCGAAAGGCAGCGTGCCCTCCGCCAGCAGAATCTGCCCCGGCTTGGGCAGGGTGGTGAGGGGAATGCACAGGAAGCAGGAAAGCCCCTTTTCCCGGAGCATCTGCTGCAAAAGCTCTGCTCTTCTCCTGGTGCCGCAGAGCACCAGGCTGCCGAATTCCATCTTCTGATAGTGGGTCAGATCGCTGACCACGGTTTCCATGCTGCCGCCGTAGCCTGGGAGCTGCTTGGCGGTCATGGGAAGCAGCTGCCTGGGAGGACAGTCGTCGGGATAGGCGCTTCCGCCAAAGGTGTCCAGATATGCTACGGTCCGGCCCCGCAGCTGGGTGCAGAAATCCTCCCATTCCAGAGCAAAGTCGCAGAGCTCACCGGCCACCAGTCCGGCCTGGAGCATGCTGTCCAGCTGCAGGCCCAGCTCGTCGGTTCTGGCCCGGGCGGCCCGCTGGATGCTGCCGTGGTCGCACAGCACCAGAATGGCATCCCTGGGTACATAATCCAGGGCGGTGGTGAATTCTGGGTAAATCAGGGACATATACCGGTCCGAGGCGGCGTTGTTCAAGCCGTTTTGGTATTTCTCCAGGTCCTTGGACAGGGTGGATACCAGGGGCTCATTTACCGTCTTTCTCCTGCGCTGCCGGGCAATCATGGCTTGCAGATTGTCGCAAAGGCCGTCGATTCCCTGGGGATGGCAGTGGGGCAGCGTTTCGCAGACAGGCAGCAGCACGCAGGAATCGGTGTTTTCCTCCCGCCTCTGGGTGCCTGGGTCAAAGTAGCCCATGGTGTCCAGCTCGTCCCCAAAGAACTCAATCCGGATGGGCTTTTCGGCGGCGGGGGAGAAGACGTCCAGAATGCCGCCCCGCAGGGCAAACTGCCCCACGCCCTCCACCATGCCGCAGCGGCTGTATCCGGCGGCAACCAGGCCGGAGAGCAAATCCTCTATTTTATATTCTTTCCCGGTTTCCAGAGTAATCACTGCCTTTGAGAAAACCTGCGGGGGGAGGGTGCGCTGGCTGATGGACTCCCAGGAGAAAATCTGGATGGGGGTCTCGCCCCGGCCAAGGGCATATAGCTGGCGCAGCCGCTTCTGCTCCCAGGCCCTGGATACCACCGCGGCATCATAGAAGGTCAAATCCCGCCCGGGGAGCACGGGAATTTCGCTGCCCAAAAAGCATTTCAGCTCCTCCTGCAATCTTCGGGCGGCCATTTCATCCTGGACAAGAATGACAATGGGCCGTTTCGTCTCCTGGCTCAGGCCCGCAATCAGATGGGAGCGGTTGATTTGACCGATGCCGGTTACGGCAGCGGATTCTCCCTGATTCAGCCCCTGCACCAGAGCGGCGTATTCCGGGATGGTTTTCAGCATGAACAGAACTTGATTCATCGCAATTCCTTTCCTGAGAGCCTGTTCGCCGGAAACAGGCTCCACGTGACAAAGCGGAAAGTGGAGCAGGTTCCACTTTCCGTCTTTTTCCATTATGAATTTATGGGTGGGGGCCGTTGAACCGGTTGGCGGCTTCGGGAACGCCCCGGTCAATGATGGTCAACACGGCATCCACGGCGTTTTCCAGGGCAAAGCTCAAATCCTTTTCTTCCTTGGCGGAGAAAGTGGAGAGCACCCAGGCGGCCAGGTCAAATTCCGGCGTGGGCTTGGCTCCGACACCGATCTTTACCCGGGGGAAAGCCTGACTTCCAAGCTCTGAAATGATGGACTTGATGCCGTTGTGTCCCCCCGAGGAACCCTCTGCACGAATGCGAAGCCGCCCGGGGGCCAGGGAGATATCGTCGAACAGGACAATGATCCGCTCCGGTGGAATGCTGTAGTAGGCGCTGAGCTGCAGCACGGCCCGGCCGGAGAGATTCATAAAGGTCTGGGGCTTCAGCAGAAAGAGCTTTCCGCCGTTGTAATTCACCTGGGCGTATAATCCCTGGAATTTGGCCTTGTCGATTTTGCAGCCCAGCTTCTGTGCCAGCAGCTCAATGGCCCGGAAGCCTGCATTGTGGCGGGTCCGCTCGTATTCCTTGCCGGGGTTGCCCAGACCCACAATCAGCCAGCTTTCCTTTTTCGCTCCGATCACGGCTTAAAACAGGTCGGCGATGGAGGTGCCGCCGTGGATGTGCTCAATGGCACGGGCAAAAACAGGGGCGGCATCCAGGAATTTGATCTTCTGGCTGGGGGTGTTGCCAACCTGGGGAATGGTGTTCAGGAACACAATTTCCCGGATGGGGCTGGCTTCAATCCGCTCGTAGGCGGGGCCGGAGAGCACACCGTGGGTGGCACAGGCATACACGGCTTTGGCACCGCCCACCTCAACCAGCGCCTTGGCGGCGTTGCACAGAGAACCGGCGGTATCCACCATGTCGTCATAGAGGATGCAGGTCTTGCCCTTGACATCGCCGATGACGTTCATCACCTCGCACACATTGGCTTTCTGGCGGCGTTTGTCCACAATGGCCAGGCTCATGTGAACCTTCTGGGCAAAGGTACGGGCCCGGCTGACGGAGCCCACATCGGGAGAGACGACCACAAAATCGTCGTGATTGAACTGATCCTCGGGGAACTTTTTCAGATAGTAGTCCACAAAGGAGGGGTTGCCCAGCAGATGATCCAGGGGAATGTCGAAGAAGCCCTGAATCTGGGCGGCGTGGAGGTCCATGGTCAGTACACGGTCAGCGCCGGAGGCGGTGATCATGTTGGCGACCAGCTTTGCGGAGATGGGGTCGCGGCTCTTGGCCTTACGGTCCTGACGGGCGTAGCCAAAATAGGGGATAACGGCGGTAATACGGCCAGCGGATGCACGGCGGCAGGCATCGGTCATCACCAGCAGCTCCATCAGGGTATCGTTGACGGGCTTGCAGGTGGATTGAACCAGGAATACATCTGCACCGCGGACGGTTTCATTCAAGGACACGGATACTTCGCCATCAGCAAAGGTTTTGACCTCTGCCTGTCCCAGAGGAATGCTCAGGGCCTTGCAGATCGTTTCAGCGAACTTCGGATTGGAATTGCCGCAGAAAATCTTGATGTTATCTCCGTAAGCAGTCATCAAAGAAATACCTCGCTTTATTCTATTTCTGCCCCCCGCAGCGCAGAAGGCGCTTTACGGGGCCATTATACCACCACAGGGCTGGAAAAAGCAATATAATAGGGCAGGAAAATACCGCCGAAAAAACATTTCATTTCTCCCGGTTCTTCTGGCAAAGCGACGAGATTCGACCGTTTTCCTCCCCGGAGCACCGGTATAAAAAACGAAATTATGTTTGAAATAGTACTTGTAGGATGGGACACAATATGATATAATCAACAGAACGATTTCACAACAGGAGCATATACCATGAACGATACAATCAGAATTCAGGGGGCAAGAGAAAACAACCTGAAAAACGTGAACCTCACCATCCCCAGAGACAAGCTGGTGGTGTTCACCGGGCTCAGCGGCTCCGGCAAGTCCAGCCTGGCATTTGATACCATTTACGCCGAGGGCCAGCGCCGCTATGTGGAGAGCCTCAGCTCCTATGCCCGGCAGTTTTTGGGTCAGATGGATAAGCCGGATGTGGATTCCATCGACGGCCTCTCTCCCGCCATTTCCATTGACCAGAAAACCACCTCCAAAAGCCCCCGCTCCACCGTGGGCACGGTGACGGAGATCTATGATTACCTCCGGCTGCTCTGGGCCAGAACCGGCATTCCCCACTGCCCCAAATGCGGGAAAGAGATTCGCCGCCAGACCATCGATCAGATCGTTGATCGAGTGGAGGCCCTGGGGGAGGGCACCCGTTTTCTCATTCTGTCCCCCGTGGTCCGGGGGAAAAAGGGCGAGCACCAGAAGGTGTTTGAGGATGCCCGGAAGCAGGGCTTTGCCAGAGTCCGGCTGGACGGCATTCAGTATGACCTTACCGAGGAGATCAAACCGGAAAAAAACAAAAAGCACACCGTGGAGCTGATTGTGGACCGGCTGGTGCTGAAAGAGGGAATTCACCGCCGACTCACCGACTCCATCGAAACCGCCTGCGTCCACTCCGGCGGCCTGGTGACCATTTCCATTCCCGGGCAGGAGGAAGAGCTGAGCTTTTCTCAGAATTATGCCTGCGAGGACTGCGGCATCAGCATGCCGGAGCTGGAGCCTCGGATGTTTTCGTTTAACAATCCCGCCGGTGCCTGCCCCAGCTGCACAGGCCTGGGTTTCCAACTGGTTGCGGATGAGGATTTGGTCATTCCGGATAAGGAGAAGTCCATTTTTGACGGTGCAATCCAGGCCTCCGGCTGGCAGAGTGCCAGAACCGATTCCATCTTCCGGATGTATTTTGAGGCACTGGCCCAGAAATATCACTTTTCTCTCACCGTTCCGGTGAAAGAGTTGCCTCGGGATGTGATGGACATCATTCTGTACGGCACCAAGGGAGAGAAGCTCCGCATGACCTACAACCGGGGCAACGGCATGGGCGTTCTGGAGCAGCCTTTTGAGGGAATTCTAAATAACATCTCCCGCCGGTATCGGGAGACCCAGTCCGATGCCGCCAGAAAAGAACTGGAAGAATGCATGTCCACGGCGCCCTGCCCCAGCTGCGGCGGCAACCGGCTTTCTGCCATGGCTCAGGCTGTCACAGTGGGCGGTATTGGTATTATGGACTTCTGCCGCATGAGTATTCGGCAGGAGCTGGAATTCATGGAGAATCTCCAGCTGGATGGGAACATGGCCATTGTGGCGGAGCAGATTGTGAAAGAAATCAAGTCCCGCCTGCAATTCCTGATGGATGTGGGCCTGGGCTATCTCACCCTGTCCCGTCCGGCGGGCACGCTGTCCGGCGGAGAGAGCCAGAGAATCCGCCTTGCCACCCAGATCGGGTCCTCCCTGATGGGCGTGCTGTATATCCTGGATGAGCCCTCCATTGGTCTGCACCAGCGGGATAACGACAAGCTGCTGGCAACCCTGGAGCATTTGCGGGACCTGGGCAACACCCTGATCGTGGTGGAGCATGACGAGGACACCATGCGGGCCGCCGATTTTCTGGTGGATGTGGGCCCCGGCGCAGGCAGCCACGGCGGCGAGATTGTGGCCACGGGCACCCTGGAGGATATCATTGCCTGCCCCCGTTCGGTCACCGGTCAGTATTTGTCCGGGGCGAAGAAGATTCCCGTCCCCACTTCCCGGAGACCCGGAAACGGTAAATTCCTCACGGTCCGGGGAGCCTGTGAAAACAATTTGAAAAATGTGGATGTGCAGATTCCTCTGGGCACCTTTACCTGCGTTACCGGCGTGTCCGGCTCCGGAAAATCCAGCCTGGTGAACGAGGTGCTGAACAAAACCCTGCTGTCCAGGCTGAATCACGCCCGTACCCGGCCAGGCGCTTGCCGCTGTGTGGAGGGGCTGGAAAATCTGGACAAGGTGATTGACATTGACCAGAGCCCCATCGGCAGGACACCCCGTTCCAATCCCGCAACCTATACGGGGCTGTTTAACGACATCCGGGACCTGTTTGCCTCCACGGCGGACGCAAAAATGCGGGGTTACGGCCCGGGACGGTTCAGCTTCAATGTAAAGGGAGGCCGGTGCGAGGCCTGCTGCGGCGACGGACTTGTAAAAATCGAAATGCATTTCCTGGCGGATGTGTATGTCCCCTGCGAGGTGTGCCACGGCTCCCGCTACAATCGGGAGACCTTGGAGGTGCTCTATAAGGGAAAGAATATTTCTCAGGTTCTGGATATGACCGCGGAGGAGGCAGTGGACTTCTTTGAAAATCTGCCCAAGATTCGTCGGAAAGCCCAGATGCTCCAGGAGGTTGGCCTGGGCTATGTCAAGCTGGGCCAGTCCAGCACAACCCTCTCCGGCGGCGAGGCACAGCGGGTCAAGCTGGCCACGGAGCTGGCCCGGGTTTCCACGGGAAGAACCATTTATATCCTGGACGAGCCCACCACCGGACTCCATGCGGCGGATGTCCACAAGCTGATAGAGGTGCTGCAGCAGCTGGTGGATGCGGGCAACACCGTGCTGGTCATCGAGCACAACCTGGATGTGATCAAAACGGCGGATTACCTCATTGACCTTGGCCCCGAGGGGGGCGACGGCGGTGGAAATGTGGTCGCCGTGGGAACACCGGAGGAAATTGCCGCCGCGGAGGGAAGCTTCACCGGCGCCTATCTGAAAAAATATCTGGAATAAAAAACAGCTGCCTCACTTTCGGTGAGACAGCTGTGCAGGAAATCAATACCGCTCCAGGGGGAGAAAGTCAGAGAGCTCAATCAGGGCGTGGTCCTGCTCTCCTGCGTAGTCGGCGGGGAGGAAGGCGGTGTGCAGAACGCTGCCGCCGCCGACAACACTGGAAAAGGTAAGGCTGATTCGGGTGCCGCCCTCTTTCGGGAAGTCCACCAGGACGGCTCCGCCGTGGCGGGCAGCGGTGAGACGAATCAGGAGCATGCCCAGCCCGATTCCGTGGCGGGTATCCTCAATCCCCGGCTCCCGGAGATAGCGGCTGAACAGGGTGGCCCGTTCCTTTTCGGGGATGCCGCAGCCGTTGTCGGTTACGGAGAAACGGAATTGTTTTCCGCTGCGGCAGAGAGCCAACTGGATGTGCCCTCCCTCCGAGGTATATTTCAGCGCGTTGGAGATCATGTTCAGCGCCGCCCGTTCCATCTGCTGCCGGTCTACAAAGCAGCTGACCGCTTCGCCCAGACCCTGATAGGAGAAGCTGATGCCCGAAAAGCTGGACAGCGCTGCGGCTTTTTCGGCAATTTCCTGAAACATGGCATCGATGTTCTGCTGCTCCGGACGGAAGACGGGGCTGACCCCGGAGGCATCGGACATGTTGCCCACGATCCGAAGCAGCTGATGCAGGCTTCTGTTCAAACGGGAGAACTGCTGATTCTCGGTTTCCAGCTGCTGGGTAGCCAGCATGGCGCTGGACAAGGGCCCCCGCAGCTCTCTCGCGGCCAGGGCCAGTACCCGCAGCTCCTCGCTTTCATATTGCCGGTCCAGGGTGAAAACATCCTCTTCGCCCACCCGAACCACCGAGGCGCCGAAGCGCTGGCCGCAGATGGACAGGGTGAGGCAGAGCATTCCGGAGGAAAAAGCGGCGTATTCTTCGGCCCCTGAATCCAGGATGGCATCCAAAGAGAGCCCCTCCCGCAGGAACAGCTTGGCCGCCGGCACATTGAGCTTGGTAATGATTCTGTTTTTGACACAAAATGCGGGATGAATCATAAAGTCCAGCATTTGCATTCCGTCTGATTGTTGTTCCATGGGGGTTCCTCCTGACGAACATAGGATGTGCAGAAGACGGGAAAACTTTCCCGGCAGGTTTCGACGGGTAATGCTATTCTAGCCGAAATGAATCAAAATAGCAAGGGCCAAACTGGGAAGAGGGAATGAAAAATTCCATCCCCAGGTCAGCGCCCCGATGATGCTTTACCGTATCCATAAGAATGGAGGAGAAAAATCCATGTCAGTTCACGATGGCCACAGAAAAAGAATGCGGCAGCGCTTCCTTGCGGAGGGCCTGGACCAGTTCACAGATGTTCAGATTCTGGAAATCCTGCTGTTTTACTGTATTGCCCGGCAGGATACCAACCCCATTGCCCATGAACTGCTGAATCATTTCGGCTCTCTGTCCCAGGTGCTTGAGGCACCGGTGGAGGAGCTGTGTAAGGTGGATGGAATCGGGGAGAATACGGCGGTTTTCCTGAAGCTGATCACCCAGGTGGGCAGATGCTACCTGACGGACCGGGCGTCCAAATCAAGAATTCTTCCCACCCTGGACAGCTGCGCCAAGTACCTGCAAACCTTTTTCTTCGGCAGAAATGTGGAAACGGTGTATCTGCTCTGCCTGGATGCCAAATGCAAAATGCTCTGCTGCAAGAAGATTTCGGAGGGAGATGTGAACAGCACCACCCTGTCCGTGCGGAAAATCGTGGAAACGGCGCTGAGCACCAATGCCTCCAGTGTGGTGCTGGCCCACAATCATCCCGGCGGCCTGGCGGTTCCCTCCAATGTGGACGTCCAGACAACCTTACGGATCGCCGACGCGCTGCAGGCGGTGGATGTGCACTTTATCGACCATATTCTCGTTACGGATGATGACTATGTATCACTGGCCCAGTCGGGATATACCTTCCCGGCTTCCAATGGATAAAAGGAGATTACAGTGGATCACTTCAAGCTTGTTTCAGATTATCAGCCCTCCGGCGATCAGCCCCAGGCAATTGAGGGCCTGGTTCAGGGAGTGAACCTTGGACTGCGGGAGCAGACGCTGCTGGGTGTCACCGGCTCCGGCAAGACCTTCACCATGGCTTCGGTGATTGCGAAGCTGAATCGTCCCACCCTGGTGCTGGCCCACAACAAAACCCTCGCCGCCCAGCTTTGCTCCGAGTTCCGGGAGTTCTTTCCGGAAAACGCGGTGGAGTATTTTATCAGCTACTACGATTACTACCAGCCGGAGGCATATATTGCCCATACCGATACCTATATTGAAAAGGATGCGTCGGTGAATGAGGAAATCGACCGGCTGCGCCACTCTGCCACCTCGGCCCTCTTTGAGCGGCGGGATGTGATTGTGGTGGCTTCCGTCAGCTGCCTGTACGGCCTGGGTGACCCCATCGACTATAAGAGCATGGTCATCTCTCTGCGGGTGGGGCAGGAGCGTCCCCTGGATGAGATTCTCAAGAAGCTGACGGAAATCCGGTATGAGCGAAACGATCTGGATTTCTCCCGTAATAAATTCCGGGTGCGGGGGGATACCCTGGAGGTTTACCCCGCTTACTGGTCCGGCAGAGCCATTCGGATTGAATTTTTCGGGGATGAAATCGACCGAATCAGTGAGATCAACGCGGTTTCCGGCGTAGCAGAGCGGTATGTCGACCATGTGGCCATCTACCCCGCCAGCCATTATGTTGCCTCCAGGGAGAAGCTTCAGCGGGCCATGCTGGAGATTCAACGGGAATGCGACCAGCAGGTGCAGTTTTTCCGGGACAATAACAAGCTGATCGAGGCCCAGCGCATTGCCCAGCGGACGGCTTACGACCTGGAAATGATGACGGAAATCGGCTTCTGCAACGGGATCGAAAACTATTCCCGGGTGATTCAGGGCCGGGCACCGGGCACCCCGCCCACCACACTGCTGGATTATTTCCCAAAGGATTTTCTCATGTTTATTGACGAAAGTCATGTGACCCTGCCTCAGTGCCGGGCCATGTACGCCGGAGACCGGAGCCGGAAGGACGCCCTGGTGAATTACGGCTTCCGGCTGCCCTCGGCCTATGACAACCGGCCGCTGAACTTCGGCGAGTTCGATCAAAAAATCAACCAGGTCATTTACGTCTCCGCAACACCGGCAGAATATGAGCGCAGCCGCTCCGGGCAAATTGTGGAGCAGGTAATCCGGCCCACGGGACTGCTGGACCCGATGGTGGAGGTTCGCCCCATCGACGGGCAGATTGATGACCTGATCGGGGAGATCAATGCGCGGACCGCCCGGCAGGAGCGGGTGCTGGTGACCACCCTGACCAAGAAGATGGCGGAGGATTTGACGGCCTATCTGACCAAGGCGGGCATCAAGGTCCGGTATATGCACTCGGACATTGGGGCCATGGAGCGTATGGAAATCATTCGGGACCTACGCATGGCCAAATTCGATGTGCTGGTGGGCATCAACCTGCTGCGGGAGGGCCTGGATTTGCCGGAGGTGAGCCTGGTTGCCATTTTGGATGCGGACAAGGAGGGTTTCCTCCGCAGTGAGACAAGCCTGATTCAGACCATCGGGCGGGCTGCCAGAAATGCCGAGGGCAAGGTGATCATGTATGCCGATACGGTTACCCCCTCCATGCGGCTTGCATTGGATGAAACCGCCCGCCGCCGGGATATCCAGAACCGCTACAACCAGTCCCACGGCATCGTCCCCAAGACGGTGATCAAATCCGTCCGGGACCTGATTGAGATATCCTCTCCCACCGCCGAGCGAAAGGGAAGAAACGGCGTGAAGATGACCAAGGCCGAGAAAGAAAAAGAGATTGCCCGTTTGGAGAAGCAGATGAAAGAGGCGGCAAAGATGATGGAATTTGAGTATGCAGCCGTGCTCCGGGACCAGATCATCGAGCTTCGGGGCAACGGAACATAAAAAGAAAGAGGAAAAACATGAAAAGAAGATTGACGGCGGACAACGGCTTTACCAAGCAGATGTATAAGCTGCTGATCCCGCTGGTGATTCAAAACCTGCTCAGCGCGGCGGTGAGCTCTTCGGATGTGATCATGCTGAACTATGTGGGTCAGTCCTCCATCTCCGCCGTGTCCCTGGCAGCCAATTATGCCAGTGTGCTGAGCATGGTGTTTTACGGCCTGGGTACCGGCGCCACTTTGCTCTGCGCCCAGTATTACGGGAAAAAGGATTTTCAGGCCATCCGGGTGGTGGAGGGAATTGCTCTGCGCTATTCTCTGATTCTCACCGTGGTGGTATCCGCCCTGGCCTTCACCATTCCAAAGACCATGATGCGCCTGTTCACGGAGGATGGGGAGCTCATTGCCATTGGCGCGGAATATCTGCGGATCATGGGCATAACTTACCTCTGCTGGGGCATCCTTGAGATATACCTGGCCGTTCTCAGGAGCATCGGACGGGTGACGGTTTGTATGGTGCTCAATGTGATGGCTTTCGGCTTGAACATTGTGCTCAATGCGGTGTTTATCTTCGGCCTGTTCGGCGCTCCCAAGCTGGGGGCCAAGGGCGTGGCCATCGCCACGGCAGCGTCCCGGGTGGTGGAGCTGATGGGCTGCTTTGTGGTGTCCGCCTTTTCCAAGGATGTGAAGCTGAATCCTGCCTATATGTTCCGCCGGAACAAGCTCCTCACCGGCGATTTCATTCGGCTGGCCATGCCCGCGCTGGGCAATGACCTGTCCTGGGGATTGGCATTCTCCATGTACTCCGTCATCCTGGGCCACCTGGGCAACGACGCGGTGGCGGCAAACTCCATGGTGATTGTGGTACGGAATCTCAGCTCTACGTTCTGCTTCGCCGTGGCCAGTGCAGGCGGAATTTTGCTTGGCAATGTGATGGGCGAGGGAAAGCTGGAAAAGGCCAAGGAGTATGCCTCCCAGGTGATGAAAATGACGGTGATCACGGGCCTGGTGGGGGCGGTGATTCTCATCGCCTGTATGCCGCTGGTGCTTCGGTTTGCCTCCACCAGCCTGTCGGAGACGGCCATGGGATATTTGAAGGTCATGCTCTGGATCAATACCTATTACATCATGGGCGGCGCGGTGAACACCTCTCTGATTGCCGGAGTCTTCCGGGCCGGTGGTGATACCCGGTTTGGATTGATATGCGATACCATCGACATGTGGTGCTACGCCGTCCCTCTGGGCTTTTTCGCTGCCTTTGTGCTGAAGCTGCCGGTGCTCTGGGTGTATTTTCTGCTCTGCACCGATGAGTTTGTCAAGTGGCCCTGGGTGCTCAGCCATTACCGCAGCGGCAAATGGGCCAAGAACATCACCCGGGAGGGATTGTTCAGCGAGACGGAAATGTCGGCAGATTAAGATTTTCTTTACAGCCACGAATTTTGAGGTTTTATGTCAATTCCACTTGCATTTTTTTCTGACCGATGCTAGAATAGATGTGACATCACCATAAAGGTAGGGGACGAGCGATGGATAAGAACGATTTCGATGTCGATTTTGATTTTGAAGAAGAATACGGCTTCGATCCCAAGGACTTTCTGTCCGAGGACGAGGATTTTGATTTTTCCGATATTTTAGAGGATGATGCCCTTTCCGACCATCAGGATGACACAAGAAAGTTTCAGCTTGACCCGTCTCCTGAAGAGCCTCAGGATGGGCAGTTCGATGAGAGCGTCGACGAGGACCTGACTGCGGACTTCCCGGAGCATACGGACCGGCAGGAGAACGCAGAGCCCGAGGATGACGATGTCCGCATCTATGGGCAGCCGGAAGAAGAGCAGGAAGAGGCTTTGCCGGATTACGATCAGGAGGAGTATCCTCAGGAGGAAGAGTACCCGGCAGAGGAGGCGTATTATGACGAAGAAGAGCCCGAGCCCGCCAAGAAGAAAAAGGGCATGAGCTTCAGTCTTCCCAAGCGCAGCGGCAAGCCCAAAAAGGAAAAGAAGAAAAAGACTTCTGATCCCTCCAAGAAGAGCGTGTTCTCCAAGCTTTTGGACATGTATATGGAGCCGGTAACCAACCTGAAAAAGGAAGAGGTGCTGGATCCTCTGGACCCCAAGTATATCCGCCGGAAAAAGCGGGAGAAAAAGCGCATCTTTAAAGAGGTGTATCTGCCCGCCATCATTGCCGGTGCGGCACTGTTCCTGATTCTCAGCTTCGTGGTTGGCTCCGTTTCCAACGCGCTCACGGTGAAAAAGAACAAGGATTCCGCCGCCAAGGTGGAGGCCCAGCAGCAGGCCAATGCCGCCGGTGCCGCAGAGCTGGAGTTCAAGAGGCTGATTGCCGAGGCCGAAAGCCTGGTGGTTGGCTATGACTACGACGGTGCCATTGCACTGCTGGATTCCTACAGCAGCGATAACGATAAGTTTACCCAGCAGGTCACCGCGAAGAAGGCAGAGCTGGTGAACGAGCAGAAGCAGCTGGTGGAGGTCAAGGATTTGTCCTCCATTCCCAACCTGTCCTTCCACGTGCTGATGGCCGATGCCTCCCGGGCCTGCAACAAGGATATTTCCGGTGCGGACCTGGCGGGACTTTACAATAAGAACTTCGTTTCCGTGGAGGAATTCACCCGGATTCTGAACCAGCTGTATGCCGCCAACTATGTGCTGGTGGATTTCAACAGCTTCATCAGCAGTGTTCCCGGTGTGGATGGCAACAGCAGCTTCTTCACCAAGTCCGTCTACCTGCCCTCCGGTAAAAAGCCCGTGATGATCACGGAAACCATGGTCAACTACTTTGAGTATATGGTTGACCCGGACAAGGACGGCACCCCCGATGCCAAGGGCCATGGCTTCGCTTACAAGCTGGTGCTGGACGATAACGGCGACATCAAGGCCGCCTATGTGGATGAAAACGGTCAGACCCAGATCGGCAATTACGACCTGGTCCCCGTTCTGGAAGCCTTTATCCAGGAGCATCCCGACTTCTGCTATCAGGGAGCCCGTGCCATTTTGGCTGTCACCGGTACCGAGGGCGTCTTTGGCTACCGGACCAATACCTCCTATGTGTCCCGCTTTGGTCAGTCTTTCTATGACCAGGAGGTGATCGGCGCAAAGGAGATCGTGGCAGCCCTGCGGGAAAAGGGCTATACCATCGCCAGCTACACCTACAGCAACCAGGCCTACCGGGGCATGAGCACCCTGCAGATTCAGGCGGAGGTCACCAACTGGACCAACCAGATTACGCCGGTCATCGGCGAGGTGGATACCATCGTCTTTGCCCGGGCCAGTGATATCGAGGCCTATTCCGGCACTACTTTCAACGTGCTTTATAACAGCGGCATCCGTTTCTTCCTGAACAGTGGCTCCTCTCCCAGAGTGGATGTGAATACCACCTTTGTCCGCCAGACCCGTCTGATGGTCACCGGCGAATCGATGGCCTGGTATGCCAGCCAGTTCTCCAGCTATTTCGACAGCAATGTGGTTCTGGACCTCACCAGCCGGGGCGGTATGCCTGCAAAATCATAACTTAGATGCGCCGGGAGATTTCCCGGCGCATTTTTCGGAGGAGAAATATGGAGATTAAACCAGGGAAGTACCGGCATTTCAAAGGGAATATGTATGAAGTTCTTTTCGTGGCAACCCATTCCGAAACAATGGAGCCCATGGTGGTTTACCGGGCGCTCTATGGCGAAGGCGGCATCTGGGTTCGGCCTGCTTCCATGTGGCAGGAGCAGGTGGAGCGGGATGGATATTCCGGCCCGAGATTTTATCCGGTGGAGGAGCACACAACATGAATCAGGTTGTCATCATAACCGGCGGCAGCAGCGGCATCGGTCTGAGCACCGCCCAACGGATTCTTAGCTGGATTATTCGAATGAATTACGCGAAATAGCCGGAATGGATTGCATTGCGGCCTGTTTTGTGTTACTATCTATAGAAAGAGAATCCACAGATCGGTGGAAAAAGAGAGGAGAAACGTATGGCAAAGGTAGCACCGTCCATTCTCGCTGCGGATTTTGTGAATCTGGAGCGGGATATCCATGACATTGAACAGCATCACGCCGACTGGATTCATGTGGACGTGATGGATGGAAGCTTTGTACCCAATTTTTCCTTTGGACTGCCGGCGCTGAAGGCCGTCCGGGAGATTACAAACATGCCGCTGGATGTTCACCTGATGATCGAACGGCCCATTCGCTATGTGGAGCGGTTTGTCGCTGCCGGTGCGGATTGGCTGACCATCCATATTGAGGCGGACAGCCATGAGAATACCGTCAAGGCCTTGAAATTGATTCGCTCCATGGGCTGTAAGGCGGGCATCTCCCTGAAGCCCGGCACCAAGGCGGAGGAAGCGGAGCCCTATCTGACTCTGTGCGATCTGATTCTGGTTATGACCGTTCAGCCCGGCTTCGGCGGACAGAAATTCAAAGAGGATATGATGCCCAAGCTCCGCGCCCTGAGAAGCCGCCTGGATGAAGTGAATCCTGGCTGCATCCTCTCGGTGGACGGCGGCGTGGACCGAAATACCGCCCCCATCTGCAAGGCCAACGGTGCGGAGGTCCTGGTCACCGGCTCTGCCTATTTCAAGGCGGCTGACCGGTCGGAATATGTCCGGACCCTGCAGGGGTAACTGCTGATTTTGTCAAAGGGATTCCGGTTCCATTCAGTGTTTTTGTACGGATTGTTTTTCTTCCCCAATTGACATTTTCTGCTGTGGAATGTATAATGTATAAGGAAATTGCCGGGCTTGCAGGCTTTTCTGCCAAGCGGGCCGTTTCAGATTTGTAATCCTAAGGCGGGAAACCGTCTTTTGAAAGAAAGGAATTTTGCCATGATTTACAGTGCAGAAGTACAGAATATGTGCTCCGTCGCTAAGGGCGCATACCATGGCCCCGCTCCCATTCCCGAAGAGGGCAAGTGGGTCCAGGCCAAGGAAATCAAGGACATCAGCGGCTTTACCCACGGTATCGGCTGGTGTGCTCCCCAGCAGGGCGCCTGCAAGCTGACCCTGAACGTCAAGGAAGGCGTCATCGAAGAGGCCCTGGTGGAGACCATCGGCTGCTCCGGCATGACCCACTCCGCCGCAATGGCCGCCGAGATTCTCATCGGTAAGACCATTCTGGAAGCCCTGAACACCGACCTGGTGTGCGACGCCATCAACACCGCGATGCGTGAGCTGTTCCTGCAGATCGTCTACGGCCGCAGCCAGTCCGCATTCTCCGAGGGCGGCCTGGTGGTTGGCGCCTCTCTGGAGGACCTGGGCAAGGGCCTTCGCAGCCAGGTGGGCACCATGTTTGCCACCCGCGCCAAGGGCCCCCGCTACCTGGAAATGGCCGAGGGTTATGTTACCCGGGTTGCCCTGGATAACGACAACCTGATCATCGGCTATGAGTTCGTCAATCTGGGCAAGATGATGGACTTCATGAAGAAGGGCGACGACGCCAACACCGCCTACAAGAAGGCTATGGGTCACTACGGTCGTTTCGACAACGCACCCAAGTACATTGACCCCCGCCACGAATAAGAGGAGGACACGACGATGGCTTTGTTTGAAAGTTACGAAAGAAGAATTGACAAGATCAATGGTGTCCTTGCTCAGTACGGCCTGTCTTCCGTGGAAGAATGCCGCGAGCTCTGCCAGGCCAAGGGCTTCGACCCCTATGAGATCGTAAAGGGCATTCAGCCCATCTGCTTTGAGAACGCCTGCTGGGCTTACACCGTGGGCGCCGCCATTGCTCTGAAGAAGGGCGTGAAGAACGCTGCTGAGGCTGCCGAGGCCATCGGCATCGGCCTGCAGGCTTTCTGCATCGACGGCTCCGTGGCCGAGGACCGGAAGGTCGGCCTGGGCCATGGCAACCTGGGCGCCATGCTGCTGCGGGATGAGACCAAGTGCTTCGCTTTCCTGGCTGGCCACGAGTCCTTTGCCGCCGCTGAGGGTGCCATCGGCATCGCCCGCAGCGCCAACAAGGCTCGTAAGGAGCCCCTGCGGGTCATCCTGAACGGCCTGGGCAAGGATGCTGCTCAGATCATCTCCCGGATCAACGGCTTCACCTATGTGCAGACCCAGTTTGACTACTACACCGGCGAGCTGAAGATCGTCAAGGAGTACAAGTACTCCGACGGCGAGCGGGCTGCTGTCCGCTGCTTTGGTGCTGACGATGTCCGCGAGGGCGTTGCCATCATGCACCACGAGGGTGTGGACGTTTCCATCACCGGCAACTCCACCAACCCCACCCGGTTCCAGCACCCCGTTGCCGGCACCTACAAGAAGGAATGCATCGAGCAGGGCAAGAAGTACTTCTCCGTGGCCTCCGGCGGCGGCACGGGCCGTACCCTGCATCCTGACAACATGGCCGCTGGTCCCGCTTCCTATGGCATGACCGACACCATGGGCCGTATGCACTCTGACGCCCAGTTCGCCGGTTCCTCCTCCGTCCCCGCCCACGTGGAAATGATGGGTTTCCTGGGCATGGGCAACAACCCCATGGTCGGCGCTACCGTCTCCGTGGCCGTGGCCGTTGCTGAGAGCCTGAAGTAAGAGGGTAAAACCCTTACTTTGAACCGTAAAAAGTTCAAACCCCACTTTTCGCAAAAATAAAGCAAGGAAGCACATCCTTTCCGTGAAAACGGTTGTGATGTGCTTCCTGTTTTTGCGTTTTGGGCTTTGTTTTGATGAAGAAAATGAGGATGTGCTTCCCGGTGGGATGGAATTTGCGGACACCCGGGGACGGGTGTCCCTACGCGTCTATTCCTTGTTTTGTCATCATCCATTTTCGTGGATTGTTATCGATGTATTCCCAGGTCTCGTCATAATCCTGTTGATTGCGGATCACATGATCGTAATATCGGGCCTGCCAGATGTTCTGGCCGTATTCCTTGTTGCAAAACCGTTTGAATGTTCCCACAAATCTTGCAATCACGGATGTCCTGGGCGTAGGGACACCCCTCTCGGGGTGTCCGACTTGTTCGTGGATTGAAATCAGAAAATGAATATGATCCGGCATGATTACATATTTATCCACCGACAGGTGGTCATAAAATGTATCCATCTGCCGGATGTATTTGTCAGCGATTCTTCCATAGGACAATAATTCCGGGCATGGTGCTTACGGACACCCGGGGACGGGTGTCCCTACGATTCTTGATAGAATTCTTCGCCTGTTTTGGATGCAGATGGTGACGAAATACGCACCATTTTGGCTGTAATCAAATCCCCTGATGCGGTTGTGGTTTCTTTTGGGTAATTCCACAGAATCCCTCCTCGTAAGGACACCCCTCCTGGGGTGTCCGTTTCTCTCGTAGGGACACCCCTCCCGGGGTGTCCGTTTTCCTCGTAGGGACACCCCTCCTGGGGTGTCCGTTTCCCTCATAGGGACCCCCTCCCGGGGTGTCCATTTCCCTCGTAGGGACACCCCTCCCGGGGTGTCCGTTTCTGTTAGTATAGCATACCAAAAGAAAAGAGAAAAGGGTGGATTGCTCCACCCCAAAAAAATTTGCAACCCTATGCAGCCAGCTAATTGTTTTCCCCGAAAAGAAAGTGTAAAATATACTTACAGCAATTCTTGTGAGCCGGTTCTATATCTTCAGACAAACTATCAGGATGTGTTTGATCTTAGCGAAGAATACGCCCCCATTTTGGCATCCTGATGCTTGCCTGAATGAATTGCATCGCGACAAATGAGGCTACGCACTTTTATATTTTATGGAGGTATAAACAAATGAAAAAACTGTCTATTAATCTCAATCCACAGCTTGAAATCGCGCTGAAAGTCATCGCAACAATTCTGTTTGTTTGTTCGGGCGTGATTTGTTTTTTGCCGAACTGGGGCGGCTTCTACACGGGAATTCGTCCAGATGGATATTACAAAAGAGTGAACTTTTTTGATTCCTGCGCTTGGATATTCGGCGTGATTTGTGTCATTTGCTCCGTTCTCGCAATCATCTTCCTTTGGACAAAACTACGTAAAACGCAGCTGTTCATCTCTGCCGTTCAGATGCTGCTGATTGTGGTTAACTGTATTTGGTTTAGTACCTACGGTTCTGTATATGAACTTGGGGATATTCACTTAGTTTCCGTTGCTGTGTCTTTTGGAATTTCAGTCGTGCTGTTTTTATCAAATCACAATATCAAAAAAGAATCCGAACAATAAAAGGACAGGGGGCGTTCACGCCTCCTGCTCTTTCTACCCCTCCCAAAGTACAATGTATCACCGGAAAGAGTGAGGGAAATGTGCAGAGAAATGGAAATCATGAGGGATAAGAGCCGCGCAGAGGGCCGCGCCGAGGGTGAACTGAAAAGAGCAAGAGAAACTGCGCTGAACCTTTACAATATGGGGATGAATGCAGAGTTCATTGCAAAGGCAGTGAATGTGAGCATAGAGCAAGTAATACTAAATCTTAATAAAACAGTTTAAATATTTGCAACGATGTGGTATAGTATATCTGGGTGATAAATATGGCTTCCAGATATAAATTTAGCGAAGAACAAATCAGTGAGATTGAACGGGCACGCAAAAGCAATAAGGA